>NZ_CP026101.1:3073454-3688145 GCF_002902945.1 Paraburkholderia caribensis
CGTCGGCATGAAGGTAGGACGGGATGGACTGCAGATTTGCCGCGGTAGACATGAACGCTCCAGCGTTTTTATCGGGTGACGCCATTGTCGAAAAAAAGCGCTGAAGGGGTCCAATGCCGTTTGGTCATCCCATTATGTTTTTCTTGCATAACGCTGGGGAAAGCGCAAATGCGTGTCGCAAAGCCGTTATTTGCGCGTCCTGCAATGCACTCTTGTTTGCCGGCGACTACTTCGACGCTTGCGCGAGTTCCGTACTCACGACGTCCCACAACGCGCGCACGAGTTGCTGGCGCGCGTCGTCGGTCTGCGCGGCGAGTTTGTCGCGGTAGAGGCGGATTTCCATCGTCAGGGTGAGCTGACCTTGCGCGACGCCGCGCGACGCGCGGTCGAGCCGGATCAGACGGCCATCGGCGACGGCGTCTTCGACGGCGCTGTGCGGCAGGAACGCGACGCCGTGTCCGGCGAGCGCCATCGCCTTCAGTCCTTCGGCCATGTCCGTTTCATACACGCGATCGAGGTAGAGGCGGCCGGGCGCCGTCGCAAAGATCACCTCTGTCATGCGCCCCAGATAGGCATTCGGCGTGTACGAGAGATAGGGTGTTGGCGCGTCCGACGTGCCGGGCAACGTGTAGCGCGGTCGGCCGCCCTTGCCGGGCGCGGAAAACGGGCTGATCGCTTCGATGCCGAGCGTCAGCATGTCGTAGCGCGCGGGATCGAGCGCGACCGGGTGGCTCGGATGGTGATAGCCCATCACCAGATCGCAGCCGCCTTCGACCAGCGACAACACCGCGTCGTGCACGTTCAGCGCGCGCAGCCGCGTATGGATCGGGCCGAGCTGCGCCTCGATGCGCTGCAGCCAGCGCGGGAAGTACGTGAGCGACAGCGTATGCGGCACCGCGAATTCGATCGTCGCGGCGGGCGTCGCCGTATGGCCGCGCAACAGCGTGCGCGCCTCGTGGAACTGCGACAGCATCGCGAGCGCCTGCTCGTAGAAGACCTGGCCCGCTGCCGTGAGGCGCGTCGGGTAAACCGAACGGTCGATCAATTCCGTGCCGAGCCACGCTTCGAGCGCCTGGATGCGCCGCGAAAACGCGGGCTGCGTGACGTGCCGCAATTCCGCCGAGCGGCTGAAACTGCGCGTTTCCGCCAGCGACACGAAGTCTTCGAGCCATTTCAGTTCCATACGGACCAGCGCTCCACCAGTAACGGAAAGCCTGCATTCTAGCGGCGCCGGGCCGTGCGCCGGGGCTGATGTCCTAAAGTGGTAAAATTCGCGGTTCTCCCCGCTTGTATCTGTCACCGACTCTTCACGGTTTCTGCCCCTCCCATCATGTCCGACACCCGCCCCGACACTCTCTTCGCGCTGACCGCCCTGTCCCCGCTCGACGGCCGTTACGCATCGAAAACCGAAGCCCTGCGCGACTGGCTTTCGGAAGCCGCGTTCATGCGCCATCGCGTGAAGGTGGAAATTCACTGGCTGATCGCGTTGTCGCACGCCGGTTTCGCGGAAGTGCCGCGCTTCTCGGAAGCGTCGGAGCAATTCCTGCTGCAACTCGTCGAACGCTTCACCGCGCATGACGCCGCGCGCATCAAGGACATCGAGCGCGTGACGAATCACGACGTGAAGGCTGTCGAGTACTGGCTGAAGGAATCGGTGAAGGGTCAGCCGGAACTGGAACGCGCGAGCGAGTTCATCCACTTCGCGTGCACGTCGGAAGACATCAACAACACGTCGCACGGCCTGATGCTCGCCGGCGCGCGCGAACACGTGATCCTGCCGGCGCTGCGCGCCGTGCATCAACGCCTCGTCGCGCTGGCGCATGCGCAGGCCGATCAGCCGATGCTCTCGCGCACGCACGGCCAGCCCGCCAGCCCGACCACGCTCGGCAAGGAAATGGCGAACGTTGCCGCGCGTCTGTCGCGTGCGATCGACCGGATCGCGAAGGTCGAACTGCTCGGCAAGATGAACGGCGCGGTCGGCAACTTCAATGCGCATCTGTCCGCGTATCCGGAGTTCGACTGGGAAGCGTTTTCGAAGGAAGTCGTCGAACAGCGTCTGAACCTGACGTTCAACCCGTACACGATCCAGATCGAGCCGCACGATTACATGGCTGAACTGTTCGATGCCGTCGCGCGCGCGAACACGATCTTGCTCGACCTCGACCGCGATGTGTGGGGTTATATCTCGCTTGGCTATTTCAAGCAGCGGACGAAGGCGGGTGAAATCGGCTCGTCGACGATGCCGCACAAGGTCAATCCGATCGATTTCGAAAACTCGGAAGGGAACCTCGGGCTGGCGAATGCCACGCTGCGGCATCTGGCAGATAAGCTGCCGGTTTCGCGTTGGCAGCGGGATCTGACCGATTCGACGGTGTTGCGCAATATTGGTGTTGCGTTTGGGTATGCGTTGCTGGCTTATGACGCGCTTAATCGTGGCTTGGATAAGCTTGAGGTGAATCCGCAGCGGCTGAACGATGATCTCGATGCGACCTGGGAAGTGCTGGCTGAGCCTGTGCAGACTGTTATGCGTCGGTATGGTATCGAGAATCCGTATGAGCAGTTGAAGGAGTTGACGCGGGGGAAGGGCATCACGCGGGATGCGTTGCAGACTTTTATTAATGGTCTTGCCATTCCCGCCGATGCTAAGGAGCGTCTGCTTGCCATGACGCCTGGGTCTTATGTCGGTAAGGCTGCTGAGTTGGCCAAGCGGATCAAGTAACGGTTTATTGCCTGCGGCGGCGTTTGGTTTTGCTGTTCGCAGGCTTTCAATTTGGTTTGCTTTGCTTTGCGCTTGCGCTTGCGCTTGCGCTGGCATCCGCGATTCGTTAGCGTGCTTCACGCGTCGCCCCTGTGCGGGGCGGCACCTACTTTTCTTTGCCGCCGCAAAGAAAAGTAGGCAAAAGAAAGCGGCTCACACCGCCAACATTTCTTCTTGCCTGAGGGCCCCCAAAGGTTCTTACGCTTCACACGGCAACCGCGTGGCCCGTGCTCGTTGCCAGCGCTCTGAATGAGCGCCTCACCCGCTTCACACACCCGTGTTTGAGCATGCCGCGCCAGACAGTCCGCCGCCGCCAAGGTGGCAAACTGTGTGTCGGCCCTCGGTGCTCCACACGCTTCACTCCAGACCGATAGCGCACGCGTCCCACGCGGTACGAGCGCCACGCTATACGACGCGACAACCTACACACAGTTTGCCACCTGGGCGGCACATACCATTCGCTGCCGCTGGCTCATGTACGGGTGTTTGAAGTGGGTGAGGCGCTCATTCAGCGCGTTGGCAACGCACACGAACCAGGGCGTTGCCGTGTGAAGGATGGGGACGTTGGGGGCCCGTGGACAAGAACAAGGGCTGGCGGTGTGAGCCGCTTTCTTTTGCCTACTTTTCTTTGCGGCGGCAAAGAAAAGTAGGTGCCGCCCCGCACAGGGGCGACGCGTGAAGCGAGGTAACGCATCGCGGATGCCAGCGAAAACACGAGCAAACCAGAACCAAAACCTGCGCCACGCCCTCCCCACCACCACAAACAAAAACGGCCCGGGCAGCGAATCCAACCACCGCCACCGGGCCATCAATCAACCGCTACTCCAAACCCTACCTGGCGCGCAACTTACTGAGCGTCTCCTCAACAATCTGCTCGGGCGTCAGTTCAATACTCACAGTAATAGCCTCATCATCCCCGGGCTCTTCCAGCGTATCGAGCTGGCTCTGCAGCAACGAAGGATCAAAGAAATGCCCAGTACGCGTCTGCAAACGCTCCTGCAGCACTTCCCGCGAGCCCTTGAGATAGACAAAGCAAACATCCTTATCGCCCGCGCGCAAAACATCGCGATAAGAACGCTTCAGCGAAGAACAAGTAAAAACCGCATCCTCATGCGCCGCCTGCTTCTCCTCGATCGCCGCGCGAATCGTCCTGAGCCACGGCCAGCGATCTTCATCCGTCAGCGGAATGCCGTTGTGCATCTTCTCCTTGTTGGCAGCGCTATGAAACGCGTCGCCATCCGTGAAGCTGCACTTCAGCCGCTCCGCCAGCATTTCGCCAATACGGGTCTTGCCGGCGCCCGACACGCCCATCGCGATCAAAATCATCTGAAACTCCTTACAGGACCGCCGCCAACGCGAAGGTCAAACCCAAGCCCATCAGCGAAATGATGGTTTCGCAGAGCGACCACGTCTTGAACGTCTGCCCCACCGTCATTCCGAAATACTCCTTGATCAGCCAAAAACCGCCGTCGTTGACGTGCGAGAAAATCAGCGAGCCCGAACCCGTCGCAAGCACCAGCAGTTCCGGCTTCACCTGCACGCCGCTCGCCTGCGCGATCGGCGCGACGATGCCGCACGCCGTCGTCATCGCAACCGTCGCCGAACCCGTCGCGAGACGGATCAGCGCGGCGACGAACCAGCCAAGCAGCAACGGCGACAAATGCGCAGACGTCGCCGTTTCGACAATCTGCTTCGAGATGCCGCTATCCATCAGCACGCGACCAAAACCACCGCCCGCGCCGACGATCAGCGTAATGCCCGCGATCGGCGCAAGACATTCGCCGCAGAACTTCTGGATCTGCTCGCGGTTGAAGCCGCGGCTCGCGCCAAACGTCCAGAAGCTGACGAGGACGGCAATCAGCAGCGCAACGTCAGACGTGCCGATGAACTTCAGCAGATCGTTCGGCGTCGTCTTCGGCGCAAACACGAGATCGGCCCAACTGCCGATCAGCATCAGGATCACCGGCAGAAGAATCGTGAACAGCGTGATACCAAAACCCGGCAGCTCGCGCGAGCCCGTCTGATGTTCGGTATCGACGAACTGCGCGGCGAGCGGATTGTTTTCCGCAAGCTTGATATGACGGTGGATCAGCAGCGCGAACAACGGACCAGCGACAATCGCCGTCGGCACGCCGACGAGCAGCCCGTACGCGATCGTACGGCCGATGTCCGCGTGATACGCCTGCACCGCGAGCAGCGCAGCCGGGTGCGGCGGAATCAGGCCGTGCACGACGGACAGACCCGCGACCATCGGCAGGCCGATCAGCAGCAGCGATTTGCCCGTGCGCTTCGCGACGTTGAACGCGATGGGAATCAGCAGCACGAAGCCGACTTCGAAGAACACAGGCAAGCCGACGATGATCGCAACGAACATCATCGCCCAGTGAATGTTCTTTTCACCGAACCAGTTGATTAGCGTGGTGGCGATGCGCTCGGCACCGCCCGATTCGGCCATCATCTTGCCGAGCATCGTGCCGAGACCAACGACGATCGCGATGTGACCCAGCGTGTTGCCGTTGCCCGTTTCGAACGACTTCACGATCGTGCCCGCCGGCATGCCGACGGCAAGACCCAGCAGCAACGACACGATGATGAGGACGAGGAACGGATACACCTTGAAGCGCGTGATCATCAGGATCAGCACCGCAATGGCGATCACGGCGTAGATCAGCAGCATGCTGCCGTGGACAGCTTCCATGAAGCTCCTCCTTTGCTTTGTTGGTTTGAATTGCAAAGTGCTGCTGCACCTCGCCCGCTTCCGGATGCAGAAAGTGCCTTCTGAGCGAGCACTTTCGCGGACGCTGAATTTTACTGTTTGTTGACGTCGGTGGCGCGTGGAATAAACCCGCGCAAAATCAAAAAAAACCTCGCCGCTGCAGCCCGTCAGGGGCTGAAGCGGCGAGGCTCGTTACAGCAGCCAGTTACACGCTTGTTCAAAACACTATGCTGCGCATCAGTGTGCAGGTGCTGCCAGTTCGCTCGCAGCGCGCGCGAGACGCGTGACTTCGTCCCAGTTCTGCGCAGCGAGCGCCGCCTTCGGCGTCAGCCACGAACCGCCCACGCACACTACGTTCGGCAGCGCGAGGAAGTTCGGCGCGGTTTCCGCCGTGATGCCGCCCGTCGGGCAGAACTTCAACGTCGGGAACGGGCCGTGGAAGGCTTGCAGCATCGGTACGCCGCCCGCCTGTTGCGCCGGGAAGAACTTGACGATTTCATAGCCGAGTTCAAGTGCGACGATGATGTCGCTCGGCGTCATGACGCCGGGCAAAAGCGGCAAACCGGCGTCCTGAGCGGCCTTGTGCATGTCTTTCGTGAGTCCCGGCGACACGCCGAACTGCGCGCCCGCCTTTTTCGCCTGCGCGCAATGTTCGGGCCTCGTGATCGTGCCGACGCCAACGACGATGTCTTCGGCAAGCTGGCTCGCGCGCTCGATCGCCCCGATGCCAGCGGGCGTGCGCAGCGTGATTTCCAGCACCTTCACGCCGCCTGCGTGCAGCGCGCGCGAAACGTGTTCGCCCTGTTCGACGGTATCGAATGCGAGGACCGGGATCACGGGACCCAGGCGCACGATTTCGCTGACTGTTTTCGACGTCATCTTCAGACTCCTTTTCGCTTTATTTCTGCATTGCGTGGCTGGCTTCGCTCGCCACGGCGTTTGCCGTTCCAGTTGCGTGCGGCGCTTCGCCGACGAGCGGCCCGAACACCGACGCGCCCAGCTCAGCCGGCGCCGCCGCCGCACGGAACACACCGAACAGCTCACGGCCAAAGCCCACTTCGTTTTCCGCCTGATGCTGCGACACGGCAATCGGACGTGCGGCCCATTCTGCGTCGTCGATTTCGATGTCGAGCACGCCCGCTTCGGCGTCGATCACGAGCGTGTCGCCCGTTCGCACCTTGCCGAGCGGCCCTTGCAGCAGCGCTTCGGGCGATACGTGAATCACGGCGGGCACCTTGCCCGATGCACCCGACATGCGGCCGTCCGTGACGAGTGCGACATGGAAACCCTGATCCTGCAACACGCCGAGCAGCGGCGTCAAACGATGCAGCTCGGGCATGCCGTTTGCCCGCGCGCCCTGGAAGCGCACGACAGCGATGAAGTCGCGCTTCAGCTCGCCGTTATCGAAGGCTTCCTGCACGGCTTCCTGCGAATCGAACACGATGGCGGGCGCCTTCACTGTCCGATGCTGCTTCGCAACGGCCGAAATCTTGATCACACCGCGGCCGAGCTTGCCTTGCATCAGACGCAAGCCGCCGTCCGGCTGGAACGGATCGCCGATGGCACGCAGCACAGCCGTGTCGTGGCTTTCAGCGGCGGCCGGCACCCACGTCAGCTTGCCGTCGAGCAGTTTCGGCTCTTCCGCGTAGCGCGAAAGGCCTTTGCCGACGACCGTGTTCACGTCGTCATGCAGCAGGCCGCCTTCGAGCAGATTGCGGATCAGAAACGCCATGCCGCCCGCCGCGTGGAAGTGGTTCACGTCGGCCTTGCCGTTCGGATAGACCTTCGCGAGCAGCGGCACCGTTGCCGACAGCGTGTCGAAGTCGTCCCAGTCGATGATGATGCCCGCCGCGCGCGCAATCGCGACGAGGTGCAGCGTGTGATTGGTCGAGCCGCCCGTCGCGAGCAAACCGACGATGCCGTTGATGATCGCCTTCTCGTCGATCACGTGACCGATCGGCATGTAGTGGCCGCGATCCACCGTCAGGTCGAGCACGCGTCGCGCGGCCTGCGCGGTCAGCGCGTCGCGCAGCGGCGTATGCGGATGGACGAACGCCGAGCCCGGCAGATGCAGGCCCATGATTTCCATCAGCATCTGATTGCTGTTGGCCGTGCCGTAGAACGTGCAGGTGCCGTGGCTGTGATACGCGGCGGCCTCGGATTCGAGCAGCTCGTTGCGGCCGCATTTGCCCGTCGCGAATTCCTGGCGCACTTTGGCCTTGTCGTCGTTCGAAAGGCCGCTCGTCATCGGGCCGGCAGGCACGAAGATGGTCGGCAGATGGCCGAATTGCAGCGCACCGATCAACAGGCCCGGCACGATCTTGTCGCACACGCCGAGGCACAGTGCCGCGTCGAACATGTTGTGCGTGAGTGCAACCGCTGTGCTCATCGCGATCACTTCGCGCGAGAACAGCGACAGCTCCATGCCCGCGTTGCCTTGCGTGATGCCGTCGCACATCGCCGGGACGCCGCCCGCGAATTGCGCGACGCCGCCGTTTTCACGCGCGGCGGCCTTGATGATGTCGGGGAAATCCTTGTACGGCGCATGCGCCGAGAGCATCTCGTTGTACGACGAGACGATGCCGATGTTCGGCTGCCGGATCTGCTTGATGACGAGCTTGTCGTTGCCCTCCATGCCGGCGAAGCCGTGCGCGAGGTTCGCGCAGGACAACGCGCCGCGCGCCGGGAATTTACCCTGCGCCTGGTCGATGCGTGACAGGTACGCGTGGCGCGTCGGCTTGCTGCGCTCGATCACGCGCTTCGTGACTTTCATCAGTTGCGAATGCGGGGAAACCATCGATGCTCCTTCGTCGCTGGCCTGCGCGCCTTGGCTTGAGCGCTGTACGCCAGATTGGTATCGCGGGAAACGGCCTGGAAAGCCGACAACCGGGATATTAGTAGAAAAACTACACGCACACAATGTGGCAGTTGCTGAATCGGCGTTTGCGGTAAATCCGCCTCTAACCTTTATGCATTGGCGCTTTCAGGGATATCCACCAACACATAAGGGTAATTACCTACGGCGTTCTTGTAGTTTTTGTACTTGGTTCATCTATCAGCTATAGTCCACGCATTCTTCAGCATAGTGCGAGATTCCCGATGATGCTGTCCCAGGTGGAAGCGATGCGCGACCAGATGCGCCCTTCCGAGCGCAAGCTCGCCGACTACGTGATCGAAGCGCCGCGCGAAGTACTCGACCTGTCGATGACCGAGGTCGCGGCGCGCGCGGGCGTGAGCCAGCCGACCATCGCGCGCTTCTGTCACGCGCTCGGCTTCTCCGGCTTCCGCGAGTTCAAGATCCGCCTTGCGCAAGGGATAGCAACGGAAGTGCCCGCCGTGTATCGCGACGTGCGCCCCGACGAGCCGACACCCGGCGTAGCGGCGAAGGTGCTCGACCGGACCATCGGCGCGTTGATCCAGGTGCGCAACAATCTGTCGACCGACAGCGTCGCGGCGGCGATCGAACTGCTCGCGCACGCAAAGCGCATCGAGTTCTACGGCGCGGGCGGCTCGGGCATTGCCGCGCTCGACATGCAGCACAAATTCTTCCGGCTCGGCATGCCGAGCGTCGCGTACTCGGACCCACATACGTTTCTGATGTCGGCGGCGTTGCTGGGCGAAGGCGATGTCGTCGTCGCGATCTCGAATACGGGCCGCACGCGCGACATCATCGACGCGGCGAAATCCGCGCTCGCCGCGGGCGCGAAGGTGATTGCCTTGACACATGGAAATTCGCCGCTTGCGCGGCTCGCGTCGATCGGGCTGTTTGCGAACGTAGACGAAGACACCGACATCTTTTCTCCGATGACGTCGCGCACGTCGCACCTCGCGATCGGTGACATTCTGGCTGTCGGCGTGGCGTTGCAGCGCGGGCCGGAGCTGGCGGAAAAACTGGCTGGTGCGAAGGATCTGATTGCGAGGCGGCGGATCGGGCCGCAGGAGTAGACCGGCGGCGTTGATGGGAGCATGCAGCGCTGCTGCATTGATGATCCCGCTATCGCGATCCAGCAGCCACGGCATGCATGCAACAGCCGAAACGCGACGAACGCGAAGCGGACGTACAAATGCAAAACGGGCTCCTGAAGGAGCCCGTTTCGTTTTGAAGCGTACTGCTGGTGAAGACTGCGCTCAGGCGGCCGTTACTGCACCGCCCTTGCACTTACTTCCCGATTACCACTGGTACGAAGCGCCGACACCGACCGTCGTGCCCTGGCCGCTGATACCGGCACCGAGCTTGACCTTGATGTTCTGCGTGATGCGTGCCGAAGCACCCAGCGCAGTGGCCTGATAGCCGTGGTACGAACCGGCACCGACACCGACCGCGATCGTCTTGCCCTGATCGACGTCGGGGATCATCGTCAGCGCCGTCCCCGTGTTGATGTTGTTCACGGTGTTCGACAGGCTGCTCAGGTTGTTCGAAATGTTGTTGACCTTCGCATCTTCCGACATCAGCTGGCTCACGTTCACCGCGTCCGTCGCTGTGCGGCCCGCTGCCACGTTCGTGATGCGGCGCTCTGCGCCTGCCGCGCCCACCGACACTTCACCCGCTGCCGTCGCCGCCGAGATCGCCGTGCCGCCAACTGGCTGGAACCCCCCTAAAAACAGCGTCCCCGAGTTCGCCACCGAGTTCGCGCCCAGTGCTACCGAGTTCGCCGTTGCTGCGCTCGCCGCACCACCGATCGCCACCGAGTCAGTGCCCGCTGCTACCGAGTCCGCCAGCATCGAGTTCGCGTGGAAGTACTTGATGCCACCACCCGTCCCCGTGTTGATGTTGTTCACGGTGTTCGACAGGCTGCTCAGGTTGATCGAAATGTTGTTGACCTTCGCATCTTCCGACATCAGCTGGCTCACGTTCACCGCGTCCGTCGCTGTGAGGCCCGCTGCCACGTTCGTGATGCGGCGCTCTGCGCCTGCCGCGCCCACCGACACTTCACCCGCTGCCGTCGCCGCCGAGATCGCCGTGCCGCCAACTGGCTGGAACCCCCCTAAAAACAGCGTCCCCGACTTCGCTACAGACCCTGCACCCAGCGCAACCGAATTCGAGGTAACCGCACTTGATCCGTAACCTAACGCCGAAGACGAGGCGCCAGTCGCGTTCGCAGCAGCGCCCACTGCCGCAGAAAAGTCACCCGACGCAACCGAACTGACACCAAGCGCGGCACCGAAATAAGCGACCTGAGAGTCCGATCCGACAGCCGTTCCCCATGTGACAGTGCTTTTTGCGTGCGCGCCGATGAGCGTATTGTCGTTTCCGCCGGCGGAGGCGCCGAAGCCGAAAACGGTATCGTTAATTCCAGTCGCCTGTGCCAGGGTGCCGACCGCTGTAGAACGTTGATTCGACGCGGTAGCGAGGTATCCGATTGCGACGGACGCGGTGTTACTACCAAGGTACCCACCACTGCCATCGGTCCCACTGCTCGCATATGAGCCATTGCCGATTGCGACACTTTGGGAAGCCCCTACAACCGTACCTCCATCAAGCGCTCCCGCGTGCGCACTCATTGATGTGACGGCGCCCGTTCCAGCGGCAACGATGGCTGCCGCGAGCGCTTTCGTCGAACGACTCTTTTTCCCACGGCTCTTCGCGACTTCCGGTGCCGCGACGTAGGTACCGGTGCTTTCATTCCATACTGTTTTGTATGACTTATTCACAATCTCGCCTATTCAAATTGCAATGACATTGTTCAGCGTTGCGCTATCGCTTTAATGAAGTCAGTTCGACGTCAGCGAGCAGCGAAAATGAGGAGGCCAAATGCTGAATTTCTCCGACCATCTCAATAAAAGTTGCAGCAATGTCGAAAATATAGAGATCGCGAAATTGGCATTGAATAGGACACTTCCTAAACGACGCGAGCCACACGGTAAATGCCCGAGACTAAATCAGGCTCTCTCAAGAGAAACCCCGGTCTGCAAGATGAATGGTCGGTAAAAGACGTATCTGCGGCACGTCCGCAGACTGCTTCCGAGATCGAGCCGGGATAGCCGGCTGAAGAAGGCGGAAAATCAGATTAATTAAGACTTGTCCTATTTTTTAATTTTCTTGAATAGAGTCTTTCAATTCTTCGATTAAAGCCGTCGACTCCGGAATATGGGGAAATGCGCGCAATCATCGGAATAAGGTCGATCCACTCCGCATTGCACGCGATATTTTCGACCGCAGCGGGATTTCCAGCGACGCAGCGTGCGGACTCAAATGGGTAAGCAACGCGTTCAAACGTTAGAGAATTGACGAACCACTTCGATTTAGACTGAATGCCTTATCAAGTCATGCATGCGGCGGCTCCCCCGAACATGCCCCTCTTGAAGCGACGAGGCGCGTTTGCGCCTCTTTGTTATGCACATCCGCCGTCGACACATTGCGTCAGTGCAGAGCCAACTGCCCTCCCGCGTGGGGATCGCGTCGGCCCACGCTCGCAGGCGACAGTCGAAAGGACGCTTTTCTCGCGGAAAAGCGGACGGTGAGACGCGAATGAAAAAGGGCGATTTGTCGATGTCGACAAATCGCCCTTACGTTGAAAAGCATCAAGCCCGCACTACCCAACTGCTTTAATCCATCTCAGAACGGCTTCAGCAACACCAACGCCACAGCCGTCAGCATCCCCAGCACGAGGAGTTCGTTGAACATCCGAAACCACTTTTGCGAGCGCCTTTCTCACCGCGCTCAACCGTCCGCAGCAGCACGCCGCAGTACGCGTGGTAAATGACCAGCAGCGCGACCACGCCGGACTTCGCGCGAATCCAGCCGTGCCCACTGCCAATGCCGACGTAAAGCCACAGCCACAACCCGCACGTCAGCGCCGCAATGACCGTTATGAAGCGAAACAGCTTGCGCGCCATGATCAGCAGACGCTTCACCGCGTTCGGCACGATCTCCATCGCGAGATCACGTAGATTCGCGCCAGACAAAAAAGCCCCGCGAACCACGCAGCCACCAGAACGATGTGAAACGTCTTCATTCGCAACATCGGCATCAATCCTTCTCGACCACTTGCACCGCTTCCTGCGGCAAGCCAGTTTTTTCGAGCCGTTCGCCAATCAGCCTGGTCAGCGCCGAGTTGCATTCGAGCGCTTCCGACCGATCCGCCACGCAAAAACGTCGCATTACCGGATTTAAGGCACAGCGCCGCGGACCGGTCGACGTGCCCTCGCGGCAGAAGCGCTCTTTTGATGTCGCGCTCAGATGCGAACCACCTGTGCTTTCACTGCATGCAAAAGCTCAAGGCTCCGTTTTATAAAGGCAACGGGGTCCGAAAAGGCCGTACGGTGTTGCCCTTGTCAAACTAAGGGCTCGCGTACGTCGGTTGAGTTCCGCGGATAGTACGTCTGAATGCAATCGCCGTTTGGGCCAGCCAACTATGTATTCACAAACAGCAGTACAGCGCAAACCAATCAGACGTCGGTAGGGACGCTCTCAGGATTGACAGCGATACCGCTACAGATTCGATACATTCAGACAGACCAGACGCTCGATCCCGGTGCGGTAAAGGGCGCGGCAACGTTCAGCATGAACTACAACTGACAACGGTTCGACTTCGCATGAATACGCACGGCGTAATGCTTGCGTCAGAAAGGCTTGATCACGACGAGCGCCACCGCCGCCAGCATCCCCAGCACGGGAAGTTCATTGAACATCCGATACCACTTGTGCGAGCGCCTGTTCTCACCGCGCTCGAACGTCCGCAGCAGCACGCCGCAGTATGCGTGATAGATGATCAGCAGCACCACCACGCCGACCTTCGCGTGAATCCAGCCCTGTCCACTGCCAATGCCGACGTAAAGCCACAGCCACAGCCCGCACGCCAGCGCCGGCACCGCAATGAAAGTCATGAAGCGAAACAGTTTGCGCGCCATGATCAGCAGACGCTTCACCGCGTTCGGATCGGTCTCCATCGCGAGATTCACGTAGATTCGCGGCAGATAAAAAAGCCCCGCGAACCATGAAGCCACCAGAACGATGTGAAACGTCTTGATCCACAACATCGGCATCAATCCTTGTATTTGTTTCGGTGTTCGAAATTATTGACGGCCTTCGCCGTGCCCCAGCACGACGTACTTCATCGACGTCAACCCTTCCAGCCCGACCGGCCCGCGGGCATGCAACTTGTCGTTCGAGATGCCGATCTCCGCGCCGAGACCAAACTCGAAACCGTCGGCAAAGCGCGTCGATGCGTTGACCATCACGCTCGCCGAATCCACTTCGCGCAGGAAGCGCATCGCGCGGTCGTGGTCTTCGGTGACGATCGCGTCCGTGTGGTGCGAGCCGTATTCGTTGATGTGCTCGATCGCTTCGTCGACGCCATCCACGAGCTTGATCGCCAGCACGGGCGCGAGATATTCGGTGCGCCAGTCTTCTTCCGTTGCATCGACGAGCGGAGCGACACCCGCCGCTTCCAGCACCTTGCGCGCCGCGGGATCGACGCGCAGTTCCACGTCCTTGCCGCGATACAGCTTGCCGAGCGCCGGCAGCACTTCCGCCGCGATGCCGCGCGCGACCAGCAGCGTTTCCATCGTGTTGCACGTGCCGTAGCGATGCGTCTTCGCGTTGTCGCACACGGTCAGTGCCTTCGCGATGTCCGCGCGATCGTCGACATACACGTGACAAATGCCATCGAGGTGCTTGATCATCGGCACGCGCGCTTCTTCCATCAGGCGCGCGATCAGGCTCTTGCCGCCGCGCGGCACGATCACGTCGACGTATTGGGTCATCGTGATGAGTTTGCCGACTGCCGCGCGATCGGACGTCGCGACGACCTGCACCGCGTCCTGCGGCAAGCCCGCTTTTTCGAGCCCTTCGCCGATCAGCTTCGCCAGCGCCGTGTTGCATTCGAGCGCTTCCGAGCCGCCGCGCAGAATGGTCGCGTTGCCGGACTTGAGACACAGCGCCGCCGCATCAATGGTCACATTCGGCCGCGACTCGTAGATGATGCCGATCACGCCCAACGGCACGCGCATCTGACCAACCTGAATGCCGCTCGGCCGATACTTCAGGCCGCTGATCTCGCCGATCGGATCGGGCAGCGTGGCCACCTGCCGCAAGCCCTCGACCATCGTCTTCAGCGCCTTGTCCGACAGCGTCAGGCGATCGATGAACGCGGCATCGTGACCTTTGTCGCGGGCGCGCGCCAGATCGCGTGCGTTGGCTGCCTTCAGCGCATCCGTTTCGCGTTCGATCGCAACCGCGACGGCTTCGAGCGCGGCGTTCTTCGCCGCCGTCGACGCCCGCGCCATCGCACGCGATGCGTGACGCGCGCGGCGGCCGAGGTCGGTCATGTATTGGTCGATATCCATGATGATTCCCGTTGTGCCGGTCTCCGCCTCAGTTTCCTCTGAAGCGCGGCTAACAATTTCTGTAAGCGGAACGATCCGCCGATTGTATGACGTGTGACCGTTGTCTGCTCGGGCGAGCGGCGCCGTGTCACGGGCTGGGGAAGGGCTGCCGCGCGGCTTATATGATGGATCTGCGGCTTCGCTGTGTCTGACTGAATACGGCAGGCGCTACAGCGATCAGATCCGTCAGGCGTGCGACAGCCTACGACGGTCGGCGCATTGGCGCCGGTCGCGCTGGCGCTGGCCGCGTCGGCGCGCCACGCACGGGAGAAGCCGATGCGCCGGCAACGGTCATCGCGAGTTCGAACAGTCCGGCCCACGGATCAGGCGGCGGATCATTGCGGTGATTGCCCGGCGTGCCGCCCGACAACCCTTTCACCTGCCGATCGAGCTTTGCCGCCAGCGCCAGCGCTTTTTCCAGCGAAGCCTCGGTGACACGCGACAACGCAGGCCCGACGAGCCGCTCGCGCGGCCCCCACACGCGGTTTTCGCGCAGCAGCATCGGCAGCGGCTTGCCCGCCTCGACACCGCGCTTGATGCGCAGCAGCGTGCGAATTTCTTCGACGACGGCCCACAACACGAGCACGGCCGCTTCGCCTTCGCCCTTCAGGCCGTCGATCATCCGCGACAGACGGCCGACGTCGCCCGCAAGCATCGCTTCGTTGAGCTTGAACACGTCGTAGCGCGCGACGTTGAGCACGGCGTCATGAACCTGTTCGAACGACAGCGCACCCGACGGATACAGCAGCCCGAGCTTCTGGATTTCCTGATGCGCAGCAAGCAGATTTCCTTCGACGCGTTCCGCAATGAACTGCAGCGCGCGCTTGCCCTCTTCGCCAGCCGCAACGCGTTGCCCTTGCTGCGCAAGACGCTGCCCGACCCAACCCGGCAGTTGCGCGCGCTCGACGGGATCGATCTTCAGCGCGACGCCTGCATCGGCCAGCGCGGTGAACCACGCGGCCTTCTGCGTCGCCGCATCGAGGCGCGGCAACGTGATGAGCGTCAGCACATCGGGATTCGCCGACGCGGCCAACGTCTTCAGCGCGTCAGCGCCTTCCTTGCCGGGCTTGCCCGTCGGAATGCGCAATTCGACCAGTTGGCGGTCGCCGAACAGCGACATCGACTGGCTCGCGCCGAGCAGCGAACTCCAGTCGAAGCCGCGTTCCACCGTGAACACCGTGCGGTCGGTAAAGCCGTTCGCGCGCGCCGTCGCGCGGATGCGGTCGCACGCTTCCTGCGCGAGCAGATGCTCGTCGCCGTACACGACGTACAGACCGGCGGGACCTTTCGCGAGATGCGCTTCGAGCGCGTCAAGACGCAGTTGCATGGCGACGGATGAACGAGAGTGAAAGCAGGTCGATGCTGCGGATCAAAGCGGCGGCGGCGGCAGCGGCGCGCGCGGATTGACGCCCGGCACTTCCTGGCCCGGCGCCGGATGCAGCGAGCGCACGACGGCAAGACGGCGCATCAGCTGATCGACGGCGTCGTTCTGCATGTCTGCGTAAAGAATGTCGGCTTCCGACGCCTTCGCTTGCGAGAACTGGTCGCTATACGTCATTGCGCGATTCAGATGGATCGCGCTCGGCGGAATCAGCAACGTGCCGTCGGCGCCGCGCACCGTATAGTTCAGCCAGTAGTCGAGCGCGTATTCCTCGACCACGCCCAGCGAGTTCAGCGTCAACACGCTGTTGCCGCGGCCTTCGGAAATCGACAGGATGGCGTCCGCGTTGGCGGGCGAATTGACGATGACAGTGTCGCTGCCGCCCTGCACCATGCGCGTGAGACGCGCGGAGACGGGCGCCGACGCGCCCGTGATGGCGAGCCGCTTGAACGCATAGTCCTGCTGCCCGCGCAACTGGAAGCCGCACGCGGACAGCAGCGCCGCGCTACACGCCAGAGTCAAAAACGATCTGCGAGTCACATGAGCTCCTGGTTCGCAGTTAAAGCGCAATCGATGCACGCATCAGACGACGACGTTCACGAGGCGGCCCGGCACGACGATCACTTTCTTCGCCGGCTTGCCCTCGCTGAACTTCGCGAACATCTCGTGCGCGAGCGCAACGGCTTCGATCGCTTCGCGCGACGCGTCCTTCGCGACCGTCACGGCGCCGCGCACCTTGCCGTTCACCTGCAGCACGAGTTCGATCTCGCTTTGCTCCAGCGCCTTTTCGTCGACCTTCGGCCACGGCGCGTCGAGCAGCGTGCCGAACTCGGCTTCGTAACCGAGCTCTTGCCACAACTGGAACGTGAGGTGCGGCACGACCGGGTACAGCACGCGCAGCAGCACGCCGTAGGTTTCGCGCAGCACGGCAGCGCCCGCGCCCTTCGCACCTTCGACCGCGTTGAGCATCTTCATCGCCGCCGACACGACCGTGTTGTACTGCAGACGCTGATAGTCGAAGTCCGCCTGTTTCAGCACGCTGTAGATTTCGCGGCGCAGCGTCTTCTCGGTATCGGTGAGCTTTGCGGCGTCGAATGCACCGGGCTGCGACAGCGCCGCTTCATTCGCCTGGCCGAACGCCCACACGCGACGCAGGAAGCGGCTCGCGCCCTCCACACCCGCACCCGACCATTCGAGCTGCTGCTCCGGGGGAGCCGCGAACATCGTGAACAGACGCGCGGTATCCGCGCCGTACTGGTCGATCAGCACCTGCGGATCGACGCCGTTGTTCTTCGACTTCGACATCTTCTCGACGCCGCCCAGCACGACGGGCTGGCCATCGGCGTTGAGCGTCGCGCCGACCGGGCGGCCCTTGTCGTCGTGCGTGACGGTGACGTCGGCCGGGTTGTACCAGGTCTTCTTGCCCGCTTCGTTTTCGCGGTAGTAGGTTTCGTTGAGCACCATGCCCTGCGTGAGCAGGTTCTTCGCCGGCTCGCCGAACTTGACGATGCCCAGGTCGCGGCAGACCTTCGCCCAGAAACGCGAGTACAGCAGGTGAAGAATGGCGTGCTCGATGCCGCCGATGTACTGGTCCATCGGCATCCAGTAATCGGTGCGCTCGTCCACCATCGTCTTCGCATCCGGCGCCGCGTAGCGATAGAAGTACCAGGACGAATCGACGAAGGTATCCATCGTGTCGGTTTCGCGCTTCGCAGCCGCGCCGCAGGTCGGGCACGTGCAGTTCAGGAACGCTTCCGACTTCGCGAGCGGGTTGCCCGTGCCGTCCGGCACGAGGTCTTCCGGCAGCACGACGGGCAGATCCTTCTCGGGCACGGGCACGTCGCCGCACGACGGGCAGTGGATGATCGGGATCGGCGTGCCCCAGTAGCGCTGGCGCGAGATGCCCCAGTCGCGCAGACGCCACGTGACCTGCTTGTCGCCGAGGCCGAGCGCCTTCAGATCAGCCGCGATTGCGTCGACGGCTTCCGCGTACTTGAGCCCGTCGTATTTGCCGCTGTTGACCAGAACGCCGTTTTCCTTGTCGCCGTACCATTCCTGCCACGCATCCGTCGAGAACGTCTGGCCTTCGACCGCGACCACCTGCTTGACGGGAATGCCGTACTTCTTCACGAACGCGAAGTCGCGCTCGTCGTGCGCGGGCACGCCCATCACGGCGCCTTCGCCGTAGCTCATCAGCACGTAGTTGCCGATCCACACCTCGATCTTTTCCTGCGTCAGCGGATGCGTGACGAAAAAGCCCGTGGCCATGCCTTTCTTTTCCATCGTCGCCATGTCGGCTTCGGCGACGCCGCCGTGCTTGCATTCGTCGATGAACGCCTGCAGTTCCGGCCGGCCCTGCGCGAGGCGCGTTGCCAGCGGATGCTCCGCGGCGACCGCGCAGAAGGTGACGCCCATGATCGTGTCGGCGCGCGTCGTGAACACGCGCAGCAGCTTCTTTTCGCCGTCCAGTTCGTACGGGAAGCCGAAATTCACGCCGAAGCTCTTGCCGATCCAGTTCTGCTGCATGATCTTCACGCGCTCGGGCCAGCCGAGCCCTTCGAGATCGTTCAGCAGTTCATCCGCGTATTGCGTGATGCGCATGTAGTACATGGGGATTTCGCGCTTCTCGACGAGCGCGCCCGAGCGCCAGCCGCGGCCGTCGATCACCTGCTCGTTTGCGAGCACGGTCTGATCGACGGGGTCCCAGTTCACCGTGCCCGTCTTCTTGTACGCGATGCCCTTTTCCAGCATCTTCAGGAAGATCCACTGGTTCCACTTGTAGTAGTCCGGGCTGCAGGTGGCGACTTCGCGCGACCAGTCGATGGCGAGACCCATAGACTGCATCTGCTTCTTCATGTACGCGATGTTGTCGTACGTCCACTTTGCGGGCGGCACGTTGTTGGCCATCGCCGCGTTTTCGGCAGGCATGCCGAACGCGTCCCAGCCCATCGGCATCAGCGTGTTGTAGCCGTTCATCCGCAGATAGCGGTACATCACGTCGTTGATCGTGTAGTTGCGTACGTGCCCCATGTGCAGCTTGCCCGACGGATACGGCAGCATCGAAACGCAATAGAACTTCGGCTTGTCGGCCTTTTCCGTCGTTTTGTACGCGTCGGTGGCGCGCCATTGTCCTTGCGCGGCGGATTCGACGTCGGAGGGAACGTATTTTTCGTGCATGGTGTGATGGGATCGCTGTTCGGTGCCGCTGTTCGGGTGCTTCGGCACCGGCACGGTGCTCTGCGTGATGAATGTCTTGTCGATTCCCCTCTCGTCAAGGGGAAAGGGCTGATTATACCGTTCGGCCGGGTTCACGCCGCGCGCGATTGAGCGTAGGCGATGCGTTTTGCGCGCCGATTCGGCGTGATGCGGGGTGAAAGCGGGCGGCTTGCCGGCGCGACTGGCTTCCGCTTATTGCGCAGCCGGTGCGGCGGCGGGAGGCGTCGGCTGGCCGGCTTTGGTGTCGCCCGCCGGCGGCTCGGTCACGAAACCGATCCGCTCCAGACCCGCCTGCTGCGCCGCGCCCATCACCTGCGCGATCACTTCGTAGCGCGTCGAGCGCTCGGCGCGAAGGTGAATTTCCGGCTGTTCCTTCTGCTTGCCCGCGTCGTTGAACTGCGCGCGCATCTGGTCGAGCGTGATGGGCTTGTCGTTCCAGTAGAGCTTGCCTGCGGCGTCGATCGACAGCGTGATGGTCTGCGGCGTCTCGCGCGCCTCGGCGGCCGCGACGCGCGGCAGATCGAGCCGGATCGCGTGCGTGAACAGCGGCGCCGTGATGATGAAAATAACGAGCAGCACCAGCATCACGTCGATCAGCGGCGTCATGTTGATGTCCGCCATCGGCGCGGACGTCTTGTGCCTGTCGAGTCCGCCGAATGCCATGTGTCGTGCCTCGTTCTTCCTGTTCGATACGTGCCGATGCGAGTTGCCCCGGCGCCCGAGCCTTTCGCGCTACGCCTGCGTCCGCGCGGGCGCCCGCTCGCCGCGGCCCAGCGTGTCGCTGTGCGCGCCGCCGCGCGCGTTGTCGGATGCGTCGCCCGTGGGCGCGCAGACGTACGCGTGCAGATCGTGCGCGAAGCCGTCGAGTTCCTCCGACAACTGCCGCACCATCCGCCCGAGCACGTTGTAGGCAAGCACGGCGGGAATCGCGACGACGAGGCCGAACGCCGTCATGATGAGCGCCTCGCCGACTGGACCTGCGACGTTCTCGATCATCGCCTGCCCGCTTTGCGCGATGCTGCCGAGCGCGTGATAAATGCCCCACACGGTGCCCAGCAAGCCGACGAACGGCGCCGTGCTGCCCACCGACGCCAGCAGCACCTGCCCGAACTCGAGCCGCCGCTGCGAGCGGTGCAGCGCCTGACGCAGCGCGCGCAGCACGCGTTCGCTGCGCTCGACGCGCGCGAGCAGCACGCCCGGCGTCTCGACTTCCGACGCCTGCAGCGCCGCTTCCGCCAACGGAGAAAAGATGTGCTCGCGATCCGCGAGACGCAGTGCCGAGACGCCGTCGGACAGCGTGGGCGCCTGCCAGAACCGCGCAATGGCGCGCGGCCCTTGCCGCTTCGCGCGGCTGAGAATCCAGCTTTTGACGATCAGGAAACACCAGCTCGCAATCGACATCGCCAGCAACACGTACGCGACGCCATGCGTGATGGCGTCGCTGGTTTGCAGGTAATGGATGATGCCGGTGTCTGCCATCGGAACTCTTTGGTCGCCTCGGCTACGGCGCCTTGGCGGATGAGAACACGCTCACGCGGTGTCTAGCGCAAGCCGAGCACGTCCTGCATGTCGAACAGGCCGCTCGGGTGGCCTTCGAGGAAACGCACCGCGCGCACCGCGCCTTGCGCGTACGACAGGCGGCTCGCCGACTTGTGCGTGATTTCGATGCGCTCGCCGATGCCCGCGAACAGCACCGTATGGTCGCCGACGATATCACCGCCGCGAATCGCCGAGAAACCGATGGTGGACGGATCGCGTTCGCCCGTCACGCCTTCGCGTGCGTAGACCGCGCAGTCTTCGAGCTTGCGGCCGAGCGCGCCGGCGATCACTTCGCCCATCGTCAGCGCCGTGCCGGACGGCGCGTCGACCTTGTGACGATGATGCGCCTCGATGATTTCGATGTCGTAGCCCTGCGAGAAATGAGGCGCAGCGAATTCGAGCAGCTTCATTGTCACGTTCACGCCAACGCTGAAGTTCGATGCGAACACGATGCCGATCTTTTCCGACGCGGCGCGAATCTGCGCTTTTTGCGCGTCGTCGAAACCCGTCGTGCCGATCACGAGTTTCGTGTTCGTGCGCAGCGCGGCGTCGATGTGCGCGAGCGTGCCCTCGGGGCGCGTGAAGTCGATCAGATAGTCGGATTGCGCGAGCACGGCGTCGATATCGTCCGACATCAGCACACCCGTCTGCTTGCCGAGAAACGCGCCGGCGTCCTGGCCCAGTTGCGGCGCGCCTGTGCGGTCGAGCGCGCCCGACAGCGTGACGTCAGGATCGTTGAGGACGGTTTCGATGAGCATCCGGCCCATGCGGCCCGACGCGCCGGCGATGGCAATTTTCATGGGTAGTCCTGCTAACAGCGCCTGAACATCGCGCCGACAGGCAGCGCGCCGAGAGGCGACAAAAGAAACGAAGCGGGCTGCGTCTCACAGCGAAGCGGCATCGCGGCAAGACGCATGACGGACGGACACGCCGCCCGTCATGTTACGGACAACGGAATCAGCCGCCCGTTCCCGTGCCCGTTGCCGATTGCGAGGAAGATTGCGACGACTTCGCGGGTGCGTCTTTCGACTGGCCGTTGTTGCTTTCCGGGCCAGTCGGGCCGGTCGGGCCAACAGGGTTGTCGCTCGGCACGCCTTGCATCTGCGGAGGCGGCGGACGCGTGAAGCGGAACTGCGGCTGACCCGGCTCCGTTGAATTCTGTGGCACGCCACCGTTAGACGGCGGCGTGTTCGCGCGCACCGAAGGCGTCGTGCCCGGCGCGGGCGATTGCACCGCGTTGGTCAGACGGTTCGCTGCCTGAGCGGCCTGCGCGTTCGCGTCGACGGCTGGCAGACTGCCGGCTTGCGCTGCGTCGGAGGTGGCCGAGCGCACGGTATCGGGCACCGCAACGGGCGCAGGCGCGGCCGCTGCAGCCGCACCGCTCGCCTCGGCCGTCGCGCTCGCGACGACAGGCGCAGCCTTCACCTTCTTGCCCGTGCGATCGCCGTCGATTTCGGCGAGCAGTTCGAGGTTGGACGGCAGATCTTCGCCGCCCGACCAGCTCGCGACGCGATCACCCGTGAACATCACGATGAAATCGCGCTGCTGGACGACTGCCGTCGAGCCGCGCTTGAAATAGAAGACGTAGTCCCAGCGGTCCGCGTGGAACATGTCGGAAAGAAGCGGCGTGCCGAGTACCTGCCGGACCTGGGCGCGCGACATGCCAACCTGCATTTGCGCAGCCGCTTCCTTCGATACGAAGTTACCTTGAACCACGGTAATGCGGTACGGCGTGATGCTTTGGGCAACACGCTGAGTCAGGCTGTCATACGTGGAACATCCAGCAAGAACCGCCACCGCCGCCGCGACGATCAAGGTACGCCGTACGCGGCTCCCCCGGTTGATCAATAGAGCTTTTGGAATCATTTCCCTCACCGTGCGGGCTACGCGAGCCGCGCGTGTTTCCGTGTAAGATGACCTGAACAGCAATTCACATTACCATTAGAACCCTGCATTGTACTCTAGGGATCCCTTGCCATGACCAATCCAACCGATCTGAAGAATATCGGACTCAAGGCGACCCTACCGCGCCTCAAGATTCTGGAAATCTTTCAGCACAGCCCGGTACGCCATCTGACCGCCGAAGATGTCTATCGCAGCCTCCTGCATGAAGAGCTGGATATCGGGCTCGCCACGGTGTACCGCGTGCTCACGCAGTTCGAGCAGGCAGGCCTGCTGTCACGCAGCAACTTCGAGTCGGGTAAAGCGGTATTTGAGCTGAACGAAGGAACGCACCACGACCATCTGGTGTGTATCGATTGCGGGTTGGTTGAAGAGTTTTTCGACCCTGAAATCGAAAACCGCCAGCAGGCAATCGCGAAAGAACGCGGCTTCAAGCTGCAGGAACACGCGCTCGCACTGTATGGCGTGTGCACCAAGGACAAATGCCCGCATCGCAAGCACTGACGCGGGTTTCCGGGCAGTTCGCGGGGCGCGGCCCGGGCAGGATTTGCCAGTAAGACGCAGAAAGGCCCGGTCGAATTCTTCGACCGGGCCTTTTGCTTTCCTCTGCTTACCCAACCCTCAAACGTCCGCTATTTCGAACGATTCGCGCTCCAGACACCACGTTTGCGGCAGCGCCGCTTCGTCGCAATTCGGCCCGTCGCCGCCACGATCGACGACCAGAAAATCGCTCACGCGCTCCAACGCGAGCAGCGGATGATGCCAGACGCCTCTCGCGTAATTGACGCCCTGCCAGCCACGCGTCGAGAACGCTCTTAGCTTCGCTGGATCGAGATCGCCGGCCGGGGCGACGACGATCAGATAAGGCGCGTCCGACAGCGGCACGAACGCCTGGCTGCCGAGCGGATGCCGCTCCATCATCGCGATTTCGATCGGCCATGCGCGCGGCTGCGCACGAAACACATTGATCAGCGGACGGCCGCCGTGCGTGTTCACGTCGACTTTCGCGAGGTCGTGATAACGCTCGGTGGTGCCTTCGTTGATCGGGTAGTGGCGCGCGCCGTCCAGCTCGATCACGTCGCCGAATGGCGCGAACGCATCTCGTGTCAGGCGCTCGATACGCAGTGTGTTCATGGCCGTCTCCGTCGATCTTCTCTGCCGTTCAGCGCGGGTTATTCGAGTTCGCCCCACAGGCGCAAGCGCGATACGCCGCCGTCCGGGTAAATGTTGAACCGCACGTGCGTCACCGGCCCGAGCGCGGCGAGTTCGGCGCTGAACGTATGCACGTTGTCCATCTGCAGCTTCTGTTCGGGCAACAGAACCGGCCAGAACATCGCTTGCGTGACGAGCGAATCGTCAGTGCCGCCCGTTACGGACGCCGCCTGCAGCGAGCAACGATCGGGGAAATTGCCCTTGAAGTGCGCCGTGTCCACTTCGACCTTGCGGATCACGCCCGGCCGCGCGAGCGCGACGATCGCCCAGTCGTTGCCCGGCTCGCGGCGGCGACGCGTTTCCCAGCCATCGCCCATGTTCACGCCGCGCCCCGGCATCAGCATCTGCGAGGCCGGCCCGAAATGCTGGTTGTTTGCGGCGACCAGATACGCGCCGTTTTCGACAGCGGCAAGATCGAGCAGGCTGCCGCGCTCGACGCGCTCCCAGTCGCGCTTCGGTTGCCCATAGACGCGCAGGCGCGCAAGCCCGCCGTCCGGATACAGATTCACGCGCAGATGCGTGAACGCGCGCGTATCGCTCACTGCGACGTAGTGATGCTGATTGCCTTGCAGCGTGGTCGCGGGGACGACGGTTTGCCAGTCGGCGTTGTCGGCGGGAACGTCGTCGGTCGAATAGCAGGCTTCGATCGAGGCCGCAGGCGGGAAATTGCCCGTGAAGTGGCTCGTATCGAGATCGACGCCATGCACAATGCCCGGCCGCGCGAGCCGCACCACGCAGTAGTCGTGGCCCGTCGTGCGCTTGCGGCGCGTTTCCCAGCCGTCCATCCATTTGCCGTGATCGTCGTACTTGCCGGGGATGAACACGGCGGGCTGCGGGTCGAGCATCCGCTCTTTCGGGGCGAAGAATTCGTCGCTGGCAAACAGCGCCTTCGCGCCCAGGCGCGGGTCGGCGAGATTCATGTAGCGGCGCGTGAAAGCGGGTGCGTTCGGATCGAGAATCGGATTGGCCATGATCGGTTCAGTGTCGAGTGAGAGGAGAGGCGGCGGACCGTGAGTCCGCCGCGTTTGCCATGAGTGGTCGGTCAGATGGCGGAAAGCGTGGTCAGACGGCGTGCGCCGGGTTCGCGTGGCTCGCGTTGTCGTCGCGATCGGTAGTGGCGGGGACGAAGCGGTAGTCGCTGTCGAGGTTCAGCACCCGGCGGGCGCGCGCCTTGTCGATATCGTTTTCCCACACGGCGACGACGACGGTCGCGACGCAGTTGCCGATCAGGTTCGTCAGCGCGCGGGCGATGCCGACAAACCAGTCGACGGGCAGGATCAGCACGAGGCCGAGCACGGGAATCGCGGGAATCGCCGAGAGCGTCGCGGCGAGAATCACGATCGCCGAGCCGGGGATGCCGTGTGCGCCCTTCGACGTCACCAGCGACACCAGTACGACGACGATCAGGTCGTGCATAGACAGCGGTGTGTTGGTCGCCTGTGCGATGAAGATCACCGCGAGCGTCAGATAGATCGAGAAGCCGTCGAGGTTGAACGAGTAGCCGGTCGGAATCACGAGACCGACGGTCGAATCCTTCACGCCCATCCATTCGAGCTTGCGCATGATCTGCGGCAGCACGGCATCCGACGAAGCGGTGCCGAGCACGATCGACAGTTCTTCGCGCAGATAGCGGATCAGCTTGAATACGCTGAAGCCGGCCAGACGCATCACGACACCCAGCACGACTGCGACGAACACGATGCAGCTCGCGTAGAACACGACGACGAGCATGCCGAGCTGCTTCAGCGATTCGACGCCATACGTGCCCGTCGTGAACGCGATCGCGCCCAGCACGCCGAGCGGCGCGAGCTTGATGATGAAGCTCATCACGCGGAAGAACACCTGTGCGAGTTCGTCGATCAGATCGTTGACGCGTTGCGCGCGCGGCCCGAGCAGCGACAGCGCGGAGCCAACCAGCACGGAGAACACGAGAATCTGCAGGATGTCGCCCTTCGCGAACGCGTCGATCGCGGTGTCGGGGATGATCTTCAGCAGGAAGCCTGCCGTGTCTTTCAGGCTCTTCGCGTGCTCGGTGTAGCTGGCGAGCGAGCCGGCGTCGAGCGTATGCAGATCGATATTCATGCCGACGCCGGGCCGCGTCACATACGCGAGCACCGCGCCGATCACGAGCGCGATCGTCGTCATGATTTCGAAATAGACGACGGCCTTCAGGCCGACGCGCCCCACTTTCTTCAGATCGCCTGCGTGCGCCATGCCGCTGACGACCACGCAGAACACGATCGGCCCGATCACCATCTTGATCAGCTTCAGAAAGCCGTCGCCCAATGGACGCAGCGACTGCGCGAAATGCGGAAATAGCGCTCCGATCACGATGCCCGCCACGAGAGCGATCACCACCCGGCCAAACAGCGAATTGAAAAACTTCAACACGGCTTTCTCCCGGTCACGAGTTGGGTCTTGAACATCTGTTCATACTGGTCCGACCAGTACTGTTATGGCGAATAGTAGGAAGCCGATATAGTGAGGTCAAGGATTGTTGGGAGGGTGTTTACCCGGTCTGGTCTGACCGGCCTTCTCGCCCGGAACTTGCGTGTAGGTGAAGGTTTGCGCGCAATGCCGAAAGCCGTTCTACAATGCTGGTCAGACCGCACCGAGCCGCCGCCGACATCATGAAAAACGTGCCGCATACTGTTACCGACTCCGCCATCTCGACGATTCGCGAGAGGATCGAGGGTGGCGTTTATCCTGTCGGCAGTTTGCTGCCGGCGCAGCGGCAATTGTCGGAAGAAATGGACATCAGCCGTGCGTCGCTGCGCGAGGCGTTATCGACGCTCGAAGCGCTCGGGCTGTTGACTATCCGTCCGGGCAAAGGTGTGTATGTACAGTCGACGAAGGCTTCGTCGGCGCATCCGTGGCGTTTCGCGGATCAATCATCGTTGCCGGATACTTATCAGATGCGGTTCGCGCTGGAGGGTTTTGTCGCGCGCATGGCAGCGCTGGCTATCGGCGATGACGATGTCGAATGGTTTGAGGACAATATTGCTTCGCTGCACACGGCGCTGACCAATGGCGAGCTTGATGACGCCGCGCAGTTGGACTTCGATTTTCATATGCGGATCGTCAATATTGCGGGCAATGCCGCTATCGAGTCGATCTTGCGGAGTAGTGCCGACATCATGAAGGAAAGTCAGCGTATGCCGTTCTATCGGCGTGAGCTTGTGCTGTCTACTTATCATGAGCATCGCGCGATTCTGGACGCGCTGAAGGCGCGTGATCCGCATGCGGCTGGGCTCGCTATCGAGAAGCATATTGCGAATGCGGCGCAACGAGCGGGGGTTTATTTTCCTACGCCGCAGGTTTGAGTTTTTGGTTTTGGGGTTGGGGTTGGGGTTGGTCGCGGTGCGGGCGGTTTGGTTTTTTGGGTCTTTGCGGTGGCATCCGCGTTTTGCCTTTGCTTTCGCTGGCATCCGCGATTCGTTATCTCGCTTCACGCGTCGCCCCTGTGCGGGGCGGCACCTACTTTTCTTTGCCGCCGCAAAGAAAAGTAGGCAAAAGAAAGCGGCTCACACCGCCAATTCTTGACGTTTACCCACGGGCCCCCAACGTCCCCATCCTTCACACGCCAGTGCCGTGGTTGGCGCCCGTTGCCAACGCTTCGAATCAACGCCTCACCCACGTCAAACACCCGTACATGAGCCAGCGGCAGCGAATGGCATATGCCGCCCAGGTGGCAAACTGTGTGTAGGTTGTCGCGTCGTATGGCTTGGCGCTCTTACCGGGTGGGGCGCGTGCGCAATCGGTCTGGAGTGAAGCGTGTGGAGCACCGAGGGCCTACACACAGTTTGCCACCTGGGCGGCCGTGGACGGTCTGGCGCGGCGTGCTGAAGCGCAGGTGCGTGAAGTGGGTGAGGCGCTCATTCAGAGCGCTGGCAACGGACGTGGGTCACGTGGTTGCCGTGTGAAGCGTAAGAACCTGTGGGGGCCCTCAGGCAAGAATTAGCGCTGGCGGTGTGAGCCGCTTTCTTTTGCCTACTTTTCTTTGCGGCGGCAAAGAAAAGTAGGTGCCGCCCCGCACAGGGACGACGCGTGGAGCGCGCTAACAATTCGCGGATGCCAGCGAAAGCGAAAGCAAAAGCAAATCGCGGATACCAGCGCAAGGTCCAGAAAACCAAACCAAACCAAACCAACCGCACCGAGACCAAAACCCAAAAAGAAAAAGCCGCCCAAAGGACGGCCTCTTCCCGCTGAACAGCGAAAAAAAACTTACTTCGCGTTAGCGAGTGCAACCGCCGTATCCAACATGCGGTTCGAGAAACCCCACTCATTGTCATACCAGCTCGACACCTTCACCAGACGGCCCGACACCTTGGTCAGCGTCGCATCGAAGGTCGACGACGCCGGGTTATGGTTGAAGTCGATCGAAACCAGCGGCGCCGAGTTATACCCGAGGATGCCCTTCAGCGCGCCTTCCGACGCTTCCTTCATGATTGCGTTCACTTCATCGACAGTCGTATCGCGCTTGGCGATGAACGACAGATCGACGATCGACACATTGATAGTCGGAACACGGATCGCGTAACCATCCAGCTTGCCGTTCAGTTCCGGCAGCACGAGACCGACCGCCGATGCAGCACCCGTCTTCGTCGGGATCTGGCTATGCGTGGCCGAACGCGCGCGGCGCAGGTCTTCGTGATACACGTCGGTCAGCACCTGGTCGTTCGTGTACGCGTGGATCGTGGTCATCAGACCCGTTTCCAGACCGATCTTGTCGTTCAGCGGCTTGACGAGCGGCGCGAGGCAGTTCGTCGTGCACGATGCGTTCGAGATGACCGTGTCCGACGCCTTCAGCACGTTGTGGTTCACGCCATACACGATCGTCGCGTCGACGTCCTTGCCGCCCGGCGCCGAAATGATCACCTTCTTCGCGCCACCCTTGATGTGCGCGCTCGCCTTTTCCTTTGTCGTGAAGAAACCCGTGCATTCCAGCACGACGTCGACGCCCAGCTCGCCCCACGGCAGTTCAGCCGGATTGCGGTTGGCCAGCACGCGGATCTTGTCGCCGTTGACGATCAGGTTCTCGCCGTCGACGGTCACTTCGCCCGGGAACTTGCCATGCGCCGTGTCGTACTGCGTCAGGTGCGCATTGGTCTTGGCGTCGCCGAGGTCGTTGATCGCGACGATCTCGAGATCGTGCTTCTTGCCGTTTTCATAGAAGGCGCGCAGCGTATTGCGGCCGATCCGGCCATAGCCGTTGATTGCGACGCGAATCGTCATGTTCTATCTCCTGATGGCTGAAAAAATTCTTCCGTGATGCTTCGGCTGATGCACGACCAGCCGTCACGCGCGCCGCCGGAACGCAGCGCGCATGACGCGGCGCGCAATTAGCCGAGTGCGGCCTTGGCCGTCTCGACAACCTTCTCGACGGTGAAGCCGAAATATTTGAACAGCACGCCGGCCGGCGCGGATTCGCCGAACACGTCAATCCCGACGACGCCGCCCTCCAGACCGACATACTTACGCCAGAAGTCCGTCACGCCCGCTTCGATTGCGACGCGGCGCACGCCGTGCGGCAGCACGCGCTCGCGGTATTCGGCGTCCTGCTTGTCGAACGTGGTGGTGGACGGCATCGACACGACACGTGCCGCAATGCCTTCGCGCGCCAGCGCTTCGACCGACTTCATCGCCAGTTCGACTTCCGAGCCCGTCGCGATCAGGATGATCTTGCGCGCCGGAATGTCCTCGTTCCAGTCCTTCAGCACATAGCCGCCCTTCGCGATGTTCGCGATCTGAGCATCCGTGCGCGGGTTGAATGCGAGGTTCTGGCGGCTGAAGATCAGGCTCGACGGACCTTGATGCTCGATGGCCTGCGTCCACGCAACCGCCGTTTCGACGGTATCCGCCGGGCGCCATACCTGCATGTGCGGAATCAGGCGCAGGCTCGCGACGTGTTCGATGGACTGGTGCGTCGGGCCGTCTTCGCCGAGGCCGATCGAGTCGTGCGTGAACACGAAGATGGACGGCGACTTCATCAGTGCGGCGACGCGCAGCGCGTTGCGGCTGTAGTCCGAGAAGGTCAGGAACGTGCCGCCGAACGCCTTGTGGCCGCCATGCACCGCGAGACCATTGATGGCCGCGCTCATGCCGAATTCGCGCACGCCGTAGTTGACGTAGTTACCCGCCGCGCCGTTCTCGCCGACGCGCACGTACTTCGCCGCCTTCCAGTTGGTCAGGTTCGAGCCCGTCAGGTCAGCCGAGCCGCCGACCAGTTCCGGCAGCACGGCCGCGAGGCCTTCGATAGCCTGCTGCGACGCCTTGCGGGTCGCGATGGTTTCAGCGCGCTCGTTCGCGCCAGCGATGATCGCCTGTGCCTTCTCCGCCCAGTCGGCGGGAAGCTTGTTCGCCATGCGGCGCTCGAAATCGGCAGCTTCCTGCGGGTACTTGGCGCGGTATGCAGCGAACGCGTCGTTCCATTCGCCTTCGATTTTCGCGCCCTTCTCCGTCGCGTCCCACGCTGCGTAGACTTCCGGCGGAATCACGAACGGCGGATAGTGCCAGCCGAGCTTCTCGCGCACGGCCGCGACTTCCTTTTCGCCCAGCGCCGCGCCGTGCACGTCGTGCGTGCCCGCCTTGTTCGGCGAGCCTTCACCGATCACGGTCTTGCAGCAGATCAGCGTCGGCTTGTCCGACTGCTTCGCCTTCTGGATCGCGGCGTCGACGGCGTCGACGTCGTGACCGACCACGCCCGGAATCACGTTCCAGCCGTATGCCTCGAAGCGCTTCGGCGTGTCGTCGTGGAACCAGTGAACCACTTCACCGTCGATCGAAATGCCATTGTCGTCGTAAAACGCGATCAGCTTGTTCAGCTTCAGCACGCCCGCGAGCGAGCAGGCTTCGTGCGAGATGCCTTCCATCAGGCAGCCGTCGCCGAGGAACACATACGTGTGGTGATCGACGATCTTCGCGTCAGGCTTGTTGAATTCGTTCGCGAGCAGCGACTCGGCGAGCGCCATGCCGACCGAGTTCGCGAGGCCCTGGCCGAGCGGGCCCGTGGTCGTCTCGACGCCCGGCGTGATGCCGTACTCGGGGTGGCCCGGCGTCTTCGAGTGCATTTGACGGAAGTTCTTCAGCTCTTCCATCGGCAGGTCGTAGCCCGTCAGATGCAGCAGCGAGTACAGCAGCATCGAGCCGTGACCGTTCGACAGCACGAAGCGGTCGCGATCGGACCAATGCGGGTTTTTCGGGTTGTGACGCAGGTGTCGCGACCACAGCGCAACACCGATCTCGGCCATGCCCATGGGCATGCCGGGGTGACCGGAGTTCGCTTGTTGAACGGCATCCATGGCGAGCGCGCGGATCGCGTTGGCCATCAGGGAGGTGGGTGCGGGAGACGAGGTCGTCATGTCGAGTCCGGAGAATGGTCCAAAAAGCGGAGGCGCCGTTGATGGTCCGGAAGCCCGGCGGCCAGTCTGCTTCGGCGCACGGTGCGGCGCCGGGAGACGCGGGGCAGGCAGAGCAAACGGACAGGGCTGCGAAGCGGAATATTCTAACAGATAGCCGGCCGCGTCTTCGGCCATAGGACGGGCGTTTCGGAGCGATCCAGCGCGCATGGGCACCCGGCCGGCGCACGCTGCGCAGGCCGTCGCTGCGTCATGCGGCCTCGATCTGCGGCCTGTTCGCCGCGCGCTTGACGGCGCGCAATCTCCAGAACTTTTTCGGCCCTGTCTAGATCCTTCCGTGTGTTGTCGCGATTTACGATTCCGCAAAGCAAGCACGATCCTGCGAAAATCCGGATGCGCCTGACGCTGGAAATATCGCCGCGCGGTTCATTATTCGCCGTTCGTCGCGTATCCAGCGATAAACTAAGCCGATTCTTAGAGCGTTAGGTTTGAGAGTGCTGCAAAATTCATCGCTTCTTCGGCACTGGCCGCCGCGAGGCAACCCTGGTAGCGAAGGCGATGGCATGACGACCCACTGGTTCAGGAGAGTTCGATGACTGCCTCACGCCCCGCCGGAGTGCCATGGCTGACGCCGTATCTGACCGTCCGCGATGCGCGCACCTCGATCGCGTTCTTCGAAGCGGCGTTCGGTTTCCGGGTCCGGGACAGCGTGCACGACGATGGCGCCGTCATGCATGTCGAGATGACGTATCAGGATCAATTAATCGTCATGTTCGCCCCGGAAGGCGCGTTCGGCTCGACGGCGAAAACCCCGAAAAGCGCGGCCACGACGGCACCCCAATCGTTTTACCTTTATGTCGACGACGTCGACACGGTCTATGCTCGGGCCATTGCGGCCGGCGCCAGGTCGCTGAGCGAACCGCAAGATCAGTTCTGGGGCGATCGTTTTGCCCAGATCGAAGATCTCGACGGTTACCGCTGGGCGTTAGCCTGCCACCTGTCTTGAATGAATGAGAACTTTCCTTATGCCTCGCTTCTTCGTCGGCACCCCGTTCAAAACCGACGACATCGTTTCCCTGCCGGATGAAGTCAATCGGCACGTACGTGTCCTGCGTCTGCAACCAGGCGACACCGTGAGCCTGTTCAACGGCGCCGGCGGCGAGTACAGCGCCGAAATCGTCGATATGGACCGGCACGGAACCATCGTGCGGATCGGCCCGTTCCGCGACGTCGAGGCTGAGCCGCCCTATCGGTTGACGCTCGCACAGGGTATCGCCGGCAGCGACAAGATGGACTGGCTGATCGAAAAAGCGACCGAACTCGGCGCGTCCGAATTCGTGCCGCTCACGACCACGCGCAGCGTCGTGCGACTGTCCGGCGAGCGCGCGCAACGCAGGCAGGTTCATTGGCAGCGGATCGTGCAGGCGTCGTGCGAGCAATGCGGGCGCAACCGCCTGCCGGAAGTGATGCCGACACGCGAACTCGCCACGTGGCTCGGCTCGATGCCGAAGCAACCCGCCGACGGCGAGTTGCGCCTGCTGCTGTCGCCGCGCGCGAGCGTGCCGTTCTCCGCCTTGCCCAGCGAGCCGCCGACCGTCCGCGCGCTGATCCTGGTCGGCCCGGAAGGCGGCTTCTCCGCTGCCGAAGAAGCGGCGGCGGCGAGCCACGGTTTTACGTCCGTCGGTCTCGGCCCGCGCGTGCTGCGCACCGAGACAGCCGGGATCGCCGTGCTGTCCGCGCTGGCCGCACGCTGGGGCGGCTGGTAAGCGGCGCGTCTCGCGGCGCCTTCCTCCGAAGAAAGCCATCACCTGAATGCAAAAGGCCCGCCAATTGGCGGGCCTTTCTTATTTTCAGATCAAACACTCAGGCAAACGAGTAAAACACCCGGAACGCCACCTTGCGCTCCGCCCAGAACTCTGCGGCCTCGCGGAACACGTCGAGCAGCGTTTCACGTGCTTCCTTGTCGAATTTGATCGCGATCGGCAGCGCTTCGAGCACGATGACGAATCCCGGTTGCGAGCCGGCCTTATGAACGAGATCGGTCAGCGAGTCGTACAGCGCGTCGTAATTCTTGCCGAAATGCTTCGGAAACAGGAACGACGTCGCGATGGTTTCCATCACTTCCTGCTTCGACTGGGCGTTGCCCACAAATGCATAGAGGAAATGCTGACCGAGCCGAGCCGCTTCGTCGGCGAGATCCTGCACGCGGAACGCGCGGATCGACTGCACGATGTTCGGTCGTACGGTCTGGAAAAGACTCATGCGCTCCTCTTCCGATGAAAGGCCCGTACTGGCTTCGTTCTGGACGTCACGGACCTGGCCGGCATCGCGCATCTGCATGACGCGCTGGAACATATTGCCGTCGCCGGCCGCGAGAAAATCCGTCGCGACTTTCGAGTCGTGCGCGTAGACGTTGTCGCTCATGCCGATTATCCCGATGTCATTCAATAATGCGATTAAAACTGGCGTAGTGGTCGTCTGAGTAGTAGCAATTGGCGGTCCGCCTGAGCGGCCCCCCACAGACGATGCGCCGTGCGCCGCGATCGCGGGCGCCTGGCGTGGGAACGGTGTATTCGTGGTAATAGCCGCGCCGGTGCGGCGGCAGCAACCGCTCACGATTGCCGAATACGACGCCGTCCTTCTCATACGGATAAGGCCCGCCAGCTGCAATCAAGTTCAATGTGCTGACGGCTTGCGGCGGCAATTGCGCCACCGCGATCGTGCCTCCCGCCTGCCCCTGCTGCGCTTCCCGGGCCAGGGCGCCCGCCGGAAAGCCGCCTGATCCAACGACCAGGCCGCCAACCGTCAAGGCGGCGATCAGCACGCCGTCGCGGAGCCACTTGCGTGCCATGAGTCCAGGATTCCCGCTGTTAACTAACGAGTTTGACGACCATGAAAGTCGTAAGGGTATCGCTAATGTCTTTTGGAATCAATGTTCATTAGTCGGACGAAAGGTCGTCCAGGCGAAAACCGGCAGGGCGCCGACGCCAGATATGACACATTTTGACAGAGATTTTAGCCCGATTGAGATAAAGTGATCTCAAGGCAAGATGTTGGACGGCGTTCATGCCTCGTCGTCCGGACAGTTCGCACAACCGATTCACGTCAAGCATCTGCCTTTTTGCGGGATGGCTAATCCCCAGCCATTGCTCGAAGGCGTGCCCATCGCGGGCACGCCTCTTTTTTTGCCTGCGCGAGCTAAAAACCAACAGCTCGCGCCGAAACAATCGCAGATTTAACGCGTTGCGTTCACATCGGCGACGAGCAGCGCCGTCATGTTGACGATCCGGCGAACGGTTGCCGACGGCGTCAGCACATGCACCGGCTGCGCCGCGCCGAGCAGGATCGGCCCGATCGCGATGTTGTTGCCGGCTGCCGTCTTCAGCAGGTTGTACGAGATGTTGGCGGCGTCGATATTCGGCAGCACCAGCAGGTTCGCGTCGCCTTCCAGCGTCGAATCCGCGAGGATTTCCTTGCGCAGGTTCGCGTCGAGTGCCAGGTCGCCGTGCATTTCGCCGTCCACCTGCAGATGCGGTGCACGTTCCTGCAAGATAGCCAGCACATCGCGCATTTTCTGCGCAGAAGGCGCGTTGCTCGTGCCGAAGTTCGAGTGCGACAGCAGCGCGATCTTCGGTTCGATGCCGAAGCGCCGCACTTCTTCCGCCGCCATGATCGTGATCTCGGCCAGCTCCTCCGCCGTCGGATCGACGTTCACGTGCGTATCGACGAGGAAAATCTGGCGGTTCGGCAGCACCAATGCGTTCATTGCCGCGTAGACCTTCGCGCCTTCCTTCTTGCCGATCACCTGATCGATGAAGTGCAGGTGGCGGTGGGTCGTGCTGACCGTGCCGCAGATCATGCCGTCGGCGTGGCCCTTCTTCACCAGCATCGAGCCGATCAGCGTCGTGCGGCGGCGCATTTCCAGCTTCGCCATCTGCTCCGTGAAGCCCTTGCGCGACATCATCTTGTGATAGGTCTGCCAGAAGTCGCGGTAGCGTTCGTCGTGGTCGGTGTTGACGATCGTATAGTCCTGGCCATTGACGAGACGCAGGCCATACTTCGCGATGCGTTGCTCGATCACAGCCGGACGGCCGATCAGAATCGGCTTCGCCAGCTTTTCGTCGACGGCGATCTGCACCGCGCGCAGCACGCGCTCTTCCTCGCCCTCGGCGAACACAATGCGCTTCTTCTCCGGCTCGACGCCACGCGCGAGCTGGAAGATCGGCTTCATCGTCGTGCCGCTGTGGTAGACGAACTGCTGCAGATGCTGCTTGTACGCCTCCATGTCTTCGATCGGACGCGTGGCGACGCCGGCATCCATCGCAGCCTGCGCAACGGCGGGCGCGATCTGAACGATCAGGCGGGGATCGAAAGGCTTCGGAATCAGATACTCCGGACCGAACGACAGGTCCTGAATGCCGTAAGCCGTCGCGACGATGTCGGATTGTTCCTGGCGCGCCAGTTCCGCGATCGCGTTGACTGCGGCAATTTCCATTTCCTTCGTAATCACCGTCGCGCCGACGTCGAGCGCGCCGCGGAAGATGAACGGGAAACACAGAACGTTATTGACCTGGTTCGGATAGTCGGTGCGGCCCGTCGCGAGCACGGCGTCGGGGCGCACTTCGAGCGCGAGTTCCGGCAGGATTTCCGGCGTCGGGTTGGCGAGCGCGAGAATCAGCGGCTTGTCGGCCATCTGCTTGACCATGTCCTGCTTGAGCACGCCGCCCGCCGACAGGCCAAGGAACACATCCGCTCCGCCCATCACTTCCGACAGCGTGCGCGCGTCCGTCTCACGAGCAAACCGCTCCTTGTCCGGGTCCATCAGTTCCGTGCGGCCCTTGTAGACGACACCGGCCAGGTCGGTCACGTAGATGTTCTCGATCGGCATGCCGAGATCGACCAGCAGGTTCAGACACGCCAGCGACGCAGCGCCCGCGCCCGACGCGACCAGCTTCACTTCCTTGATGCTCTTGCCGACAACCTTCAGCCCGTTCGTGACAGCCGCCGCGACGACGATCGCCGTGCCGTGCTGGTCGTCGTGGAAAACGGGAATCTTCATGCGCTTGCGGCATTCGCGTTCGACGATGAAGCAGTCCGGCGCCTTGATGTCTTCAAGGTTGATGCCGCCGAAGGTCGGCTCGAGCGCCGCGATCACCTCGACCAGCTTGTGCGGGTCCGACTCGTTCAGCTCGATGTCGAACACGTCGATACCGGCGAATTTCTTGAACAGGACGGCCTTGCCCTCCATGACCGGCTTCGACGCGAGCGGCCCGATGTTGCCCAGGCCGAGCACCGCGGTGCCGTTCGACACGACGCCGACCAGGTTGCTGCGCGCCGTGAAGCGCGCCGCATTCAGCGGGTTTTCGACGATCGCCTCGCACGCGAACGCAACGCCAGGCGAGTACGCCAGCGCGAGGTCGCGCTGGTTGATCATCTGCTTGGTCGGGGCGATCGCGATCTTCCCGGGGGTCGGGAATTCGTGATAATCGAGTGCGGCTTCACGGAGTTTGATATTGACGGGAGTCGACATAAGCGGACTTGGAAGTGCGGATTAGAATAGATGTTCGATCGCATTGTAGCGCCAATCCCAAAAGTCGAACCCTGCAATCCGGGTGCAAGTGCCGCGACCGAAACAGCGTGAAAGGAAAGCACACCGTTTTGTCGGCTCCCGCGCCGCGACTACAATGCGCGCCTTTAGCATCGTGTTAGCTTCGATTAGCGTTTCTTGAGCGCATCCACTCACCCGCTTCCGCCGTCTTTCGCACTCGTACGCCTCATTTATGCTTTCAGAGTTTTCGCTGATAGACCGCTTCTTCGCGCGCCGCGCGTCGGATTCGACCTACCCGCAGCGCGCTGCCTTGGGCATCGGCGACGATTGCGCGCTGCTTGCGCCGCCCGCTGGGGAGATGCTCGCCATTTCGACGGACATGCTGGTCGAAGGCCGCCACTTCTTTCCCGACGTCGATCCGAAGGCGCTCGGTCACAAGGCGCTCGCCGTCAATCTGTCGGACCTCGCGGCGATGGGCGCAAAGCCGCAGGCGTTCACGCTCGCGTTCTCGCTGCCGAAAGCCGACGCCGACTGGCTGTCCGCGTTCAGCGACGGTCTCTTCGAACTCGCCGGGCGCCATGGCTGCGAACTGGTCGGCGGCGATACGACGGGCGGGCCGCTGAATCTGTGCATCACCGTATTCGGCTCGGTGCCGCCGCAGAGCGCGCTGCGCCGCGACGCCGCGCAGCCCGGCGACGACATCTGGGTATCCGGTACGCTGGGCGACGCGCGTGCGAGCCTCGGCGTGCAACGCGGCGAGTGGTCCGCGGATGCCAGCGACGCTGCGACATTCCGCCGCGCCATGGAGTTGCCCGAACCACGTGTCGCGCTGGGTCTGGCGTTACGCGGGATCGCGCGCGCCGCGCTGGATATTTCCGACGGCGTGGCGGGCGACCTGATGCATATCCTCGAACGCTCGCGCGTGAACGCGACCGTCGACGCCGACGCGCTACCACGGTCGGACGCGCTGCGCCGTCTCTCCGCGGACATCCAACGCCGCTGCACGATCGCGGGCGGCGACGACTACGAGTTGTGCTTCACCGCGCCGCCCGCCGCGCGCGCCGAAGTCGTTGCAGCGGGTCAACAGGCACGTTTGCCCGTGACGCGCGTCGGTACAATAACTCCGCTCGATGCGGCCGACGCCATGCCCGCGATCTCGTGGCACGACGCGTCAGGCGCTCCACTTACATTGACGTTGCAAGGCTTCGATCATTTCCATGCAGAATGAATCCTCGCTTGGCCCGGCCGGCAGTTTCTCCGACGCGCCAACAGGCGGACAGCCCGGCCCATCCGGCGGCACACCCGACGGCAAGCCTGAAGGAGCGTCGAACGGCGAGCCGCGCGCGCCGCGGCCCCGCCGCGCGACCGCGCGCTTCATGCTGTCACATCCGTTGCATATCTTGTCGCTGGGTTTCGGCAGCGGCCTGTCGCCGATTGCGCCCGGCACGTTCGGCACACTCTTCGCGTGGGCATCGTTCGCTGCGTTCAGTGCGCAGTTGACCGTCATCGAATGGGGCATTCTGATCGTCGTCGGTTTTGTCGCGGGCATCGGCATTTGCAGCTTCACCGCGAACCGGCTCGGCATTGAAGATCCGTCGCCCGTCGTGTGGGACGAGATCGTCGCGTTCTGGCTGGTGCTGCTGATGGTGACGCCCGCCACCTTCACGGGACAGCTGTGGGCGTTCATCGTGTTCCGCTTCTTCGACATGGTGAAGCCGCCGCCCATTCGTTATTTCGACCGCAGACTGAAAGGCGGCTTTGGCATCATGTTCGACGATCTCGTCGCGGCGTTCTTCACGTTGCTCGTGATTGCGCTCTGGCGGATGTCGGTCTGATCGTTTCCTGCGTTTCCCGCGTTTTCCTTATCCCGAGCCCAGCATGACTACCGATTCCGTCGTTCACCAACTCGCCATTCGCGCCGGCAACCGTCTGCGCGACGAGCGGCTGATGCTTGCCACGGCTGAATCCTGCACGGGCGGCATGGTCGCGACGGCCATCACCGATATTTCCGGCAGCAGCGGATGGTTCGAGCGCGGCTTCGTCACGTACTCGAACCAGGCCAAGAGCGAGATGATCGGCGTGCCGCCCGATCTCATCGAGAAGCACGGCGCCGTGTCGGAGCCGGTCGCGCGGGCGATGGTCGAAGGCGCGTTGCGCAATTCCCGCGCGCAGGTCGCGCTGTCGATTACGGGCGTGGCCGGCCCCGGCGGCGGGACGGAGACGAAGCCGGTCGGGATGGTGTGCTTCGGATGGAGCAACCGGCTGCATACCGTCGTCGAGACGCTGGTGTTCAAGGGCGACCGCGAGCGCGTGCGCGTGCAGGCGGCGACGCACGCATTGCGCGGGCTGTTGACCTTGCTCGACGAACGCGAGCGTTGAGCTTCCTCATTCCCGACTACGGCAGGAAATCATGGCCCGTCATATCGCCCGCGACGAACTGATTCGCCGCTTCGATTTGCAGCCGCATCCCGAAGGCGGCTTCTTTCGCGAGACGTACCGCTCGGCCGGCGCGATCCGCCGCGAGGGTTCCGCCGATTCCCGCTCCGCCTCCACGGCGATCTACTACCTGCTTTGCGACGGCGCGCACTCCGCGTGGCACCGCATCCAGTCGGACGAAGTCTGGCATTTCTACGCGGGCGATCCGCTCAACGTCTATGTGCTGGAAGACGACGGCTCGCTCACGGTGCATCGTCTGGGCAACGCGATTGAAGATGCCGGCTGCGTGTTTCAGGCCGTCGTCACGTCCGGCCGGTGGTTCGCCGCACAGTGCGACGATGTGGCGGGCGTTGCGCTCGTCGGCTGCACGGTCGCGCCGGGGTTCGAGTTCAGCGAGTTCGAGATCGCGGATGTCGACGCGCTGGTGCGCGAGTATCCGCGGCACCGCACGCTGATCGCGAAGTTAGGGCCGGCCCGCGCTTGACCGGGGCCGCCCTGCGCAGCACTAACGCCGCGCCTTAGCGAAACGCGTTGATACGGTCGCGCGTATCCTTCGCGGCCTGCGCGGCGGCTTCGACCCAATCGTCGCCCTTGCCCGCGTACAGAATCGCGCGCGACGAGTTGATCAGCATGCCCGTGCCCGCTGCCGTGCGCCCTGCCCGGACCGTCGCTTCGACGTCGCCGCCTTGCGCGCCGATACCGGGAATCAGCAGCGGCATGTCGCCGACAATGCCGCGCACCACTTCGATTTCCTTCGGGAACGTCGCGCCGACCACCAGACCCAGTTGCCCCTTCGCGTTCCACTTTTCCGCCGCGAGCCGCGCGACAGTCTGATACAGCGGACGGCCTTCCGTCTCCAGAAACTGCAGGTCCGAGCCGCCCGGATTCGACGTCCGGCACAGCACGATCACGCCCTTGCCGTCGTGCTCCAGGTACGGCTCGATCGAATCGAAGCCCATGTACGGATTCACCGTGACGGCGTCGGCGCGATAACGGTCGAACGCTTCGCGCGCGTATTGCTCGGCCGTGCTGCCGATATCGCCGCGCTTCGCATCCAGAATCACGGGCAGGCCGGGATGCTTCAGGTGGATGTGCGCGATCAGTTGCTCAAGCTGCTCTTCGGCGCGGTGCGCGGCGAAATAGGCAATCTGCGGCTTGAACGACGATGCGTAAGGCGCCGTCGCGTCGACGATCTTCTTGCAGAAATCGAAGATCGCGTCAGAACGGTTGGCGTACGCGCCGGGAAACCTGGTCGGCTCGGGATCGAGGCCGACGCACAGCAGCGAATTCGTCGTGTGCCATGCGTGGTCGAGCGTCTGGATGAATGTGGACATAGGAAATCTCGCGGCGCGCGGGTAACGGATGAGCCGCGTATTTTACTCGCGCGGCGCATTGCGGGCCGCATCCGCGATCGGCCCGCTGCCGCTGCCCGCCCTTTATAGCCGCCCTTGATACCCGCCCTGATTGCCCGCCCTTGCTATCCGCGCTTCGCCGCGCGGCCGCCTGCCATCGCGCGCAGTCCTGTGCGCTCGACCGCGAAGCTGAACGAGCGCGCAAGCCGCTGGCCGCGCGCGAGCATCGTCATGCCGTTGTCGGTGGCACCGCCCGGCAGGTTCATCGCGTTGATCGGATGATCGACGGGTTCGAAGCAGAAAAAGTCTTTCGACGGCGGCGTGTAGAGGATGTAGTACTCGGTGCTCGACGACATTGTCAGCGACAGGCGGCGCTTCGGCCACACGACCGTCGCATGGCCGCTCCAGCCGGTGAACGCATGATTGACGAGCGAGCGCGGCAACGGATATGCAACGCCGAACTGCCACGCGGGCGGCACGGGCACATGGCGTACGGGCAGCCAGTCTTCGCCGGACAGCCATAAACCCGCCGCGGCCGCCGACAGTTGCGTGTCAGCATCGCGCACCAGAAACGGATGCACGCCAAGACCGAACGGCATCGCTTCGCGGCCGGTGTTTTCGACTTCGAGCGTGATGACGAGCGTCGAGCCGTCCAGCGCGTAAGTCTGCGTCGCGCGATAAGCGTACGGCTTGCCGTCGCGGCGGTCGAGCGTCAGCGTGAGGTTTTCGGCGTCGGCGGCGGCGATGGTCCAGTTCGCGAGCCAGCCGTCGCCGTGAATCGGCAGCGATTCGCCCGTGCGGTTGCACGGCACGTCGATCGCGCGCTCGCCGAGCATGAACTGCCCGCCGCCGATCCGGTTCGAATACGGCAGCAACGAATAGCAGGCGAGATCGTTCGCGTCGGTGTCTGCATCGACATGACGGCAGCGCCGGAACACGGGCACGAGCGTGCCTTCGTTGCGAAAGTCGAAGCGCGTGACACCACCGCCCAGCGACGGCGCCACATCGAGCCTTAGCAGCGAATTGGCGAGCGTCACGCAGGCGACGTCGGCGGCGCTTCCCGCGCCGACCGCCACCGCGGACGTACTCGGCCCGGCTAGCACGGGCTGCACGGTGGCCGCGAGGCGTGCGCGGCGCGCACGAGATTGTGGAGAAGATGGGACAGCGGAATTCGCGACAGTCATATCACACTCCCACGAGAGGCATCGGACGGCATGATCGGCGCATCGGAGAACAGATGGCTGCTTGTGCGGGCGGCACGTCGTAGCGGCCGCCTCCTGAGTTTTGCTGCGCGCCCCAAAGCCAACTGCGTTCGGGGCGTGGACTACCTGCTTCGGATACTGCCTGAATCTTTTTGTTCGCTTGCCTTACGCGCTGCGCTTCGCCGCAAGCGCGGCAGGCGATCCCTTGAACACCGGCTCCGGCAAACCGCGCCGGCCCTGCGTTGCGACATACACGCCGCCGGCGCGCGTATCGCCTGACAGCGCCTGGGCGTCGAGCCCGACACGCGCGCTCGTCACATACAGCGTGCCGAGTTGCGCGCCGCCCAGCGCGACGCAGCTGGGCTGCACGGTCGGCACGTCGACGCGCTCCGTTTCCACACCGCTCGCGTCGTAGCGCACCACGCGCCGGCCGCCCCACTGCGCATTCCACAGGCCGCCTTCGCTATCGACCGTCGAGCCATCCGGCTCGCCCGTGCTATCCGTCAGCCTCACGAACAGCCGCTGGTTCGCGACGCTGCCGTCCGCGCGGTAATCGCAGGCGCGGATTTCGAGCGTCGGCGAATCGCAGAAGTACATCGTCGCGCCGTCGGGGCTGAACGCGATACTGTTCGAAATCGCGGGCGATGGCAATGCCAGACGTTCGAGTGTCAGATCGTGATTCAGCCGGTAAAACCCGCCGATGGCCTGCACGGGCGACGCTTCGTCCTTCGTGCCGAACACGAAGCGTCCCTGGCGATCGCAACGGCCGTCGTTGACGCGCGTGTTCAAGCCCGGCTCGACTTCGACGATGGACTCGATCTCGCCCGTCGCAAGGTCGAAGAAAGCCAGCCGCGACGCGAGACCCAACAGCATGTAATGCGGATCGGCGCACAACGCGAAAGTCGACAGCCGCTCCGGCATACGCCAGAACGTGCTGCGGCCATCGCGCGGATCGTAACGCCAGAGCCGCGCGCCTTCAATATCCGTCCAGTAGAACAGGCCGCTGCGCGCGTCCCAGGTTGCGCCTTCGCCCAGCGCGCATTTCGAATCGACCAGCAATGCAGCCTGAACGTTGGTGATCGTGTCGCTCATGCCCAGCCTCCATCGACGATGACTTCCTGCGCGGTGATCATGCGGCTGTCGTCGGCGGCGAGGAAGAGCGCCATCCGCGCGAGGTCTTCGGGCAGCAGTTCGGCGTCGATGCACTGGCCCTGCTTGATCGCGAGACGCCCGGCGTCGTCGAGCCACAGGCGCTTCTGTTTTTCCGTCATCACCCAGCCCGGCAGCAGCGAATTGACGCGAATGCCGAAGTGACCGAGATCGCGCGCGAGTCCTTTGGTGAGGCCCTGCACCGACGACTTCGCCAGCGTGTACACGGGATAGCCACCGTTCTTCAACATCCAGCTGATCGAGCCGAGATTGATGATCGAGCCGCGCTGCGCCGCTTTCATGTCGTCGGCGACGGCCTGCGCCGCGAAGAACTGGTGACGGATGTTGACGGCGATGCCCGCGTCGAACGACTCGGGCGTCACGTCTTCGATCTTGTGGCGCTTGTCGTTCGCTGCATTGTTCACCAGCACTTCGATCGGGCCGAGCGCCGCGCGCACGTCGGCGATCGCCTTTTTCAGCGCGTCGATATCGGTCAGATCGACGCGTAGAAACAGCGGTTTGTGACGCGAATCGCCGAGTTGATCGGCGAGCGCGTCGCCCGCCGTCTCGTCGATATCGAAGAACGCGACGCGCGCGCCCTGCGCGACGAAGTGTTCGACGAACGACGCGCCGATCCCCGTCGCGCCGCCCGTAATCAGCACCGTGCGATCCACGAGGCTCGGATAGCGCGCGTAGACGCTCTGTTCTTCACGCGCGTTCGCGTTGGCGGGAGACGACATCGTTCGGTTTCCTTCTTCTGGCGTTGAGCGTAGAGAAAAATCAGTCGCTAATCAGTCACGCGAGCCGCGGTTCTTCAACTGGTCCAGCAGCACCGCCGCGAGCAGGATCGCGCCGCGCACGAGGTACTGATAGAACGCGTCGATGTTCATCAGGTTCATCACGTTTTCGACGGTGCCCATGATCAGCACGCCGATCACGACGCCCGAAATCGTCGCGCGGCCGCCGAGCAGCGACACGCCGCCCAGCACGCACGCCGAAATCACGTTCAGCTCGAAGCCTTCCGCGGCGTTCGGCTGACCCGACGTGATACGCGACGCGAGAATCACACCCGCCAGCGCCGTCACCGCGCCCTGAATCAGGAAGATATAGACGCGCGTGCGTTCGACGTTGATACCCGCGAGACGCGACGCCTCCGGATTGCCGCCGATAGCGAGCGTGTTGCGACCGTACACCGTCGAGTTCAGCATCACGCCGAACACGATGAAGCACACCAGCGTCACCCAGATGGGCAGCGACACGCCGAACATCGACAGGCTGCCGAGCGCGATGAACGTATCCGACGACACGCCCACGGCCTGACCATGCGACACGATGAAGCCGAGGCCGCGCACGATTTCCATCGTCGCGAGCGTCGTGATCAGCGCGTTGATGCGCAGATACGCGATCACCGCGCCGTTGACGAAGCCGATCACCGAACCCGCCACGACAGCGGCGACGATAGCGATGAACGTGTTGCCCGTCGCGTTGAGCACCATCGCGCACAACACGCCGGCAAAGGCGACCGTCGAACCGATGGAAAGGTCGAAGTCGCGCGACGCGAGACAGAACATCATCGTGCACGCAACCATGCCGATCTGCGAAATCGACAGCGCGAGGCCGAGCATGTTCTCGATCGAGAAGAAGTGATCGACGGTCAGCGACATCGTGATGAACATCACGACGAAGATCACGATCAGGCTGTACTCCGTGATCTGCTGCCACCACTTCTGCTTGTCGTTGGCTTGCGGAATCAGCGCTTCAGCGGCGCTCTTGGCGGCCTGTTGCGCGAGGTTTTCTCTGGCTTGCATTTGGTTCACTCCTCCCGTTCCCCACGGGTTACAGGACTGTTGTAGATCCTGTCAGTTACAGATGTCTTGCGGCTTTCGTTTCATCCAGCCGGCGTGCCCGGGCGTTCAGGCCGCCTGCGCCGTCGTCGAGCTCTTCGGCAGCGCGAGGCTCAGCACCGATTGCTCGGTGGCGGCGCTACGCGGCAGCTCGCCCGAAATGCGCCCCTGGCGCATCACGAGAATCCGGTCGGACACGCCCAGCACTTCCGGCAGTTCCGACGAGATCATCACGATCGCGCAGCCGCGCTCGGCCAGCTCATAAATCACGTTATAGATTTCGTGCTTCGCGCCGACGTCGATGCCGCGCGTCGGCTCGTCGAGAATCACGACGCGCAGATCCGGCTCGGCCAGCCAGCGCGACAGAATCGCCTTCTGCTGGTTGCCGCCCGAAAGAAACCGGATTTTCTGACGGCGGCTCGGCGTCTTGATCTTCAGCAGCTTGATGAAGCGGTCAGCCGTTTCGGCTTCCTTCTTGCGATCGAGAAACAACCCCGCCTTCAGATAGTGACGGCGGCAGCTGATATTGATGTTCTCCGCCACGGAAGCAATCGCGACGATGCCTTCTTCCTTGCGGTCTTCCGGGCACAGCACGATGCCCTGGCGAATCGCTTCGCCCGCGCTCTTCACCTTGATCGGCTTGCCGTCGAGCACCAGTTCGCCGCCCTTCCTCGGATCGTCGCCGTAGATCAGGTGCATCAGTTCGCTGCGGCCCGCGCCCACCAGCCCGAAGAAGCCGACGATCTCGCCGCGCCGCACCTCGAAGCTCGCCGGTTCCGTCAGCGGTTTGCCTTCGATGTTCTTCACCGAGAAGCGCACTTCGCCGAGTTCGCGCGGCCGGTAGCCGTAGATGTCCGAGATTTCGCGGCCGACCATCTCGGCCACGATCGTGTCGCGGCTCACGCCTTCCAGCGTCGGATGCGACGCGACCTTGCGGCCGTCGCGGAAAATCGTGCACGCGTCGCACAGCTGATAGATCTCGTCCATGCGGTGCGAGATGTAGATCAACGCGCGGTTGTCGGCGCGCAGATTGCGCACCAGCTTGAACAGCACCTCGGTTTCGCGGTGCGACAGCGAACTGGTCGGCTCGTCGAGCGCGATCACGCGGGCGTTGCGCATCAGCGCCTTGCAGATTTCGACCATCTGGCGTTGCGCGATGGAGAGCTTGCGCAGCTTCGCATTCGGATCGAGATCCACGCCCATCGCCGCGAGTTGCTCGCGCACGTAGCGCTTCGCGTCGGCCTTCTTCACGAAGCCGACCGTGTTCGGCAGGCGGCCGAGCAGCAGGTTCTCCGAGACCGTCAGATCGGGCACGTACTGCAGTTCCTGGTGAATCACCGCGATGCCCGCGCCAATCGAGGCGCCCGCATTCGCGAACCGCACCTCGTTGCCGTCGATCATCATGCGGCCGGAATCCGGCTGATATTCACCGCCGAGAATTTTCAGCAGGGTCGATTTCCCTGCGCCGTTTTCGCCCATCAGGCCATGCACCTGGCCGGCGTGCACGTCGAAAGAGATGCCGTCGAGCGCACGCACGCCTGGAAACACCTTGCCGATATTGTCAAAACGCAGCGTCGCTGACACTTTGCCTCCTGTTGCTTCGATTGAACCTTCGTTCATGCCGCAGCCGTTAGCCCGGTGCGGCGTTCACGATGGCTTGCCCCTCTGCTTCTGAACCGTTCCGTGCCGCACGCCCCGCCGATCACGGCCGGGGCGCGCGGCGCGTGAGTGCCGCTCATGTGCACTCACACGCGTGCGTCGCGCTTACTTCGATGCGAGACCCATCTTTTCACGCACTTCGCCGACGTTGTCGCGCGTGGCGAGCATGCCCGTCGTCAGCGTGAGCTTCGGCGGTTCCTTGCCTTGCGTGATCCACGAGTACATCAGTTCCGACGTCTCTTCGCCGTGGCGCTTCGGGCTGATGATCACGGTGCCGAAGAAGCCAGTCGGGTTCGGCTTCTTGAACTCGTTCAATGCCGAGTCCGAGCCGCCAATGCCGATGCCGATCATGTTGTCGGCCTTGAAGCCGCGGCCTTCCGCTGCGCGCACGGCGCCGAGCACGGCTTCGTCGTTCAGGCCGTAGGCGACCCAGTGCTTGAAGTTCGGATTCTTCGTCAGCGCGATGTTGGCTGCGTTGAACGCGTTTTCCGTGTCGGTCTTCGCTTGCGGCGCGGCGATGATGTTGGCCTTCGGGAAACCGGCGGCGATCAGCGCGTCGGTGGCGCCGGCCGTGCGGTCATGCGCCGTCGGCAGCTGTTCGTAGGTCACGTCGATTGCGCCGACGTCCTTCATGTCCCAGCCGCGCTTCTTGATTTCAGCCGCGATGCCTTCGCCAACCTGCTTGCCGATGTTGTAAGCCGAGATGCCCATGTGCGGCACCGATTCGATCGGCTTGCCTGCGCCGTCGACGAGGCGGTCGTCCACCGTCATCATCTTCAGGCCGTCAGCCTTCGCCTTCGCGACGATGCCCGGTCCGAGCTTGACGTCCGGCGTGCAGATCACGAAGCCTTGTGCCTTTTGCGCAGCGAGGTTGTCGATTGCGCTCATGACCTTCTCGCCAGAAGGCGCGCCGATCTTCACCAGCGTGAAGCCCTTTTCCTTCGCAGCGGCTTCGGCGAACTTCCACTCGTCCTGGAACCACGGCTCTTCCGGCTGCTTCACGAGGAAACCGATCTTGACCGGGTCGGCGGCTTGCGCAACGGGTGCGTTGAACAGCACCGCCGTCGCCGCTGCTGCCAGCGTGAGGAAAATTCTGCGTTTCATGATGCGTGTCTCCTGACTAATGAGTAACGAGAAGGTTATCGGCCGCGTCTTCTTGTACCGCCACCGACACACGCGGCCAGCGCGTCAGGCGGTTCACACCGTCGCCCCGTGTGCGGAGCGGCTTTGCTGCTTTTTCTGTTCCTTCGCTACTGCTTTGTTCTTTGCTTGTTCAGTCTTTCAGTCGTGGTAAAGCGCAGAGCGCCCGCCATCGACCGTGATGCAACTCGCGTTGATGAAGGGCGCTTCATCCGAGGCGAGAAAGACGGCTGTCATCGCGACTTCTTCCGGCTTGCCGATGCGCTTCATCGGCTGCAGATCGAGCGTCGCCTGCTGCGCGGCGGCGGGATCGGACTGACCGTCCCACCAGTCGCGCGTCAGCTGCGTTTCGATGTAGCCCGGCGCGATCGCATTCACGCGCACGTTGCGCGGCGCGTATTCGATGCCGAGCGCGCGCGTGAGGCCGATCACGCCGTGCTTTGCGACCGGGTACGGGAAGCAGCCCGGAATGATCTTGAACGAGTGTGTCGACGCGATGTTCACGATGCTGCCCGCGCCGCGCTCGACCATGCCCGGCAGCACCGCGCGGCAGCCGTTCCACACGCCGTCCAGATCGACGGCGAAGCAGCGGCGCCAGTCTTCGTCGGTCATCGTCAGCGGGTCGCAAAACACGTTGATGCCGGCGTTGTTCACCAGCACGTCGATCGGGCCGAAGGCGCTTTCGCCTTCGCTCACCGCGCGCTGCACGGACGCGGATTGCGTGACGTCCGTCTGGACGGCGAGCGTCTTGCCGCCCGTTTGCGCGGCGATGTCGGCGGCCGTGCGCTGCGCGGTTTCGATGTCGAGCTCGGCGAGCACGACAGCGGCGCCCTCGCGCGCGAACGCCGTCGCGATCGCCGCGCCGATGCCGCGTCCCGCACCCGTCACCAGCGCGACCTTGCCTTGCAGCCGTTTCATTTCTTCACGCCCGCGCGCGCGATGCGCAGCCCGTTGATGAACGCCTTCGCATGCGAAGCCGTCGTCGTCGCCGGCTGGCCGGGCTTGTACAGCGCCGAGCCGAGTCCGAAACCGTTCGCGCCCGCGGACAGGAACGGCCCCATGTTGTCCGGCGACACACCGCCGACGGGCAGCAGCGGCACGTCCTTGTGAATCACCGCGCGCCACGCCTTCACGACCTGGCAGCCGAGCTGCTCGGCGGGGAACAACTTCAGCACGTCCGCGCCGTTCTTCAGCGCGATAAAGGCTTCCGTCGGCGTCGCGACGCCCGGCGCGCACGCCATCGCGAGCGACTTCGCCGTCGTCACGACTTCGGGGTCGCTGTGCGGCATCACGATCAGTTCGCCGCCCGCCGCCTTCACGTCGTGCACGAGTTCGCCGCGCAGCACCGTGCCCGCGCCGATGATGGCGTCGACGGGCACCGCCTGGCGGATCGCCGCAATGCTGTCGAACGGGTTCGGCGAATTGAGCGGCACTTCGATGATGCGAAAGCCCGCTTCGTACAGCGCGCGGCCGTGGTCGGCGGCATCGGCGGGCGTGATGCCGCGCAGAATCGCGACCAGCGGGCACGCTTCGAACGCGGCCATCAGGCCGGCGTGCGGCTGGTACGGTGCGGGCAGATTCAGATCGAGTGACATGTCGGTTCCTTGGGTTCGTTGCGCGCCGGCGCGGATCTCGTTCAGCTCGCGCTTCGGGTCGCGCTTCAGTTCAACTGAGCGGCGCCCGACGCTTCGCCGACCAGCCCCGCTTGCGCCGCGATGCGCCACAAGCCGCGCTCGGTCGCCTGCTTCACGAGGTCCGCCTGATGGCAACCGAATTGCGCAAGCGCGAGCCGGTAGCGTTCACACAGCGCCTCGTTGCCGATCAGTTGCAGCGCGCTGCCGGCGAGCGTCGAATGCTGTTGCGCGAGCGCCGCTTCGAGGCCGCTCAGTTCGTGGCCGATCAGCAGGCCGGACAGATAATCGGGTTGCTGCTCGCGCGCAAGCTGGCCCGTCAGGCCCAGCGTGCGCGTGCTGAAAATCGTTGCGAGCACGCCGGCGCGGCCCTTGTCGCGCGCAACTCGCACGCCGCGCAGGAATGCATCGGTGTCGGGCTGGTCGGGCGTGAGCATCGTGCGGCCGAGAATCGTGTGCTCGGATAGCGCGGCGAAGACTTCACCCGTCATGAACGTGTCGAAGCGCTCGATCTTCGCGTCGCGCACCATCACCCACTTCGCGTGCGTGCCCGGCAGGCCGATCAACAGGCCCTTGCCCGCCGCCGACGGTCCCGCGCAGGCCAGCGCGCCGAAAATCTGCGTTTCCTCGCCGCGCATCACGTTGGGCAGTTCGCCGTTCTGCAGCACGCCGGGCACGATATTCAGCGGCACGCCGCGCGCGGTCTGCACGCGCACGATGCCGCCGACGAGCGCATCGGCGCTGGCGGGCGCATTCACGTACGGCGCTTCCTTCCAGCCTTGCGCGCTGCCGACCATGCCGGCCGCGATCACGGGCAGCCCGGGCGCGCGGTCCAGCCACGCGCCGACGACGGCATCGAACGCCGCGTCGAAACCGCCGTCCGCCGCCGGGCGCGGCAGATTCATGATGCCCGCCGTCGACGCGCGCGTTTCCAGCACCGCGCCGTTCGCATCGAACAGATAGGCGCGCAGCGACGTCGTGCCCCAATCGAGCGCGATCAGCGCGGCCGATGTGACATTGGCTGTCGCTGCCGCCGTCTGCGCCGGCTGGGCTTGTTCCGTGGACAGGGTCGAACCCGTCTGAGTCATCGTTTGATCCTGCGGGTAGTCGGTTGCGGAACACGCCAGCCCAGTTCTTCCGAAATCGCGCGCGCCTCGCGCTGCACGACGGGAATCAGTTCGTCCATGCGCTCGAGCGACATGTACGGAATCGTGCTTGCGACCGACAGCGCCGCGACGATCGAACCCGACGCGTCGCGCACGGGTGCGGCCACGCAGCGGATCGACGCTTCGTTCTCTTCGAGGTCGAACGTGAAGCCGCCTGCCGAGTAGTTCGTCATGCGCTGCATGAAGGTCTGCTGGTCGGGCCGGTTGTCGGGCTTGAAGCTGACGCCCGCGAGCGCGCGGCGCGACGCGTCGAACAGCGACTGCCACTGGTCGGGACCGAGGTCGAGCATCATCGCCTTGCCGATACCCGTCGAGGCGAGCGGCATCCGGTGGCCGACGCGCGAGCGCATTTCGAGGCCGCGCGTACCGGGAATCTTGTCGATGTACAGCACGTCGTCGCCGTCACGCACGCCGAGGTGGATCGTGTCGTGCGTCAGTTCGGCCAGCGACGCCAGATGCGGACGCGCGACGGTCGTGAGCGGCATCTGCTCGAGCGCGATCGTGCCGAGTTCGATCAGCTTCGGGCCGAGCAGGTAGCCGCCCTGCACCTGGCGCAGATAGCGCGCCTGGACGAGGCTGCTGACGAGCCGGTGCGTCGTGCTGCGCGTCGTGCCGAGCGCGGCGCCGAAGGTGCGCAGATCGCGCACGCCCGCAGCGGCGGCTTCGAGGATCGCGAGGCCGCGCAGCAGCGTCTGCGTGCCGGCTTGCTGCGGCGTGATGTCGAGCAGCGTGCTCGGCAGGCCGATGGTGTCGGCGGGCGGCGTGGGCGCGACCGCGCCGTTGGCGGGACGCGCGGCCGGCTTGCGCGGCGTTTCGACTTCAGGCGCCTCGGGCGCTTCGGACTCGACGTGAGAGGTCATCGCTTTGTTCATGGCGACTGGCAACAGACAAAAGGTGAGTTACCGCGAAATGCCGGCGTGACGGTGCGCGTCGGGCGAGATTCGAAGCTGCGCAAGGTTCGCGCGGGTAAGCGCGAGCGGGTTGTGCAGCAAGGTGCTGGAAGGCATGGCGTGGTGTCTCCGATTTTCGTCCCGCTTCGGTGCGCCGCGCGGCTTGCGCTGGCGACGAGGCGGTGTTTCTGGCCGGTCTCGGCTCGTTGAACCGGATTGTAGGGCGCTTTTTTGAGATTCACCAACATATGAACGTCGCGTCCATATTTTGGGAATTATCGATGACGAACCTCATTGCGGAGGTCCGCGAAGACTCCAGCGCCGAGCACCCGCCGACTGGCCGGGCTCGCGCTTGCACGACGGCCTCGGCCTCGAATACAAGTTCACGAAGAACGTAAGCATGTTCTCGGAACGGACGCGCGACGCGTCCCACGCGTACGACACGGACTGGACGAACAACAACTTCGTGGTTGGCGCGAACTACCGGTTCAGTTACCCGCTCGCAGCCACCCGACGCAAAAATGGCGATGATCCGCATGGATCATCGCCATTTCATTTTTTGCGCTCGGCGAGAGGCTCAGTCCGGCAGTTCCGCCGCGCCCATCCGGCGCGCGATCACCCGCGCGCGCTGCGTGAGATAGCCGGAAGTCCGATGCTCGTCGAAATATTTCGGCCTCGGCAGCATCACGGCGAGCCGTGCCGACTGCCCCGCTGTCAGCTTCGCAGCCGACGTCTTGAAGTAATAACGCGCCGCCGCTTCCGCGCCATAGACCCCATTGCCCCATTCAACCGAATTCAGATAGATCTCGAAGATGCGCTCCTTGTCCATCAGCGTCTCGAGCATCCACGTGATGATCAGTTCCTGGCCCTTGCGGATATAGCTTTTTTCACGCGACAAGAACAGATTTCGCGCCAGTTGCTGCGTGATCGTGGAGCCGCCCGCGACGATCTTGCCGCGCGCCTTGTTCTTCTCCCATGCCTGGAGAATCGCGTCTGTCTCGTAGCCGTTGTTGTTGGCGAAGTTCGCATCTTCCGAAGCGATAATCGCGCGCTTCAGATTGCGTGAGATCTGATCGTAGGGAACCCACGTATGCTGGATCGACAGATCGGGACGATCTCGCGAAAGACGCCAGGCATCGGAACGCATGAATGCCGTCGATTGCGGATTCACAGAGTTCCACACAGCGATCTGCGCGAAATAGAAAAGCTGCGTGGCGACCCACGCGACGACGAAGACCGCGCCGGCATACATCACCCAGCGCGCGGGACTCGCTCCGGCCCGCTGGCCCTTCGCGCGCCTCGTCTTGGTCGTTGTCGTCGCCATGTCGTGGAATCAGAACGCGCGCCGTTTGCGCTCAGTTGCGCTAACGCTCACGCGCTTTGCGGTGCGCGCAGCATCTCGCGCAGCGCGGCAAGCACGGGCGCGCCGTCGGGACGCACGCCGCGCCACACGAAGAACGATTCCGCCGCCTGCTCGACCAGCATGCCGAGGCCGTCGGCCGTGCGCGCGCCGAGCTTGCTGGCGTGCTGCATGAAGACGGTCGGCTGCGCGCCGTACATCATGTCGTAGGCGAGCGTGCCCGCGCCGAACGCACCGTCGTCGCACTCGGGCAGCGACGCGTCGAGGCTGCCTGCCGTCGCGTTGACGATCACATCGTAGGCGCCCGTTTCGATCGTCTGCGCGCTGCCGCCCGTCAGACGGCACGCGGCGTCGCGGGCCGCGCCAGCGAATTGCGCAACCAGCGCCTCGGCCCTCGAAGCCGTGCGGTTCACGATGACGAGCGATTGCGGCTTGCGTTCGAGCATCGGCAGCACCACGCCGCGCGCCGCGCCGCCCGCGCCGAGCAGCAACACGCGTGCGCCTTTCAGCGACACGCCCAGGTTCACCTCGATGTCGCGCACGAGGCCAAAGCCGTCCGTGTTGTCGCCGTAGACGCCGCCATCCTGCTCGAAGCGCAGCGTATTCACCGCGCCCGCCGCCGCCGCGCGCGCTGACAGCGTGGTCGCGAACGCGTGCGCGTCGAGCTTGAACGGCACGGTGACGTTCATGCCGCGCCCGCCCTCGGCGATGAAAGCGCGCACATGCGGCACGAACTGATCGACGGGCGCGAGCAGGCGGCCATATTCGACGGGTTCGCCCGTCTGTTCGGCAAAACGCGCGTGAATGAACGGCGACTTGCTGTGCGCAATCGGATTGCCGATCACCGCGTAGCGGTCGCGCCGAGTGGTCGTGTCGGTCGTCATTGGCCCTGCTCCGTCGCGTGTTGCGTCGAATCGTTCGAGTCGGCGGGCTGGTTGCCCTCGGCTGTTGCCGTATCGGCTTCGGCTTGCGCTTCGGCTTCGCTTTCGGCGGATTCGTCGCGGGCGTCGATGATTTCTTCTTCGGCCTCTTCCTCTTCTTCCGCGCCGCTCGTCACGGTCGGCGCGTCGAGCACGTGCAACAGCCGCACCGATGCCTCGACCGTCAGTTCATCGACCGACATCACTTCGAGCATCAGCCGCGTGCCGCGCGCATGCACGCCGAGACCCGGCACGTGCAGCAACAGCGGCACCTCTTCGAGACGCACCAGATCGCCCTTCACGACGGCAGCGACCACCTGCTTCTTGCCCTCCTGCGTGAGCCAGCGCAGACACCAGAAATACTCCATCCGGCGCTGATGATCGGCATACGCGGTGTAGGTGTCGTCGAAGCCTTGCACGACGGCGAACAGGTCGGCGTCCTTCGGCTTGAACGGCGCCGCCAGCTTCGCCGTCACGCCGTGCTGGACGCACGCGATCAGCTGCCACTGGTTGACGAGGTCGACATAGCGGCGCAGCGGCGAAGTGCTCCACGCGTACTGCGACACGCCGAGGCCTTCGTGCGGCGCGGCCGTCGTCTGCATCCGCGTGCGCTTCGGTCCCGTCGGCGCGCCGAACGCGCGCTGCGAGCGATAGATGCCCGGCACGCCGTGATCGTGCAGGAACGCGCCCCACGTCGAGTTCGCGAGAATCGCCAGTTCGGCGACGATCGTATCGAGCGGCGAACCGCGGCGGCGCGGCGTGATGCTCACATGCTCGCCGTCGACATAGAAGTTGAAGTCCGTATTGCGCTGCACTTCCCGCTTGAGGCCAAAACCGGCGCGCGCGAGCTGGCGCTTCTCGAACAGCGCCTGCGCAAACGGCCACAGCACCGCGATGTCTTCCTTGTGCGGATAGTCGCCCGTGCCATTGGCGAGCGCTTCCTCCGTGACGAGTTCGTCTAGCGTGTTGTGACGCAGATTGCTCTTCACGTAGACGAGTTCGGCGCGCGTTTCGCTCACGACGATTTCCTGCGTCTCGCGGTTCACGATGCTGTACAGCGACAGCGCCGGGCGCAAGCCGCCTTCGGCCAGCGTGAATTTATCGACGACGGAATCGGGCAGCATCGTGATCTTGTCGCCCGGCATGTAGACGGTCGACAGACGGCCGCGCGCGATCGCATCGACGGCATCGCCGCGTTCGATGCCCAGCGCCGGCGCCGCGATGTGAATGCCGATCCGCACGCGTCCGTCGGAGAGATGCTCCACGGAGAACGCATCGTCGATTTCCGTCGTGGTCACGTCGTCGATCGAGAACGCTTCGACTTCCGCTTGCGGCAGATCTTCCGGCAACGCGCCGACCGTCACGGACGGAAAGCCCGTGCCGTGCGGGAAGAATTCCGACAGGAAGCGCGCTTCGTGCAGCGCGCGCGCGGACGGAATGCCGCCGCATTCGAGCATCAGACGCGCCATCGAAATACCGCGCGCCGCCGCTGCCGCTTCGAGCGCCTTGTATTCGATCGAGTTCTTGTCGGGCTTCGTCAGCAGGCCGAGCGCCTTGCTCTGGAATCCGTCCGGCAGACGGCCCGCCTTCAGTTCCTCTTCGTAGCCCTGCTGCACGAGCGCCTGCTGACGCTTGCGCTCCAGCGACGCGAGCGCCATCTTCAGCTGCTCTTCCGGCGCGCGCTGATACTGGCCGCGCCCCTTGCGGCGGAAATAGATGGGCGAGCCGTGCATGCGCAAAATCAGCGCGGCGCGCTCCACGGGCCCGAACGACTCGCCAAAGTATTCGGCGCCGAGCGTGGCAAACGGAAATTCGTCTTCGGGCGCGCATTCCCACAGGAAGTCCAGATCGATGTCCTGCGCGGCGGCATCGGCCTGTTCCATCAGTTCGCCCGCCGACGGCTTCTCGAACTCCATCAGCACGTCTTTCGCGCGAACTTTCGCGCGGCGTCCGCCCGGCAGCTCGACCTGAAACGCGTCGCCTTGACGCGACATCACGCTGCCGGCCTTGAAACTACCCGATTCCTCGAAGAAAACGTTCACTCAATACTCTCGTTCTGGCTTGCGTCGGCCGGCGCGCAGTGCGGTTGCTTCGCGCGTCGGCGTCGTGTTCGGTGTGGTGGTCCGCAACGCGCGTGCCTCGTGCTTCATCAAGGGCGGCATGCGCGGCGTGTGCGGATCATCGGATCATGCCGCCTCGCGTGGTGCGGGCGGCTCGGTGTCGGCGGCGTCGCAAAACGCGAGCACGTCGTCGACATAGTCGGGAAACTCGCTGATCGCGTGGTCGCTGCCTTCGATCAGTCTGGTCTGCACGCCGGGATAGTGCGCGAGCATTTCGCGGTAATCGAGCACCTCGTCGCCGGTGGCGGCAAACAGATAATAGCGTTCGGGGCGGGTGATCCGCGAGACGCCTAGCGCACGCAACTCATCAAGATGACGCGGCTCGACGACGATGCTGCCGCCGCCGTGCCATAGCGGCTGCTCGCCGAGATAGTGACTGAGATCGCGCTGCGGCACGACGGCGGGGTTCAGCAGCACGGCGCGCCAGCCATGCTTCTCGGCGAGATGCGTGGCGAAGTAGCCGCCCAGCGAACTGCCGATCACCGTCACCTGCGCCGGATTCGCCTCCGCGACCCGTTCTTCGGCGAGCGCCACGGCCTCCAGCGGCGACACGGGCAGCATCGGACAGCACCATTCGGCGCTGCGGCCAAGCGCCGCAAGACGCTCGGCCATCACGCGCGCCTTGAACGAATTGGGCGACGAGCGGAAGCCGTGCAGATAGAGAATCACGCGACGCCCCGCGCCTGCGCCGTCGGACGCGCCGATAGCGCGTCGAGCAGCTTCTGGTGCACGCCGCCAAAGCCGCCGTTGCTCATCACCAGCACCTGATCGCCCGGCCGCGCGGCTTCGACGACGGCTTTGACGAGCGCGCCGATGTCGTTGAAGGCTTGCGCCTTGTCGCCCATCGGCGCGAGCGCTTCGGCCAGGTTCCAGCCGAGTGCGTCCTTGCCAGTGGGCGCGCCGTAGCCGAACACGAGATCGGCGTCGACGAGGCTAGCGGGCAATTGCGCCTTCATCACGCCGAGCTTCATCGTGTTCGAGCGCGGTTCGAGCACGGCCAGGATGCGGGTATTGTCGCGGCCGATGCGCGTGCGCAGGCCTGCAACCGTGGTCTGGATGGCCGTCGGGTGATGCGCGAAATCGTCGTACACAGTCACGCCGTCGACGCTGCCGCGCACTTCCATGCGCCGCTTCACGTTGCGGAATGTCGACAGCGATTTCGCGGCCTGCGCGGGCGGCACGCCGATATGGCGCGCCGCGGCGATCGCGGCGATCGCGTTCATGCGGTTGTGCTCCCCTTGCACCTGCCAGTCGACCACGCCGACTCGCTCACCGTTGTGATAGACGGCAAAGCGCTCGTCGATCGGCACGCCATCTTCCGCGGGCAGCGCCTGCCAGCCGCCGTCGACGCCGAAGCGCTCCACTTCGCTCCAGCAGCCGCGCGCGAGCACACGGTCCAGCGCGGCCTCGCGGCCGTTCGACACGACCCGGCCAATGCCCGGCACCGTGCGTACGAGGTGGTGAAATTGCGTTTCGATCGCGGCGAGATCCGCGAAGATGTCCGCGTGATCGAATTCGAGGTTGTTCAGGACGGCAGTGCGCGGCCGATAGTGGACGAACTTCGAGCGCTTGTCGAAAAAGGCCGTGTCGTATTCGTCGGCTTCGATCACAAAGAAGCTCGAATCCGTCAGCCGCGCCGACACGCCGAAATTCAGCGGCACGCCGCCGATCAGAAAGCCCGGGTTCATGCCCGCGTCTTCGAGCAGCCACGTCAGCATCGAGCTGGTCGTGGTCTTGCCGTGCGTTCCGGCTACGGCCAGCACCCATTTGCCGTTCAGCACATGCTCGCCCAGCCACTGCGGGCCGGACGTGTACGGCAAGCCGCGATTGAGGATTTCTTCCATCAGCGGATTGCCGCGCGTCACGACGTTGCCGACCACGAACAGGTCAGGCTTCAGGTCGAGCTGCTCGACGCCCCAGCCTTCGATCAGCTTGATGCCTTGCGCCTCGAGCTGCGTGCTCATCGGCGGATATACACCGGCGTCGCAGCCCGTCACCGTGTGACCGGCATTGCGCGCGAGAACCGCGAGACCACCCATGAACGTGCCGCAGATGCCGAGGATGTGAATGTGCATAAAGCTGTCGCGCCGCAAGGCGTGTTTTGCGTGGAAAGATGACATGCGCCGGGGACCGGAAAGCCCTCGCGCGAAGGACGCCTATTGTAACCGACAGGCCCGCCCGTTCTTGATCGGACGTGCTTTTCCGGGCCACGCCGCGCGGCCACCGGAGCGCCGCTCAAGGCCCGCCGATGCGGCGGCGGCGTAAAAAGACCGTCAGGCTTTCTCTAGTATGATTGGCGAATGGTTCGCAAATCACATTTCGATCCGCAGCGCGTGCGCGAGGAAATCGCCATCGCGGCTGCGCGGATGATCGCCGAAGACGGGCTCGACTACTCGACCGCGAAGCGCAAGGCTGCGCGGCAGGTCGTCGGGGAAACGCGCGTCGCCGGCGAATGGCTGCCGGATAACGACCAGATCGAGGAAGAAATCCGCGAATATCAGTCGCTGTTCCAGGGCGACAGCCAGCCAGCCGTGCTGCGCCGGTTGCGCGAAGTCGCGCTGGACTGGATGCAACGGCTCGCGCCGTTCAACCCGTATCTGACAGGCGCGGTTTTGGGTGGGACGGCCGGTGAGCATTCCGATGTTCATCTGCAAGCCTTCTGCGACGACCCGAAGGAAGTTGCCATTTACCTGTTGAACGCGAACGTGCAGTACGACGTTTCCGAAACGCGCCACTTTGCGGGTCGCGGATACGTCGAAACATTGAGCTTTCTCTGGCGTCCGGCGAATGAAGGGCGCGACGCTGAGCCCGTGGGCATTCACCTCGCGCTCTACAGCACCGACGATCTGCGCGGCGCCGTCCGCGCCGACGCGCGTGGACGATCCGCCCGCGCCGACGTCCGCGCGGTTCAGGCGCTGATCAACGAAGGCGACGCCGCGCGTTCCACGAACTGAACCCTTAACAGACACACTCTCTATATGAAGCGGATTCTGGCAATCGCGGCGGTGGCTGTCGTCGCGACAGCGGGCGGCGCGGTGGCGGGCCACTGGCTGCTCGGCAACAACGACCTCGCGGGCGTCGCGAATGCGGCCCCCGCCGACAACAATGCCGTCAATCAACTGTGGGCGGCCAAAGTGACCAATGCCGACGGCGCGCCGCAGTCGCTCGCCCGTTTCAAGGGACACCCGGTCGTGATCAACTTCTGGGCGTCGTGGTGTGGTCCGTGTGTCGAGGAAATGCCGTCGCTGTCGGCGCTGCACAAGGAATACTCGAAGAAGGGCATCGAGTTCGTCGGGCTGGGCGTGGACTCCGACAAGAACATCAAGGCCTTCCTGCAAAAAGTGCCCGTCAACTATCCCATCTATGTCGCCGGCTTCGGCGGCGCGGACCTAGCGCGCGCTTTCGGCAACAACGCAGGCGGTTTGCCCTACACCGTCGTAATTGACGCGAAAGGCGTCGTACGGTCGACAAAACTCGGCCAGATCAAACCCGACGAGCTGAAACGCACGCTCGACGCGCTCTGATCTCGACAACTTTTTGACATTTAGTTGAGAACTTTTTGCCTCAGATTGGGCGATATTCACAATAAGATGTCAGAAGTTCGGCGAGTTGCGGTTATCCAGGTAAGGGCGCGAGACGTGCGGCGCGCTCGAGAAACTAGACAAATTTCTCTAATCGGCGCTAAAGTGCGCCCAATTCCACGGAAAACGAACCGACCATGACGCGACTGCTGGTTCTGCACGGCCCCAACCTCAACCTTCTCGGCACCCGGGAACCCGAGGTCTATGGGCGCGTGACGCTCCCGCAGATCGATCAGGCGCTGGCCGACCGCGCAGCGGACGCCGGCGTCGAACTGGCCACCTTCCAGAGCAATCACGAAGGCGCGCTGGTCGATCGCATTCAGGCCGCTCGGACCGAGAAGACCGATTTCATCGTGATCAATCCCGCTGCGTACACGCATACCAGCGTGGCGATCCGGGACGCCCTGGCGGGCGTCGGCATCCCGTTCGTCGAGATTCATCTGTCGAACGTGCATCGTCGAGAACCGTTCAGGCATCACTCGTATTTCTCCGACCAGGCAGAGGGCGTCATTTGCGGCCTCGGCTGGAAGGGCTATCTGTACGCACTCGAATATGTGCTCGACCGGCTGGCCGTTGGGACGGCCGGATCGTCGCGCAACTGACAACCCAAAACACGAATTCGGCGCTGGCGGCAAACCGCCGGCGCTTCACGCATTGAAGGGGAAAGCCCATGGATCTACGTAAACTGAAGACTCTGATCGACCTCGTCTCCGAGTCCGGCATCTCCGAACTCGAAGTGACCGAGGGCGAAGGCAAGGTGCGCATCGTCAAGAACGCGCCGCCGGTTTACGTCCAGCAGCCTGGCAACTTCGCGCCGCAATACGCCGCGCCCGGCGCGGCGCCCGTTGCTCACGGCGGTGAAGCACCCGCCGTCGGCGCGCCGGCGACGCCGGCAGCCGCAGCGCCGCAAGGCCATGTCGTGACGTCGCCGATGGTCGGCACGTTCTACCGCGCACCGTCGCCGGGCGCCGATCCGTTCGTGCAGGTCGGCGATACCGTCAAGGAAGGCCAGACCATCTGCATCATCGAAGCGATGAAGCTGCTCAACGAGATCGAATCGGATGCGGCCGGCGTCATCAAGGAAATCCTCGTCGAGAACGGCCAGGCAGTCGAATACGGCCAGCCGCTCTTCGTGATCGGCTGACGCGGCGCGCTCTAGTCATTCGCCATCCGCGCGCCCGCCTTCTTTGGGCGCGCCACCGATCCTCTGAGGCAGCCGCCCGCCCTTCGAACCAACCGGGCCCGCGGCGCCCATTGATGAGTCGAATATCCGCTATGTTTGAAAAAATCCTCATTGCCAATCGTGGTGAAATCGCGCTCCGTATCCAGCGCGCGTGCCGCGAACTCGGCGTCAAGACGGTCGTCGTCTATTCCGAAGCCGACAAGGAAGCCAAGTACGTGAAGCTCGCCGACGAGGCGGTCTGCATCGGACCGGCGCCGTCGAACCTCTCGTACCTGAACATGCCCGCGCTGATCAGCGCGGCTGAAGTCACGGACGCGGAAGCGATCCACCCCGGCTATGGTTTCCTGTCCGAAAACGCGGACTTCGCCGAGCGCGTCGAGCAATCGGGCTTCGTGTTCATCGGCCCGCGCCCCGACACGATCCGCATGATGGGCGACAAGGTCACCGCGAAGCAGACCATGATCAAGACGGGCGTGCCCTGCGTGCCCGGTTCCGAAGGCGCGTTGCCCGAAGATCCGAAGGAGATCGTGAAGATTGCACGCGCGGTCGGCTATCCGGTGATCATCAAGGCGGCGGGCGGCGGCGGTGGCCGCGGCATGCGCGTCGTGCACACGGAAGCGGCGCTCGTGAATGCCGTCAACATGACGCGCGAAGAAGCGGGCCGTGCGTTCGGCAATCCGCAGGTCTACATGGAGAAATACCTGGAGAACCCGCGGCACATCGAAATCCAGGTGCTGGCCGATTCGTTCAAGAACGCACTGTGGCTTGGCGAGCGCGACTGCTCGATGCAGCGCCGTCACCAGAAAGTGATCGAGGAAGCGCCGGCGCCGGGCATCGCGCGCCGCCTGATCGAGCGCATCGGCGACCGCTGCGCGGACGCGTGCAAGAAGATGGGCTACCTTGGCGCGGGCACGTTCGAATTCCTGTACGAGAACGGCGAGTTCTACTTCATCGAAATGAACACGCGCGTGCAGGTCGAGCATCCCGTCACCGAACTGATCACGGGCATCGACATCGTTCAGGAACAGATCCGCATCGCGGCAGGCGAAAAGCTCGCCATCCGCCAGCGCGACATCCAGTTCCGCGGACATGCGATCGAATGCCGTATCAACGCGGAAGATCCGTTCAAGTTCACGCCGTCGCCGGGTCGTCTTACGTCGTGGCATATGCCGGGCGGCCCCGGTATTCGCGTCGATTCGCATGCGTACAACGGTTATTTCGTGCCGCCGAACTATGATTCGATGATCGGCAAGCTGATCGCCTACGGCGCGACGCGCGAACAGGCGATCAAGCGGATGCGTATCGCGTTGTCGGAAATGGTGGTCGAAGGCATTCAGACCAACATTCCGCTGCATCGCGAGCTGATGCTCGACGCGAAGTTCGTCGAGGGCGGCACGAGCATCCATTACCTCGAAAACCGGCTGGCCGCGAAGCTGCAAGCCGCACCGGAAGAAGCGTAAGCAATGAGCTACCGGGAACTGGTCGTCGAACTCGCGCGCGAGCACGCGGAAGCGTTGTCGGATGCGCTGCTCGAACTGGGCGCGCTGTCGGTGTCCGTCGAAGACGCGGATGCCGACACACCCGACGAGCAGCCGCTGTTCGGCGAGCCCGGTCTCACGCCGGAGCGCACCGCGTGGACGCATTCGCGCGTGATTGCGTTGCTGGCGCCGGAACACGAACCGGCCGTGCTGCTGGCGGCCGCTGCGAATGATCTCGGCCTCGCCGATGCGCCGTCGTTCAGCGTGCGCGAGGTCGAGGAACAGGACTGGGTGCGCCTCACGCAATCCCAGTTCGACCCGATTCCGGTTGGAGAGCGCATCTGGGTCGTGCCGTCATGGCACGATGCACCCGACCCGACTGCGCTGGTGCTGGAACTCGATCCGGGCCTCGCGTTCGGCACGGGCAGCCATCCAACCACGCGTCTGTGCATGGAATGGCTCGAGCAGAACGTGAAGCAGGATCAATCGGTGCTCGACTACGGTTGTGGTTCGGGCATCCTTGCGATTCTCGCGAAGAAGTGCGGCGCGAATCCCGTGATCGGCATCGATATCGATCCGCAAGCGGTCGAGTCCGCGCGCCACAATAGCGAGCGCAATCGCGCCGAAGTCAGCTACGGGCTGCCCGACGATTGCCCCGCGGGCGAGTTCGATATCGTCGTCGCGAATATTCTGTCGAACCCGCTGAAACTGATGGCGTCGATGCTGTCGTCTAGGGTGAAGCCGGGTGGACGCATTGCGCTGTCGGGCATTCTCGCGCGGCAGGCGGATGAAGTAGCACGTGTGTATCAGCAGTGGATCGACATTGCAGTGTGGCGCGAACACGAAGGCTGGGTATGCCTTGCGGGTACGCGACGCGAAAGCAATTAGAATAACGCATATTTGTTTGCTTCCGGCCCCTTAAGGGCTAACCGGTCTTTCGGCTCGATATGCTTCTAGCGACACGCTGTCCCTTCTGCGAAACCGTCTTCAGGCTCCAGCCGGAGCAGCTCACGCTGCGCCGTGGGCTCGTGCGTTGTGGCCACTGCAAAGAAGTGTTCGACGCATCGAGCAGCCTGTTCGACGTGAGCGGCGGCGTGAGCGTCGACAAGGCGAAGCACGTGACGATCGACGACGTGACGGCGCATACGCTCGAAGCGCTCGCGAATGGCGGCCTCGCGCCGGCGCCCGAGACAAAGCCCGCTGTCGAGACACCGCCCGCCCCGGTGGCAATGCCCGTTGTGACGCGAGCGGAAGAAACGATTACGCCGCAGCCGGCAGACGCGCTCGACGCGCACGCGGCTGAGGCGTCCGTCGGCAGTGACAATGCCCACGCGGACCTGGCGTCCGCCGAACCACACGTCGAACGACACGCCGAACAACACGCTGAGCACGCCGCTGCGCAAGCCGCGCAGCCGGACGTCGATGTCGAGGCGCGACACGAAGCTGCCGCGCAGGCGTCGCCCGTAGCGGCGCCGTCTGCCGAAGCCGAAGCGGCCCCGGTCGAACCGACGTCCTCCGCTGCTCGCGAAACGCCACCCGCGTCAGCGGCAGAAAAGCCCGACTTCCGCGCAGAGGCATGGAACCCGTGGGCGCCGGCGCCCGACGCGTCGATTGACCGGCGCATCCGCCACAACGCGTCGACTATTCCGTTCAATCCCGTCACGATTCCGCGCTCCGCGCAGCCGCCGCTGACGCTCGAACTCACCGAATCGCAACCGATACACCTCGATAAGGCGGTCGCTCGCGAACCGCACAGCGAAGCGCCCGTCGAAACGAGACGGGAAGCGCCCGCTGTCGAAGCGCAAGCGGAACCGAAGTTCGAAGAACGGGATGAGCCGCAAGCTCACCAGAAAGCGGAGCCCACCTTCGGCGCAACGCCCGCACACGAAGCCGCGCCGGCAATCCACAAGCCGCCGCACGCGTGGCGCGAACCCGAAGCGCTCCGAGAGCCCGCAGCGACGCGCGACGATCAGATCGCGAACGAAGTGAAGCGTGAACAGGAAGCGCCGCTGCACGACCCGTTCGACGACGCGCTGCGCGAATCGCGTCGGGATGATCCCGCCAAGCCCGTATTCGAGGACGAAGACCGCACCGTTATCCCGTCCGCAGAGCACGCTGCACACAGCGAGCAGGCGGCGCCCAACCGCGAGCGCGAACCCTTCTTCGGGGCGCCGTCGGTCGAACCCGATCTCGAGCCGCGCTTCGGCGCAGCCGCGCGTGAGTCATATGGCGCCCCTTTCGCCGCCACACCCGACAGCGACACCGATGCATTCGCCGTCACGCGCGAGCCACGCGCGCCCGAATCGAGCCGCTTCGTCTGGCATATTCTGGGCGGCGTCGCGGCGGGCCTGCTCGGCTTCATGCTGCTCGTGCAACTCGCCTGGTGGCAGCGCGAAACGGTGATGGTCGCGTGGCCCGATGCACAACCGCTGTTCGTGAAGGCGTGCTCGCATCTCGGCTGCAAGGTCGAGCCGCCGCGCGATATCGACGGTCTGCTGGTCGAGCCGTCGGACCTGCGGCAGGTCGACGGTCCGCACAAGCTCGAACTGAAGATGCCGCTGCGCAACCGCTTCGATCTCGCGCTCGCGTATCCCGCCGTCGAATTGACGCTGCTCGACGAGAACAACAACATCGCCGTGCGGCGCGTGCTTTGGCCGCAAGACTATGTGAAACCCGGCACGCCGATCGCGGCGGGCCTGCCCGCCCGCACGACGCAGACGATGATCGTGCGCCTCGACACGGGCGATGCCGTCGCCTCGAATTTCCGCGTGCAGATCTTCTATCCGTAACGGATAGATCTGCAGCGCGCAGGTTTTCCGCGCGCCCGGCACGAACCGGGCGCGCATCCCGTCAATCCCTGACGAATCTTCGGAGCACAACATGAGTCAAGTCACGCTGGGTGGCAACCCGATCGAAGTCGCTGGCACGTTCCCGTCCGTGGGCCAGGCGGCGCCCGCCTTCTCGCTCGTCGGCAAGGATCTGAAGCCGCTGACGCTCGCCGATTTCGCGGGCAAGCGCAAGGTGCTGAACATCGTTCCGAGCCTCGACACGCCGACCTGCGCAACCTCCACGCGCAAGTTCAACGAAGCGGCCGCGAAGCTGAGCAACACGGCTGTGATCGTCGTGTCGGGCGATCTGCCGTTCGCGGCTTCGCGCTTCTGCACGACGGAAGGCATCGAAAACGTCGTGACGGCATCGACCTTCCGCGGCCATGAGTTCGCGCAGGCGTACGGCGTCGACGTGACGAGCGGTCCCTTGACGGGCCTGACGGCGCGCGCCGTCGTCGTCGTCGACGAAAACGACAAGGTCGTGCACGCCGAGCTCGTCAGCGAAATCAAGAACGAGCCGAACTACGACGCAGCGCTCGCCGCGCTGAAGTAAGCTTCATATTTGCGTCGACACAGCGCCGCGCCCGTTTCACTCCGGGCGCGGCGCTGTCACGTCGTCGCACCCTTTTTTATCCGATCGACACTTATAGGAACGCTCGCCTTGGCTACGCTGATTTGCGGCTCGCTCGCCTACGACAACATCATGACCTTCGAAGGGCGCTTTCGGGAGCACATCCTGCCGGAACAGGTCCACATCCTGAACGTCAGCTTCCTTGTGCCGACGATGCGCCGCGAGTTTGGCGGCTGCGCGGGCAATATCGCCTACTCGCTGCATCTGCTGGGCGGCGACGCACATATCATGGCGACGCTCGGCGCCGTCGACGCGCAGTTGTACATCGATCGTCTCGACGCGCTCGGCCTGTCGAAACAGCACGTGCGCGTGCTGCCCGACACGTATTCGGCGCAGGCGATGATCACGACCGACCTCGAAAACAATCAGATCACGGCATTCCACCCGGGCGCGATGATGCAGTCGCATCTGAATCGCGCGGACCAGCCCGGCGTGAAGCTTGGCATCGTCGCGCCGGACGGCTTCGACGGGATGATCCAGCACTCCGAACAGTTCGCGGCGGCGGGCATTCCGTTCATCTTCGATCCGGGTCAAGGGTTGCCGCTTTTCGACGGCGCGTCGCTGCGCCGCATGATTGAACTTGCCACCTACGTCGCAGTCAATGATTACGAAGCTGCGCTGGTGAGCAACAAGACGGGCTGGTCGATCGAAGAGATCGCGAGCCACGTCGATGCGCTGATCGTGACGCGTGGCGAGCACGGGGCGCAGATTCACCATGCAGGCGGCATCGAAGAGGTTCCGGCCGTCAAGGCGAAGCAGGTGCTGGACCCCACGGGTTGCGGCGATGCGTTCCGGGGTGGCCTGCTGTATGGCATCGAGAAGGATCTGGGCTGGGCGACCACCGGCCGTCTCGCGAGCCTGATGGGCGCGCTCAAGATCGAGCATCAAGGGCCGCAGAATTACGCGCCTTCGCGCGCGGAGATCAACGAACGGTTCAAGCAGGCATTCGGTTACGAACTGCCGCACGGCGCCTGACGCAAGCGGATCGTGCCTGCTGCGCATGCGCTGCGCCTGACCGGTCGGGTTTGAGGGGCTCGAAGCGAGCCCGTTTGGAGTCAAGGGAATGAAAACAACGAGTCGTACGTTGAGTCGCCTGGTACTGGGCGCGGTGATTGCGGGTTCGCTCGCCATGACGGGTTGTGCGTACAACAGCAGTTCTGCTGATGTCTATACGTCATCGCAGGCGCAGCGTGAAGAGACGGTGCGCATGGGCGTTGTCGACAGCGTGCGCGCGGTCAAGATCAGCTCGAACAATGGCCAGCCTAGCGGGATCGGGGCGATTGGTGGCGGTGCGCTTGGCGCGGTGGCTGGCAGCGCGATCGGCGGCGGGCGGGGTTCGATACTGACGGGTATTGTTGGCGGGCTTGCGGGCGCTGTCGCAGGTAACACGATCGAGAACAGCACGGCGATGCGCGATGGCGTCGAGATTACCGTGCGGCTGGATAACGGCGATATGCGCGCCATTACGCAAAGTGCGACGGGTGAGATTTTTCGCGCTGGCGAGAGGGTGCGGCTGTTGTCGAGTGGTGGTGTGACTCGCGTCACGCATTGAGCTTTTCTTTTTTCCCTGCCGGCGGCGTGGAAGCGCTGTGACGGCAACCTCACACGCATGTGCTCCCCTGTGCATGCGTTTTTTTTTGCCTTTTGGGGGCGGTCGGTCGGGTTTTGTTTGGGCTTTGCGCTGGCATCCGCGATGCGTTAGCGTGCTTCACGCGTCGCGGTTTGGTGTTTTGGCCTTTTCGCTGGCATCCGCGATTCGTTAGCGTGCTTCACGCGTCGCCGTTTGGTGTTTCGGCCTTTTCGCTGGCATCTGCGCTTCGTTAGCGTGCTTCACGCGTCGCCGTTTGGTGTTTTGGCCTTATCGCTGGCATCCGCGATTCGTTAGCTCGCTTCACGCGTCGCCCCTGTGCGGGGCGGCACCTACTTTTCTTTGCCGCCGTGTACAGACTGGAGACATCGCTGACAGGTGTACAGGGACATCGTTGACACTTTCGGGTAATCAAACGCCCGGATTTTCAACCATGCCCTGGGATGTAAAAGACATCATGAATCGCCGCGAAGATTTCGTCCGTGAGGCCGCCACACAGGCGCTCGCGTTCAGCGAACTGTGCCGCAAATACACGATCACCCGCCAGACCGGCTACAAGTGGCTGGCCCGTCACAGGGCGGAAGGCATCAAGGGCCTGGCCGACCGCTCCCGCCGCCCGCATCACAGTCCCAAACGCTCAGCGCAGACCATCGAGGCGCGGGTGCTCGAAATGCGCCAGGCGCACGGCTGGGGCGGGCGCAAGATCGCCCAGCGCCTGCGCGATCTGGGCGAAACACAGATTCCCGCGCCCGCCACGATCACTGAGATCCTGCGCCGTCACGGGCTCATCGATGAACAGGCGTCGCGCCAGCGCCAGCACTGGCAGCGCTTCGAGCACGAGTATCCGAACTCGCTGTGGCAGATGGACTTCAAGGGTGACTTCCCGACCCTGGAGAGCGGACGCTGCGCGCCATTGACGGTCATCGATGACCACTCGCGCTACAACGTCGTGCTGAGCGCCTGCTCGCGCACCACCACGCAGGTCGTGCAGGAAGCGCTGGAGCGGGCGTTCCGCTGCTACGGGCTGCCTTCGTGCATCAACACCGACAACGGCGCGCCATGGGGCTCGCCCAGCGCGCCGGGCCAGCTCACCGAGCTCGCGGTCTGGCTGATCCGGCTGGGCATCCATGTGAGCTATAGCCGGCCGTATCACCCGCAGACCAACGGCAAGGATGAACGGTTTCACCGCTCGCTGAAGGCCGAAGTGTTGCAGCGGCATGCGTTCACCACGCACGAGCACGTGCAGCGGGAACTGGATCGCTGGCGGCAGGTGTACAACACCGAGCGTCCGCACGAGGCACTGGGAATGGCGGTGCCGCTCACCCGCTACGCGTGCAGCCTGCGCAGGATGCCTGGGCGGCTGCCAGAGCCCGAATACCGCTGCGGCGACGAGGTTTTACGGGTCAACTCAAGCGGCGTGGTGCGCGTGCGCGGCGAGAAACTGAAGCTCTCGATCGCACTCAAGGGACTGCAGGTGGCCGCCCGCCCGAGCGAGGACGAAGACGGTGTGATCGACATCTGGTTCGCCCATCAGCGGGTCGCAAAACTTGACCTGAAGGCAGCAAAACCCTGACTATCATGTGTCAGCGATGTCTCTGTACATGTGTCAACCATGTCTCCAGTCTGTACACCGCCGCAAAGAAAAGTAGGCAAAAGAAAGCGGCTCACACCGCCAATTCTTGACGTTTACCCACGGGCCCCCAACGTCCCCATCCTTCACACGCCAGTGCCGTGGTTGGCGCCCGTTGCCAACGCTTCGAATCAACGCCTCACCCGCCTCGAATACCCGTGCTTGAGCCAGCGGTAGCGAATGGTATGGGCCGCCCAGGTGGCAAACTGTGTGTAGGTTGTCGCGTCGTATGGCCTGGCGCTCTTACCGGGTGGGGCGCGTGCGCTATTGGTCTGGAGTGAAGCGTGTGGAGCACCGAGGGCCTACACACAGTTTGCCACCTGGGCGGCCGTGGACTATCTGGCACGGCTTGGTATGACGCGGGGGCATGAAGCGGGTGAGGCGCTCATTCAGAGCGTTGGCAACGAACTGTGAACAACTGCGCTGCCGTGTGAAACGTGGGGACGTTGGGGGCCCGTGGGCAAACGTCAAGCGCTGGCGGTGTGAGCCGCTTTCGTTTGCCTACTTTTCTTTGCGGCGGCAAAGAAAAGTAGGTGCCGCCCCGCACAGGGGCAACGCGTGAAGCACGCTAACGAAGCGCGGATGCCAGCGAACAGGCCAAAACACCAAACGGCGACGCCTGAAGCACGCTAACAATTCGCGGATGCCAGCGAAAGCAAAAGCGCGAGCAAGAGCAACCCAGCAAATGCCCCAGCCACAACAGAACCCATCGTCGAAGACAAACCAAAACCAAAACCAAAAAACAAAAAATCCCGCCACCAGTCACCCGGCGACGGGATCAACGCTGATCGAGCAACAACCGCCACTCAATCAACCGACGCACTCACGTGCGTCACTTCTTACGGACGGCTGCCCGTCGGGAACGGCCATGCTGCAGCCGGGTTCAGAGCCGTCTTCACCGTAGCAGCCGGCGCCGTCGAAGCAGCGGGCGCAGCCGGAGCAGGTGCTGCCTTCTTCGCAACAGCCTTCTTCGCAGGGGCAGCCTTCTTCGCAGGCGCAGCGGCCTTCTTCGCGGCAGCCTTCTTCGCAGGCGCAGCCTTTTTGGCGGCAGCCTTTTTCGCAGGCGCCTTCTTCGCAGCGGCCTTCTTCGCTGCAGCCTTCTTCGCCGGCGCTGCCTTCTTCGCAGCAACCTTCTTCACGGCGACTTTCTTCGCCGCAACCTTCTTCGCTGCAGCCTTCTTCGCCGGTGCTGCCTTCTTCGCTGCAACCTTCTTCACGGCGACTTTCTTCGCTGCAACCTTCTTCGTTGCGACCTTCTTCGCAGCTGCCTTCTTCGCCGGTGCAGCCTTCTTCGCTGCAACCTTCTTCACGGCGACTTTCTTCGCAGCGACCTTCTTCACGGCAACCTTCTTCACCGCTGCCTTCTTCGCCGGAGCAGCCTTCTTCGCAACGACCTTCTTCGCTGCAGCCTTCTTGGCTGCCGGTTTCTTCTTGGCGAGTGCCATCATTTTCTCCTTCAGGTTTTCAGATGAGAGTCAGTTCAAACTACACCCTTCGTCAAAACCCGCTTCCCGCGGACGCTTCTCACGGCGGCCACTGCGAAGCGGGCTATTCATCGGCGTACGCAGCTCCAGCGCGCTTACGCTAATGAATACGGTAAGGCGCGCCGTGCCATCGGGCACAGCGCGCCAAGTCCAGTCGGCGCCGGATCTCGACGCCGCGAATCGTTTGATCGAGCCGCTCGCTCTGTAGCGAACGGCTTTTTCCGGGGGGAAGTTTGCCCATCCCACTGAAGGGTTCGCAAAGTGCCTGTGATCTTTATAGGCCGTGGTAATCCACGGCGCACCGGGCACGCTCTGCATCAGGCGGTCATGCTCCTCACCAAACTTGCCGCGGCACAGCCAGCGGCAACCCCATCAAATACATATGCGACGCGTTGGGTTATTCCCAGGACAGCGCGCCACCGGTCTGATATTCGATAACCCGAGTCTCGAAGAAGTTGCGCTCCTTCTTCAGGTCGATCATCTCGCTCATCCACGGGAACGGGTTTTCCTCGTTCGGGAACAGCGGATCGAGACCGATCTGCTGGCAACGGCGGTTGCAGATGAAGCGCAAATAGCTCTTGAACATCGACGCATTGAGGCCGAGCACCCCGCGCGGCATCGTGTCTTCTGCGTAGCGATATTCGAGGTCGACCGCAGCCTTGAAGATCTCGCGGATCTCCGCGCGGAACTCAGCCGTCCAAAGATGCGGGTTTTCGAGTTTGATCTGGTTGATCAGGTCGATGCCGAAGTTGCAGTGCATCGACTCGTCACGCAGGATGTATTGGTACTGTTCCGCCGCGCCCGTCATCTTGTTCTGGCGGCCGAGCGCCAGGATTTGCGTAAAGCCGACGTAGAAGAACAGCCCTTCCATCACGCACGCGAACACGATCAGCGACTTGAGGAGTTTCTGGTCTGCCTCGAGCGTACCCGTCTTGAAGGCCGGGTCGGTCAGCGTGTGGATGAACGGAATCAGGAATTCGTCTTTGGCGCGAATCGACGCGACTTCATGGTACGCGTTGAAGATTTCGCCCTCGTCGAGACCGAGCGACTCGACGATGTACTGGTATGCGTGCGTGTGGATCGCCTCTTCGAACGCCTGGCGCAGCAGGAACTGGCGGCATTCGGGCGCCGTGATGTGGCGGTACGTACCGAGGACGATGTTGTTCGCGGCGAGCGAGTCGGCCGTCACGAAGAAGCCGAGGTTGCGCTTGACGATGCGGCGCTCGTCTTCGGTCAGACCGTTCGGGTCTTTCCACAGCGCGATGTCGCGCGACATGTTGATTTCTTGCGGCATCCAGTGGTTCGCGCAACCGGAGAGGTACTTCTCCCACGCCCACTTGTACTTGAACGGCACCAGCTGATTGACGTCGGTCTGGCCGTTGATGATGCGTTTGTCGGCGACATTCACGCGCGCTTCGGAAGCGACTGCCGGCGAGTTGGTCTGTGCCGGCGGAGCGACTGCGAAGTCGTTCGCGAAGATGTTTTGAGCCGAGGGAGCTTGATGAGCGGAACGCGTTTCGACTTGCGAACCGACGGCCGTTCCCGCAGCGTTGCGCAACACGTTTTGTTGCGAAGCACTCGAGGGAGTTACGGCAGTGATCTCGTCATCCCAGTTGAGCATAAATGTCACCATCAATTTAGATCGGTTTGTACCATCTTTTCACGAGCGTTAAAAGGGTCCGCTCATGAAAAATCCTGTTTTCGAATCGCGTTGCGACCTACATACAACACTTTGTTCATTGGTGTGTGAAGGTCACGCGTTGCGATTCGATCGAAACGTGTGTCGATGAAGCGCGATGCACGATCGAAAGCGCGTTGCTTCAGTGATGCGTATGCGTTGCTTCTGCGTTGTTCCGAACTCGAAACGTTGCTGCTTCGCTTGCGTTGCGCGTGTCGTGCGAAGCGCGTTGGGCGCGCGATGCATCGGCATCTCGTCGCTCGCGCTACGCCTTCATCATGCGAGCGCCGTTCAGGGTTTTCTCGCACATGTCGCTGAGGTGTAGCACGCGATGTTCCTCGTTGCGTCGCGTGCTTCTCTGTTGCGACTGCCACGAGCGCCACGCTGGCTTCGTGTCGCGATGAGCGGTGCGTTCGGCCGACTCCGCTCATCGCTTGCTGCTGATTTGCTGCCTGTCTGCTGCTACCGCCGGCGAGCGCCGGCGGCTGACTCACTACTATATGAAGCGTTGCGCTTACTGGCAGGCTTCGCACTCTTCGAAGCCAGGATCGCCCGGACGCATCATGCACACGGGACCATCCGCTTCCGGCGCAGCCTCGACTGCCGCCGCCGCCGATGCCTGGAAGCCGCCCGTCACACCCGACGAACCCACACCGCCGCCGACGCCGAAGCCGCCCGCTGCGCCGCCGGCACCACCCGCGCCGCCGTCGCTCGACGGCACTGCGTTCAGCGCGCCGTGCGCGACCGTCGACTTCTCGACGTGCGTCGCCGCCATCGTGCGGAGGTAGTACGTCGTCTTCAGGCCGCGCAGCCACGCGAGCTTGTAGACCTCGTCGAGCTTCTTGCCTGACGCGCCTGCCATGTAGATGTTGAGCGACTGCGCCTGGTCGATCCACTTCTGACGGCGCGACGCCGCTTCGACCAGCCACGTTGCATCGACTTCGAACGCGGTCGCGTAGATCGCGCGGAGGTCGCCCGGCACGCGGTCGATGCGCGACAGCGAGCCGTCGAAGTACTTCAGGTCGGCGACCATCACTTCGTCCCACAGGCCGCGCGCCTTCAGATCACGCACGAGGTAGTCGTTCACCACCGTGAATTCGCCCGACAGGTTCGACTTCACGTACAGGTTCTGGAACGTCGGCTCGATACATGCAGACACGCCGATGATGTTCGAGATCGTCGCCGTCGGGGCGATCGCGACGCAGTTCGAGTTGCGCATGCCGTACGTCGCGATGCGCGAGCGCAGCGACGCCCAGTCCATCGATTCGCTCGAATCGACTTCGATGTAGCCGCCGCGCGCTTCCTCGAGCAGCTTCAGCGTGTCCTGCGGGAGGATGCCGCGATCCCACAGCGAGCCGCGGTAGGTCGCGTAACGGCCGCGCTCTTCCGCCAGTTCCGTCGACGCCCAGTATGCGTAGTAGCAGACGGCTTCCATCGAACGGTCGGCGAACTCGACGGCTTCCTGCGAGGCGTACGGCGTGCGCAGCACGTGCAGGCAATCCTGGAAGCCCATGATGCCCATGCCGACCGGACGGTGCTTCAGGTTCGAGTTACGCGCCTTCGCGACCGCGTAGTAGTTGATGTCGATCACGTTGTCGAGCATGCGCATCGCGACGCTGATCGTGCGCTTCAGCTTGTCGTGGTCGAGCGCCACCGTGCCGTCGGCCTGCTCCTTCAGATGCGCGACGAGGTTCACCGAGCCGAGGTTGCAGACGGCGATTTCAGTGTCGCTCGTGTTCAGCGTGATTTCCGTGCAGAGGTTCGACGAGTGGACGACGCCGACATGCTGCTGCGGCGAGCGCACATTGCACGGATCCTTGAACGTGATCCACGGATGGCCCGTTTCGAACAGCATGCCCAGCATCTTGCGCCACAGTTGCGCCGCCGGGATCTTCTTGAACAGCTTGATCTCGCCGCGCGCCGCTTTCTCTTCGTAAGCCGTGTAGGCCTTCTCGAAGTCGGCGCCGAACAGGTCGTGCAGGTCCGGGCAGGTGGACGGCGAGAACAGCGTCCAGTCGCCGCCTTCGTGGACACGCTTCATGAACAGGTCGGGAATCCAGTTCGCCGTGTTCATGTCGTGCGTGCGGCGACGGTCGTCACCCGTGTTCTTGCGCAGCTCGAGGAATTCTTCGATGTCGAGGTGCCACGATTCCAGGTACGCGCACACCGCGCCCTTGCGCTTGCCGCCCTGGTTCACGGCGACGGCCGTGTCGTTGACGACCTTCAGGAACGGCACGACGCCTTGCGACTTGCCGTTGGTGCCCTTGATGTGCGAGCCGAGCGCGCGCACGCGCGTCCAGTCGTTGCCCAGACCGCCGGCGAACTTCGACAGCAGCGCGTTTTCCTTCAGCGCTTCGTAGATGCCGTCGAGGTCGTCGTCGACCGTCGTCAGGTAGCACGACGACAGTTGCGAGCGGCGCGTGCCCGAGTTGAACAGCGTCGGCGTCGACGACATGAAGTCGAACGACGACAGCACGTTGTAGAACTCGATCGCGCGCGCTTCGCGGTCGATCTCGTTCAGCGACAGACCCATCGCGACACGCATAAAGAATGCCTGCGGCATTTCGATGCGCGTGCCGTCGGCGTGCAGGAAGTAGCGGTCATACAGCGTCTGCAAGCCGAGGTAGCCGAACTGCAGGTCGCGGTTCGCGTCGAGCGCGGCGCCCAGGCGCTTCAGGTCGAACTGCAGCAGCTTGTCGTCGAGCAGTTCGGCCTGCACGCCACGCTTGATGAAGAGCGGGAAGTACTCGGCATAGCGCTCGCCCATTTCGGCTTGCGTGACTTCCTCTTCGAGGATCTCGCGGCGGATCGTGTGCAGCAGGATGCGAGCCGTCACCTGGCTGTAGGCCGGGTCCTTTTCGATCATCGTGCGCGCAGCGAGGATGGCCGAGTCGTAGACCTGGCTCATCGGCACGCCGTCGTACAGGTTCTTGATCGTTTCCGTGACGATCGGCTCGGCGCTCACTGCGTCGCCCAGATTCGCGCAGGCGGATTCGATGATGCCGCGCAGCGCTGCCATATCCAGCGGACGCGTGATGCCGTTGTCGGTCACGTTCAGGCCCGACGCACCTGCCGTGACTTCCGGCTCATGGCTGCGTTCCTGGCTGCGCTTCTCGCGGTACAGCACGTAAGCACGCGCGACGTTGTGCTCGCCCGTGCGCATCAGCGCGAGTTCGACCTGATCCTGAATGTCTTCGATATGGAACGTGCCGCCGTTCGGGCGGCTGCGCACCAGCGCGCGCACGACGTTCTGCGTGAGTTGCTCGACCAGTTCGCGAACGCGTGCCGACGCCGCGCCCTGACCACCGTTGACGGCCAGAAACGCCTTCGTCACGGCGATGGCGATTTTCGAAGGCTCGAACGACACCACGCTGCCATTGCGACGGATCACCTTGTAGTCGGCGTAGCTCGTCTGCGGCGCGAGCGCTGCTGCGCCCTGTGCGAGCGCTTCGGGGCGGCCAGCGGGTGCGCCTTCGAACCGGGTCGTCACGTTGTCGGTGGTTTGCATGTGCAAAGCTCCTGGTCTTGGAATAGTGCGGAGTTACCGCGGATTAGTACAAACGCTGCGCCACCCCGGACGCATGCGATGAGGATGAAGAAGAGGAACAGCGGGAACCTTGCAACAGAGAGGCCGGATGCGACAGATCCGTCGGGACGTACTTCAACGTTGTGTGTGTCGCGATCACTTGGCTGCGCCTTTTCTTCGAATTTGCCGACGCACCGGTTCTCGTAACTGGTTGCGCCGCATCAGGTTTTTCAGTGCCGGTAATGCCGACGGCGCCATGCTCATAGAGCGGGGCGCCGCCTGAAACACAACATCTTGTGCAAAAACTGATTAACGGCACGAAGTATAGTGTACTGAACCGCCATCGCAAATTCTTTTATTTGGTCTGATGATCTTGACTTTTGCGATGCCCGCGTCGGAAAAAGCTGTCGGGGAAGAGACGCGCATTCACAATGCGCTTGCGCTGTCTGTTGGATACCGCGCAGAAAAATTCACGCGCTTACGGCGTTATCGGCGCGCGCGTCGACGGATGCAGATAGGGGAAGTACTGATCGGCGAGCGCGGTGTCGCGCTGCAGACGCGGCCAGTCGAAGTGCGGACCGGGATCGGTCTTGCGGCCCGGCGCGATGTCCGAGTGGCCGGCGAGCGCTTCGATCGCGTAGTGCGCCGCGAGCGCCTGCACGAGCGGCGCGAGCGTCGCGTATTGCGCCGCTTCGAACGGCGATGCGTCGCTGCCTTCGAGCTCGATGCCGATCGAAAAGTCGTTGCAGCGCTCGCGTCCGAAGAAGCTGGACGCGCCCGCGTGCCACGCACGTTCGTCGCACGATACGTACTGTTCCAGCGCGCCGTCGCGATGGATCACGAAATGCGCGGACACCCGCACGTCGCGCAGATGCGCGTCGTAGTACGGATGCGCGTCGCAATCGAGCCGGTTGAGGAAGAGATCGGTGATGCCCGTACCGCCGAATTCGTTCGGCGGCAGGCTGATGTTGTGGACGACGATCAGCGTTGGACGCGCGCCATTTGGCCGCACCTCGAAATTGGGCGACGGCAGCTTGCGCGCTTCGTTGACCCAGCCGGTTGCATCGACGGTGAAACGCGCGGTGGCGTGGCCCGTCATCGCGCGTCGCGACCCGTCGGGCGGGTGGCGTAACGCTGCGCGTGATCGTGCGAGCAGAACGTCTGGCCCGCGACGAGCACGGAATCGCTCTTCGGCGCATGCACGCCACATTGGGCGCAACGGATCATCGGCTCGGCGAGCTGGCCTGCGGGCTTGCCGTTCGCAGTACCGCTCGCGTGACCATTGGCGCGCGCGCCCGTGCGCGCATTCGCGCCGGCGTCGCCGCCCGCTCCCGTGCGCGCCGACGTGCGCGCTGCGTCGGCGCGACGCAGCGCCTTCACCAGCCACTGGCCAACGATGAACAACAGAATCAGCAGAAAAATTTGTCGCATGACACTCAGACCACAGGGCGGTGCAACAGCACCTCGAAGACAAAACGGCTGCCGACATACGCAAGCAGCAGCGCGACGAACGACGCAAGCACCCAGCGCAATGCCGCGCGGCCGCGCCAACCCGACACTTTGCGCGCCGTCAGCAGCGCGCCGAACATGATCCACGACAGCAGCGCGAACACAGTCTTGTGATCGAGCTGCAGCGCGCGGTCGAGCAATTGTTCGTTGAACAGGATGCCCGAGACCAGCGTCAGCGTGAGCAGCACGAAACCCGCGCCGATCAGGCGGAACAGCAGCGTCTCCAGCGTAAGGAGCGGCGGCAGCGTGTCGAGCCAGCTCGACAGCCAGCCGTCGTTGCTCGCGGCGCTCTGCCGCGTGAGACCGCCGCCGCCGCGCATCGCGTGCAGACGCCGCTCGACCAGCAGCATCAGCACCGCATGCAGCGCGGCGATCACGAACAGACCATACGCGACGTTGGCGATCAGGAAGTGCAGCTTGAACAGCGGATCGGCTGCGTACGACAGCACGTGCACGCCGTTGAACACGAGCGGCAGCAGCGACGCAATGCACGCGAGCGGCAGCACGAGCAGACGCAAGCCGTCGAGCGGAAAAAAGAAACTCTCGATCCAGTAGATGCCCGCGCCGAGCCAGAACATCGCGGACAGCGCGAACGCGAAGCCGAACACCATCGCGTCGTGCGGGAAAATGGTGGTGTGCAGCAGCACGCCATGCGCGAGCAGCGCGACGAGAAGCACGACGCGCGTGGTAATCGACATGCCGGCGGAGGCGGCCGCCAGCCCTCGCCCGCCCGCCGGCAGCGGCGCAGCGGGAGACAGCGGCGACACGCTCCCGATCAGCGGCGCGGCCGCCGCCTGCCGGTGCGCGCGCCAGCCCGCGACGGCGAGACCGCCGTACAGGAGCGCAGTGAGGGCATACAGTACAATATCCATATTCGAAGTTTACACCAGGCCCTCCAAAGTCCGCCGGTCTCGCGCGGTGACGGAGCCGGCCGCACTGCTCATCGCCCCCCATGCTCGACAACCTCACTCAACGGATGGCGCGCGTCGTCAAGACGCTGCGCGGCGAAGCCCGGCTCACCGAGGCGAATACCCAGGAGATGCTGCGCGAAGTGCGCCTCGCACTCCTCGAAGCGGACGTGGCGCTGCCCGTCGTGCGCGACTTCATCGCGAAGGTGAAGGAAAAGGCGCTCGGCGAGGAAGTGATCGCCAGCCTGTCGCCGGGTCAGGCCCTGGTCGGCGTCGTGCAGCGCGAGCTGACGGCCGTGATCGGCGGCGACTACGAAGGCAAGGCCGTCGAACTGGATCTCGCCGTCACGCCGCCCGCCGTCATCCTGATGGCCGGCCTGCAGGGCGCGGGTAAGACGACCACGGTCGGCAAGCTCGCAAAGCTGTTGCGCGAGAAGTACAAGAAGAAAGTACTGACGGTGTCGTGCGACGTGTACCGCCCCGCCGCTATCGCGCAGTTGAAGACGGTGACCGAACAGGTCGGCGCCGACTTCTTCCCGTCGCAGCCGGACCAGAAGCCCGTCGAAATCGCGCGCGCCGCCGTCGACTGGGCGAAGCGCCACTATCACGACGTTCTGCTCGTCGACACGGCCGGCCGTCTCGGTATCGACGAAGCGATGATGAACGAAATCACCGCGCTGCATAAGGAACTGAATCCGGCCGAAACACTGTTCGTCGTCGACGCGATGCTCGGTCAGGACGCCGTGAACACCGCCAAAGCCTTCAACGACGCCCTGCCGCTCACGGGCGTCGTGCTGACCAAGCTCGACGGCGATTCGCGCGGCGGCGCGGCGCTGTCCGTGCGTCACGTGACGGGCAAGCCGATCAAGTTCGTCGGCGTGGCGGAAAAGCTCGACGGCCTCGAAATCTTCTATCCGGACCGCATGGCGAACCGGATTCTCGGCATGGGCGATATTCTCGCGCTCGTCGAGGAAGCGCAGCGCGGCGTCGACGTTCAAGCCGCGCAAAAGCTCGCCGACAAGGTCAAGAAAGGCGGCGATTTCGATCTGAACGATTTCCGCGCGCAGCTTTCACAGATGAAGAAGATGGGCGGTCTGTCGTCGCTGATGGACAAGCTGCCCGCGCAGTTCCAGCAGGCCGCGTCGAATGCCGACATGGGCCAGGCCGAAAAGCAGATGCGCCGCATGGAAGGCATCATCAACTCGATGACCGCGCAGGAGCGCGCGAAGCCCGATCTGATCAAGGCGACGCGCAAGCGCCGCATTGCCGCGGGCGCGGGCGTGCAGGTGCAGGAAGTCAACCGCCTGCTGAACCAGTACGACCAGATGCGCACGATGATGAAAAAGCTCAAGGGCGGCAATCTGCAGAAAATGATGCGCGGCATGAAGGGCATGTTGCCGGGCATGCGCTGATCCTTGCCGGCCGCTGTGCGCTCGCCGGCCAATGCGAGCGCGCGGCGGCCACCACGGCCCGGCGCGTATGCCGAACCAGACGCGGGTATATGCTGTAGCGCGCAGGGTCGTTGTCTTTCACACTATGTATACAGTTACCGCCCGTCCGACGTCATGAATCGCGAAGAAGCTCTCCACATTTTCAGTCACTCCGAAGAAATCGTTTCGGCCAGCGACGTCAACGCCTCCATCAGCCACATGGCCGACGCGATCCGCGCCGAGATGGCCGAAGACTTTCCGCTCGTGCTGTCGGTGATGGGCGGCGCGGCGGTGTTCACAGGCATGCTGCTGCCGCACCTCGATTTCCCGCTCGAGTTCGACTACATCCACCTCACCCGCTATCGCAACGCGATCAAGGGCAGCGCCGAGATGCAATGGCGAGTCGCGCCTTCGGGTTCCGTGAAGGACCGCGTCGTGCTCGTGCTCGACGACATCCTCGATGAAGGCGAGACGATGGCCGCGATCCGCGACCGCATCATGGATATGGGCGCGAAGCGCTTCATGAGCGCCGTGCTGTGCGAGAAGATCCTTCAGAAGGCGAAGCCGCTGCACCCGGATTTCTGCGGTTTCGAAGTGCCCGACCGTTACGTGTTCGGCTGCGGGATGGACGCGAAAGGCTACTGGCGCAATCTGCCGACTATCCGCGCGCTGACGGAAGGCGCCTGACGCTTTCCTGTTCGCCGTGGATAAAAAAAAGCGACCTCCCGGGGTCGCTTTTTTGTTGAACCGCTATTTGTCGAGCTGATGCACGAAAGTGCGGATGCCGCCGAGCATCATCTCCACCGAAATCGCGACGAGCACGAGACCCATCAGCCGCTCGAACGCCGTCACCGTGCGCTCGCCGAGCCATTGCTGGATGCGCTCCGCGAGCACCAGCACGATCGCGCAGACGATCATCGTCACCGTCAGCGCCGCCATCCACTCGAACATCTTGCTCGGCGCCTGCGATGTCAGCAGCATCACCGTCGCCAGCGCCGACGGGCCGGCGAGCGCGGGGATCGCGAGCGGCACGATCATCGGCTCGGCGGCCCGCGTGTCCGCGCCGAACGGGCCGTCGGGATGCGGAAAGATCATCCGCAGCGCGATCAGGAACAGCACAATGCCGCCGCCGATCCGCAATGACAGATCCGTCAGGCTCATCATCCGCAGAAAGCGGTCGCCGACCAGCATGAAGACCAGCAGGATCACGAAGGCGATGGCGACTTCGCGCAGAATCACGCGGATGCGCCGGTGAGGCGCAACACCCCGCAGGCAGTTGATGAAGAGCGGGATGTTGCCGAGTGGATCAGTGATGAGTATCAGCAGGATGGTCGCGGACAGGAAGTTGTACTCCACCGTCCGCTCCCGTCAGCGCGCAAGCGCTGCGTTGATCTTGTCGATCACGACCTGCGCCGCGCCTTCGACGGGCAACAGCGTGGCTTCTGCGTCGCGGCGGCCCTGGTACTCGAGCTTGCCGTCCTTCAGGCCACGATCGCCGATGACCAGACGGTGCGGCACGCCGATCAGTTCCCAGTCCGCGAACATCACGCCCGGACGCTCGCCGCGATCGTCGAGAATCACGTCGATGCCCGCTGCCGTCAGCTCGTCGTGCAGCTTGTCCGCCTGCTCGCGCACGGCGTCGCTGCGGTCGTAGCCCATCGGGCACAGCACGACTTCGAACGGCGCGATCGATTCCGGCCAGATGATGCCCTTGTCGTCGAAGTTCTGCTCGATCGCCGCGCCGAGAATACGCGTGACGCCGATGCCGTAGCAGCCCATTTGCATCGGCTGCGGCTTGCCGGACTCGTCGAGGCACGTCGCGTTCATCGCTTCCGAATACTTGGTGCCGAGCTGGAACACGTGGCCAACTTCGATGCCGCGGCAAATGTCGATCACGCCCTTGCCGTCCGGCGACGGGTCGCCCTTCTTCACGTTGCGGATATCCGCGACGACCGGCTCGGGCAGATCGCGGCCCCAGTTGACGCCCGTCGTGTGGAAATCGACCTCGTTCGTGCCGACCACGAAGTCGCTCATGTTCGCGACCGTGCGGTCCGCGATCACCTTGACCGGCTTCTTCGTGTTGATCGGCCCGAGGTAGCCCGGCGGCGTGCCGAACCACTCCACAATCTCTTCTTCCGTCGCGAAGCGGAACTCGGCGAGACCCGGCAGCTTGTTGACCTTGATCTCGTTCAGGTCGTGGTCGCCGCGCAGCATCAGCAGCCAGATGGTCGGCTCGGCACCTTCGTTTTCGGTGGCGAGGATGATCGACTTGATGGTCTTTTCGAGCGGAATGTCCAGATATTCGGCGACGGCTTCGCACTTGGCCTTGCCGGGCGTCGGCGTCTTCTTCAACGCTTCCTTCGGCGCAGCGCGTTCGGCGATCAGCGGCAGCGCTTCAGCCGCTTCGACGTTCGATGCGAAATCCGACGTCGGGCAGTAAGCGATATCGTCTTCGCCCGTATCGGCGATCACGTGGAATTCATGCGAGCCGCTGCCGCCGATCGAGCCGTTGTCCGCCGCGACCGCGCGGAAGTCGAGGCCGAGGCGCGTGAAGATGCGCACATAGGCGTCGTACATCTTGCGATACGACTCTTTCAGGCCGTCCGCGTCCTTATCGAACGAATACGCGTCCTTCATGATGAACTCACGGCCGCGCATCACGCCGAAACGCGGACGGATTTCGTCGCGGAACTTCGTCTGGATCTGATAGAAGTTCACGGGCAGCTGACGGTAGCTCTTGATCTGGTTACGCGCGATATCCGTCACGACTTCTTCGTGCGTCGGTCCGATCACGAAGTCGGTCTGCTTGCGGTCCTTGAAGCGCAGCAGTTCGGGACCATATTTTTCCCAGCGGCCCGATTCCTGCCACAGCTCTGCCGGCTGCACAGCCGGCATCAGCAGTTCGATCCCGCCTGCACGGTTCATTTCCTCGCGCACGATCGCTTCCACCTTACGGATCGAACGCAAGCCAATTGGCAGATAGTTGTAGATGCCGCCAGCGACGCGCCGGATCATCCCGGCCCGCACCATGAGCTTGTGACTGACGATTTCCGCGTCGGCGGGCGCTTCCTTCAGGGTGCCAATAAAGAATCGGGAGGCTTTCATTCAGAATTTTCCAAAAGCGGCGGACCAAAGGGGCCGCCCGAAAGGGTAAGACGATGGGTTCGCGCGCCTGAGCGCCAGATCATGTCCGCGCACGCTGTAACAGGCCGAAAAGCGATTGTCGCATGCGCGGGCATTTGTCCAACGACGTGCCAAAAGCGCCGGAAAGCGGCTTTCGAGGCGACGGACGAGGCTTGTTGCGGGCAATCGCGCCAATCTGGTGCGAGGCGGTGCGTCGGACCCGTTATCTGTTTATAATCAAAGCAATTTTAAAGGATTCGAAGGTGGTTGTATGCTGGATCGTGAAGGCTTTCGCCCGAACGTCGGCATCATCCTCTTGAACGCTCACAACGAGGTGTTTTGGGGCAAGCGTCTGCGTGAACATTCCTGGCAGTTTCCGCAAGGGGGCATCAAGTATGGTGAGACCCCCGTGCAGGCGATGTTCAGGGAATTGCACGAAGAAACCGGCCTGCTTCCGGAGCACGTCAAGGTTATCGGTCGCACGCGTGACTGGTTGCGTTATGAGGTGCCTGACAAGTTCATCAAGCGTGAGGTCCGCGGCCATTACCGCGGCCAGAAGCAGATCTGGTTCCTGCTCCGGATGGTTGGACGCGATTGCGACATTTGTTTGCGCGCGACCGATCACCCCGAGTTCGATGCCTGGCGCTGGAACGAGTACTGGGTGCCGCTCGACTGTGTGATCGAGTTCAAGCGGGATGTGTATCAGCTGGCGTTAACGGAATTGTCCCGTTTCCTGCGGCGTCCTGCGCCGCGCACGGAACGGCCAGGTGGACATCATCACGGGCAGCGCTATCCACGGATGGCGTCGTCGGTGAATGCGCCGCCTGGGGCGTCGATGGAGTCCGCGGCGTCCGTGACCACCGTCACGACGACATTTGTAGTCGAGACGACGCTGCGTGCGACAATCGGGTCTGACTGTTCGTCGACGGAAGATCCGGCGGCCGTTCAGGCACCGGGTCTGCGCGACTGACGCTAAGCGGCTGTCCACGCCGCATCTGCCGGTGCGGCGTGAGACACGCTGCGCCGGCGTTTCGAGGAAATCACATTGAAAGTATCTGCTTTCGCCGTGGCGTGCGTCGCCGCGGGCGTTCTGCTGGCTGGCTGTTCGAGCACCAAGAATCCCACTCCGTCTGACGCTTCCAAGTCTGAAGGTCCCAAGAGCGACTTTCAGTATCTGTTCGACCGGCCGTCGACGTGGACCGAAAAGAAAGTCGATACGCTCCCGGCCATGCCGCAACCCGGCGATCTGCTGCCGTTCAACGTTTCGCAGAACACACCGCTGCAGTTCGCGCTCGATGGGAAATCGCTGACGGTCGACAGCGACGGCGTGATCCGCTACACGGTGGTCATTACGAGCCCGAGCGGCGCGCGCAACGTGAACTACGAAGGGATTCGCTGCGAAGACTACTCGTGGAAGCTGTACGCGGGACTCAACGCCGATCACGACGGCTGGGACCGCACGGTCGAAAACGATTGGTCGCGCATCGAAAACGGCGATCTGAACGCGTATCACGCAGCGCTGTATCAGGACTTTTTCTGTTCGAGCAAGTTGCCAGTCGGCAAGGCGGATGTGATTCTGAACAATATCCGATACAAGCGCGTGAACAGCACGTTGATTCGCGGAAGCTGACACGACGGGTCTGTCATCTGCGCGCGTCTGCCTGGCCGGCTCGATGCAGGCGCAACAAAAAGCCGTTCCACCTTGCGATGGAACGGCTTTTTTGTAGCCTCGCGCACGGGAGCGCGTCTAGATCAGCACCAGATTGTCCCGATGGATGAGTTCGGGCTCCAGCATGTAACCCAGCACAGATTCAATCTCGCCGCTCGGACGACGCTGGATCAGCTTCGTCTCCGCGCTGCTGTAGTTCGTCAACCCGCGCGCGACCTCGCGCCCCGACGGGCTCAGGCACGCGATCACCTCGCCGCGCGCGAACGCGCCCTGCACGCCGACTACGCCGATTGGCAGCAGACTCTTGCCGCCTTCTGTGAGCTTTTCGACAGCGCCGTCGTCGATCACGACATGCCCGCGCACCTGAAGATGATCGGCCATCCACTGCTTGCGCGCAGCCATACGAGCCGTGCGCGCGATCAGTTGTGTGCCGATCGCCTCGCCCGATGCGAGCCGGGCCAGTACGTCCGCCTCACGGCCGCTTGCGATCACCGTGTTCGCGCCGCTATGCGCCGCGCGCTTCGCCGCGAGAATTTTCGTCAACATGCCGCCGCGGCCGATGCTCGAGCCGGCGCCGCCCGCCATCGCCTCGAGTTCCGGCAAGCCCGCATCGGCCTGCTGGACGAGCGTCGCGGCCGGGTCCTTGCGCGGGTCCGCGGTGAAGAGACCTTGCTGGTCGGTCAGGATGATCAGCGCATCGCCTTCGATCAGATTCGCCACCAGCGCACCGAGCGTATCGTTGTCGCCGAACTTGATTTCGTCCGTGACGACGGTGTCGTTTTCATTGATGATCGGCACCACGCCCAGACGCAACAACGTCAGCAGCGTGGAGCGCGCGTTCAGATAGCGTTCGCGATCGGCCAGGTCGGCGTGCGTCAGCAGGATTTGCGCGGTGCGAATGGAATGCTCGGCGAAACGGCTTTCATAGACCTGCGCGAGGCCCATCTGGCCCACGGCGGCGGCTGCCTGCAGTTCGTCGATTTCACGCGGACGCCTGGTCCAGCCAAGACGCTGCATGCCCTCGGCGATCGCGCCCGAGCTGACGAGCACGACTTCCTTGCCCTGCTCGCGCAGCGCGGCGATCTGCGCGGCCCAGCGGCCAATTGCCGCGTGATCGAGCCCGCGCCCGTCGTTCGTGACGAGACTCGAACCGACTTTCACTACCAATCGCCTGGAATCTGCGATAACGGAACGCATTGTGCGCGGCCTCCAAGATGATTCGTAAGGCCGGCGCATGCTGGGAGTGCGCCGGCATCCAGGGTACGGCTGTTTACTCCTGCGGCTCGACGGGCGCGCCCGCGCTGCCGCTCGCCTGCCCTTCCCGGAAGCGCACGTCAGCGGCCATATCTTCGGCTTCCGCCGCGCGGTGCGCATCCGAATGCTCGGAGATGTAGTCGTACACGGCGTAGCAGAGGCTTTCGCAGCCTTGGCCCGTGAGCGCCGAAATTTCGAAGACGGGGCCGTCCCATTCGAAGTCTTTCAGGAATTTGGCCACGCGTGCTTCGCGCTCGTCTTCGGGAACCATGTCGAGCTTGTTCAGCACCAGCCAGCGAGGCTTGCCGAACAGCTCTTCGTCGTACTTGCGCAGTTCGTTGACGATCGCCTTCGCTTCCGCGACGGGATCGACCGATTCGTCGAACGGCGCAAGATCGACGATATGCAGCAGCAAGCCCGTGCGCTGCAAGTGCCGCAGGAACTGATGCCCCAGGCCAGCACCTTCCGCCGCGCCTTCGATCAGCCCCGGAATGTCGGCGATGACGAAGCTGCGACTCGGCCCGACGCGCACCACGCCGAGATTCGGCGCAAGGGTCGTGAACGGATAATCGGCGATTTTCGGCTTCGCGTTCGACACCGAGGAAATGAACGTCGACTTGCCCGCGTTCGGCATGCCGAGCAAACCGACATCCGCGAGCACCTTCAATTCGAGGCGCACCATGCGGCGCTCGCCCGGCTTGCCTTCCGTCTTCTGACGCGGCGCGCGATTCGTACTGGACTTGAAGTGCAGGTTGCCGAGGCCGCCCGAGCCGCCCTGCGCGATCTGCACAGTCTGGTTGTGCTCGGTGAGGTCGGCGATCAACTCGCCCGTATCCATGTCCGTGATGATCGTGCCGACGGGCATGCGCAACGTGATGTCGTCGCCGCCCTTGCCGTAGCAATCCGAGCCGCGGCCGTTTTCGCCGTTGCGCGCCTGATGTTTTTTCGCGTACCGGTAGTCGATCAGCGTGTTGATGTTGCGGTCTGCGACCGCAAAGACGCTGCCGCCGCGGCCGCCGTCGCCGCCGTCCGGACCGCCGAACGGGACGAACTTCTCGCGGCGCATCGACGCGCTGCCATCTCCCCCGTCGCCGGCGATGACTTCAATCCTCGCTTCGTCAATGAACTTCATGCGTTACTCCGTCCCGTAGGTATTGCTATTTTGCCGCGCGTGGCGCGCGTGCACCATTGGCCGAATGGCCAGATTGAGTCCGATTCTTGTCCCATCGCGACAACGAAGTGCCGCGACGGATGCAGGTGTGCGAACAGAAGTCCGAAAGGCCTGCAAACAAAAAGGCCCCGCAAACTTCGCGGGGCCTTTTTTCCGGTCCTGAAGCCCGTGCCTGATTAAGCTCAGACAGCAGCCGGGACGACGTTGACCATGTGCTTCTTGCCGGCGCCCTTCGTCGAGAACTTGACGTGGCCGTCCGTCAGCGCGAACAAGGTGTGATCCTTGCCGATGCCGACGTTGTCACCCGGGTGCATACGCGTGCCGCGTTGACGCACGATGATGCCGCCAGCCAAGATCGCCTGACCGCCGTACACTTTCACGCCAAGTCGTTTCGACTCGGAGTCGCGGCCGTTCCGGGACGATCCGCCTGCCTTTTTGTGTGCCATTTGTTAGCTCCTTGCCCGATGCGCTTACGCGTTGATCGCGTCGATGCGCAGTTCGGTGTAGTTCTGGCGGTGGCCGCCATGCTTCTGGTAGTGCTTCCGGCGACGCATCTTGAAGATGGTCACTTTCTTGTGACGACCTTGAGACACGACGGTAGCCTTGACGGAAGCCCCACTGACCAGCGGCGTACCGAACTTAATCGATTCGCCTTCGCCCACTGCGAGAACCTGGTCGAGCGTGATTTCAGCGTCAATGTCTGCCGGTATCTGTTCTACTTTAAGTTTTTCGCCGACAGCAACTTTATACTGCTTGCCGCCGGTTTTTATGACCGCGTACATTGAAAACCTCACTCTGGATTCATTTTCCCCACGCACCACGCGCGGAAACCCTCGATTATACATAGAGTTAGCTGCGCGGTCAAAATCAGTTGACAACGACCGCGACCGCCCGTCCCGCGCGCGACAAACGCAGGCGATCCATCCGCAAACGGATCAAAACGGCCATGAACAAATGGTGTCCGGCGCGGAAATGCCGCAGTTCGCCTTATAATTCGCGGCACTACCCGAATTCGCCACCATGTCGTCAACCGCCACCCCCACCCCCAACGCAGCAAATCTGCTCGCTCCGATCGCCGAAGACATGCAGCAGGTGAATCGCGTCATCCGGCACCGTCTGGCGTCCGAGGTGATGCTGATCAACCAGATCTCCGAGTACATCATCAGTGCCGGAGGCAAGCGTCTGCGGCCTGCGCTGCTGCTGCTCGTGGCAGGCGCGCTCGGCGACAGGACGGGGCATCGGCACGAACTGGCGGCCGTCGTCGAGTTCATCCATACGGCTACGCTGCTGCACGACGACGTCGTCGACGAATCTGATCTGCGCCGCGGCCGCCAGACGGCCAATGCGCTGTTCGGCAATGCGGCGAGCGTGCTGGTCGGCGACTTCCTGTATTCCCGCTCGTTCCAGATGATGGTCGGCGTGGGCAAGATGCGCGTGATGGAGATTCTTTCGGAAGCGACCAACATCATTTCCGAAGGCGAAGTGCTGCAGCTGTTGAACATGCACGACGCGGACGTCGACGAAGCGCGTTACATGCAGGTGATCCGCTACAAGACGGCCAAGCTGTTCGAGGCGGCGGCCCAGTTGGGCGCCGTGCTGGCGGGCGCCGACGCGACCACGGAAGCGGCTGCAGCGGAATTCGGCCGGCGCATCGGCACGGCCTTCCAGATCATGGACGACTGGCTCGACTACACGGGCACGCCGGAATCGATGGGCAAGAACGCTGGCGACGACCTGCGTGAAGGCAAGCCTACGCTGCCGCTCATCTATCTGATCGAACGCGGCACGCCCGAGCAGGCGGCGCTTGCGCGCGAGGCAATCGAACAAGGCGGCACGGACCGCTTCGACGAAATTTTCGAGGCCATCACGCGTTCCGGCGCGCTAGATCACACGCTCGAATGCGCGAAGCAGGAAGCGCAGGCCGCAGCCGCAGCAATTTCTTCGTTTCCCGATTCCATTTACAAAGAAAGCCTGCTAGAATTATGTTCTTACTCGACGACGAGGCAGTCTTAATCGAGACTGACACGCCGGATTAGTCCGGATCGAGTGATCTGCAGTACCAAATCGGGGTGTAGCTTAGCCTGGTAGAGCGCTACGTTCGGGACGTAGAGGCCGGAGGTTCGAATCCTCTCACCCCGACCAGATTTTAAAAAAACCGCGCATTGCGCGGTTTTTTTTCGTCCGCCGTACGGACAAGTGGCAATGGCGGGCTGCCGCGCGTTTAAAGACCGCGCGAGATTTCAAGCTGTCCGTCTGCCCGCTGAGGGCTCGCAGCCCCTCTGCTATATTCTCCCCATCCCTCCCCTTCTCTTATTCACGTCGCGTGGAACAACTTCCCTTATGGGCGCAAATAGGCGCCGTCGTCCTGCTTCTCATCTGCTCCAGCTTCTTCTCCATTACCGAGACAGCGATGATGGCGATCAACCGCCATCGCCTGAAACATCTCGCGACCAAGGGCGCGCTCGGCGCGAAGACCACCCAAGGCCTGCTCGCTCGCACCGATGAGTTGCTGAGCGCCGTCCTGATCGGCAACAACCTGTTCAACACGATCATCCCCGTGCTCACCACGTCGATCGCGTTGCACACATTCGGCAGCAATAACCTCGTGCTGTCGATTGCGACGGGTATCGTCGCGTTTCTCATCATCGTGTTCGCCGAAATCACGCCGAAGATAGTAGGCGCGACGTTTCCGGAAAAGATCGCGCTCCCCGCCAGCCTGCTGATCGCGCCGCTCATGCGCGTGTCAAAGCCGCTGATCTGGTTCGTGAACCTGTTCGCGAACGGCATATTGCGCGTGCTGCATATCAATACCAAGGGCGCGCACGACCAGCGGCTGTCGACGGAGGAACTGCGCACCATCGTGCTCGAGTCCGGCAGCTTCATGCCGACCAAGCACCGCAGCATCCTGCTGAACCTGTTCGACCTCGAAAACATCACCGTCGACGACGTGATGATCCCGCGCCGCCGCATCGAAGCTCTCGACTTCGACGCGCCATTCGAGCAGATCCTGCATCAGCTCGAAACCTGCTATCACAACAAGCTGATCGTCTATCAAGGCGATTTCGACCGCGTGCTCGGCGTGCTGCACGTGCGCAAGACGCTGTCTGCCCTGCACAACCAGGAACTGGAACGCGACACGTTGCGCGAACTGCTCGCGGAGCCGTACTTCGTGCCGACGGGCACGCCCGTTTTCCAGCAACTCCAGTTCTTCCAGGAAAGCCGTCATCGCACGGCACTCGTGGTCGATGAGTACGGCGAACTGCAGGGACTCGTGACGCCCGAAGACATCATCGAGGAACTGATCGGCGAATTCACGACGTCCGTGCCGCGTAGCGCCAGTTCGCGCGGCGGCTGGAACGAAGAAGGTGAATGCATCGTCGCGGGCAGCATGCCGCTGCGCGAGTTGAACCGCTGGCTGCAACTGAAGCTGCCGACGGACGGCCCGAAAACGCTGAACGGATTGATCCTCGAAATTCTCGAAGAAATTCCTGAAGGCGATGTGTGCGTGAAGATCAACGACATCAAAATCGAAGTTCTGCGCAGCGACGATCAGGCAATCAGAACAGTTAAGATTTTTCGCCCCGGTCCCGCGCCGGGTTCGAAGATCAAGCGGCTCGTCGGCCGCTGAGCGCGCACCTCGCCAGCACCTACCTGGCCATTCGGCCGAATAGCGATCCCATGCGCGATACCGGATGATGAAGCCGTCATGTTTTACAGGCGGCTCGCAGCCGGCTTTCCATGCGCACTTCCCTCACCGCAGCGCCCGCGCCCAACGTCGTCACGAACAGGCGCGCACATCAACCCGCCACGAATGACGCGGACAGCCCGCCCGCCGTGCGGCTGCTCGCCGACACGCTACAGGAAGCCGCGCGTCTCAACGCATCGGATCTGCACATCGAACCGATGGAGCACGGCTGGCGGATGCGTCTGCGCGTCGACGGGGTGCTGCATGAGCTGGCACGACCGCCCGCGCATCTGCGCGACGCGTTTATCACACGCGTGAAAGTGCTGGCGCGCATGGATATCGCGGAGCGGCGCGTGCCGCAGGATGGCCGCTTACGCTTGCCGATCGCGACGGGTCGCGTCGAAGACTATCGCGTCAATTCGCTGCCTACGCTGTTCGGCGAAAAACTCGTGCTGCGCAGGCTCGAAGCGTTGCCCGCCGATCTCTCGCTCGACTCACTTGGACTCGCGCCAGGACAGCGCGACATCGTGGACCGGTCGATCCGCTCGCCGCACGGGCTCGTGCTCGTCACGGGTCCGACGGGCAGTGGCAAGACGATGTCGCTGTACTGCTTCCTGCAACTGCTGAATGCCGAGTCGCGCAATCTCTGCTCGGTCGAAGATCCCGCCGAAATCCAGCTTGCGGGCATCAATCAGGTCAGCGTGCGCGAGAAGGCCGGGCTGACGTTTGCCGTCGCGCTGCGCGCGTTCCTGCGACAGGACCCGGACGTCATCATGGTCGGCGAAATCCGCGACGAAGAGACAGCCGACGTCGCCGTCAAGGCAGCGCAAACAGGACACCTCGTCCTGTCGACACTGCATACGAACGATGCGCCGGCGGCCATTGCCCGTTTGATCGACATCGGCGTCGAGCCGTACAACCTGGCGGCGGCGCTGCGCCTCGTCACGGCGCAGCGGCTCGTGCGGCGTCTGTGCCCCGCATGCCGGCGTGCGTCGTCGGAAACGTCCGCTTCGCTACGCGCGGCCGGCGTGCCCGACGATCAGATCGCGCACTGGCGCCCCTACGTGCCACACGGCTGCGAAGCGTGCCATGGGATCGGCTTTCGCGGACGCGTCGGCATTCATCAAACCATGCCGGTTTCGGACGCGATGCGCGAACTCATCGTCGCGCGCGCCGGCACGCATGAGATCGCACGGCAGGCGCATATCGAGCACGTGCCGACCTTGCGCGAAGCCGCGCTGGCCCGTGCTTTCGACGGCACGACGAGCCTCGCCGAAGCATTGAGCGCAACGGAGGTCGCATGACGTCTACGGCCATCCAGGAACAGCGCTTCGAGTGGCGCGCGTTCGACGCGCAAGGTATGCGCCGGCGCGGAACGGTGATCGCGCCAGACCTCTCGACGGCGCGCGCGTTGCTGAAGCAAGACGCGCTGTATGCCGTCGAATGGACTGCACGCGGGGCGGCACCTCAGCCAAAAGCACGCGCCGCCGACGTCACGTTGTTCACCCGTCAGCTATCGAGTCTGCTGCGCGCGGGCTTACCGCTCGCGCCATCGCTCGAACTGTTGGCGCATGCATCATCGAATGACCACGCGCGAAGCAAAGGGATGCCGCGCATCGTCCACGCGCTGGCGCGCGACATCACCGCGGGCGTGGGCTTTTCGGCGGCGCTTGCCCGTCACCCGACGCAGTTCGGCGCGCTGTATTGCCAGCTGGTCGAAGTCGGCGAGGCCTCGGGCGCGCTGCCAACGGTCCTTGCCCGCCTCGCCGACGACCGTGAGCGCGCCGCTGCCCAGCGCGCGAAAGTGCGCGCTGCGCTCACTTATCCCGTTGCGATCCTGTTGCTTGCGCTCGCGATCACCGCCGCGCTGCTCGTGTGGGTCGTCCCGACGTTCAAGCAGATCTTCGACGGTTTCGGCGCAAAGCTGCCCGCGCCGACGCAACTCGTACTCGCGATGTCCGCCGCGGCTGGCCGCTGGAGCGTGCCGCTCGCCTCGCTCGCGTGCGTGTTCGTATTCGCGGTGCGTCGCGTGCTGCGGCGCTCGGAAGCCGCTCGTCTGCAGTTCGCCCGCGCGGCGCTGCGTCTGCCCGTCGCCGGTTCGCTGCTCACCACGCTGTGCGCGGCGCGCTGGAGCCGCGCACTCGGTACGTTGCTGTCGGCAGGCACGCCGCTCGCCGACGCATTCGATTCGCTCACGCACGCAACGGGCAACCCATGGTTCGATCGCGCGACCGTCGCGATCTCAGCGCAACTGAGGCGCGGCGTGCGACTCGCGCCCGCCATGCGCGAAGCGCAATGTTTCCCCGAAGAAATCGTGCAACCGGTCGCCATCGCCGAAGAATCGGGCACGCTGGATACGATGCTGCTCGATGTCGCGTCGCTGAGCGATCGTCAGGTAGACGAAAAGATCGCGGGGCTCGCGAGCCTGTGCGAGCCGCTCGTGATCGTCGTGCTGGGCGGGCTGGTCGGCGGTCTGGTCGTCGCGATGTATCTTCCCATCATCCAACTTGGCAACGTGGTGTAGTAGCATCGCAGCCGAATCCAGACAATCGATCATGCAGACCACGCTCACGTCCGTGTCAGAACCTTCCTTCAGCGGCCCGCTCGTCCGTTTCGCGGACAGCCTCGGCGCGGCTTTCGGCACGCTGCCGCCGGGCGCGCAGATCGCCTTCGCGATCGCATTCGGTCTGGTGATCGGCAGCTTCCTGAACGTCGTCGTGCACCGCTTGCCGATCATGCTCGAGCGCGCATGGCGCGCCGAAGTGAGCGAAGCGACAGACCACGCATTCGATGAAGACGGCCTGCCCGAGCGCTACAACCTCTGGTTGCCGCGCAGCGCATGTCCGCATTGCGGCCACGTGCTGCGGGCGTGGGAGAACATCCCGGTGCTCAGCTATCTGGTGTTGCGCGGCCGATGCTCGCACTGCAAGACGCGCGTGAGTTTTCGTTATCCGCTGCTCGAACTGTCGAGCGCGGCACTGGCGCTGGGCGCGCTCATCTCGTTTGGCGCAACGGGCACGGCGCTCGCTGCGTTCGCCCTATGCGCGACACTGCTGGCAATGAGCGCAATCGATATCGACACACACCTGTTGCCTGACTCGATGACCTTGCCATTGCTCTGGGCCGGCCTCATCGTCAATTTCAATAGCGTGTTCGCGAGCCTGCATGATGCCGTGATCGGCGCGATCGCAGGCTACCTGGCACTGTGGTGCGTGCATTGGGTGTTCAAGATCGTGCGTGGCGTCGAAGGCATGGGTTATGGCGACTTCAAGCTGCTCGCCGCGCTCGGCGCGTGGCTCGGTTGGGCCGCACTGCCGCAGATCATTCTGATTGCCGCGGTGACGGGCGCCGTGGTCGGTCTGGTCGCGACATGGATCGGGCGCATGCGTTTCGAAGAGCCGCTGCCCTTCGGTCCGTTCCTCGCGGCAGGCGGCGCGGTGACGCTGTTCGTCGGCACGCCGCTTTATATGGCTTTGGGAGGCTGACGCATGTTTGCTGTTGGACTCACGGGCGGCATCGGCAGCGGCAAGTCCACGGTCGCCGATCTGTTCGCAAAACGCGGCGTGACGCTCGTCGATACAGACGTGATCGCGCATCGCATCACGGCGCCGCAGGGTCTCGCCATGCCGTCCATCGCAACGGAGTTCGGTCCGTCGTTCGTCGCCGAAGACGGCTCGCTCGATCGCGCCCGTATGCGCGCGCTCGTCTTTAGTGACGAGACGGCGCGCAAACGACTCGAAGCAATCACGCATCCGTTGATCCGCGCGGAGACCGAGCGTCAGCGTCAGCAGGCGCCCGGCCCATATGTGATCGTCGTCGTACCGCTGCTCGTCGAGTCGGGTAGCTGGAAAACACGTGTGAATCGCGTGCTGGCCGTCGATTGCAGCGTCGAAACCCAGATCGCTCGCGTCATGCGCCGCAATGCGTTCACGCGCGAACAGGTGCTCGCGATCATCGCGCGGCAGGCGACGCGCGAAGCGCGACTCGCCGCCGCCGACGATGTCATTGTCAACGACAACCGGTCGCTCGAAGAACTCGACGTTGACGTCGATCGGCTTCATCGCACGTATGTTTCGCTCGCGGGCGCGTAAGCCGTGAGCGATTCTGTTCATTGTCCGTAGCGTGCGCGCATGTTGTCGGGAACGGCATTTACACGCAACGAATGCGCGCAACACCGCTCAAAAATTGACAGAAGCTCGCTAAAAAAGTGTGTGATTGCTAGGGTAGTCTCACGGCATTAGAATGTCCTGCAATTCCGTCACCGACCACGCCCGAGGCGAGCCCGCTTGATCCTTTACGAGTATCCCTTCAACGAGCGAATCCGGACGCTGCTGCGCCTCGAAGATCTGTTCGAGCGTTTCACGTTCTTTCTGACTCAGGAAGATGCCAGGGAACATCACGTCGCGCTGACTACGCTGTTCGAAATTTCGGAAGTCGCGGGCCGCGCGGATCTGAAGTCCGATTTGATGAAGGAACTGGAGCGGCAGCGTCAAACGCTCGCTCCGTTTCGCGGCAATCCCGGCATCGAGCAGAACGCCCTCGAAGCCGTCCTCGGCGAAATCGAACAGACGCTCGCCGGGCTGACGCAAATGCAGGGCAAGACTGGGCAGCATCTTGCCGATAACGAGTGGCTCGCCAGCATCCGCAGTCGCGCCATCATCCCGGGTGGCACCTGCAAGTTCGATCTTCCGTCGTACTACGCGTGGCAGCAGACGCATCCCGACCAGCGTCGCCAGGACATCGCCAAGTGGGTCATGCCGCTTCTGCCGCTGCGCGACGCAGCCGCCATCGTGCTGCGGCTCGCGCGCGAATCGGGACAGGCTTCGAAAGTAATGGCCATGCAGGGCAGTTACCAGCAGATGCTGTCGGGTCGCACGTATCAGCTGATGCAGGTGCGCGTGGCACCGGAATTGCGGGTGATCCCGGAGGCCAGCGCCAACAAGTACATGTTGTGGGTGCGCTTCACCGTGCAGGACGGCGATCTGCGTCCGCGCGCGGTCGATGTCGACGTGCCGTTCCAGTTGACGCTGTGCAGTCTTTAAACTGACGCAAACGGCCTCATTTAATTGGTTTCACTGTTTGCGATTGAACGTTTGATCGAATGGTCACTGTAGTCAAATGCCCAAGCTGCGGTAGAGATGTCCGCTGGACTCCCGAGAACCGCTTCCGTCCCTTCTGTTCCGAGCGCTGCAAGCAGATCGATCTCGGCGCGTGGGCTGCCGAGAAATATAAGATCGGCGGCACCGACGAAGAGCCGCCCACCGACGACACACCCGGCGAGCACCGCTCGCACTGAACGGGAACAGCGCGCGCCGCCCTCGCCGCTATTCATGGTAAGGCGGAAGCCGCACAGGCGACTCCGCGCCTTCAACTCACTCCGCCGCGAGCCACTCCAGCACGGGGATCGTCGCGGGCAACAGCGGCGACACCTGCGCCGGCAGCGTCTGCCACGCGAACGCCTGACCTTCTCGTCCGTGCGGCTCGCCGTGCCACGCCGTCACCTTGCAGAAATAGAGACGCACATACGCGTGCGGATAGTCGTGCTCGAGCACGTGCCAGCGGTGACTCGCCTGCACGTCGATGCCGAGTTCTTCATGCAATTCGCGCGCGAGCGCGGCTTCCACCGTTTCGCCCGGCTCCAGCTTGCCGCCCGGAAATTCCCAATAACCTTCGTACGGTTTGCCGGCAGGCCGCTGCGCGAGCAGATAGCGGCCATCGGGCTGAACGAGCACGCCGACAGCCACTTCCGTGACGGGACGGCCGGCTTCGTTCACCTCGCCCGCGTGGCTTTGCGCGGCGTCGCTCATGCTTGTGCCCGCTTGCCGGACCAGTCGCGCGCGAACTGCCACGCGACGCGCCCCGAGCGCGAACCGCGCTCCAGCGCCCAGATCAGCGCGTCACCGCGCGCCGCTTCGACGTCGGCGTCATTGCAGCCGAAGTGATGCAGCCAGTGCGCGACGATGGACAGATAGTCGTCCTGCTTGAACGGGTAGAAGCTGACCCACAAGCCAAAGCGCTCGGACAGCGAGATCTTTTCTTCGACCACTTCGCCCGGGTGAATCTCGCCGTCGGAGGTGTGCTTGTACGTCTCGTTGTCGCTCATGTACTCGGGCAGCAGATGGCGGCGGTTCGACGTCGCGTAGATCAGCACGTTGTCCGACTGCGCGGCCACTGATCCATCCAGCGCCACTTTCAGCGCCTTGTAGCCCGATTCGCCCTCTTCGAACGACAAATCGTCGCAGAACACGATGAAGCGCTCGGGGCGCGCCGAAATCAGATCGACGATATCGCCCAGGTCGTGCAGATCGTCCTTGTCGACTTCGATCAGACGCAGACCGTCCTTCGAATACGCGTTCAGGCACGCCTTGATCAGCGACGATTTGCCCGTTCCGCGCGCGCCCGTGAGCAGCACGTTGTTGGCAGGTTGCTTGCTCACGAACTGCTTCGTGTTCTGCTCGATCAGGTTTTTCTGCCGATCGATATTCTGCAGATCGTCCAGCGAAATCAGCGAGATCGCGGGCACCGGCTGCAGGTAGCCGCGCCCCTGGCGCTTGCGCCAGCGGAATGCGACAGCCGCGGACCAGTCGATTTGGGGCGCAGCCGGCGGAAGCATCGCTTCGAGGCGCACCAGCACGGCTTCGGCGCGGGTCAGGAATTGTTCGAGTTTATCCATGTCGTGATCGGCGCAATTCAGGAACGGTAGTCGGCGTTGATGCTCACGTAATCATGCGACAGATCGCACGTCCAGATCGTCGCTTGCGCATCGCCACGGCCGAGCACGACGCGAATCAGGATTTCGGCCTTCTTCATCACGCGCTGTCCGTCTTCTTCCTTGTACTCGGGGTTGCGTCCGCCCGCTTTCGCGACCAGCACATCGTCCAGATACAAGTCGATCTTGCCGACGTCGAGGTCCGTCACGCCCGCATAGCCGATCGCAGCCAGAATGCGGCCGAGGTTCGGGTCCGATGCGTAGAACGCCGTCTTCACGAGCGGCGAATGGCCGATCGCATAAGCGATCTGACGGCACTCGGCGACACTCGATCCGCCTTCGACCTGCACCGTCATGAACTTCGTCGCGCCCTCGCCATCGCGCACGATCAGTTGCGAGAGCGTCTGCGCCGTCTCCGTCACGGCGTCGCGCAACGCGACATAGGCGGGCGAATCCGTGGACGTGATCGCGGGCAGGCTCGACTTGCCCGATGCGATCAGGATGAACGAGTCGTTGGTCGACGTATCGCCGTCGATCGTCACGCAGTTGAACGAGCGGTCCGCGACATACTTGACGAGTTCGTCGAGCACCGGCTGTGCGACGTTGGCGTCGAATGCGAGGAAGCCGAGCATCGTCGCCATGTTCGGCTTGATCATGCCCGCGCCCTTGCTGATGCCCGTCAGCGTGACCGTGTGGCCGTCGACCTTGACCTGACGCGACACGGCTTTCGGCAGCGTGTCCGTAGTCATGATGGCTTGCGCCGCGTCGTACCAGTGCGCAGCCTGACGGTTCGCCAGCGCGGCGGGCAACCCGGCTTTCAGACGATCGACAGGCAGCGGCTCCAGAATCACGCCCGTCGAGAACGGCAGCACCTGCTCAGGCGCAATGCCCGCGAGGCGCGCGAGTTCGTCGCACGTCTCACGCGCGTGTGCCATGCCCGGCTCGCCCGTGCCCGCGTTCGCATTGCCCGTGTTCACGACCAGCGCGCGAATACCCTTGCCGCCCTTGCGCACGCGCTCCAGGTGCTCGCGGCACACCGACACGGGCGCTGCGCAAAAGCGGTTCAACGTGAACACGCCCGCGACCGTCGCGCCTTCGTCGACGGAAATGACGAGCACGTCCTTGCGGTTCGGCTTGCGGATATTCGCCTCGGCCCAGCCTAGCGTGACGCCGGCGACGGGATGGAGTTGAGCGGGATCGATCGAGGGGAAATTGACAGCCATGTTTGCGACCTGTCGAGACTGAAATGCCGGCGGACGCCGGCATTGGGGATCAAAAGTGATGGCGCCAGATGGACCTGCGCCACCGCGAAATCACCAGCAATGCACGCTTCAAACGACGCGGCGCGCTTACCGCGCGCCGCCTTCGTGTGTTACGCAATCTTGCCGTGGCACTGCTTGTACTTCTTGCCGCTGCCGCACGGGCAGGGATCGTTGCGGCCGACCTTCGGCACGTTGTCGCCAGACAGCGGCGCCGCTGCACCCTGGCCGTGTGCCATTGCATCGCCGATCATCGCGGCCGCCGCATTCGCCGCGACGGGCGCCGCCGCCACAGCCGCGCCACCTTCCGCGTAGTCGGCGTGACGGAACTCGACGTTGTCGACCAGATGGCTGCCTTGCTCTTCCATCTGCTCGGCGGCCAGTTCCAGCTGTTCCGGCGACTGGATCTGCACATTCATCACGATGCGCGTGACTTCCAGCTTCACCGAGTCCAGCATTGCAGCAAACAGTTCGAACGCTTCGCGCTTGTACTCCTGCTTCGGATTCTTCTGCGCATAACCGCGCAGATGAATGCCTTGACGCAGGTGGTCGAGCGCAGCGAGGTGCTCGCGCCAGCTGCGGTCCAGCGTCTGCAGCATGACCGAGCGCTCGAACGCGCTGAACGACTCGCGGCCAACCTGCTCCACCTTCGATTCGTAAGCCTCATCGGCTGCGGCCGTCACGGCTTCGAGAATCTCGTCGGCGTCGATCTGCTGCGACTCGTTGATCATCTCCTGGACGGCGAGATCGAGCTGCCAGTCGTTGCGCAGCACTTCTTCGAGTTCTGGCACGTCCCACTGCTCTTCGATGCTGCCCGCCGGCACGAACTGATGGACGATGTCGCTGATCACGCCGTGACGCATCGCGCCGATGGTTTCGGTGATGTCGTGCGCTTCGAGCAGTTCGTTGCGCTGCTGGTAGATCACCTTGCGCTGGTCGTTCGAGACGTCGTCGTATTCGAGCAGCTGCTTGCGGATATCGAAGTTGCGCGCTTCGACCTTGCGCTGCGCAGATTCGATTGAACGCGTGACGATGCCCGCTTCGATCGCCTCGCCTTCCGGCATCTTCAGGCGGTCCATGATGGCGCGCACGCGGTCGCCCGCGAAAATGCGCAGCAACGGATCTTCCAGCGACAGATAGAAACGCGACGAGCCCGGATCGCCCTGACGGCCCGCACGGCCGCGCAGCTGGTTGTCGATACGGCGCGATTCGTGACGCTCGGTGCCGATGATGTGCAGACCGCCCGCGGCCTTCACCTGATCGTGCAGCGCCTGCCACTCGTCGTGCAGTTTCTGGATGCGGCCCGCTTTTTCGTCTTCGGGGATTGAAAGATCGGCTTCGATGAACGCCGCCTGCTTTTCGGCATTGCCGCCGAGCACGATGTCGGTGCCCCGGCCCGCCATGTTGGTCGCGATCGTGACGCGCTTCGGACGGCCCGCTTCCGCGACGATTGCCGCTTCACGCGCATGCTGCTTCGCGTTCAGCACTTCGTGCGGCAAACCGGCCTTGTTCAGCAGTTGCGACAGCAGTTCGGAATTTTCGATCGACGTCGTGCCAACCAGCACCGGCTGGCCGCGCTCGTAGCATTCGCGGATGTCGCGAATCACGGCGTTGTAGCGCTCCATCGCCGTCTTGTAGATCTGGTCCTGCTTGTCGATCCGCTTGGGCGGCCGGTTGGTCGGAATCACGACCGTCTCGAGCCCGTAGATCTCGTTGAACTCGTACGCTTCCGTGTCGGCCGTACCCGTCATGCCGGACAGCTTCGCATACATGCGGAAGTAGTTCTGGAACGTGATCGAGGCGAGCGTCTGGTTCTCGCTCTGGATCTTCACATGTTCCTTGGCTTCGACAGCCTGATGCAAGCCATCCGACCAACGCCGGCCCGCCATCAGACGGCCCGTGAATTCGTCGACGATCACCACTTCGTTGTTCTGCACGACGTAGTGCTGGTCTTTGTAGAACAGCGTGTGCGCGCGCAGCGCGGCGTACACGTGGTGCATCAGCGTGATGTTCTGCGGCGCGTAGAGGCTTTCGCCCTCGCCGATCAGGCCCCACTCGGCGAGCAGGCGCTCGGCCTTTTCGTGCCCTGATTCCGTCAGGAACACCTGGCGCGCCTTTTCGTCCAGCGTGTAGTCGCCCGGCTTCTCGACGCCCGTACCGTCCGCCTTCTCCTCGCCGATCTGGCGGTCGAGCAGCGGCGGCAGCGCGTTCATGCGCACGTAGAGTTCGGTGTGATCTTCAGCCTGGCCGGAAATGATGAGCGGCGTACGCGCCTCGTCGATCAGGATCGAGTCCACTTCGTCGACGACCGCGAAATTCAGCGCCCGCTGCACGCGTGCATCGGTCTCGTAGACCATGTTGTCGCGCAGGTAGTCGAAGCCGAACTCGTTGTTCGTGCCGTACGTGATGTCCGCGGCGTACGCCTCCTGCTTCATGCCGTGGTCCATCTGCGACAGATTGATGCCGACGGAAAGGCCGAGGAAGTTGTAGAGACGCGCCATCCACTCGGCGTCGCGTTGGGCGAGATAGTCGTTCACCGTGACGACGTGCACGCCGCGCCCCGAGAGCGCGTTCAGATACACGGGCAGCGTCGCGACGAGCGTCTTGCCTTCGCCGGTGCGCATTTCCGCGATCTTGCCGTAGTGCAGGACCATGCCGCCGATCAACTGTACGTCGAAGTGCCGCATTTTCAGCACCCGCTTGCTCGCCTCGCGGCAGACAGCGAACGCCTCGGGCAGCAGCTTGTCGAGTGACTCGCCGCTGCTCACGCGTTGCCGGAATTCCGTGGTTTTCGCGCGCAGTTGATCATCCGTCAATTGCTCGATCTGCGGTTCGAGCGCATTGATCGCCGTGACGGTCTTTTGATATTGCTTGACGAGCCGCTGGTTGCGGCTGCCAAAAATCTTTTGTAGAAAACCGGTGGTCATCGGATCGTGGTTGCGTCGCGGCTTCGGCGGGGGTTGCAAGGCCGGTTTTTACACCCTTTCACCTTGTTGCAACTCGTTGTCGGAGGGGCCTCGGCGGCTTAGGTCCAAGAGTAAATTCGAATCACGGATTTTAGCACGCGCCCCCGGGTACGCCTGTGTCAGCGGCAAGATGGTTGGCCATCCGGCCAGGGCAAGCGCGCTGCGGATGTGACCATCCCGCATGCTGCGAGGGGGAAGTTACGCGCCATTGCCGCACGGTACAATCCCGACATCGAGCACGCGCGGGGCGCGGGCTGTTACCAGAATCCCAGATGAGCCGTTTCTCACCGTTTTCAAGGCAGTCGCTCAAGCCCGGCCCGAAGCTGGGCTCGAAGGCGTTCAGCGTGCGCAGGCCGCAGGCGGTCGTCGAGGTCCTGAACCGCACCGATGCGTTCGCCGCGCTGCGCGCAGGCGTCGAGCAGATCGCCGCACTGGAGCGCGACCTCACCGAATTGCTGCCCGACTATCTGGCGACGAGCGTCGAGCCCGGCTTCATCAAGGACGGCGTGCTGGCGCTGTTTGCGGCCCACAATGCGCTCGCCGCGCGGCTGCGGCATCTGGAACCGCGTCTGCTATCGGATTTGCAGCAGCGCGGCTGGCCCGTCAATACGCTGAAGATTCGCGTGCGTCCGCAGGCTGTGAAAGAGCCGCCGCGCGTGAAGCAGGCGCGCATGTCGCGCGTGGGTGCGGACGCGCTGCACGAACTGAGCGAATCGCTGGAGCCGTCGCCGCTGCAGGAAGCGTTGGCGCGCATGGCGGCACGGCATCGGAAGTGACTGCGCAGATAAATCGCGCGCTGAAATGAAAAAAAGCGACCGTACAGGTCGCTTTTTTGTTTCGGCCCCGTTGTCACCGGGGCAGACTGGCCTCAGGCAAACGCCGTCTGCGTGTCGTACGCAAAACCGCGCGGCGCCTTCTGCGGATCGTCGAAGGTGACGATCTCGTACGAATCTTCATGCGCCAACAGTTCGCGCAGCAGCGCGTTGTTCAGGCCATGGCCCGACTTGTACGCGTCATAGGCCGCGAGCAACGGGTGACCGACCACGTACAGGTCGCCGATCGCGTCGAGCATCTTGTGCTTCACGAACTCGTCGTCGTAGCGCAGACCGTCGTTGTTCAGGATGCGGTACTCGTCGAGCACGATCGCGTTGTCCATGCTACCGCCGCGCGCCAGACCCAGCTCGCGCATCATTTCGACTTCATGCGCGAAACCGAACGTACGCGCACGGGCGATTTCACGCACATACGACGTGTTCGCGAAATCCACTTCGAGCGCCTGGCCGGTCTTGTCGACGGCGGGATGGCGGAAGTCGATCGTGAACTTCAGCTTGAAGCCGAAGAACGGGTCGAGCCGCGCAAACTTGTCGCCGTCGCGGATTTCGACGGGCTTGGTGACCTTGATGAACTTCTTCGCTGCGTTCTGTTCTTCAATGCCCGCCGACTGGATCAGGAACACGAAGGACGCGGCGCTGCCGTCCATGATGGGAATTTCTTCAGCGGTGACGTCGACGTACAGGTTGTCGATACCGAGGCCCGCACACGCGGACATCAGGTGCTCGATCGTCGACACGCGCGCGCCGTCTTTCTGCAACACCGATGCGAGGCGCGTATCGCCGATCGCCATCGCAGACGCGGGGATGTCCACCGGCGTGGGCAAATCCACGCGGCAAAACACGATACCCGTGTCCGGCGCCGCCGGGCGGAGCGTCAGGTCGACCTTACGGCCCGAATGCAGGCCGATGCCAACCGTTTTGACGATCTGTTTGATAGTGCGCTGCTTCAACATGGTGGTCTTCTATTCGATTGAAAATCCCAATCAGGACTTTTTAATTCATAGCACGAATTATACTCCAATCGTTTCCGGAGCGTCGTTGCGCTGACGTTTCAATCTGTTTCTCTACGTTACCTAATCGGGAAGCGTGACGGGCCGATGCCCGGAACGGAGGCGTTTCCGGTCATCGGCCCGCGTTACGGCCTGTCACAACAGCGTCACGAAAAGCGTTGCCGCAGCGCAACAAACCATTCTGCGCGGCTGCGACGAAGCTTCAAGGCCGTGTCATGCCTGGCTCAACGTCGCGAGAATACTGGCCGCATCGCTCACTTCGAACTTGCCGGGTGCCTCGACGTGCAGCGTCTTGACCACGCCGTCGTCGACCACCATCGCATAGCGCTGGGAACGGATTCCCATGCCGCGCGCCGACAAATCCTGCTCCAGACCGAGGGCTCGGGTGAAAGCCGCGCTACCGTCCGCCATCATGCGCACCTTGCCCGAGGTGTGCTGATCGCGTGCCCACGCGCCCATCACAAACGCGTCGTTGACGGATACGCACCAGATCTCGTCGATACCCGCAGCACGCAACTTCTCTGCCTGCTCGACATAGCCCGGCACGTGCTTCGCCGAACAGGTGGGCGTGAACGCGCCCGGCAATCCGAAGATCACCACGCGCTTGCCCGCCGTCTGCTCGCGCACGTCGAAGCTGTTCGGCCCGATCGTGCAGCCCTCGCGTTCGTCTTCGATCAGTTCGTAAACGGTCGCCTGGGGAAGCTTTTCACCTACCTGAATCATGCTCGTTCCTTCGCATCGATGCGGAGCACGCTCGCACGGTCTCGTGCCGCAGTGGAGTAATCATCTGGCGACAGTGACCCGATCCGCTTCGCAACTACGAAGAGGGCACTTGTCCATGCCGCGCGCAATCCACGCGGCCTTTTTGCCATTCCACCCGCCACGCTCGTGCAATTCTGCTGCGCGTAATCACCCACCAGCAAGATTACGCCGCAGAAAGCCCGCTCCTGCGTGAATCTCAGTCCGCCTGCTTGCGCAGGAAGGCCGGGATGTCGTACGTGTCGACGCCCTTTTCCTGCAGCGCCTGCACGTGCGAAGCAGCCGTATCACGCGAGGTGCGCCACACTGCCGGCGTATCCAGCGAACCGTAGTCTGCCGTCGCTGCGTGATGCGGCGTGTACGCATGTTGCATTGCGCCAACCGGCTGGTTGTCCGTGCCCGTGCGCAGCAGCGTCATCGGCGCCGATTGCTGCTTCTTCGCAGCGCGGCCCAGACCCGTTGCCACCACCGTCACGCGCAGCGCATCGCCCATCGCGTCGTCGTACACCGCGCCGAAAATCACGGTCGCATCATCAGCAGCATAGCTCTTGATCGTGTTCATGACTTCGCGCGTTTCGGACAAACGCAGCGAACGGCTCGACGTAATGTTCACCAGCACGCCACGCGCGCCCGACAGATCGACGCCTTCCAGCAGCGGACTTGCAACAGCCTGTTCCGCCGCCAGACGCGCGCGATCGACGCCGGCCACCGTCGCCGTGCCCATCATCGCCTTGCCCTGCTCGCCCATCACCGTCTTCACGTCTTCGAAGTCGACGTTCACCAGACCGTCGACGTTGATGATTTCCGCGATACCGGCAACTGCGTTGTTGAGCACGTCGTCAGCGCACTGGAAGCACTTGTCCATCTCGGCGTCATCGCCCATCACCTCGAACAGCTTGTCGTTCAGGACGACGATCAGCGAGTCGACGTGATCCTCCAGTTGCTGCGAACCGGCTTCGGCGACGCGCATGCGCTTGCCGCCTTCGAACTCGAACGGCTTGCTGACGACACCAACCGTCAGAATGCCCATTTCCTTGGCGATCTGCGCGACCACGGGCGCTGCGCCCGTGCCCGTGCCGCCGCCCATGCCTGCCGTGATGAACACCATGTGCGCGCCACGCAGTGCGTCCGCGATGCGCTCACGTGCTTCTTCTGCTGCCGAGCGGCCCATTTCCGGCTTGGCGCCTGCGCCCAGACCCGTGTTGCCCAACTGGATGACGTTCGGCGCGCGCGAGCGCGACAGCGCCTGAGCGTCCGTGTTCATCACGATGAAGTCGACGCCTTGCACGCCGCGATTGATCATGTGCGTGACTGCATTGCCGCCCGCACCACCGACGCCCACCACCTTGATGATGGTGCCGTTGGTTTCCGTTTCCAGCATCTGGAATTCCATGTTGCCTCCGTCAAGAAAAAAAGAACCACTTCCTCGGCCGTTATTCGGCAGGAGATCGGGCAACCTCCTGTCGCGCGCCGGCCGCCGTCACCGGCGCGAATTTCCCTTTTGCTTCGAATTCTTTTAGAAATTGCCGAGGAACCAGTCCTTCATCCTCGTGAACACCTGACCCATCGATCCCGACTGCACCGCGACCTTGCGACCACGCATGCGCTGCGAGCGTCCTTCGACGAGCAGACCCATTGCCGTCGAATAACGCGGATTGCGCACCACGTCCGCGAGACCGCCTGCATACTCCGGCACGCCGATGCGCACCGGCTTCAGGAAAATGTCCTCACCCAGCTCGACCATGCCCGGCATCATCGACGCGCCGCCCGTCAGCACGACGCCCGAGCTCAGCAGTTCTTCGTAACCCGACTCGCGCACCACCTGCTGCACGAGCGAAAACAGTTCTTCGACGCGCGGCTCGATCACGGCCGCGAGCGCCTGGCGCGACAGCGTGCGCGGACCGCGCTCCCCGAGACCCGGCACTTCGATCATCTCGTCAGGATCGGCGAGCGCCTGCTTCGCGATGCCGTAGCTGACCTTGATGTCTTCGGCATCCGGCGTCGGCGTGCGCAGCGCCATCGCGATGTCGCTGGTGATCTGGTCGCCGGCAATGGGGATCACAGCCGTGTGACGGATCGCGCCTTCGCTGAAGATCGCGATGTCCGTCGTGCCGCCGCCGATATCGACCAGCACCACGCCCAGTTCCTTCTCGTCTTCCGTCAGCACCGCGAGCGACGACGCGAGCGGCTGCAGGATCAGATCGTTCACTTCGAGTCCGCAGCGGCGCACGCACTTGACGATGTTCTGCGCCGCGCTCACCGCGCCCGTCACGATGTGCACCTTCACTTCGAGGCGAATGCCGCTCATGCCGATCGGCTCGCGCACATCTTCCTGACCGTCGATGATGAATTCCTGCGTCAGGATGTGCAGCACCTGCTGATCGGTCGGAATGTTGATCGCCTTGGCCGTCTCGATCACGCGCGCGACGTCCGTCTGCGTCACTTCCTTTTCCTTGATCGCGACCATCCCGCTCGAATTGAAGCTGCGGATATGGCTGCCGGCGATCCCGGTGAACACGTTCGTGATCTTGCAGTCGGCCATCAGCTCGGCTTCTTCGAGCGCGCGCTGAATGGACTGCACCGTGGCCTCGATGTTCACCACGACGCCTTTCTTGAGCCCCTTCGATTCGCTCTGGCCGAGTCCGATCACCTCGTAATGACCTTCGCCCTTCAACTCGGCGACGATGGCGACCACTTTCGCCGTGCCGATGTCGAGGGCTACCAGCAGATCTTTATAGTCTTTACTCATAGCGTGCTCATTGCGTGTGATGTCCTGTTACTTCTTGCCCTTGTCGGGTTCCGTAATGAAGCGCATGCCTGCTGCACGAATGGCGAAACCGTTCGGATAACGCAAGTCCGCATATTCGATGTCCTTCCCCCAACGTTGCGTCACCGCGCCCCATGCCGCGGTGAGCCGCTTGCAGCGGTCGTAGAGCGTGTCCTGATTACGCTCGCGTCCAATTTCGACCTGCATGCCGTTCGACAGCTTCACCGTCCACGCGAAACGCGGCGACAGCGTCACTTCATCCGGCGTTGCGCCGACGGGCGCAAACCACTTCCTGAAGTCCTGATAACGCGCGACAACTTCCTTCGCGGACCCGTCCGGGCCCTCGAACGCGGGCAGTTCTTCGTCTAGCTCGCCCTGGTTCGCGGTGAACACCTCTCCGTCGGTGCTTACCAGCTGATCGGCTCCCCACGTGCCGAGCGGCTTGTACTCTTCGAGCGTCACCGCGAGCGCATTCGGCCACACGCGCCGCACGCTCGCGTGACGCACCCACGGCATCTGCTCGAACGCCTGGCGCGCCGTGTCGAGATCGACGGTGAAGAAGTTGCCCTTCAACCGGCCGACCACGCCCGCGCGCACCGTCGGCGAGTTGATGTGCTCCGTATCGCCGTCGATACGGATCTCGCGCAGCGTGAAGTTCGGGCGCTGAATCAGCCAGTAACCGCCCGCCGCCAGCAGCACGAGCAGCAACAACGCATGCAATGCGTTGGCGGCGAGATTGAGCTGGCGAACGTTGTTCCACATGATCCGGGCGCTATCCTTTAGTTCTCGATCAGTCCTTGAGCGTCAATGCAAGCACCTGCACCACCAGCTCCTGGTAGCTGATGCCGACCGCACGCGCCGCCTTCGGCGGCAACGAGTGGTCAGTCATGCCGGGCGCCGTGTTCACTTCCAGGAAATACGGCTTGCCTTCTCCGTCCAGCATGAAGTCGGCGCGGCCCCAATCGGTGCAACCGAGCACGTCGAAGGCCTGGCGCGCGATCTTCTTCAGGCGCGCTTCCTCTTCAGCCGCGATGCCGCAGGGAATCAGGTACTGCGTGTCGTTGGCGATGTACTTCGCGTGATAGTCGTAGAACTCGCCGGCGGGCACGATGCGGATGATGGGCAGATCGAGATCGCCCGCGATGCACGCCGTATATTCACCGCCGCCTTCGATGCTCTTCTCCACCACGACGATCTTGTCGAACTTCACCGCTTCTTCGAGCGCGGGCACGAGCGCATCGGCCGTCTTCACCTTGATGACGGCGACGCTCGAGCCTTCGCTGGCCGGCTTCACGAACAGCGGCAAGCCGAGCTTCGCGACGATTTCGTTCGCGCGCGCGGCGTAGTCGTCGCCGCGCAGCACGGCTTCGAACGGCGGCGTGGGCACGCCGAGCTGTTGCCACACGAGCTTCGTGCGGAACTTGTCGAGACCGAGCGCCGAACCGAGCACGCCGCTGCCCGTATAACGGATGCCGTAGAAATCGAGCGCGCCCTGAATCTGGCCGTTCTCGCCGTAGCCGCCGTGCAGCGCGTTGAACGCGCGCACGAAGCCTTCGTCCTTCAACGCCGCGAGCGGACGCTCGGACGGATCGAACGGATGCGCGTCGACACCCGCATCGCGCAGCCCTTGCAGCACGAGACGGCCGGAGTTCAGCGACACTTCGCGCTCGGCGGATACACCGCCGAGAAGGACCGCGACCTTGCCAAAAGATTTAGGATCGATACTGCTCATTTCGCACCTTCATTTCCTGCAAGCCGACCCGGCACACCGCCAATCGAACCTGCGCCCATCGTGATCACCACATCGCCGTCGCGCACGATTGCAGCGAGCGCGTCCGGCACTTCATCTACTGTTTCGACAAACACCGGCTCGACCTTGCCCGCCACACGGATCGAACGCGTGAGCGAACGGCCGTCCGCGGCGACGATGGGCGCCTCGCCCGCTGCGTAGACTTCCGTCAGCACGAGCGCATCGACCGTCGACAGCACCTTGACGAAATCTTCGAAGCAGTCGCGCGTGCGCGTGAAGCGGTGCGGCTGGAATGCGAGAACGAGGCGCTTGTCGGGGAACGCGCCACGCGCCGCCGCAATCGTCGCGGCCATTTCCACCGGGTGGTGGCCGTAGTCGTCGACGAGCGTGTAGGCGCCGCCGCCCGTCACGCTCACTTCGCCGTAGCGCTGGAAACGCCGGCCGACGCCGTTGAAATCCGCGAGCGCTCGCTGGATATCGGCATCTTTCACCTCGAGTTCAGTCGCAATCGCAATTGCGGCCAACGCGTTCTGCACGTTGTGCAGGCCAGGCAGGTTCAAGACGATGTCGATGGGCGGCGCGTCTTCGCGCATCGCCGTGAAATGCATCTTGCCCTCGCGCGCCTCGACATTGACGGCGCGCACCTGCGCGTCGGGCGCAAAGCCGTAGCGGATGATCGGCTTCGACACGAACGGCAGGATCTCCTTCACGTTCGGATCGTCGACGCACAGCACCGCAATACCGTAGAACGGCAGACGGTGCGTAAATTCAATGAACGCCTGCTTGAGCCGCGCGAAGTCGTGGCCGTAGGTGTCCATGTGATCGGCGTCGATGTTCGTGATGACTTCGATCACCGGGAACAGGTTCAGGAACGACGCATCCGATTCGTCCGCTTCGGCGACGATGAAATCGCCCGTGCCGAGGCGCGCATTCGCGCCCGCGCTGATCAGCCGTCCGCCGATCACGAAGGTCGGATCGAGGCCGCCCGCCGCGAGCACGCTCGCCACCAGCGAAGTCGTGGTCGTCTTGCCGTGCGTGCCGGCAATCGCGATGCCCTGCTTCAGGCGCATCAGTTCCGCGAGCATCACCGCGCGCGGCACGATGGGAATACGGCGATGACGTGCCGCGAGCACTTCAGGGTTGTCGCTGCGCACGGCCGTCGATACGACGACGGCGTTCGCGCCTTCGATGTTCTCTGCGTCGTGACCGATCGCGATGCGCGCGCCGAGCGCAGCAAGGCGCTCCGTCACCGCATTGCGCGACAGGTCCGAACCGCTCACCTGATAGCCGAGATTGACGAGCACTTCGGCGATGCCGCTCATGCCCGCGCCGCCGATCCCGACGAAGTGAATGTGTTTGACGATATGTTTCATTGCTGCTTTCCTTCCGGGCTCAGGCTCGGTGTCACGCCTGCCACCGTTGCGCAGATCTGCGCGACCTGTTCGGTGGCATCGGGTTTCGCGAGCGAGCGCGAACGCTCCGCCATGTCCGCGAGCGACGCCCGCGTCTGGCTGCGCAACCAGTCGGCGAGGTTATCCACCGACAGATCGCGCTGTTGTACGAGCAGCGCCGCGCCGTGATCGGCGAGAAACGCTGCGTTAGTTGTCTGGTGATCGTCGACGGCGTATGGGAACGGCACGAAGAATGCCGCCACGCCCACCGCCGCGATCTCGGCGACCGTCATCGCGCCCGAACGGCAGATCACGAGATCGGCGTTTGCATAGGCGCTCGTCATGTCGTCGATGAACGGCACGAGTTGCACGTCGTCGCCCGTCGCGATGCCGGCTGCTTCGTAGTTCGCGCGCAATGCGTCGATATGTTTCGCGCCCGCCTGATGCACGACGCGCGGACGCTCTTGCGGTGCGAGTCGGGCCAGCGCGCGAGGCACCGCTTCATTCAACGCCGCCGCACCCAGACTGCCGCCCACCACCAGCACGTTCAGCGGACCACTACGCGCGGCGTAGCGTGCTTTGGGTGCTGCCGTGCGCGCAAGTTCCTCACGAATAGGATTACCCGTCCACTCCGCATGCGGCAACGCGTCCGGAAACGCGACCAGCACGCGCTTTGCAAGCTTCGCGAGCACCTTGTTCGCGAGACCGGCGATCGAATTCTGTTCGTGCAGCACGAGCGGCGTGCCGCTCACTGCCGTCATCACGCCCGCCGGGAACGTGATGTAGCCGCCCATGCCGAGCACGACATCGGGCTTCACGCGACGCAGCACCGAGAGACTCTGCATGCACGCGCGCAGCAGATTCACGGGCAGCATCAGCTTGGTCTTCATACCCTTGCCCCGCAGGCCGCCGAACTGCACGTACTCCATCGGAATGCCGTGTTTCGGGACGAGCGTCGCTTCCATGCCGGCGGGATTGCCGAGCCACACGACGCGCCAGCCCCACGCCTGCATCAGGTGCGCGACGGCGAGACCCGGGAACACGTGTCCCCCGGTGCCTCCCGCCATCACCATCAGCGTGCGTTGTTGCTTCGTCATACCTTGCCCCCGCGCATGAGGACCCGGTTTTCGTAATCGACGCGCATCAGCACCGCCACCGCGACGCAGTTCAGCAAAATGCCCGAGCCGCCGTAGCTGACGAGCGGCAGCGTGAGACCCTTGGTAGGCAGCAGGCCGAGGTTCACGCCCATGTTGATGAAGGTCTGCGCGCCGAACCAGATGCCGACGCCCTTCGCGACCAGACCTGCGAACGTGCGGTCGAGCGCGAGCGCCTGACGGCCGATCTCGAACGAACGGCGCACGATCCAGTAGAACATCAGGATCACGACGAGCACGCCGACGAAACCGAGTTCCTCGCCGATCACGGCCAGGATGAAGTCGGTATGCGCTTCGGGCAGATAGTTGAGCTTTTCGACACTGCCGCCGAGGCCCACGCCGAACCATTCGCCTCGGCCAAACGCGATCAGCGAGTGCGTCAATTGATACGCCTTGCCCTGCGCATAGCGGTCGTCCCACGGATCGAGGTACGCGAAGATCCGCTCGCGGCGCCACGGCGACGCCCACACGAGCAACGTGAATGTACCGACAGCCGTCGCCACCAGTCCGCCGAAAATCTTGCCGTTCACGCCGCCGAGGAACAACAGGCCCATCGCGATCGCCGCGATCACCATGAACGCGCCCATGTCCGGCTCGAGCAGCAGCAGCATGCCGACCACGCCGACGGCGAAACCCATGGGCAGGAAGCCCTTGGCGAAGCTGTGCATGTATTCCTGCTTGCGCACCGTGTAGTTCGCCGCATAGATCGTCACGGCGAGCTTCATGATTTCCGACGGCTGCATGTTCGTGATGCCGAGCGGAATCCAGCGGCGCGCGCCGTTCACGCCCTTGCCGACGTGCGGAATCAGCACGATCACGAGCGCGACGAGCGCGATCAGGAAGAGCTTCGGCGCGTACTTGTCCCACGTCGAGATGGGGATGCGGAACGCGATCACGCCCGCGACCGAGCCCATCACGACGAAGATCAGCTGGCGCACGAGAAACGCGTAGTCGCGATACGACGCGTACTTCGGCGAGTCCGGCATGGCGATCGACGCCGAGTACACCATCACGACGCCGAGACCCAGCAGCGCGACGACGACCCACAGCAGCGAGTGGTCGTAGTCGAGCATCCGCGAGCGCAGCGGGCGCACACCGTTGACGGCGCTCGACAGCCCGCCCGTGCGCGACGTGCGCTCCGCCGCCGCGCCACCTGCGGAGCCGCGCTGCTTGCCGAGTTGCGACCCGAAGCGTTCCGTCCAGCTCATATCATCGTCCCCCGTTCGGCAGCGATGTCTTCGACCGCGCTCTTGAACACGGCGGCGCGGTGCGCGTAACCCTTGAACATGTCGAAGCTGGCGCACGCTGGCGACAGCAAGACGGCGTCGCCCGGCTGCGCGACCGCGCTGGCTGCGCGCGTCGCTTCTTCGAGCGTCGCGTGATCGGTCATCGCGATGCCCGTATGCGCGAGCGCCGCGCGAATCTGCGGCGCGTCGCGGCCGATCAGCATCACCGCGCGGCACCAGCGCATCACCGGCTCGGCGAGCGGATCGAACTCCTGGCCCTTGCCGTCGCCGCCCGCGATCAGCACGACGCGCTGCGCGAGGCCGTCGAGCGCCGCGACCGTCGCGCCGACATTGGTGCCCTTGCTGTCGTCGACGTAATCCACACCGTCGATCGACGCAATCAGTTCGACGCGATGCGGCTCGCCGCGATACTCGCGCAAACCGTGCAGCAGCGGCGCGCCGGGCAGACCGATGGCGCGCGCGAGCGCGAATGCGGCCAGCGCGTTCGTCGCGTTATGCAAGCCGCGGATACGCAGCGCGTCAGCGGGCATCAGCCGCTTCAGCCCGATGTTCGGCGGCGTCGTGGATTCGCTCTTGCGACGGCGCGTGGGCGTGGGCTCGTCGGTCGCGTCGCGGTCGTGCGCATCGACGAGCCAGACCATGCCGCTTTCGCGCATCAAGCCGAGGTCGCCGTCGCGCGCCGGTTCGCCGACGCCGAAGGTCACCACCTGCGCGCCGCCTGGCTGCGACGGCGCGAGCGCCATCACGCGCGCGTCGTCGCGGTTGAGCACGCGCACCGTGTTCTTGCCGAAAATCTTGCCCTTAGCCGCAGCGTAAGCATCGAGACCGCCGTGCCAGTCCAGATGATCCTGCGTGATGTTCAGGATCACGGCGGCGTCCGGCTCGAACGTGTGCGCGGTTTCCAGCTGGAAGCTCGACAGTTCGAGCACCCAGACGTCGGGCAGCGCGGTGTTGTCGATTGCTTCCGTGAGCTTGTCGAGCGCGGCCGGGCTGATGTTGCCCGCGACCGCGACCTTCTTGCCCGCCCGCTCGCACAACAGGCCCGTCAGACTCGTCGTGGTGGTCTTGCCGTTCGTCCCCGTGATCGCGATCACCTTCGGCGCGTAGCCGCTTTCGCCGAGCGTGCGCAATGCCTGCGCGAAGAATTCGAGTTCGCCCCACACGGGGATGTCGCGGTCGCGCGCGGCGGCGATCAGCGGCAGGAGATCGGCGGCGAGCGGCGACAGGCCGGGGCTGATCGCAACCAGCTCCACGCCTTCGAGCAGCACCTCGGAAAACGGCCCGCCGACGAAATTCCCCTCGATGCCATGCGCTTCGAGCGCAGACAGGTTCGGCGGCACTTCGCGCGTGTCGGCAATGCGCAGGCGGCAACCATGCCGCGCGCACCAGCGCGCCATCGCGAGGCCCGATTCACCGAGCCCCAGCACGAGCACCATCGGCTTTTGCCGATCCCGAAACTTCTCGCCAAACATCGACTGCTTCCCCTTGCTTTGCGACTTGCTTGCGACCTTAAGTACGACTCGAATGCGGCTTAACGCAACTTGAGCGTGGACAAACCGAACAGGCACAACATCAGCGTGATGATCCAGAAGCGCACCACCACTTGCGTTTCCTTCCAGCCAGACAATTCGAAGTGGTGATGCAGCGGCGCCATCTTGAAGATGCGACGGCCTTCACCAAAACGTGCCTTCGTGAACTTGAACCACGTGACCTGCAACATCACCGACACCGTCTCGGCGACGAAAATCCCGCCCATGATGAACAGCACGATTTCCTGACGCACGATCACGGCGATCGTGCCGAGCGCGCCGCCCAGTGCGAGCGCGCCGACGTCGCCCATGAACACCTGCGCCGGGTGCGTGTTGAACCAGAGGAACGCCAGGCCTGCCCCGCCCATCGCCGAGCAGAAAATCAGCATTTCGCCCGCGCCCGCAATGTGCGGGAACAGCAGGTATTTCGAATAGACCGCGCTGCCCATCACGTACGCGAACACGCCGAGCGACGAGCCGACCAGCACGACGGGCATGATGACGAGGCCGTCGAGGCCATCGGTGAGGTTCACTGCGTTGCTCGAACCGACGATCACGAAATACGTCAGCGCGATAAAGCCCCACACGCCGAGCGGATAGGTCATCGACTTGAGGAACGGCAGCAACAGGTCGGCGCGGGCGGGCAGGCCCATCGAAAGACCGCTGCGCACCCACGCCATGAACAGGTCGAACACGCGCACGTTGCTCGCTTCCGACACGCTGAACGCGAGATACACGGCTGCGAACAGGCCAATCACCGACTGCCAGAAATACTTTTCGCGCGACGACATGCCGCGCGGGTCCTTGTAGACGACCTTGCGATAGTCATCGACCCAGCCGATCACGCCGAAGCCGAACGTGACGAGCATCACGATCCAGATGAAGCGGTTGGTCAGGTCGGCCCACAACAGCGTGGACACGGCGATACCGATCAGAATCAGCACGCCGCCCATCGTCGGCGTGCCGGATTTCACGAGGTGCGTCTGCGGGCCGTCCTTGCGCACGGCCTGGCCGACTTTCATCTGCGCGAGCTTGCGAATCACCCACGGGCCGCAGACGAGCCCGATCAGCAGTGCGGTGATCGTCGCCGCGACTGCACGAAACGTCAGATAACTGAACACGCGCAAAAAGCCTACGTCGTTCTGCAGCCATTGCGCCAGCGCCAGTAACATACTTCTGTCCTTCTCTTTCAGTGTGCGCCGGGCGCGTTGCCCGGTGCAGCGGGTTGTGGACTCGTAACGGCGTCCACCACGCGTTCCATTTTCATGAAACGCGAGCCTTTCACGAGATACGTCGCAGCCGCGCCGTAACCGGCCTGCTGCAATTGCGCGACGAGCGCAGCCGCGTCGTCGCAATGGTGTGCTTCGCTGCCGTACGCGGCGCAGGCATCGCGCGACGCATCGCCCAGCGCATACAGCGCGTCAATGCCGCGCGCCTTCGCGTACGCGCCGACTTCGCGATGAAACGCCGGGCCGTTGTCGCCGACTTCGCCCATGTCGCCCATCACCAGCACGCGCGGCGACGGACGCTCAGCGAGCACGTCGATGGCGGCGAGCATCGAATCGGGATTGGCGTTGTACGTGTCGTCGATCACGGTTGCGCCCGCCATCGCGCCGAGTACCGCGCGCTTCACCTGCAAGCGGCCCTTCACTGCGCCGAATGCTTCGAGACCGCGCTTGATCGCTTCGAGCGAAACACCCGACGCCAGCGCAGCCGCCGTGGCTGCCAGCGCGTTGTGCGCGTTGTGCGCGCCGAGCACTTGCAGCGTGACGTCGAGATGGCCTTCGGGCGTATCGATGCTCAACTGATTGCCGTCGAGCGTGCCTTGGACGGCAGCTTCCGTCGTGCGTTCGTTCGTGTTCAACGCGAAATCGACGATGCGATTGCCCGTCGCCGCGACGCGCCAGATACCGGCGTAAGCATCGTTGGCCGGGAACACAGCGACGCCTTCCGGCTTCAGCGCGTGAATCACGCTCGCGTGTTCGAGCGCGACCGCCTCGACAGTCGCCATGAATTCCTGATGCTCGCGCTGCGCGTTATTGACGACCGCGACAGTCGGCTCGGCAATCGTGCCGAGCAGCGCCGTTTCACCCGGATGATTCATGCCGAGTTCGACGACGGCGAGCTGATGCGCTTCGTTCAGGCGGAACAGCGTCAGCGGCAAGCCGACGTCGTTGTTGAAGTTGCCAGCCGTGGCGAGACGCGATTGTTCGCCGACAGCCGCCGCGAAGATCGACGAGATCATTTCCTTGACTGTCGTCTTGCCGTTGCTGCCCGTCACCGCGACGAGCGGCATCGTAAAGCGGCGACGCCAGCCGTTGGCCAATGCGCCCAACGCCGTGCGCGTGTCGCCCGTTACGCGCAATGCGGGCACGTTGAAGTTGTCCGGCGTGCGGGTGACGAGCACCGCGCTCACGTCGCGCGAGGCGACGTCGGCCAGAAAATCGTGCGCGTCGAAACGGTCGCCCTTCAGCGCGACGAACAGATCGCCGGGACCGCACGAACGGCTGTCCGTCGAGACGCGTTCGAATGCGACCGACTCGTCGCCTGTTACTTTGGCGCCAGGAATCAGCGCGGCGGCTTCACGCAGCGTGAACATCATGATTCGCCACCTCCGCGTGCATGCGTGACGCGAGCAGCCAGCGCGAGCCGCGCGTGATCCTGATCCGAGAACGCGCGCTTCTTGCCCATGATTTCCTGCGTCGATTCGTGCCCCTTGCCCGCCAGCACGATGACGTCTTCGCGCGCCGCGCAACGCACGGCTTGCAGGATCGCGCTCGCGCGGTCTTCGATGCGGCGCGCCTTCGACGCGTCCTTCATGCCGGCCGCGATCTGCTCGATGATTTTCTGCGGATTTTCGCTGCGTGGGTTGTCGCTCGTCACGACCACGCTGTCGGCGCAGCGCTCCGCGATTTCACCCATCAGCGGGCGCTTGGTCGCGTCGCGGTCGCCGCCACAGCCGAACATGCAGATCAGCTTGCCGCCGCGCGCATCCGCGATCGGGCGCAATGCCGTCAAGGTCTTTTCCAGCGCGTCCGGCGTGTGCGCGAAGTCGATCACGACGAGCGGCTCATCGTTCTGCAGGCGGCCGCCGAGGCGTTCCATCCGGCCGTTCACCGATTCGAGCTTCGCCAGTTGCGCGACAGCGGCGTCGAACGGCACGTCGGCTGCGAGCAGCGCGCCAAGCACGCCGAGCAGATTGCTCACGTTGAACGTGCCGAGCGTGTTGACTTCGATGTCGGTGTTGCCCCAGTCCGACGCGATGTGAAACGCCGTGCCCGTCGCCGTCGCACGCACGTTGGACGCGACGATCGACGCGTCGGCCTGCACGTCGGCGTGCGATTGAAGCGCGTAGGCGATGGTCTTCGCGTGGCCTTTGGTGCTCGCGATCATGCGACGGCCCGCTTCGTCATCGGCGTTGATGACGGCGGCCTTCAGTTCCGGCCACGCAAACAGGCGCGCCTTCGCCGCTTCGTAGGCTTCGAACGTGCCGTGATAGTCGAGATGATCTTGCGTGAGATTCGTGAACACGGCGACGCTGAACGCGGTGCCGTTCACGCGGCCCTGATGCAGCGCGTGCGACGACACTTCCATCGCGACCGCTTTGGCGCCCGCGGCGCGCAACTGCGCGAGGTTGCGTTGCAGTTGCGGCGCGTCGGGCGTCGTGAAGCCTGTGTACACGAGGTGGCCCGGCATGCCGCTGCCGAGCGTGCCGATAATCGCGCACGGCTGGCCAAGCGCCGTCAACGCGGCCGAAATCCAGTTCGTGCACGACGTCTTGCCGTTCGTGCCCGTCACGCCGATCACGCGCATCGCGTCGCTCGGATCGCCGTACCACGCACTCGCGATCGTGCCCGCCAGTTCGTTCAGGCGCGGCACCGCGAACGTCGTCGCGGGATCGATATCCCCCGTGAAGTCTTCTGGCTGAACGAGCACGGCAGCCGCGCCGCGCTCGATCGCGTTCGCGATGAAAGGGCGGTTGTCGGCGCCGTCAACGGCGTACGCGAGGAAAACGTCGCCGGCCGCGATCTTGCGGGTATCGGCGTGCAAATGCGCACCTGGCTGCACGCGTGCGCGCAGCCAGGCTAGCGCGTCAGCAATCTGCTGTTGCGCTGGATGAGAAGAACGCAGCGCACTCATCTGACTACTCCGGGGCGGTTCTTCGTACTGTCTGAAATCTGCAGCTTCTTCGGCGCGGCATGCGTCGAAAGTCTCTTTGCACCGTTTGCACCGTTCGCGGCCGGCTGCGACGCGGCGGCGGGCTTCGCGGGATTCGTTTCGTCCGATACGACCATCTGCTTGACGGGCTGATCGGGCGGCACGTTCAGCGAGCGCAGCGTGTCGCCGACGATCGACGAAAACACCGGGCCCGACACCTGGCCGCCGAAGTGGCTGCCCGCCGTCGGTTCGTCGACGGACACGGCCACCACGATGCGCGGATTCGGCATCGGCGCCATGCCGACGAACGACGCGCGGTACTTGCTGTGGTCATAGCCACGGCCCACGTGCTTGTACGCCGTACCCGACTTGCCGCCGACGCGATAGCCGGGCACCGCTGCATCCGGCGACGTGCCGCCCGGCGAGACGACCGTTTCGAGCATCGCGCGAACTTCGCGCGCGGTGGTCGGCGCGAAGACCTGCGTGCCTGTTGCCGGCTGGTCTTTCGGCGTGCGGAAAATCGACACGGGCAGAATCCGGCCGTCGTTCGCAATGGCCGTGTAGGCGCGGCCCAGCTGAAACAGCGACACGGACAGACCGTAGCCGTAAGACATCGTCGCCTGCTCGATACGGCGCCAGCTCTTCCAGGGGCGCAAACGGCCCGCCGCCGCACCCGGGAAACCGACCTTCGGCGCCTGGCCGAGACCGATGCCCGTGTACATGTTCCACATCTCTTCGGGCCGGAGCTGCATGGCGATCTTCGTCGCGCCGATGTTGCTCGACTTCTGGATCACGCCGCCCACCGTCAGCACGCCGAAGCCCGAGTCGTCGGTGATGGGCGCGCCGTCCAGCACGAAACGGCCGCCACCCGTATCAACCAGTGTAGTCGGCGTAACGCGGTGCAGATCGAGCGCGAGCGACACCGTGAACGGTTTCATGATCGAGCCCGGCTCGAACGTGTCGGTCAGGATGCGGTTGCGCAACTGCTCTCCCGTCAGATGCGAGCGATCGTTCGGGTTATAGGTCGGGTAATTGACGAGCGCGAGCACTTCGCCCGTTTGCACGTCGATGACCATCGCGGCGCCAGCTTTCGCCTTGAACTTCTGCACGGCCGCTTTCAGGTTCGTGTACGCGATGTACTGGATCTTGCTGTCGATCGACAGATCGACGTCCTGACCGTTGTGCGGCACAACCTGCTCGTCCACGTCTTCAATGATGTGGCCGAGACGGTCCTTGATGACGCGACGGCTCCCCGCCATGCCCGCGAGCAGCTTCTGGTCGCCCAGTTCGACGCCTTCCTGGCCCTCGTCCTCGACGTTCGTGAAGCCGATCAGGTGAGCCGTGATTTCGCCTTCCGGATAAAAGCGCTTGTACTCGTTGCGCTGATAGATGCCCGGAATGTTCAGCGCTTCCACTTTCGCGGCCACTTCGACGGGCACCTGGCGCTTCACATAGACGAAGGTCTTGTCTTCCGACAGCTTCTTGCGCAGCTCCGGCTGCGTCATGTCGAGCAGCTTGGCGAGATCGGCGAGCTTGTCCGCGCCGAGGTCGTCGGGCACCGACTCGGGAATCGCCCAGATTGCGCGCACGGGCAGGCTCGTCGCGAGCACGAGGCCGTTACGGTCGAGAATCTTGCCGCGCGTGGCGGGCAACTCCAGCCGGCGCTGATAGCGGCTTTCGCCCTGCTTCTGATAGAAACCGTTGCCCGGGCCCTGAATCCAGAACGCCCGCGCCGTCAGCGCGACGAACGCCATGAAGAGCAGGAACACGACGAGCTTCGAGCGCCACATCGGCAGGCGCACCGAGAGAATCGGATTCGCCGAGAACGCGACGCTCTTGTTCTTGTTCGACGATTTCTTCATCGCGTGGCTCCACGAGCTTTCGCGGCCGACGCCGGAGTCGGCGCCGAGACCGGGATCGGCGCGTCTTCGGCCTTGGCGGAGCCGGCTTCGAGCGTCAGATATTGCGTGCGTCCCGTGGTCGCGCCCTGCATCTTTAGAGAATCGGTCGCGATCTGCTCGATGCGCGAGGTCTTCGACAGCGCGCTCTGCTGATATTGAAGCTGCGAATAGTCCTGCTGCAGCTGGCGCTCCTGCGATTGGGCGCGCTGCAACTGGATAAAGAACTGACGCTGCTGATTGGTCGCGTTGACGACCGAAAGCGCACAACCCATCACGACGATCAGCAGGAAGATATTGAGACGGTTCATGGCGCGATCCGCTCCGCGACGCGCATCACGGCGGAACGGGCGCGCGGGTTCGCGGCGACTTCGGCGTCGCTCGCGAATACGCGGCCAATCAGTTTGAGCGGCGGGCTCGGCAGGTCGACGGCGCGGATCGGCAGACGGCGGTCGACAGCAGGCGCATTCGAGTGCGCCTGCATGAACCGCTTGACGATCCGGTCTTCGAGCGAATGAAAGCTGATCACGACCAGCCGCCCCCCTTGCTCCAGCAACGACAATGCTGCTTCTAGTACGACTTGCAGCTCCGCAAGCTCTTGATTGATGTGAATCCGTATAGCTTGAAAGGTGCGGGTTGCCGGGTCCTTACCCTTCTCACGGGTTTTGACGACGTTAGCCACGATTTGGGCAAGCTCGCCCGTGCTGACGAGAGGCCCAAGACGGTCGGACTCTGCCCGGCGAGCAGCAAGCGCCTTTGCAATCTGAAAAGCAAACCGTTCTTCCCCATAATCCCGTATCACCTCCGTCATTTCCTGCACCGTGGCCCGCGCCAGCCAATCCGCAGCGGACTCGCCGCGCGTCGGGTCCATCCGCATGTCGAGCGGGCCGTCGGCGCGGAAACTGAAACCCCGCTCCGGGTCGTCGAACTGCGGCGACGACACGCCCAGATCCAGCAACACTCCCGACACACGCCCTACCCCGCGCTCGCTCATCGCGTCGCGCAGTGATGCGAAACTTTCATGCACGATCTCGAAGCGCGGATCGGCGATCTGCTGCGCGGTGGCAATGGCGAGCGGGTCCTTGTCGAATCCGATCAGGCGCCCTGACTCGCCCAGCTTTGCCAGCACCGCGCGGCTGTGGCCGCCGCGCCCGAACGTGCCATCTATATAGATACCGTCCGCGCGCGTGACGAGCGCATTCACCGCTTCTTCGAGCAGCACCGTGCGATGCTGCAATTCGTTACTCATCGCAGGCGCCATATCTATTACCTGCGGTCAAAATGTGAAGTTCTTCAGAGACTCGGGCATGCCCTGCGACATCGCCGCCTGTTCCTGCGCGTCGTAGGTTTCCTTGTCCCAAATCTCGAACCGGCTTCCCATTCCCAGCAACATCACTTCTTTTTCCAGCTTCGCCGCCTGGCGCAGCTCGGGCGCGATCAGCACGCGGCCAGCCGTGTCCAGATCGACATCCGCAGCACTGCCGAGAAAAATGCGCTGAAACCATTTGGCTTCCATCGGCAGCGCGACGATCTTGGCGCGAAAGACTTCCCACTCAGGGCGCGGAAACAGCAACAGGCAGCCGTCCGGGTGACGCGTAATCGTCACTCGGCCTTCTGCCTGTCCTTGCAGCGCATCACGATAGCGAGACGGGACGGACATCCGCCCCTTCGCATCGAGTGTCAGCGCTGACGCCCCTTGGAACACTTCACTCCCCTCTTTTCAGGGCGCTGAAAGATGTCGCCCGATTCTGGAAATTTACCGAAGAAAGCGCGTTGGATCACACAAAAATACACTTTCTCACACTGTCTCCCACTTTAGAGTAACCCCCAACACGGGTCAAGGGAGAGTCGCGGTTTTTTGACGAATTTTGTTTGCTAGAACAAGGACTTAGCGACGCCTGCTCAGGTGACGCCTAAAAATGGAAAATCGTTATAAATGAATGAACTAACGAAACTTGTGAAGGTGATACGTGAAAAGTGCGAGGGAAGAGCGTGGAATAAAAGCGTTCGTGATGGGTGAAAAGCGCGGTAAGACGGAAGATTTGGAGCGAATTTCCAAGGGCGACGCGGGGTGCGCCGCCCACTTCGAACAGTTGTGCTTTAAGCCAGGCTACACGTGATACGCCGTGCGGGTCATGATCTTCGACGCGGCCCGCATCAGCGCGCGCGCCGGGAACGGTAACTCGACGCCGCCCGCATCCGTTGCGGCCTTGCCGTGCGCGGCTTCATCGATACGCATTTGTTCGACGATCGCGCGCGACTCGTGATCGCCTTCCGGCAGCGTGGTCAGATGGCCATCCAGATGCAGTTCCACCTGCCGCTCCGTTTCCGCCATGAAGCCGAGGCTCACGCGATCACCAAGGCGGCCAGCCGCAAGACCGATTGCAAGGGCGCCAGCATACCAGAGCGGATTGAGCAGGCTTGGACGCGAATTGAGCGCTTCGAGGCGCTTGTACGTCCACGCCAGATGATCTTCCTCTTCGCGCGCGGCGTGCTCGAAGGCCTGCTTGAGCGCGGGCGAGCGCGTTGCCAGTTTTTGCGCCTGATACAGCGCTTGCGCGCACACCTCGCCGACGTGATTCACGCGCATCAGTCCTGCTGCGTGCGCGCGCTCTTCATCAGTCAGCTCGACTGGCTCTGTCGAAGCGGGCGGCACGGGTAGCGGACGCGACATGCGCGACACCCCGGTCATTGAGCGTAAACCCCGATCGAACTCATTAATCAAATCATCAAGCAGCATTCTGGCCTCCACGACGCGGCGTCCGGAACGCTTCGCGCAAAGCCTTGCCCAGCGAGACTTTGCGGCCGGTGGCAAGAAAAATTCCGAAGCGTCTCCGACGGCCGATTCTGGATTTTAGATCATGTTGCGTAAACGAAACAGCGGCCGGATGGCTGCCCTGCTTTTTCTTTGTGCGCTTAGGTGTCTTTGTTACATTACGTGGCAACTTCTCGAAGAAGTTACGCAAGGTCGCGACACAGATAAATACTTGCCTTGCTTGAAAATAATTCGCAATTCCTTGGAGATCTTTCGATGAAAAAGTCGCTTCTCGCTCTTGCAGCATTGGGCGCGTTTGCTGGCGTCGCTCACGCTCAGAGCAGCGTGACGCTGTACGGCATTATTGATGAAGGTTTTAACTACACGAACCACGTGCAGGCAGCAGCCGGTGCTGGCCGCACGAACCAGAGCCTGTACAACCTGTCGAGCGGCGTTCTGCAAGGCAGCCGTTGGGGCCTGCGCGGTACTGAAGACCTCGGCGGCGGCCTGAAGGCCGTGTTCGTGCTGGAAAGCGGCTTCGACGTGAACAGCGGTAAGTCGGGTCAGGGCGGCGCGCTGTTCGGCCGTCAGGCTTACGTTGGTCTGTCGAGCCAGTTCGGTACGGTTACGCTGGGTCGCCAGTACGACTCCGTGGTCGACTATGTCGGTCCGCTGGAAGCCGGCGACCAGTGGGGCGGCTACATCGCGGCTCACCCGGACGATCTGGACAACTTCAACAACGCAAACCGCGTGAACAACGCAATCAAGTTCACGAGCGCGAACTACGCCGGCCTGACGTTCGGCGGCATGTATAGCCTCGGTGGTGTTGCAGGTGCGACGGGCCGCAACCAGATCTGGTCGGTGGGCGCTGGCTACAACAACGGCCCGCTGGTGTTGGGTGCTGGCTACTTGAACGTCCGCGATCCGAATACCTCCTTCTGGGGCAACGTGCCGAGCAGCGGCGCGAACCCGACCAACAACATCGGCAAGGTTACGGGCGTCCAGAGCAACCCGGTCATCTCGGGCTTCGCTTCGGCTAACTCGTACCAGGTCGCTGGCGCGGGTGGTGCGTACACGTTCGGCGCAGCAACGGTCGGCGTGACGTATTCGTTCATCCAGTTCGGCAACCTCGGCACGGAGAACGTCACGGCTCCGGCTTACCGCGGCTCGGCAACGTTCAACAACGGCGAAATCAACTTCAAGTATCAGTTGACGCCGGCTCTCGTTCTGGGCGCAGCATATGATTACACGCGCCTCGCTTCGTTCAACGGTCATGGCGGCGCGCACTACAACCAGGGCGCACTGGGCGCGGACTACTTCCTGTCGAAGCGCACGGACGTCTACCTGATCGGCGTGTACCAGCATGCTTCGGGTACGGACTCGACGGGCCAGCAAGCAGTTGCTTCGATCAACGGCCTGACGCCGTCAAACTCGAACAACCAGTTGACGGCTCGCGTTGGTATCCGTCACAAGTTCTAATAAGTTGTGAAAGCGTAGTTACCCTCGAGGGCGCCTTAGGGCGCCCTTTTTTATTGGTGCTTGCGAAGCCTTTGGTCGCTCGCGCCAATGCAAACAAAAACGGCCCAACGGTTTGCACCATTGGGCCGTCCCTGATTTGAGGCGCTGACTCTCACATCTATCTTTGCGCCACAGGTCTCCTCGCCTACAACCTTGCTCGCGCCGACGCGTTACGCCCGGCCGTCACGCAATTCGCGCCGCAAGATCTTGCCGACATTGCTCTTCGGCAGTTCCTTGCGAAACTCGACGAGCCTCGGGCGCTTGTAGCCCGTCAGCTGAGTCTTGCAGTACGCGAAGATGTCGGCGTCGGTGATCGCGTCGTCCTTCTTCACGATGTAAAGCTTCACCGCTTCGCCCGAATGCTCGTCGGGCACGCCGACAGCCGCCACTTCGAATACGCCGGGGTGCCTGGCGACCACGTCTTCGATCTCGTTCGGATAGACGTTGAAGCCCGACACGAGAATCATGTCCTTCTTCCGGTCGACGATCTTCACGAAACCATCGTCGTTGACGGTCGCGATGTCGCCTGAACGGAAGAAGCCGTCGGACGTCATCACCTTTGCCGTTTCGTCGGGCCTGTTCCAGTAGCCCGCCATCACCTGCGGACCACGGATGCACAACTCTCCCGCCTGGCCGGGAGGCAATTCGTTGCCGTCGTCGTCGCGGATCGAGACTTCCGTCGACGGCAGCGGCAGGCCGATCGTGCCACTGTACTCAGTGACTGTGGTCGGATTGCAGGTGACGCACGGCGACGTCTCCGACAATCCGTAGCCTTCGACGATCGGCGCGCGCGTGCGCTCGTACCAGCGGTTCGCGACGGCTTCCTGCACGGCCATCCCGCCGGCATTCGCAACCAGCAGATTCGAGAAATCGAGCTTCCCGAAATCGGGATGATTGAGCATCGCGTTGTACAGCGTATTCACGGCGGGAAACGTCGTGATTTTGTAGCCTTGCAGCGACTGGATCATGCCGGCGATATCGCGCGGATTCGGAATCAGCACGCCGAGGCCGCCCGTGCGGATCGTCAGCAGACCGCAAACCGTCAGCGCGAACACGTGGTAAAGCGGCAGTGCTACAACGGTCACGAACTGATCGATGTCACCGCGCTTCTTGCGCGCCGGCTCCACCCACACATGCGACTGCAGCACGTTCGCGACCAGATTGCGATGCAGGAGCGTGGCGCCCTTGGCGACGCCCGTCGTGCCGCCTGTGTACTGGAGAAACGCGACGTCGTCGGGACTCTGCTTCACAGGTTTGAACTTGCTGCGCGCGCCGTCGGAAATGGCATCGTTGAATCTGACGTGGCCCGGCAGATTCCATGCGGGGACCATCTTTTTCACGCGACGTACGACGAAATTGACGATCAATCCCTTCGCACCCATCAGATCGCCCATCGACGCGACGACGATATGTTTGATCGACGTATTGCGTACGATCGCCTGCAACGTCACCGCGAAGTTCTCGAGAAGGATGATCGCTTCCGCGCCGCTGTCCTTGAGCTGATGCTCGAGCTCGCGCGGCGTGTAAAGCGGGTTCACGTTCACGACGACGTAACCCGCGCGCAGGATCGCCGCGAGCGCGACCGGATACTGCAGGACGTTGGGCATCATGATGGCGATACGCGCACCGCGCGCAATGCCCTTCGACTGGAGCCAACCGGCAAGGCGCGTCGACAGGCTGTCGAGTTCGCCGTACGTGATCTGCTTGCCCATGCAGGCGAAGGCCGGCTTTGCGCGATATTCGCGGAAGCTCTCCTCCAGCATGTCGGTGACCGACTCGTATTGCGTCGGATCGATCTCTTTTGGCACGCCGGGCGGATACGACTTCAGCCAGACTTTTTCCATACGGCGTCTCCTCCGTGATTTTCGAATGGTCGTGCTAAAAGCCGCATCGTAGCATGCGCACACGTGCCGACATTCGGGATAAGCCCCCAGTTAGACGGTGCACTCGAAAGCGCACGGACCGGGCACGAAGGCGCAGCGGTCGCGTTCCCGCCGCGCGTGCGAAAAAGCCACTCAGGCTCGTTCGACCTCGACGAGACAGTCGTAGAAGGTGGCGGAGCCGCCCAGGTCGGTCAACGCCTGGCTCGTGACCTGGTTGGCGTTGCGACCGTCCGGCGCGAGCTTTTTCCACCAGATCGACAGGCCGACGACGAGTCCAACGCGTGCCTTGTCGGTCACGCGGGCGCGCGCTTGCATCGAACCGCGATCGTTGAAGATGCGGACCTGATCGCCGTCGTTGATGCCGCGTTTGCTTGCGTCGGCGGGATGGATATCGAGATGCGGCTCGCCTTCCGTCGCACGCAGGCTTTCGACGTTCACGAACGTGCTGTTGAGGAAATTGCGCGCGGGCGGCGAGATCATCGCGAGCGGATAGCGGGCCGCGAGTTCAGGTGAGCCGTCTGCCGACTCGTAAGGCGGCAGATAATCCGGCACCGGTTCGAGGCCCAATTGCGCGAGTCGCTCGCTATAGAACTCGCACTTGCCCGATGGTGTGCGAAAGCCGCCATTCGCAAACGGCGCATCGGGGACATTCAGCTTTGCCCAGCCGTCGCGCTTGAGCGTCTCCCAGCTGTGGCCTTCCAGCATCGGATCGTTCCAACGAAACGCCGACGACGCCACCGCCTCATCGCTTTCATACAGCGCCGGCTCATCGAGGCCCATCGCGCGCGCGATACCGCGAAAGATTTCCGTGTTCGGCCGCGCGTCGCCGACGGGCGCGATCGCAGGCAGGTTGACCATCACGTGCGTGTGCCCGTAAGACTTATGAACATCGAGATGCTCGAGCTGCGTCGTAGCGGGCAGCAGCAGATCGGCATAGTCGGCCGTGTCGGTCTGGAAGTGCTCGAGCACGATCGTGAACAGATCTTCGCGCGCAAAGCCGGCGGCGACGCGCTCGGAATCCGGCGCCACCGCGACGGGGTTCGAGTTGTACACGACGATCGCCTCGACCTTCGGCCCGAATGCGGCGTCACCCGAATGGCAAAGCGCGTCGCCGATAGCGTTCATATTCACGACGCGCGGCTGTTTCGAAGGCCAGCCCGGCATCAGGTCGGGCCGCGACAACGCGTGTGAATCGACAGGCGCCCAGCCGGACGACGACAACAGCGCACCGCCCGCACGCTCGCGCCAGGCGCCCGTCAACGACGGCAGGCAAGCGATCGCGCGAACGGCGTTGCCGCCGCCGCGTACACGCTGCATGCCGTAGTTCAGGCGAATCGCCGACTTTTTCGTGCTGCCGTAGAGGCGCGCCAGATCCACGACCACCTGCTCGTCAATCCCACAGATCTCAGCGACGCGCGCAGGCGGATAGTCGAGAGCGCGCGCTTTCAGTTGATCGAATCCAAGCGTGTGATCAGCGATGTAGGCGCGATCGAGCATGTCTTCTTCGATCAGCACGCGCATCATGCCCAGCGCAAGCGCGCCATCCGTGCCCGGCTTGAGCGCAATGTGCTGATGGCATTTTTCAGCAGTGAGCGAGCGGTATGGGTCGATTGCGATCAGGCGCGCGCCGTTGCGCTTCGCCTCTTGCGCCCGCGTCCAGAAGTGCAGATTCGACGCGATCGGGTTTGCGCCCCAGATCAGAATCACCTCGCTCTCGGAGAAAAACTCCGTGAGCATCCCGAGGCTTGCGCCGTATGTATATTTGAGACCCGCCGCGCCAGCCGCTGCGCAAATGGTCCGGTCCAGTTGCGAGGCGCCGAGCTTATGGAAAAAGCGCTGCGCGATGCTGTCGCCCTGCACGAAACCCATCGTGCCTGCGTAGCTGTACGGCACGATCGCTTCCGGCGCACGGCCGGCGATTTCCGACAGACGCTCGCCGGCGACGCGCAGCGCTTCATCCCAACTGATCGGCTCGAAGCGCCCTTCGCCTTTTCGACCAATCCGCCGCATCGGCGTCGTGAGCCGGTGTGGATGATGCACGCGATCCGCATAACGGCTGACCTTCGTGCACAGGACGCCTTGCGTCGGCGGGTGATCCGGTTCGCCGACAACCTTGATCGCGCGGCCGTTGTCGACGGTTACGCGCATTGCGCAGGTATCGGGGCAATCGTGCGGACAGACGGCGCGGGCGAATTCAGCGGGAGCGTTCATGTTTGTATCGAGGGACTGCGCGGATGAAGGTGTTGATTTTATTACGTTCCGGCGTCCGGATCCGACACATGGCCGTCAAAAATGGGGATCGGCGTAGAATCGATTTTGATCTTCTCCGGAATCGACTGTCCGGATCAACTGCACACACAGCCAGACACTCAATCCATCATGAAACTGCTTCCTGAAATCCAAGCCGCTCGCGGCGAAATTCAGACTCTCCGACGAACAATCCACGCCAATCCGGAGTTGCGATATGAAGAGACGCAGACAGCGTCACTCGTCGCCAAGACATTGGCTGGATGGGGTATCGAGGTGCATGAAGGCATCGGAAAAACCGGCGTGGTCGGTGTGCTCAAGCGCGGAACGGGGACGAAATCAATCGGCTTGCGCGCGGATATGGACGCGCTGCCTATCCAGGAACTGAATACTTTCGATCACCGCTCGAAAAACGAAGGGAAGATGCATGCGTGCGGTCACGATGGACATACCGCGATGCTGCTGGGCGCGGCGCGCCATCTCGCCAAGCACGGCGATTTCGACGGGACGATTGTGTTCATCTTTCAACCGGCGGAGGAAGGCGGAGCCGGTGCGCAGGCGATGATCGACGATGGGCTGTTCACGCGCTTTCCGGTGGACGCCGTATTTGGCATCCATAACTGGCCGGGCATGCCCGCGGGACATTTCGGCGTCACCGAAGGTCCGATCATGGCGTCGAGCAACGAGTTCCGCATTGAAATTAAAGGCGTCGGCTCGCATGCGGCTTTGCCGCATAACGGTCGCGATCCCGTGTTCACGGCTGTGCAAATCGCGAATGGCCTGCAAAGCGTCATCACGCGCAACAAAAAGCCGCTCGATACCGCCGTCCTGTCGATCACCCAGATTCATGCCGGTGATGCTGTCAACGTCGTGCCGGATTATGCATGGCTTGCGGGGACCGTTCGGACTTTCACGACAGAGACGCTCGATCTGATCGAAACGCGGATGCGAAAGATCGTGCAGAGCACGGCTGAAGCCTACGAGTGTTCGGTCGAGATGACCTTCCATCGCAACTATCCGCCGACGATCAATAGCGGGAAGGAAGCGCGGTTTGCTGCGGCGGTGATGAAGGAAGTCGTCGGAGAGGAGAAGGTTGACGATACCGTCGAACCAACGATGGGCGCAGAAGACTTTTCGTTCATGCTGTTGGCGAAGCCCGGCTGCTATGCGTTCCTCGGAAACGGCAACGGTGGACATCGCGAGGCCGGGCATGGTGCCGGTCCCTGTATGCTGCACAATGCTAGCTACGATTTCAACGATGACCTGCTGCCGGTCGGGGCCACGTACTGGGTGCGGTTGGCGCAGCGTTTTTTAGCTGAGGCTTAGAGCTTGCCAACGTAGCATGGGTATGCGAAGGGACGCGTTTACTGCTCCGCCGATGGCGTGCGGTCCGGGATGTGAGCACAAAGTGGCCGCGGGTCGGCCAAGCTGACGATCGCCCCGCCTGGTGACGGTTATGCAGGTTGATGCCGTCCGGAGATGGCGGGGATAGACAGATCTGGGCCGTTGCGGTTTGGCAGGGCCGCTGGCTCGACGTTAAAAACATGCGCCGGAAACGCCAAGACCCCGCTTTTGAGGGCGGGGTCTTGTCTTGGGTAAGGAGCCTGACGATTACCTACTTTCACACGGGCAATCCGCACTATCATCGGCGTGGAGTCGTTTCACGGTCCTGTTCGGGATGGGAAGGGGTGGTACCGACTCGCTATGGTCATCAGGCATGACGGGTTGCTGCGTCGCGCTGGAGGTTGGGTAACCTGGTCGCGCCACAGCCAATCGGGAAGAAGCGTAAAGAGGGTATGGGTTGTGTTGTTTCTGGCACAACACCGATCTCAACCTGATGCGTAAAACACACCGGTTATAGGATCAAGCCTTACGGGCAATTAGTATCAGTTAGCTTAACGCATTACTGCGCTTCCACACCTGACCTATCAACGTCCTGGTCTTGAACGACCCTTCAAGGGGCTCGAAGCCCCGGGGATATCTCATCTCAAGGCGAGTTTCCCGCTTAGATGCTTTCAGCGGTTATCTCTTCCGAACATAGCTACCCGGCGATGCCACTGGCGTGACAACCGGTACACCAGAGGTTCGTCCACTCCGGTCCTCTCGTACTAGGAGCAGCCCCCTTCAAATATCCAGCGCCCACGGCAGATAGGGACCAAACTGTCTCACGACGTTTTAAACCCAGCTCACGTACCTCTTTAAATGGCGAACAGCCATACCCTTGGGACCGGCTACAGCCCCAGGATGAGATGAGCCGACATCGAGGTGCCAAACACCGCCGTCGATATGAACTCTTGGGCGGTATCAGCCTGTTATCCCCAGAGTACCTTTTATCCGTTGAGCGATGGCCCTTCCATACAGAACCACCGGATCACTATGACCTGCTTTCGCACCTGCTCGACTTGTCGGTCTCGCAGTTAAGCACGCTTATGCCATTGCACTATCAGCACGATTTCCGACCGTACCTAGCGTACCTTCGTACTCCTCCGTTACACTTTGGGAGGAGACCGCCCCAGTCAAACTGCCCACCATGCACTGTCCCCGACCCGGATCACGGGCCAAGGTTAGAACCTCAAACAAACCAGGGTGGTATTTCAAGGACGGCTCCACTGAAACTAGCGTTCCAGCTTCATAGCCTCCCACCTATCCTACACAGATCGGTTCAAAGTCCAATGCAAAGCTACAGTAAAGGTTCATGGGGTCTTTCCGTCTAGCCGCGGGGAGATTGCATCATCACAAACACTTCAACTTCGCTGAGTCTCGGGAGGAGACAGTGTGGCCATCGTTACGCCATTCGTGCAGGTCGGAACTTACCCGACAAGGAATTTCGCTACCTTAGGACCGTTATAGTTACGGCCGCCGTTTACCGGGACTTCAATCAAGAGCTTGCACCCCATCATTTAATCTTCCGGCACCGGGCAGGCGTCACACCCTATACGTCCACTTTCGTGTTTGCAGAGTGCTGTGTTTTTATTAAACAGTCGCAGCCACCAGTTTATTGCAACCCCTTCACCCTCCGCCCGCAGGGGCGTCAAGCTACAGGGGCGTACCTTATCCCGAAGTTACGGTACCAATTTGCCGAGTTCCTTCTCCCGAGTTCTCTCAAGCGCCTTAGAATACTCATCTCGCCCACCTGTGTCGGTTTGCGGTACGGTCAATGTGAAACTGAAGCTTAGAGGCTTTTCCTGGAACCCCTTCCGATTGCTTCGCTTCCGAAGAAGCTCGCGCCACGCCCTTGAATTCCGTGCCCGGATTTGCCAGAGCACCTTCTCCAACGCAGCGACCGGGACTTCCAACACCCGGACAACCTTCCGCGATCCGTCCCCCCATCGCATTTCACACTGGTGCAGGAATATTGACCTGCTTCCCATCAGCTACGCATTTCTGCCTCGCCTTAGGGGCCGACTCACCCTACGCCGATGAACGTTGCGTAGGAAACCTTGGGCTTACGGCGAGGGGGCCTTTCACCCCCTTTATCGCTACTCATGTCAGCATTCGCACTTCCGATACCTCCAGCACGCTTTTCAACGCACCTTCGCAGGCTTACGGAACGCTCTCCTACCATGCGTGCAAAGCACGCATCCGCAGCTTCGGTATATGACTTAGCCCCGTTACATCTTCCGCGCAGGACGACTCGATCAGTGAGCTATTACGCTTTCTTTAAAGGGTGGCTGCTTCTAAGCCAACCTCCTGACTGTTTTAGCCTTCCCACTTCGTTTCCCACTTAGTCATATTTGGGGACCTTAGCTGGCGGTCTGGGTTGTTTCCCTCTTGACACCGGACGTTAGCACCCGATGTCTGTCTCCCGTGATTGCACTCTTCGGTATTCGGAGTTTGCTATGGCGAAGTAATCCGCAATGGACCCTTCAACCATGACAGTGCTCTACCCCCGAAGGTGATACACGAGGCACTACCTAAATAGTTTTCGGAGAGAACCAGCTATTTCCAGGTTTGTTTAGCCTTTCACCCCTATCCACAGCTCATCCCCTAACTTTTCAACGTTAGTGGGTTCGGACCTCCAGTACGTGTTACCGCACCTTCATCCTGGCCATGGATAGATCACCTGGTTTCGGGTCTACACCCAGCGACTGAATCGCCCTGTTCGGACTCGCTTTCGCTACGCCTGCCCTAATCGGTTAAGCTCGCCACTGAATGTAAGTCGCTGACCCATTATACAAAAGGTACGCCGTCACCCCTTGCGAGGCTCCGACTGTTTGTATGCATGCGGTTTCAGGATCTGTTTCACTCCCCTCCCGGGGTTCTTTTCGCCTTTCCCTCACGGTACTGGTTCACTATCGGTCGATCACGAGTATTTAGCCTTGGAGGATGGTCCCCCCATCTTCAGACAGGATTTCACGTGTCCCGCCCTACTTGTCGTACACCTAGTTCTTCCTCGCTGTTTTCGCCTACGGGGCTATCACCCACTATGGCCGCACTTTCCAGAGCGTTTGGCTAACAACAAAGATAAAGAGTACAGGCTGGTCCCATTTCGCTCGCCACTACTTTGGGAATCTCGGTTGATTTCTGTTCCTGCGGTTACTTAGATGTTTCAGTTCACCGCGTTCGCTTCACATGGCCTATGTATTCAGCCATGGATACTCCATAAGGAGTGGGTTTCCCCATTCGGATATCGGTGGATCAAAGCTCGTTTGCCAGCTCCCCACCGCTTTTCGCAGGCTACCGCGTCCTTCATCGCCTGTGATCGCCAAGGCATCCACCACATGCACTTGTTCGCTTGACCCTATAACGGGTGTGTCTCGTCGTGTTGCCACGCCAGACTCACTCGCTACAGGCTGAGTATTCGCGTTGTGCCGTATTCCAGGTTCGTCTTTCGATGAACTCAAAAAATACATTGATACAATCACAACCCTGATTCACCTACTCACGCGCCCATCTCTAAGCACGCTTTCGTGAATCTCTTTACTACTTCTTCCTGATTGTTAAAGAACGACAGCCGATATGAGTTACTGCTTCATATCCAGTCTGACTGGCTCAATTGCCAATGCGAAGTCTTCTGCGTTCTGCAGAACACTGTGCATTGGGAATTGGTGGAGGATGACGGGATCGAACCGACGACCCCCTGCTTGCAAAGCAGGTGCTCTCCCAGCTGAGCTAATCCCCCAGTCACACAGTACACAGGGGGGTTTCGCGATCAGCCACCGCAGACAAGACGCTGGTGGGTCTGGATGGATTCGAACCATCGACCCCCGCCTTATCAAGACGGTGCTCTAACCGACTGAGCTACAGACCCCTGAGCCTGTCTTCAATTAACAGCCGACAAGTGTGAGCGCTCAACTTGTGAAACGCTAAAGCTCTGGAAAGGAGGTGATCCAGCCGCACCTTCCGATACGGCTACCTTGTTACGACTTCACCCCAGTCATGAATCCTACCGTGGTGACCGTCCTCCTTGCGGTTAGACTAGCCACTTCTGGTAAAACCCACTCCCATGGTGTGACGGGCGGTGTGTACAAGACCCGGGAACGTATTCACCGCGGCATGCTGATCCGCGATTACTAGCGATTCCAGCTTCACGCAGTCGAGTTGCAGACTGCGATCCGGACTACGATCGGTTTTCTGGGATTGGCTCCACCTCGCGGCTTGGCAACCCTCTGTTCCGACCATTGTATGACGTGTGAAGCCCTACCCATAAGGGCCATGAGGACTTGACGTCATCCCCACCTTCCTCCGGTTTGTCACCGGCAGTCTCCCTAGAGTGCTCTTGCGTAGCAACTAGGGACAAGGGTTGCGCTCGTTGCGGGACTTAACCCAACATCTCACGACACGAGCTGACGACAGCCATGCAGCACCTGTGTTACGGCTCCCTTTCGGGCACCCTCACCTCTCAGCAAGGTTCCGTACATGTCAAGGGTAGGTAAGGTTTTTCGCGTTGCATCGAATTAATCCACATCATCCACCGCTTGTGCGGGTCCCCGTCAATTCCTTTGAGTTTTAATCTTGCGACCGTACTCCCCAGGCGGTCAACTTCACGCGTTAGCTTCGTTACCAAGTCAATGAAGACCCGACAACTAGTTGACATCGTTTAGGGCGTGGACTACCAGGGTATCTAATCCTGTTTGCTCCCCACGCTTTCGTGCATGAGCGTCAGTATTGGCCCAGGGGGCTGCCTTCGCCATCGGTATTCCTCCACATCTCTACGCATTTCACTGCTACACGTGGAATTCTACCCCCCTCTGCCATACTCTAGCCCGCCAGTCACCAATGCAGTTCCCAGGTTAAGCCCGGGGATTTCACATCGGTCTTAGCGAACCGCCTGCGCACGCTTTACGCCCAGTAATTCCGATTAACGCTTGCACCCTACGTATTACCGCGGCTGCTGGCACGTAGTTAGCCGGTGCTTATTCTTCCGGTACCGTCATCCCGCCCCTGTATTAGAGAAGCGGTTTTCTTTCCGGACAAAAGTGCTTTACAACCCGAAGGCCTTCTTCACACACGCGGCATTGCTGGATCAGGGTTGCCCCCATTGTCCAAAATTCCCCACTGCTGCCTCCCGTAGGAGTCTGGGCCGTGTCTCAGTCCCAGTGTGGCTGGTCGTCCTCTCAGACCAGCTACAGATCGTCGCCTTGGTAGGCCTTTACCCCACCAACTAGCTAATCTGCCATCGGCCGCCCCTTGAGCGCGAGGTCCGAAGATCCCCCGCTTTCCTCCACAGAGCGTATGCGGTATTAATCCGGCTTTCGCCGGGCTATCCCCCACTCCAGGACACGTTCCGATGTATTACTCACCCGTTCGCCACTCGCCGCCAGGGTTGCCCCCGCGCTGCCGTCCGACTTGCATGTGTAAGGCATGCCGCCAGCGTTCAATCTGAGCCAGGATCAAACTCTTCAGTTCAAACCTGTTACTGTTTTTCGGTTTCGTCAGAAACCGGTCGCTCACTCAAAATCACTGACGAAAGATCTGCGCTGGGTCTTTCAACCCAGTCAAACCTTCCTCAATTTCTTCCGTGTGAGACTCGATTACTTTCGCTATCAGTGACCCGAAGATCACCGCGCGCCTCGTCATCGAGCGCCCACACTTATCGGCTGTTGATTGTTAAAGAACATTCGCGGGAAGCGCCTTGCTTTCACCACGTTGCTGCGTCAGCAGCAGAGAAACGAGATTATGAAGAACCTTTTTCGTTTCGTCAACCGGTTTTTTTAACTTCCCAACCCGCCGACTCCACCGGAAAGCCCCGTCAATGCTGGCTCTCCCGCCTTCCTCGTTTGCTTCGCGCCGCGTTGGCCGCAGCGCGAAAGACCGGAATTCTAGACACTTGCATGCGGGGTTGCAAGTGGTTTTTGAGCGATTCCATCAACGGTGCTTAAAGACGGGTTTTCGCTTCTCGACGAACGCAGCCATCCCTTCTTTCTGGTCTTCCGTTGCGAAGAGCGAATGGAACAATCGACGCTCGAAATGCACGCCCTCTGCCAAAGTCGTCTCGTAAGCGCGGTTGACCGACTCCTTTACCATCATGACCGCCGGCATCGGAAACTCGGCGATGGTCGCAGCCGCAGTGATTGCCTCGTCGATCAGATTCGCCGCCGGGATCACACGCGACACCAGTCCGGAACGCTCCGCCTCGGCGGCATCCATGAATCGCGCGGTCAGGCACATATCCATCGCCTTGGCCTTCGACACCGCGCGCGGCAATCGTTGCGTACCGCCGGCCCCAGGCATGATGCCAAGCTTGATCTCCGGCTGACCGAACTTCGCAGTGTCAGCCGCAAGAATGATGTCGCACATCATCGCGAGTTCGCAGCCACCGCCAAGCGCGAAACCGGCAACGGCAGCAATGATCGGCTTGCGAACTGATCGGACAGCTTCCCAGTTGCGCGTGATGTAGTCGCCCTTATAAACATCCATATAAGAGTATGTCGACATCATTCCGATGTCCGCGCCCGCCGCAAATGCTTTCTCGCTTCCAGTAATAACAATGGCGCCAATGCCCTCATCCGAATCGAACGCCCTCAGCGCTTCGCCCAGTTCATCCATCAGTGCGTCATTGAGCGCGTTAAGCGCCTTCGGACGGTTCAGTGTAATGAGGCCGACGCGGCCACGCGTCTCAACCAGAATGTTCTCGAAACCCATGCACTCCTCCTAAGTGTTTACCAGCAGGCGCAAGAGGCTCGCGCCGCATCCCAATAATGCTAACATTCACCAACCAACCGGTCGGTCAATAAATCGACGAGGTTGCCTCCAACATTCAGTCAGCATCTTGCCCGCCATGACCCACACACTCTTTACGAAGCACGAAGACACGCTGCAGAAAGCCCTTGCCGCCATTGAAGCCCGCGGCTACTGGAGCCCGTTCTCTGAAATGCCGAGTCCCAAAGTGTACGGGGAAACGGCGAACGCGGACGGCGAATCGGCGTTCAAAGCTCTCCTGAACAATAAGTTCGAACTCGACCAGCCGAGCACGGGCGAGATCACAGCAGCGGAACAATCGCCTTTCGGTTTTCCGCTCGGCGTCCGGTATCCCAAATCGGATCCGGACGCACTGATTGCAGCTGCAGCCAAAGCGCAACCGGCATGGCGCGAAGCTGGTCCTAAAGCCTGGATCGGCGTGAGCCTCGAGATTCTTGCGCGCCTCAATCGGCTGAGCTTTGAGATCGGCTACAGCGTGATGCACACCACTGGTCAGGCATTCATGATGGCTTTCCAGGCGGGCGGTCCGCATGCGCAGGATCGCGCGCTCGAAGCCGTCACCTACGCGTGGGATCAGTTGCGCCGAATTCCCGCCACCGCTCACTGGGAAAAGCCGCAAGGTAAGAATCCGCCGCTCGCGATGCAGAAGCGCTTCAACATCGCGCCACGCGGAACAGGTCTCGTCCTCGGGTGCTGCACCTTCCCGACGTGGAATGGTTACCCGGGTCTGTTCGCAGACCTGGCAACTGGCAACACTGTCATCGTCAAGCCGCACCCGGGCGCGATCCTGCCGCTCGCGATCACCGTGCGCGTCGCCCGCGACGTGCTGCGTGAAGCCGGTTTCGATCCGAACGTCGTGACCTTGCTCGCGACCGAACCGAACGACGGCGAACTGGTTCAGAACCTCGCACAGCGCCCGGAAATCAAGCTGATCGACTTCACGGGCAGTACGCAAAACGGCACCTGGCTGGAGCGCAACGCACACCAGGCGCAGGTGTTCACCGAAAAGGCCGGCGTTAACCAGATCGTGATCGACTCCGTCGACGACATCAAAGCCGTCGCGCGTAACATCGCGTTCTCGCTGGCCCTGTACTCGGGCCAGATGTGCACTGCGCCACAAAACATCTATGTGCCGCGCGACGGCATTCGAACGGCCGAAGGCACGATCTCGTTCCAGGCCGTTGCCGACGCAATTGCCAGTGCTGTCTACAAACTCGGCTCGGACCCGGCCCGCGCTGTAGAACTGCTGGGCGCGATCCAGAACGAAGCGATCGAGCAGCGTATCGACGAAGCCCGCGAGCTGGGACACGTTCTCGCGGACAGCCAGTCGCTAGAGCATCCGACATTCGCGGGCGCCCGCGTACGAACTCCTCTTGTGCTGCAACTCGATGCCGCGACCGACGAAGCGAAGTTCACGAAAGAATGGTTCGGCCCGATCTCCTTCGTGATCGCCACGGACTCGACTGCGCAGTCACTCGAACTTGCCGGTCGCATCGCCGCCGAACACGGCGCGCTCACTCTCTCGGTCTATAGCACGGACGACACGGTGATCGAGGCGGCCACGGAAGCTTCGATTCTTGGCGGCGTCGCGCTCTCCATCAATCTGACGGGCGGCGTTTTCGTCAATCAGTCGGCAGCGTTCTCCGACTTCCACGGCACGGGCGCCAACCCCGCTGCGAATGCCGCGCTCGCCGACGCTGCCTTCGTCGCGAATCGCTTCCGCGTCGTTCAAAGCCGGGTTCATGTTGAACCGAAGGCCGTCGCCGCGTAAGTCGGCCGAACGATATAGGACGTTTGACCGACGTTTTGGCCTATAACTTCGGGCCGACTGAAACCGTGTCAGACGTCGAACTAACATGCAGTTCAAGGGCCGGCGCGCTTGCCGGTCCGCTCTCTTGCAGGAACCCCGACATGACCGACGCATTTATCTGTGACGCGATTCGCACTCCCTTCGGCCGGTACGGCGGCGCGCTCAAAGACGTCCGTGCCGACGATCTGGGCGCTGTCCCGATCAAGGCGCTGATCGAACGAAATCCAGGCGTAAATTGGCGCGCGCTCGACGACGTGATCTATGGTTGCGCCAATCAGGCGGGGGAAGATAACCGGAACGTGGCACGCATGTCAGCACTGCTCGCCGGCTTGCCGACAGACGCGCCCGGCGGCACGATTAACCGGCTGTGCGGATCAGGCATGGACGCGGTCGGCACGGCTGCCCGCGCGATCAGGGCTGGCGAGGCAAACCTGATGATTGCGGGCGGCGTCGAGAGCATGACGCGCGCGCCGTTCGTAATGAGCAAGGCAACATCGGCGTTCTCCCGGCAGTCGGAGATTCACGACACGACCATCGGCTGGCGTTTCGTCAACGCACAGATGAAGCGCGACTACGGCGTCGACTCGATGCCCGAGACGGCGGAAAACGTCGCCGTCGACTTCAATATCAGCCGGGCCGACCAGGACGCGTTCGCAATGCGCAGTCAGGAAAAGGCGGCCCGCGCACAACGCGATGGAACGCTCGCGCAGGAAATCGTGCCCGTCGAAATTCCGCAGAAGAAGGGCGAACCAATCCGCGTGACGCTCGACGAGCATCCGCGTGAAACGTCGCTCGAATCACTGGGCAAACTGAAGGGTGTCGTGCGGCCGGATGGCTCGGTGACGGCAGGCAACGCATCAGGCGTCAACGACGGTTCATGCGCACTTCTCATTGCCAGTCACACAGCGGCAGAACAGTACGGCCTGCGGCGGCGTGCTCGTGTGATCGGCATGGCGACGGCAGGCGTCGAGCCGCGCATCATGGGCATCGGGCCGGCGCCCGCCACGCAGAAGCTGCTCAAGCAACTCAATATGACGCTCGACCAGTTCGACGTGATCGAGCTCAACGAAGCGTTTGCGTCCCAAGGTCTGGCCGTTCTGCGTCAACTCGGTTTGCGCGACGACGATCCTCGCGTCAATCCCAACGGTGGTGCGATCGCGCTGGGGCACCCGCTCGGGGCGTCCGGCGCGCGCCTGATTACGACGGCGCTGTATCAGCTCGAGCGCACCAATGGCCGTTACGCACTGTGCACGATGTGCATCGGCGTCGGACAGGGCATCGCACTCGCCATCGAGCGCGTCTGAGCGACCCGACACCCGAAACCGAATGGAGACGAGGAGACAAGCGATGCCCTATGAAGCCATCCGCGTAGACTTCGACGCTGCAACGCGCGTCGCGACGGTGACGCTGAACCGTCCCGACAAGCTGAACAGCTTCACGCGCGCCATGCATCGGGAACTGAATGCGGCGCTCGACGAAGTAGAAGCGGCCGCCGCGCGCGCGCTCATACTCACGGGTGCCGGTCGCGGCTTCTGCGCTGGCCAGGATCTGGCCGATCTCGATTTCACGCCGGGTGCCATGACGAATCTCGGCGACCTGATCGATCAACACTTCAATCCGTTGATCCGGCGTTTGCAAGCGCTTCCGCTGCCCGTCATCGCCGCCGTCAATGGTACGGCCGCAGGCGCCGGCGCGAATCTCGCGCTCGCCTGCGACCTCGTGCTGGCCGCACGCTCGGCGAGCTTCATCCAGGCGTTCGTGAAAATTGGCCTCGTGCCCGACTCCGGCGGCACGTGGTTCCTGCCGCAACGCGTGGGCATGGCTCGCGCGTTGGGACTGGCGATCACGGGCGACAAGCTCAGCGCCGACAAGGCGGAAAGCTGGGGCCTTATCTGGAAGGCCGTGGACGATAGCGAACTGCAAAGCGCGGCAACCCAGCTCGCCGCGCAACTCGCGCAGCAGCCCACGCGCGCGATCGGGGCCATCAAGCAGGCGATGCGGTCGAGCGCAACGCAAACACTCGATCAGCAACTCGATCTCGAACGCGACATGCAGCGCGAACTCGGCGCATCGCATGACTACGCGGAAGGGGTCCGCGCGTTCATCGAAAAACGCGCGCCGCGCTTCGAGGGCCGCTGACATGTCCACGCAACCCAACCTGAGCAACCCGATGAAGCCCGACGAACTCGCCCGCGCGACTGCCGAAGCCATGTATGCGAACGACGCCTGCAGCAAGGCGCTCGGCATCGAGATTCTCGAAGTGCGCGCTGGCTACGCGCGCCTCCGGATGAGCGTACGGCCGGATTTCCTGAATGGCCATCAGATCTGTCACGGCGGTCTGATGTTCACGCTCGCCGATTCGGCATTCGCGTTCGCTTGCAACTCGTACAACATCAATACCGTCGCAGCGGGCTGCTCCATTGAGTTTTTGCGCCCTGTGCAAGGCGGCGACGTCCTGACTGCGGAAGCTATCGAGCAAACATTGAGCGGCCGCAACGGCATCTACGACATTCGCATCACGAACCGCGCGAACGAAACCGTTGCGATGTTTCGCGGCAAGTCCGCGCAAATCAAAGGCACCGTGATCCGCGTCGACGACTGACAGGGAACGTCGCCTCTCACGTAATTGCGTCGCCTTTCGCGCGGCATCCTATTCTGAAAGCAAGGAGACATTCGATGACTACCCCGCTCCCGCTCGATCCCATCGAAAAGGCGAGCCGCGACGAGCTCGCCGCGCTACAGCTCGAACGGCTGAAATGGTCGCTCGCCCACGCCTATGAGAATTCCCCTGTCTATCGGCGCAAGTTCGATGAAGCGGGTGTGCATCCGTCGGAACTAAAGACGCTGTCCGACCTGTCGCGCTTCCCCTTCACTACGAAAATGGACCTGCGCGACAACTATCCGTTTGGCCTGTTCGCCGTACCACAAGAACAGATCTCGCGTATTCACGCATCGTCGGGAACGACAGGCAAGCCGACTGTCGTCGGCTATACCGCGCGCGATATCGACACCTGGGCGAATCTCGTCGCACGTTCGATCCGTGCGGCAGGCGCGCGGCGCGGCGACAAGGTGCACGTGAGCTACGGCTATGGCCTGTTCACGGGCGGGCTCGGCGCGCACTACGGCGCGGAACGCGCGGGACTCACGGTCATTCCGTTCGGCGGCGGTCAGACCGAAAAACAGGTGCAGCTGATCCAGGACTTCCGTCCCGACATCATCATGGTGACGCCCAGCTACATGCTGTCGATCGCCGACGAACTGGAGCGCCAGGGTATCGATCCCAAGACGTGCTCGCTGCGCATTGGCATCTTTGGCGCGGAGCCCTGGACCAACGACATGCGCCGCGCGATCGAAGAACGGATGGGTATCGACGCCGTCGACATCTACGGCTTGTCCGAGGTAATGGGTCCGGGCGTGGCGTCCGAATGCGTCGAAACCAAAGACGGCCCGACGATCTGGGAAGACCACTTCTACCCCGAGATCATCGATCCCGAAACGGGCGAAGTGTTGCCCGACGGCGAACTCGGCGAACTCGTGTTCACATCGCTGACGAAGGAAGCGTTGCCGATCGTCCGTTACCGCACGCGGGATCTCACGCGCCTGCTGCCCGGAACCGCGCGCACGATGCGCCGGATGGAAAAAATCACCGGTCGCTCGGACGACATGATGATCATTCGCGGCGTCAACGTGTTCCCGACGCAGATCGAAGAACTGCTGCTGAAGCAGCACGCGCTCGCGCCGCATTATCAGATCGTGCTGACCAAAGAAGGCCCGCTCGACGTGATGACGCTGAACATTGAACCTTGCCCGGAGACCGCGCCGGACACGGCCGCGCTGGACACCGCACGTAAAGCGCTGGCCTATGACATCAAGGCACTTATCGGCGTAACAGCGAACGTGGTGCTGCTAGGCGTGAACGGCATCGAGCGCTCGGTGGGTAAGGCGCGCCGCGTGATCGACAAGCGCAAGGCAGGCGCGTGACGCTCGACGCGCCGGCGAATCGCACAGTACCTGCGCACAAGAGCAAACAGCCCGACGGCAGTGACATAAACCGTCGGGCTGTTTCAGATCGGGCTATCCGCTGACCTAGGGCTCGGCACTCAGCATCACGGCCCGGGATCAAGATCCAGGATCAAGACCCAGGATCAAGACCGAGGATCAAGAATTAGGCAGCAACAGCCACATCCGGCCACCCTGCTTCATTTTCCCAGCCAGATCGCCCGCTTCGTCACCGAGTCCCCAGAAATAGTCGGCACGCACGCCGCCCTTGATCGCCGAACCCGTGTCCTGAGCAAACACCAGACGATTCATCGGTGCATTGGTCATCGGGCGCGTCGTCTGGAGGAAGACGGGCGTGCCGAGCGGGATCGCCGCCGGATCGACGGCAATCGAACGCTCCGGCGTCAGCGGCACGCCAAGCGCGCCAATCGGACCATCGGCACCCCCGCCAGGCGCAGGCTCGCTCGACGGCATCTCGCGGAAAAACACGAAGCGCGGATTCGTGTCGAGCAAGCCATCGACACGCGTCGGGTTTGCGCGCGCCCAAGCCTTGATGCCTTGCATGGTCGCCTGCGACGGCGTCAGTTCACCGCGATCGAGCAGCCATCGGCCAATGGACTTGTACGGCTGATTGTTCGTCCCGCCAAAGCCGACGCGCATCACGCTGCCGTCTTCCATCACGATGCGTCCCGAGCCTTGCACCTGCAGGAAGAAAGCCTCGATGGGATCGTCCACCCACACGAGTTCATTGCCGGTTAGCGCGCCCGAACGCTCGAGCTGCGCTCGCGCCGGCATCGCAGAACCGGGGCGGTACGCCGAAGGCCAACGGTACAAAGCCGTCTGATACACGCCATGACGGACGCGCGAACCGCGCAGCAGCGGCTCGTAGTAGCCTGTCACGAGTCCATCGAGCGTGCCGTCGGTGTTCGAAAACTGGAACGGCGTGAAGTAGGTCTCGAAGAAACTGCGGGCGCTCGCCACATCCAGGTCGTCAAGCATCAGCGCGGCCGCACAGGCGCGCCGCCACGTCGGCTGACTGGCGAGGCGCACACAGTTCTGGCGTAATGCCGCAGCCGCACCGATCAGTGAATCGTCCTGCCAGCCCGGCACCTGTCTCCAGGCGACAGGCGTCAGCCGCTGAGCGGCGATCTGGCCGGGTATGATCGCGGCACCTGTCGGCGGCGAAACGGATGGCCGCACCGCGCCGCCGCCGCCGCACGACGCAAGCAGTACGGCAAGCGACAGCGCTCCCGTCCAGGCCGCGGCCCGGCGGGCAAAGCGCATACAATGATTGTTCTCGATGGAAACTGCCATGTCTGATCTGCTCGACGAATATCCGATGCTCATCTTCGCGCTGGAGTCGCTCCTGGCGCTTTCCCTGCTGATTTTCATCGTTGTGTGGACAGCGTCCGGCAAGAAAAAGAATGCCGCACGCCAGAAGCAGGACGCAAAACAGGTCCCGCCGCAGCAGCAACCGCGTCGCTGACTGACAGCCGCGCGGCGTCTGATGTTCAGCGCGCTCAATGCAGCGTGCGTGGCATGCGCAGAACGAATTCCGGTACGGGCGCGTCCCAACGTTCGCCATCTTCCGCCACGCAAAAATACTCGCCGCGCATCGTCCCCACGGGCGTCGCGATCACTGCATAGCTCGTGTATTCGAACTGCTCGCCCGGCTTCAGCAACGGCTGATGCCCGACGACACCCAGCCCTTTCACTTCCTGAACGCGATTTTCGCTATCCGTAATGACCCAGTGACGCGCGATCAGTTGCGCGGCAACCTGGCCGGTATTGCGGATGGTGAGCGTGTAGGCGAAAGCGTATTTCCGATGCTCCGGGTCCGACTCCTCGGCGATATACCGAACCTGAGAGGACACGCTGAATTCGTACTGGCTCATGCTGATTCCGATGGTGAGCAAAGCGCGCAATCGATCCGCGCAAGGCTGTGTGCGGGCGGCTCGGCGCGAATAAGCGGCGCGCCGGCACAGGCGTTGACATGGTTTGGCATTCTGCTTGATGCGGCGCAGGCCCGCAACCGCATCGGCAAGCCGGGCAAGACGCCGGAACATGGCGAAAGCCAGGCCGCGCCGAAGGCCGCGGCGCGCCGGCCGGCGCTAAAATAGCGGTTTTCCGTCTCCCGCCCATCCCACGCCATGACTCAATTCCGCATCGCTCCCAGCATTCTGTCCGCCGACTTCGCGCGGCTCGGCGAAGAAGTCCGCAACGTCGTCGCCGCGGGCGCCGACTGGATTCACTTCGACGTGATGGACAACCACTACGTGCCGAACCTGACGATTGGCCCGCTCGTGTGCGAGGCGATCCGCCCGCACGTGCAGGTCCCCATCGACGTGCATCTGATGGTACGCCCCGTCGACCGCATCGTGCCCGACTTCGCAAAGGCTGGCGCGAACGTGATCAGCTTCCATCCGGAAGGCTCGGATCACATCGACCGCACGTTGTCGCTGATCCGCGACCACGGCTGCAAGGCAGGCCTCGTGTTCAACCCCGCCACGCCGCTGAATTATCTCGATCACGTGATGGACAAGGTCGATCTCGTGCTGATCATGTCGGTGAATCCGGGCTTCGGCGGGCAGTCCTTCATTCCCGAAGCGCTGAACAAGCTGCGCGAAGCGCGCGCAAAAATCGACGCATACAAGGAAAAGACCGGCCGCGAGATTCATCTCGAAGTGGACGGCGGCGTGAAAGCCGACAACATCGCGGAAATTGCGGCGGCGGGCGCGGATACCTTCGTGGCCGGCTCGGCGATCTTCGGCCACCCCGACTACAAGACGATCATCGACAAGATGCGCGGCGCACTGGCATCGGTTGGGCGCTGAGATGGAAACGACGCCCCGTTACCCCGCTCCCGCCTTCACGGCCGGCAAGATTCGCGCGGCGATCGTCGATCTCGACGGCACGATGGTCGATACCGCCGACGACTTCACCGCGTCCCTGAACGGCATGCTCGCCCAGTTCGACGCGGAGGAAACTTCGCGCGAAGAGGTGATGGACTACGTCGGCAAGGGCTCCGAGCATCTGATTCGCAGCGTACTGGCGCCGCGCTTCGAAGCCGACCTGGCGCAATCACGCTTCGACGAGGCGCTCGCGATCTACCAGGAGGAGTACGCGAAGATCAACGGCCTGCACACGCGGCTCTATCCCGATGTCGAGGCAGGGCTGATTGCATTGCGCGATGCGGGATTGAAGCTGGCTTGTGTAACCAACAAGCCGCATCGCTTTGCGACGCAGTTGCTCGAACATCATGGGCTACTGCAGTACTTCGCGGTCGTGCTGGGCGGCGACAGCGTCGCGGCGAAAAAGCCCGATCCGCTGCCCATGCTCACCGCCTGCAAGGCGCTCGGCGTGTCGCCCGAAGAAGCCGTCGCGATCGGCGATTCGCAGAACGATGCGTTCGCGGGCCGCGCGGCCGGCATGGCGACGCTGACCGTCCCGTATGGCTACAATCACGGCGAATCTGTTCAAACTATAAAATCCGATGGTATAGTTGTGTCGCTGTTGGGCGCCGCCAAGGCAATCGCAGCGCACAATGCAGTAAAATGAGCGCCGACCCAAGCAGCACCAATCACTGACTTAACTAAAGTCTTCTCTCATGTTTCTGAATAAAAAACGGAGTCTGAGCACGATCGACCGGGGAGCCTGGCCCTGGCGTCGCTGGTCGCGCTGATACCTCGCCCGAGGTACGCTGAAGCTCGTCTTTGGCGCCCGTTTTTTACTTCGCTGCGCTCACGCGCTTTTCCGAATCGCCGGTTTGACCGGCACGCTACCGTTGCACTGAGTTTCAGCTAGCCGTCGTGTACCTTGCGTACTATCGTCGTGCTGAGAAACCGTGCATGCGTTCGGGAAAGCGCGCGCCGGTCTCCAAACCTGTGACGAGCACATTCGACCGGTAACGCAGCCCCCGCTTTGTCCGACGCACGCAGCGCACGGACGCACGAACAGGATCGGAACATGACCGAACTCGAATTTCAGTCCCTCGCGAACGAGGGCTACAATCGCATCCCGCTGATCGCCGAAGCGCTGGCCGACCTCGAAACGCCGCTCTCGCTGTACCTGAAGCTCGCGCAAACCGAGCGCAACGGCGCGAACTCGTTTCTGCTCGAATCGGTAGTGGGCGGCGAACGCTTTGGCCGCTACTCGTTCATCGGCCTGCCGGCTCGCACGCTGATCCGCACGCATGACGGCGTGACGGAAGTCGTGAAAGACGGCAAGGTCACCGAAACACACGACGGCGATCCGCTCGAATTCATCCAGCAGTTCCAGGGCCGTTTCAAGGTCGCGCTACGCCCGGGCCTGCCGCGTTTCGCGGGCGGTCTTGCCGGTTATTTCGGCTACGACGCCGTGCGTTACATCGAGAAGAAGCTCGCACACACCGCCCCGCCAGACGACCTGAACCTGCCCGACATTCAACTGCTGCTGACGGAAGAAGTCGCCGTCATCGACAACCTCGCGGGCAAGCTGTACCTCGTGATCTACGCCGATCCGACGACGCCCGAAGCGTACACGCGCGCCAAGCAGCGTCTGCGCGAACTGAAGCAGCGCCTGCGTACGACGGTGCAGCCGCCCGTCACGTCGGCGAGCGTGCGTACCGAAATTTTCCGCGAGTTCAAGAAAGACGATTACCTTGCCGCCGTGCGCAGGGCGAAGGAATACATCGCGGCAGGCGAGCTGATGCAGGTGCAGGTCGGCCAGCGTCTGACGAAACCGTATCGCGACAACCCGCTGTCGCTTTACCGCGCGCTGCGTTCGCTGAATCCGTCGCCGTATATGTATTACTACAACTTCGGCGAGTTTCATGTGGTCGGCGCGTCGCCGGAAATTCTCGTGCGTCAGGAAAAGCGCAACGAAGACCGCATCGTCACGATCCGGCCGCTCGCCGGCACGCGTCCGCGCGGCAATACGCCCGAGCGCGATGCCGAACTCGCCACCGAACTCCTCAACGATCCGAAGGAAATCGCCGAACACGTGATGCTGATCGACCTCGCGCGTAACGATGTCGGCCGTATCGCGCAGATCGGTTCGGTGTCCGTGACCGACAAGATGGTGATCGAAAAGTACTCGCATGTGCAGCACATCGTCAGTTCCGTCGAGGGCACGCTGAAGCCGGGCATGACCAATTTCGACGTGCTGCGCGCGACGTTCCCGGCGGGCACGCTGTCGGGCGCGCCGAAGGTTCGCGCGATGGAACTGATCGACGAACTCGAACCCGTGAAGCGCGGACTCTACGGCGGCGCGGTCGGCTACCTGTCGTTCACGGGCGAGATGGACCTCGCAATCACGATCCGCACGGGCGTGATCTGCAACGGCAATCTGTACGTGCAGGCGGCAGCGGGCGTGGTCGCGGACTCGGTGCCCGAATCCGAATGGCAAGAGACCGAGAACAAGGCGCGCGCCGTGCTGCGCGCCGCCGAGCAAGTGCAAGACGGCCTCGATAGCGACTTCTGACGGGAGACTGACCATGCTGCTGATGATCGACAACTACGACTCGTTCACCTATAACCTGGTCCAGTACTTCGGCGAACTCGGCGAAGACGTGCGGACCTATCGCAACGACGAAATCACGCTAGACGAGATCGCGAAGCTCAACCCCGAGCGCATTTGTCTCTCGCCGGGACCGAGCAATCCGCAACACGCGGGCATCACGCTCGACGTGCTGCGCGAATTCTCCGGCAAGTACCCGATTCTCGGCGTGTGCCTCGGCCATCAGGCGATCGGCGAAGCATTCGGCGGTCGCGTGGTGCGCGCGCAGACCATCATGCACGGCAAGGTGAGCCAGATCGAAACCGACTGCAAAGGCGTATTCGCCGACCTGCCGAAGCACTTCACCGTCACGCGCTATCACTCGCTGGCAATCGAGCGCGAATCGCTGCCCGACTGCCTCGAAGTGTCGGCGTGGACCGACGACGGCGAAATCATGGGCGTGCGTCACAAGACGCTGCCTGTCGAAGGCGTGCAGTTCCATCCGGAATCGATCCTGTCGGAACACGGCCACGCGTTGCTCGAAAACTTCGTGAAGCAGTCGAAGGCTGCGGCACGTAGCGCTTAAACAAGGAGACGCGACAATGATTACGCCCCAGGAAGCGCTGCAACGCACGATCGAGCACCGCGAAATCTTCCACGACGAGATGCTGCACCTGATGCGCCTCATCATGCGCGGCGACATGTCGCCCGTGATGGCGGCCGCGATCATCACGGGGCTGCGCGTCAAAAAAGAGACCATCGGCGAGATCACCGCGGCCGCCACGGTGATGCGCGAGTTCGCTCGTCACGTCGAAGTTCAGGACAATTCGAACTTCGTCGACATTGTCGGTACGGGCGGCGACGGCTCGCACACGTTCAATATTTCGACGGCGACGATGTTCGTGACGGCGGCAGCGGGCGCAAAAGTCGCAAAGCACGGCAATCGCGGCGTGTCGAGCAAGTCGGGCAGCGCAGACGTGCTCGAAGCGCTCGGCGTCAACATCGACTTGCAGCCGGAACAGGTCGCTGCATCGATCGCCGAAACGGGCATGGGCTTCATGTTCGCGCCGAACCATCACCCCGCGATGAAAAACATCGCGCCGGTGCGCCGCGAACTCGGCGTGCGGACCATCTTCAACATCCTCGGTCCGCTGACGAACCCGGCCGGCGCGCCGAACCAGTTGCAAGGCGTGTTTCACCCGGACCTGGTCGGCATTCAGGTTCGCGTGATGGAGCGTCTCGGCGCAAATCACGTGCTGGTCGTGTATGGTATGGACGGCATGGATGAAGTGTCGCTGGGCGGCGCGACGCTGGTCGGCGAACTGCGCGACGGCCAGGTGCGCGAGTACGAGATTCACCCCGAGGACTTCGGCATGCAGATGGTGTCGAACCGCACGCTGAAAGTCGCGGACGCGACGGAATCGAAAGCGTTGCTGCTCGAGGCGCTCGGCAACAAACCGGGCGTCGCGCGCGAAATCGTCACGCTGAACGCGGGCACCGCGCTGTACGCGGCGAACGTCGTGGCGTCGATTGCAGACGGCCTGCAGCTGGCCCGCGAAGCGATCGCGAGCGGCAAGGCGCGTGCGAAGGTCGACGACCTGGTCCGCTTCACGCAACAGTTCAAGAAATAAACGGGATTGACATGAGCGATATTCTCGACCGCATCATCGGGGTCAAGCGTGAAGAAGTGCGCGCCGCGCAGCAAAGCGCGCCGCTCGAAGAATTGCGCCTGCAGGCATCGTCGCGCGATCTGCGCGATTTCGTCGGCGCAATTCGCGCGAAGCATGAAGCAGGTCTCGCGGCCGTGATCGCCGAGGTCAAGAAGGCGAGCCCGTCGAAAGGCGTGCTGCGCGAAAACTTCGTCCCCGCCGAGATCGCGCGTTCGTACGCGAAGCACGGCGCGGCGTGCCTGTCCGTGCTGACCGACGTGCAGTTCTTCCAGGGCAGCGCGCAATATCTGGAAGAGGCGCGCGCCGCTTGCAATCTGCCCGTTCTGCGCAAGGATTTCATCGTCGATCCGTACCAGATCCTCGAAGCGCGCGCGATGGGCGCCGACGCGATCCTGCTGATCGTCGCGGCACTCGAACTTTCGCAGATGCAGGACCTCGAAGCGTACGCGCATTCGCTCGGCCTCGCGGTGCTGGTGGAAGTGCACGACAAGGACGAACTGGTCGACGCGCTGACGCTGAAGACGCCGCTGATGGGCGTGAACAACCGCAATCTGCGCACCTTCGAAACCTCGATCGACACCACGCTCGGCCTGCTGGACATGATGCCGGACGACCGCATCGTCGTGACCGAGTCGGGCATCCTGTCGCGCGGCGACGTCGAGCGGATGCGCGCGATGGACGTGAATTCGTTCCTCGTCGGCGAAGCGTTCATGCGCGCCGAAGAACCGGGCGCGGAGCTTGCGCGGATGTTCTTCTGATTCTCACCAGCTTACAGAGCGAGCCACGCGATGGGCATGGAACACGAGATCAAGCTGTCGCTGCCGACCGGTCAGGTCGGCGCCGCGACGCAATGGTTGATTCAACGCGCCGGTAGCAAGGGCCGCACGATCACGCTCGAAAACATCTATTACGACACGCCGTCGCTGACGCTCGCGCGCGCGAAAAGCGCGGTGCGCGTGCGCCGCACGCCGGACGGCTGGCTGCAGACGTACAAGACGGTGGGCACGTCGAGTGGCGGCTTGCACAGCCGGCACGAGTGGGAAATGCCCATCGAGGGCAACGCGCTCGAAATCGACGCGCTGCTGGCAGCCTGTGACGACGAACCGTCGAAAGAAGCGTTGCGCAGCGCGCGTGACGAGCTCATTCCGCTGTTCAGCACCAATTTCTCGCGGACCATCTGGCATGTGCGCATCGAAGGTGCGGATGTCGAGGCAGCCATCGACCAGGGCGAGGTTGTCGCAGACGTGAAAGGCGAAACGCGACGCGCACCGATCTGCGAAATCGAACTGGAACTGAAGCACGGTGACGCAGGCGCGCTGAACGCATTGTCGGCGGAACTTGCGCAAGCCGTGCATGGCTTGCGTCCCGATGACGTGAGCAAGGCACAGCGCGGCTATCGTCTGCGTGAAAGCGGCTCGCAATAAGCGGCTCGCACAATAAACGGCGACGGCGGAGAACCGGCGTGTGAACGCGCAGAACCTTGAGCGCGCGCCAGTTTGCTGCCACACTAGCCCGCCATGAATTCCGCAAAACGCTCTCAGCTCCCGCCGACGCAGCCGTCGCTCTTTACCGACGACGACAGCGCCCCCTCTCCCGCCACTGGTTTTCAGACGCTCGAATCCCAATTCGAAGCCCTGCCGCCGGCGTGGCGCGCGCATCTCAAACCGTTTATCGATAGCGACACGTACGCGCCGCTATGCCAGTTCGTCGATGGCGAACGCGCGTCCGGCAAGACTGTCTATCCCGCCGACGTATTCCGTGCGCTGCGGCTCACGAGTCCCGACGAAGTCAAGGTCGTGATTCTCGGCCAGGACCCGTATCACGGCGAAGACCGCGGCACGCCGCAGGCGCACGGACTCGCGTTTTCAGTGCCGCCTTCGGTGCGGCCGCCGCCGTCGCTGCGCAACATCTTCAAGGAAATCGCCGCGAGCCTCGGCCACGAGGCGCCGCAACACGGCTGTCTCGATGCGTGGGCGCGACAAGGCGTGCTGCTGCTCAACACGGTGCTGACCGTCGAACGCGATCGCGCCGCGAGTCACGCGAAGCGCGGCTGGGAAAAATGCACCGACACGCTGATCCACGAACTCGCGATGCGTCACGATGGGCTCGTGTTCATGCTGTGGGGCGCGCATGCGCAAGCCAAACGCGCGCTGCTCGGCGGCAAGTCGCATTGCGTGCTGGAAGCGCCGCACCCGTCGCCGCTGTCCGCGCATCGCGGATTTCTCGGCTGCCGGCATTTCGCGCTCGCCAACGAATTTCTCGGAGCGCACGGCCGTCAGCCCATCGACTGGCGTTTGCCGGAAACGGGCGAAGTGTTCGCCTGACACGCAAGCCGACCCGCGCGTGCCCCCAAAAAGAAAACGCCACGGAATTGTGTTCCGTGGCGTTTTGTTTTGCCGTCGCGATACGGCCGATCACCGTATCGAAGAGCAGGCGGCCAGCCGGATGGCTCACCGCATAACCGTTTCAGACGGATCAGGCAGCAGCGATCGCTTCGCGCGCGCCGGCCAGTGCCGCGTTTGCTGCGTCGGGGCCCATGTTCAGGCCTTCCGCGTAGATGAAGTTCACGTCCGTCATGCCAAGGAAGCCGAGGAACGTTTTCAGATAAGGCGTCTGCGAATCGCCCGGCGTACCGAGGTACTTGCCGCCGCGTGCCGACACCACGAACACCTTCTTGCCCGTCACGAGGCCTTCCGGACCGTTCGCGCCGTACTTGAAGGTGATGCCAGCGCGTGCGATGAAGTCGAAGTACGTCTTCAGTTGCGACGAGATGCCGAAGTTGTACAGCGGCGCACCGATCACGACGATGTCGGCGGCTTGCAGTTCGGCGATCAGCGCTTCGCTGCGCGCTGCGATCGCTTGCTGCTCGGCCGTGCGCTGCTCGGCCGGCGTGAAGAACGCGCCGAGGATCGCGTCGTCGAGGTGGGGCAGCGCGTCTTCGTGCAGATTGCGGACGACGACTTGCGCGCCCGGATTCGATTGTTGCAGCTTCGCCGTCAGTTCGTTGGCCAGCAGCGTCGATTGAGCGCCTTGCGAGCGAGCCGACGAGTTGATTTGCAGGATCGTGGTCATCTGTGACTCCAGTAGGGGGCGCGCTGTGTTGCGCGAGTGGAGCCATTGTGTTTTTTTACCCGCCCGGGAAAAAGTAGCGCGGCAGCGACGGATTGTTGCAACGGTAGAACAATCCGCCGCCGGGAATCTCGCCGCGCAGGCGGCTCGGCGAGCGCTTATTCGCCTCTCATTTGCCTCTCATTTGCCTCTCATTTGCCTATTACTTGCCGCCCAGCCAGCGTTTGCGGGCCGTCACGGCCGCCGCGCGCTTATCGTTCGCGGTGAGCTTGTAGCGCGAGACTTCCGGTCCGTCCAGCTTGACCTGCGCGACGCGCAGCTCGTCGCGCCGGAACGCGTGCACCTCGACCTTCGCGCCGGGCTGGTAGCGCGACAGCAGCGCGTCGAGGTTCGAGCCCGTCACGCGCAGGCCGTCGACGGCAATCAGCACGTCGCCGGCCGACAGGCCAGCCTTCTGCGCCGCGCTGCCGTCATGAACGGCCGCCAGCGTGCAGTCCGCGCCGCCGCGCACGCGCGCGCCGAGCGACGGCTTGCCCTTCGGATCGACGTCCGCTTCGAGCGTCACGCCGAACGAAGCGAGCAGCGTGTCGAGCGGCAGATCGCGCGTGCCGCGCACGCCGTCCGCGAAAAGCTCCGACAGGTCCGCGCCCGTCGCCTCGGCGAACAGCGCCTCGACGTCGGCTTCCTCGATGCCCTGCGCCTTGCCGTTGTAGAAGTCGCGACCGTAGCGCTGCCACAGCAGGCGCATCACGTCGTCGAGCGATTTGCGGTTCTGCGTTTGCGCGCGAATCGTCAGATCGAACGCGAGCGCGACCAGCGAGCCCTTGGTGTAATAGCTGACGATCGCATTCGCGGCATTTTCGTCCTGACGGTAGTACTTCACCCATGCGTCGAACGAGCTTTCGGCGACCGTCTGCTTCAGGCGTCCGCTGCCGCGCAGCACGCCGCCGATCGTCTTGCCGAGCAGCGTGAAGTAGTCGGTATCCTTGATCAGGCCGCTGCGCACGAGCATCAGATCGTCGTAGTACGACGTGAAGCCTTCGAACAGCCACAGCAGCGACGTGTAATTTTCTTGCGTCAGATCGTACGGCGCGAACACGGCGGGCTTGATGCGCTTCACGTTCCACGTGTGGAAGTATTCGTGGCTGCACAGGCCGAGATACGTGCGATAGCCGTCCGTCGTCTCGTCGCGGCCTTCGACGGGTAAATCCCCGCGATTGCAGATCAGCGCCGTCGATGCGCGATGCTCCAGCCCGCCGTAGCCATCGGTGACGGCTTGCGTCATGAAGACGTAGCGGTCCATCGGCGCCTTTTTCGAGCGCGGCTCGAACAGCGCGATCTGCGCTTCGCACACGCGCTTCAGATCCGCCGACAGCCGCGTCATGTCCAAACTCGTCACGCGCCCGGCGATCACGATGTCGTGCGGCACGCCGTGCGCCTTGAACGTCGCGAGCTCGAATTCGCCGAGCGTGACGGGATGATCGATTAGCTCGTCGTAGTTTTGCGCGCTGTACTCGCCAAAGCCGTAGCGCTTCGTGCCGCGCGCTTCCGTCAGTGCCGTCGCCACGCGCCAGTTGCGGAACTGAGCACCGGCCGGCTTCTGGATATCGACGACACAGGGCGCATCCTCGAACCCGAGCGGCGACAGAAACACGCTCGTGCCGTTGAAGAAGCCCGTCGTGTCGTCGAGATGCGCGGCCCGCACCGACAGGTCCCAGGCGTAGACCTCGTAGCGCAGCGTCAGCGCGCCCTTGACTGGCGCCGCCTGCCACGCGTGCTTGTCGGTCTTTTCGAGCCGCACCTTGCGGCCCGCGTCGTTGAACGCGCGCAGCGTGACGATATTGCGCGCGAACTCGCGGACCATATAGCTGCCGGGAATCCACACGGGCAGCATGAAGCGCTGGCCCGACGGATCGGGCTCGGCGACGGTCACGGTGACTTCGAAAAGATGGGCGGCGGGTTGCTTCGGTACGATGGTGTAGCGGATCGGCTTCATCGGCGCTCGTGTGTGGAAACTCGTGAAGAAAACGACAGGAGGCGCCGCGCGCCTCCTTTCAAACAGATTCGGACGATGGGTGCAGTTCAGCGCACCGACGACAACGCCTTGTCCAGCTCGTCCGCCGGCACGGCGCCCGGCAGGCGGCGGCCATCCGCGAGGAACACGGTGGGCGTGCCGCTGACGTTCATCGACTGCCCGAGCGCGAGGTTCTTGTCGATCGCGGCCGTGTCGCAGGTGCCCGCGGCGGTCGGCGCGCGGTGATCCTGCATCCAGGCTTCCCATGCCTTCGCGCGGTCCGACGAACACCAGATCGACTTCGACTTCACCGTCGAGTCCGGCGACAGAACCGGATACAGGAACGTGTAGACGGTGATGTTGTCCATCGACTTCAACGTCGTTTCGAGCTGCTTGCAGTACGGGCAGTTCGGATCGGAGAACACGGCGATCTTGCGGCTGCCATTGCCCTTCACCACTTTCACCGCGTTCGCGAACGGCAGGCTCGCGAAATCGATGCGGTTGGTTTCGGACAGGCGCGCTTCCGTCAGATTCTTGCGTGTCTTGGCGTCGATCATGTCGCCGAGAATCAGATGGTCGCCCGTCGCGTCGCTGTAGACGATCTGCGAGCCGAGGTTCACCTCGTAAAGCCCGTCGATCGGCGACTTCGACACGCTCTTGATGGTCGCTTCGCTCAGACGCGATTGCAGCGTCGACTTGAGCTTGTCGGTGGTCTGGTCGGCCTGCGCCGAACAGCCGAGGCCGATAGTCGCGGCGGCCAGCGCCAGCGCGGCGAGACGGATACGTTTCTTCATGCTGCTGCTCCTGATTCGGTTCGGCGCGCGGCCCGTTTGCCGCTCGTCTGCGCCTGTGTTCAAGTTCTGCGCGGGTTTCCGGTTGTGTGCCGGTGTGTTCCCTCTTGCATCGATGCGTGTGGGGGTGCATCAGGCGGTGCTGCGCAGATGGTATGCCTTGCGGTCGATCCTGTCAGATCGCGCGCGCCGCCGTGCCGTTCCACCAGGCACGCGGCTGGCGCATTGTTCAGCCCAGCGCCGCCGAGACCAGCCAGCGCTTGACCAGCGGCTGCGCGCCAACGAATGCCATGCCCGTGTTGCGAACCGCGCGCGCGATATTGCCCGGCAGCCCGAACAGCTTCTGCAGGCCGTCGGTGGCGATGGTGAGCGCGCGGATGTCTTCGCTGCGCGAGCGCTCGTAGCGGCGCAACAGCACCGTGTCGCCGATATCGCGGAACGCCTCTTTCTTCACGATCACGTCCACCAGCGACGCCACGTCGCGCAAGCCCAGATTCATGCCCTGCCCCGCGAGCGGATGGATCAGGTGCGCGGCATCGCCGACCAGCGCGACGCGCGGTGCGACCAGCCGGTCGACGGTTTGCAGCGCGAGCGGAAAGCCCTGGGCGGGCGTCACGCATTCGAGCGTGCCGAGCGCGCCCATCGTCGCCCGTTCGACTTCAGCCGCGAGTTGCGCGGGATCGAGCTTGACGAGAGTGTTCGCGTGATCGGTCATCGCCGACCAGACCAGCGACACATGGCCGTCCGGCAGCGGCAGCAGCGCGATGATCTCGCCGTCGCGGAACCACTGATACGCAGTCTCGCCGTGCGGCCGCCCGGCCTTGAAGTTCGCGACGACGCCCGTCTGCCGGTAGTCGCGCCGGTTGACCTTCGCGCCGATCTGCGCGCGCACCCAGGAATGCGCGCCGTCCGCGCCGACCACGAGATCCGCTTCGAGCACGTTGCCGTTCGCGAGACCGATGGTCGCGCCGCCCGTCTTGACGTCGAGCCCCTGCGCCCGAGTGTCCAGCCACGTGAGGTTGGGCTGGAAGCGCAGTGCGGCGTCCAGCGCCTGTTCGATCAGCGACGACTCGGCGATCCATGCGAGTTGCGGCACGGACGCCTGAAACGCCGAGAAATGCAGTTCAGCGTGTGCGTCGCCGTAGACGCGCATGTCGTAGACGGGCGCGAGCCGCGCCGTGTCGAGCGCCTGCCAGACGCGCAGACGTTCGAGCAGCGCCTGCGAACTCGCGGATAGCGCGTAGACGCGCGAATCGAATACGGCGCCGGCGGGCAGCGGCTGACAATGCTGCGCGAGCAATGCGACGCGCAGGCCGCTTTGCGTGAGCGCAAGCGCCGCCGTCTTGCCGACGAGCCCGCCGCCGATCACTGCGACGTCGAAGGACTGATGGTGAGCATTCATCCGGCCATTATAGCCGTGAGGGGTGCCGGGGACGGATCGGCGGAACAGGCTTTGCGCGCGGTTTCGGCGTTGTTTGAGCAGTGATTGATGCAGATCGGGCACAAGTCTCGTCGATTGCGGACTGCATATGCACGCGCTCGCGCAGCGAACGACGCGCGCCGCAGCTTCTCCCGCTGCCGCGAGCGCGTCGCCGGACAGGGTTACAATTGCGGTTTTCGGTTATCCGACACCTTCGGCGCGCGTTTGCAGCGCGGCGGGTGTCTTACGACAGTCCGCCTGTGCCGCATGTCTTCGGCGCGTGCTTCTTGCACATGCCCGGCGCCAGCGGACTTGCGGGCCGCGGCCAGCATCGCGCCGCGCCACATTTAGCCCGCGCTCCGTTTGCCGAAGCCTGTCACCACCTGATTTTGTAGAGAACCTTCATGAGCCTCAAATGCGGCATCGTCGGCCTGCCTAACGTCGGCAAGTCCACCCTGTTCAACGCGCTGACCAAGGCGGGCATCGCCGCCGAAAACTATCCGTTCTGCACGATCGAGCCGAACGTCGGCGTGGTCGAAGTGCCGGATGCGCGTCTGACGGCGCTCGCGGGCATCGTCAAGCCTGAGCGCATCGTGCCCGCCGTGGTCGAGTTCGTCGACATCGCGGGTCTGGTGGCGGGTGCAAGCAAGGGCGAAGGCCTCGGCAACCAGTTCCTCGCGAACATCCGCGAAACGGATGCGATCACGCACGTCGTGCGCTGCTTCGAGGACGAGAACGTGATTCACGTCGCGGGCAAGGTCGATCCTGTGTCGGACATCGAAGTGATCAACACGGAACTCGCGCTCGCCGACCTCGCGACGGTCGAAAAGGCGCTCACGCGCTATGCGAAGGCCGCGAAGTCCGGCAACGACAAGGAAGCGGTGAAGCTCGCTGCCGTGCTGGAAAAGGTTCGCGTGCAACTGGACCAGGCGAAGCCGGTTCGCGGGCTCGATCTGACGGAAGAAGAGCGTCTGCTGATCAAGCCGTTCTGCCTGATTACGGCCAAGCCGGCCATGTACGTCGCGAACGTCAAGGAAGACGGCTTCGAGAACAATCCGCACCTCGACGCAGTGCGCAAGTACGCCGAAACGGAAAATGCGCCGGTGGTCGCCGTGTGCGCGGCGATCGAAGCGGAAATCGCCGATCTTGCCGATGAAGACAAGGAAGTGTTCCTCGCCGACATGGGCATGGACGAGCCGGGCCTGAACCGTGTGATTCGCGCGGGCTTCAAGCTGCTCGGTCTGCAGACGTATTTCACGGCGGGCGTGAAGGAAGTGCGCGCGTGGACGATTCATGTGGGCGATACCGCGCCGCAGGCGGCGGGCGCGATTCACACGGACTTCGAACGCGGGTTTATTCGCGCGCAGACGATCGGCTTTGACGATTACATCCAGTTCAAGGGCGAGCAAGGCGCGAAGGAAGCGGGCAAGATGCGCGCGGAAGGCAAAGAGTACGTCGTGCATGACGGCGACGTGATGAACTTTTTGTTCAACGTCTGACGAACGATTGTCAAATGCCCCCGTGCCGCTTCACGCGGTACACACAAAACTTTCCAAAGCCGCGCATCGACGCGGCTTTTTTTCGCCCTCGTTGCACGCGCACCCATCGATGCTCCGGGTATTTGCCCTTTCTCCAGTTATTCTTCCGATGTTAAATTGCCCGGTCGACACCGAGCCTTACACACAGAAAATTCACCGACGCTTTCCTGTCATCGACCACAACTAGAATCGCGCGACCGCAATTCCGCGCTTTCCGCAAAAGAAGGAGACTCTCGATGCATTGCAAGCCGCTGTTCCGTTCGCTATCCGTCGCGGCCGTTCTGGCCTTCGGCGTCCATCAAGGCGCTCACGCCGCCACTGAAATCCAGTTCTGGCATGCGATGGAAGCCGCCCTCGGCGAACGCCTGAACACGATCGCCAACGACTTCAACGCATCGCAGAGCGACTACAAGATCGTCCCCGTCTTCAAGGGCACCTACGACCAGACACTTGCAGCCGGCATCGCCGCGTATCGCAGCGGCAACGCGCCCGCGATCCTGCAGGTCTACGAAGTCGGCACCGCTACGATGATGCAGGCGAAGAAAGCCGTCATTCCCGTCTCCGACGTGTTCAAGCAGGCGGGCATGACGCTCGACGAGAAAGGCTTCGTGCCGACCATCGCCAGCTATTACAGCGACTCGAAGACAGGTCACCTGATCTCGATGCCGTTCAACAGCTCGACGCCCGTCCTCTACTACAACAAGGACGCATTCAAGAAAGCTGGCCTCGATCCGAACACGCCGCCCAAGACGTGGGCCGAACTGGAGCAGGACGCGCTGAAGCTGAAAGCAGCGGGCATGTCGTGCGGCTATTCGTCGGGCTGGCAAAGCTGGATTCAGCTCGAAAACTACAGCGCATGGCACGGCGCGCCGTTCGCGACCGAGAACAACGGCTTCGACGGCGCCGACGCGAAGCTCGAATTCAACAAGCCGCTGCAGATTGCGCACATCACGTTCCTGCAGAAAATGGCGAAAGAAGGCGCGTTCACCTATGCCGGCCGCAAGGACGAACCGGTGTCGAAGTTCTATAGCGGCGATTGCGGGATCATCACGAACTCGTCCGGCTCGCTCGCGACGATCCGCAAGTACGCGAAGTTCGACTTCGGCACGGGCATGATGCCGTACGACGCGAGCGTAAAGGGCGCGCCGCAGAACGCGATCATCGGCGGCGCGAGCCTGTGGGTGCTGTCGGGCAAGGACCCGGCCGTCTACAAGGGCGTCGCGAAGTTCCTCGCCTATCTCAGCTCGCCGCCCGTCGCCGCCAAATGGCATCAGGACACGGGTTATCTGCCCGTCACCACGGCCGCGTATCAGTTGACCCAGCAGCAGGGCTTCTACGAGAAGAATCCCGGCAGCGACACGGCTATCAGGCAGATGCTGAACAAGCCGCCTCTGCCGTACACGAAGGGCCTGCGTCTGGGCAACATGCCGCAGATCCGCACGATCATCGACGAAGAACTCGAACAGGTCTGGTCCGACAAGAAGACGCCGAAGGATGCGCTCGATTCGTCGGTGTCGCGCGGCGACGAACTGCTGCGCCGCTTCGAGAAAGCGGGCAACTGATCCGCAAAACAGGCGCGCTTTCACGCGTTAGCGTGTAGCGCGCCTCAACCGCTCACTGTTGCTAAGGACGTCGATGGACAAGCGTTCCCGCTTCGGCACCAGCCTCCTGCCGTATCTGCTCGTCGCACCGCAACTCGCGATCACACTGCTGTTCTTTCTGCTGCCCGCGGGCGAAGCCCTCTGGCAATCGACGCAGACACAGGACGCATTCGGCACGTCGAGCGAATTTGTCGGCTTGAGCAACTTCAAGCAGCTATTCGGCGACCCGCTGTATCTTGCATCGTTTGAAACGACGCTGATGTTCTGCGCGCTCGTCACCGTGTCGGGCCTCGCGATCTCGCTGCTGTTCGCCGCCTGCGCCGACCGCGTGACACGCGGCGCGAGAGCCTATCAGACGCTGTTGATCTGGCCGTACGCAGTCGCGCCCGCGATTGCCGCCGTGCTGTGGTCGTTCCTGTTCAACCCGAGCATCGGCCTCGCGACCTTCGCGCTCGGCAAGGCGGGCATCGTCTGGAATCACGCGCTCAATCCGGGCCAGGCGATGTTCCTCGTCGTGCTCGCCTCCGTGTGGAAGCAGGTCAGCTACAACTTCCTGTTCTTCTACGCTGGACTGCAGGCCATTCCGCGCTCGCTGATCGAAGCGGCCGCGATCGACGGCGCGGGTCCCGTGCGGCGCTTCTTCGGCGTCGCGCTGCCGTTGCTGTCTCCGACGACGTTCTTTCTGCTCGTCGTCAATCTCGTCTACGCGTTCTTCGACACCTTCCCGATCATCGACGCCGCGACGGGCGGCGGCCCCGCGCAATCGACGCGCACGCTGATCTACAAGATCTTCGCCGAAGGCTTCCAGGGCCTCGATATCGGCAGCTCGGGCGCGCAATCGGTGGTGCTGATGCTGATCGTGGTCGGGCTGACTGTCGTGCAGTTCCGTTTCATCGAGCGGAGGGTTCAATACTCATGATCGAGAATCGCCGCGGCTTCGATATCTTCTGCCACGTCGTGTTGCTGATCGGCGTGGTGCTGGTCGTGTTCCCCGTCTACGTCGCGTTCTGCGCGGCGACGATGAGCGAGCACGAAGTGTTCAACGTGCCGCTGTCGCTGGTGCCAAGCACGCATCTGTTTGAGAACATCGCGAACATCTGGACCCACGGCACGGGCAACGCGGCCAGCCCGTTCGGCACGATGCTCTTGAACAGCCTCGTGATGGCGCTGGTGATCGCGATCGGCAAGATTGCCGTGTCGATCATCTCGGCGTTCGCCATCGTGTTCTTCCGCTTTCCGGGCCGCAACGCCGCGTTCTGGCTGATCTTCATCACGCTGATGCTGCCCGTCGAAGTGCGCATCTTTCCGACTGTGCAGGTTGTGTCGTCGATGCATCTGAGCAACACGTACGCCGGGCTCACGCTGCCGCTGATCGCGTCCGCAACCGCGACGTTCCTGTTCCGCCAGTTCTTCCTCACGCTCCCCGACGAGCTGATGGAAGCGGCGCGCATCGACGGCGCGGGGCCGCTGCGCTTCTTCTGGGATGTGGTGCTGCCGCTGTCGAAGACAAACCTTGCGGCGCTCTTCGTGATCACGTTCATTTACGGCTGGAATCAATACTTGTGGCCGATCCTGATCACCAGCCAGCAATCGCTGACGACGGCCGTGGTCGGCATCAAGAGCATGATCGCTTCCGGCGACACCGCGACCGAATGGCATCTCGTGATGGCCGCGACGCTGCTCGCGATGCTGCCGCCGCTCGTCGTCGTGCTGGCGATGCAGCGCTGGTTCGTGCGCGGTCTCGTGGATGCTGAGAAATAAGGATAAAGAGTCATGTCTGCACTGACGCTCAAAGGCGTGAAGAAATCGTACGATGGCAAGCAGAACGTTCTGCACGGAATCAACGCGGACGTCGAGGACGGCGAGTTCGTCGTGATGGTCGGGCCGTCGGGTTGTGGCAAGTCGACCTTGCTGCGGATGGTGGCGGGGCTGGAAGCGATCACCGAGGGTGAGATTGCGATCGACGGCAAGGTCGTCAACAACCTGGAGCCGAAGGATCGCAACATCGCGATGGTGTTTCAGAACTACGCGCTTTATCCGCACATGACGGTTGCGGAGAACATGGGCTATGCGCTGAAGATCGCGGGGCTGCCGAAAACGAAGATCGAATTGCGCGTCATGACGGCTGCGAAGATTCTCGAACTGGAACCGCTGCTGTCGAGAAAGCCGCGCGAGTTGTCGGGCGGCCAGCGACAGCGGGTTGCGATGGGCCGCGCGATCGTGCGCGAGCCGGCTGTGTTTCTGTTCGACGAGCCGCTGTCGAATCTGGATGCCCGTCTGCGCGTACAGATGCGGCTCGAAATCCAGCGTCTGCATGGTCGTCTCAGGACGACGAGCCTGTACGTGACGCACGACCAGATCGAAGCGATGACGCTCGCGCAGCGTGTAATCGTGATGAACCGCGGGCATGCGGAGCAGATCGGTGCGCCCACGGAGGTTTACGAGCGGCCGGCGACGACGTTTGTTGCCGGGTTTATCGGCTCGCCGGGGATGAATTTGCTGAACGGCTGGATCACGGAGGATGGCGCTTTTTTTGAAGTCGCTGGGGAGGGGCCGAGATTGCCTTTGGCGGGCGTGCCGTGCGTCGGACGCGAGGTGACGGGGGGCCGGGCGTGTGTGCTTGGAATTCGGCCGGAGCATATGACGCCCTCTTCCGATGCCGGTGCGGCGACGGCTGCACTTGCCGTTGATTCATGCGAATTGCTCGGCGCGGATAATCTCGCGCATGGGCGCTGGGGCAAGCACGATGTGACCGTGCGGTTGCCGCATGGGCATCGGCCGCAGGCCGGTGAGCGGCTTCAGGTCGCGTTGCCCGGGCAGCATGTTCATTTCTTTGATGAGGAGAGTGGGCGGCGGCTCAATTGATCGTATTTTTTCCGCCGATGGCGGGATGTTGATGGATGCTGTGCACCGCTTATGTGATTTGCCTTTGCGCTGGCGTGCGCGTTATGAGTTTGCGCTGGCATCCGCGTTATGAGTTTGCGCTGGCATCCGCGATTTGTTAGCTCGCTTCAGGCGTCGCCCCTGTGCGGGGCGGCACCTACTTTTCTTTGCCGCCGCAAAGAAAAGTAGGCAAAAGAAAGCGGCTCACACCGCCAGCCCTAATACTTGCCTGAGGGCCCCCAAAGGGTCTTACGCTTCACACGGCAATCACGTGACCCACGTTCGTTGCCAGCGCGCTGAATGAGCGCCTCACCCGCTTCACCCACCCGTGTTTCAGCACGCCGCGCCAGACAGGCCACCGCCGCCCAGGTGGCAAACTGTGTGTCGGCTTTCGCGCCATACGCGCACCACTCCGGACCGATAGCGCATGCGTCCCACCCTGTAAGAGCGCCAAGCCATACGACGCGACAACCTACACACAGTTTGCCACCTGGGCGGCCCGTACCATTCGCTGCCGCTCACTCATGTACGGGTGTTTGACGTGGGTGAGGCGCTCATTCAGCGCGTTGGCAACGCACACGAACAAGGGCGTTGCGGTGCGAAGTGTGGGGACGTTGGGGGCCCGTGGGCAGACGTCAAGAATTGGCGGTGTGAGCCGCTTTCTTTTGCCTACTTTTCTTTGCGGCGGCAAAGAAAAGTAGGTGCCGCCCCGCACAGGGGCGACGCGTGAAGCACGCTAACAACTCGCGGATGCCAGCGAAAAGGCAAACCGCGGATGCCAGCGCAAAGACCAAAACACCAAACGGCGAAGCGTGAAGCGAGCTAACGCATCGCGGATGCCAGCGAAAAGTCATAACGCGGCTGCCAGCCCCAAACCCCAAACAAAAACCACAAAAGACACACGAAGTACAATACGGTTTCCGCCCGCAGCGCGCGCCAAATCAGACCCGCAGCGCCCGGCAATTCCAGTCACACAAAACCCAAACCCATTCACCTGACGCCGTCCGCCGTCGCGCGGACCGCGACCTCAACCCAAGCGCAAGCAAATGGCCCAATACGTCTTCACCATGAACCGGGTCGGCAAGATCGTGCCGCCCAAGCGTCAAATCCTGAAGGACATCTCGCTGTCATTCTTCCCCGGCGCCAAGATCGGCCTGCTCGGCCTGAACGGCTCGGGCAAGTCCACGCTGATCAGGATCATGGCCGGCGTCGACAAGGACATCGAAGGCGAAGCCACGCCGATGCCGAACCTGAACATCGGCTATCTGCCGCAGGAACCGCAGCTCGATCCGCAACAGACCGTGCGCGAAGCCGTCGAAGACGGTCTCGGCGACGTGTTCCACGCGCAAAAGAAGCTCGATGAAATCTACGCCGCCTACGCCGAACCGGACGCGGACTTCGACGCGCTCGCCGCCGAGCAGGCAAAGTACGAAGCCATCCTCGCGACGTCGGACGGCGGCAGCCCCGAGCAACAGCTCGAAGTCGCCGCCGACGCGCTGCGCCTGCCGCCGTGGGACGCGAAGATCGAAAACCTGTCTGGCGGCGAAAAGCGCCGCGTCGCGCTCTGCAAACTGCTGCTCCAGAAGCCCGACATGCTGCTGCTCGACGAACCGACCAACCACCTCGACGCCGAATCCGTCGAATGGCTCGAACAGTTCCTCACGCGCTTCCCCGGCACCGTCGTCGCCGTCACCCACGACCGCTACTTCCTCGACAACGCCGCCGAATGGATTCTCGAACTCGACCGCGGCCACGGCATTCCATGGAAGGGCAACTACAGCAGCTGGCTCGATCAGAAGGAAGAGCGCCTGAAGCAGGAAGAAGCGTCCGAATCGGCGCGTCAAAAGGCGATCAAGAAAGAACTGGAATGGGTGCGCCAGAACCCCAAGGGCCGCCAGGCGAAGTCGAAGGCACGTATCGCCCGCTTCGAGGAACTGAACAGCCAGGAATACCAGAAGCGCAACGAGACCCAGGAAATCTTCATCCCCGTCGGCGACCGCCTCGGCAATGAAGTGATCGAATTCAAGAACGTCAGCAAGTCGTATGGCGATCGCCTGCTCATCGACGACCTCAGCCTGAAGATTCCGGCGGGCGCGATCGTCGGCATCATCGGCCCCAACGGCGCCGGCAAGTCGACGCTCTTCCGCATGCTGACGGGCAAAGAGCAGCCGGACTCGGGCGAAATCGTCCAGGGCCCGACCGTCAAGCTCGCCTACGTCGATCAGAGCCGCGACGCGCTCGACGGCTCGAAGACGGTGTTCGAAGCAATCTCCGGCGGCGCAGACGTGCTGACGGTCGGCAAGTACGAAACGCCGTCGCGCGCGTATATCGGCCGCTTCAACTTCAAGGGCGGCGACCAGCAGAAGATCGTCGGCAATCTGTCGGGCGGCGAGCGCGGCCGTCTGCATCTGGCGAAAACGCTGATCGCAGGCGGCAACGTGCTGCTGCTGGACGAGCCGTCGAACGATCTCGACGTCGAAACGCTGCGCGCGCTCGAAGACGCGCTGCTCGAATTCGCCGGCTCGGTGATGGTGATCTCGCACGATCGCTGGTTCCTCGACCGTATCGCGACGCACATCCTCGCGTTCGAAGGCGATTCGCAAGTCACGTTCTTCAACGGCAATTACCAGGAGTACGAAGCGGACAAGCGCGCACGTCTCGGCGAAGAAGCAGCGCGTCCGAAGCGTTTGCGCTACAAGCCGATCACCCGTTAAGCGTCCGCCGTTCCGATGTATCGCCGTCCGCAGCCGGGCCGTTTTTTTCCACGGTTCGATGCGGACGGCATAAGAGTTGCTCCTTCGCTCGCAGGATCGCATGCGATCCTCGCAGTTCCCGAACGCGGGCACCCGTTGCCTGCGCCGCGCATCCGGTGCCTCGAGCGCATCATGTGCGGCAATCCGCAATACATAACCCGAACCACGGCCAGCGCACGGACGAGGAGGTCGCATGGCGATGTCGATGGGCAAGCGCGTGACGTTGGCCGTCGCAGGCGCAATCGTGCTGCTTGCCGTCGTTGCGCTGGGCGGGTGGTATTTCGTGCAACACGAAGTGAAAGAGCGCGTCGCGGAGGCACTCGCGCCGCTCGGCACAGCCGAGCGCATCGACGTGGGGTTGTCGGCGATTACGCTGCGCCACGTCCGGCTGACGGCGCCCAGCGACTGGCCGACACCCGACGCCCTCACCGCCGACGAAATCACCATGACACCCGACATACGCGATCTGTTCGCGCATCGCGTGCATCTGCAAAGCGTCGTGGTGCGCGGCTTCAGTCTGGTGCTCGTGCGCACCGCGAGCGGCAGGCTGGAAATCCTGCCCAAGCTGCGTCAAGCGGTCAGCCGTCCCGGCCAGCCGGCAAGCGAAGCGAGCAGCGCGGCGGACAACCGCCCGCCGTTACCCGCCGAAAAACTCATCGATCACATCGCGTTCGCCGACGGCCAGTTCGTCTTTTACGACGAGATGATCCGCAAGCCGCCTTACAAAGTGACCGTCAGCGACGCGAGCGCAACGGTCGATCACATCCATCTGCCCGACCTCACCGAGCCGACCAGGCTGTCTGTCAAAGGCTCGATCAAAGGGCCGGCGCACACGGGCACGGTGACGTTCGACGGCTGGATGAAGATAGCCAGCAAGGACTCGCAGACGACCACGACGCTGCGCGGCGTCGACGTCGTGACGCTCGATCCGTATCTGTTGAAGAAGGCAGGCACGAAAACGCAGGTCACGGGCGGCACGCTCGACCTCAATCTGCAGGCGACGGTGACGAGCTATCACATTCACGCGCCCGGCACCGTCACGCTGCATCATCTGCAGCTCGCCGCGACGGACGACCCGCTCGACACGTTCATGCAAATCCCGGCGCGCGCCGCCGTCGCCGCGCTCAAAAAACACGGCGACGACATCACGCTGCACTTCGTCATAGACGGCAATCTGCGCGATCCGAAGTTCAAGCTCAATGAAAGCGTGATGACGGAGCTGCGCGCGAACTTCGCGAAGGCGCTCGGCGTTAGCGCCGAGGGCGTCGCGAAGGGTGCGGGCGAAACGGTGAAAGGATTAGGAAACGCGCTGAAAAATTTACTGGGTCAGTGAGGCCGCTTCAGCGCAGTCTTACACGGGCAAACCCAGTTCGCGGAGTTTCGCCTCCGTTTGCGTGGCGTTCGTGTGATGCACGCCATGCCAGCCCAGTTCCGTCGCGGCGGCCGCGTTCTTGAGGTTGTCGTCGATGAAAACGAGTTCGTGCGCCTCGATGTCCGGCAGATGCGCGCGGATACGGCTTAGCATCTCCGCGAAAATCGCCGGGTCGGGCTTGACCATCTTCACGCGCCCGGACACGACGATGTCCTTGAAGCGCCGCAACACAGGGTAGTGCTCCCACGCATACGGGAAGGTCTCGTCCGACCAGTTCGTCAGGCCGAAGAGCGGCACATTCGCGGCTTCGAGCTTCGCCACGGTCGCGACGCCGTCTTCGAGCTCGCCCGCCACCATGTGATGCCAGCGCTCGTAAAACGCCCGAATCAGCGCTTCGTGCTCGGGAAACTTCGCGACCAGTTCGGCTGTGCCTTCGGCGATCGGCTGCCCGCCGTCCTGACGGATGACCCAGTCCATCGTACAGACGTTCGACAGGAACCATGCGCGCTCGGCATCGTCGGGAATCAGCTCGCGATACAGATACTGCGGGCTCCAGTCGATCAGCACGCCGCCAAAATCGAATACGACTGCCTTGATGGTCATGCGAACTCCGTTTGCAGAATGTCAGCGAGAGGACGCACCTTGACGCGCTTGCCCGTCATCGACGAATTCGCCCAGACGAAGTTCTGGTGCTCGACGATCTTGTCGGCGGTGAGGTGCGGCTTGTCTTGCGTGGTGTGCAGATCGGCGACGACGGTCGTGCGCAGACCGAGCAATTCGGCGCGGCGCGCCGTAGCGTTGACGCAGAACTCGGACGCGTAACCGCAGATCACCACGCTATCGATGTCTCGTTGACGAAGTTGATCGGCCAGCGGCGTCGCATGAAACGAGTCGCCGACTGTCTTGTAGATCGACGCGTCCGCTTGCGCGCGCTCCAGCGCGGCGGGCAACTGCCAGGCGTCGCTGCCGCGCGCAAGTGGACCGTTAGCGTCGCTCTCGTGCTGCACGAAGAAGACAGGCGCATTCGCATTGCGCGCTGCCGCCGTGAGCCGGTTGATGCCGTCGATTACTTCGTTGCCGCGATACGCGGGAGAAGGCCCGCTGAAAAACATCTGCTGTACGTCGATGACGATGACGGCAACACCGGACATGCGAGCCTCGCTATTCGATGGCAATGGATGGTTGAGCGAAACGGCGACGTTGAACGACCGAGCCGCCGTTCAGAAGCGACTCGCCAGCATAGCTGCGAACGGGATTCAGTGTAAAACCCGCTGCACGATCGGCTCGCCTCGTTTTCGAGCGATCGCGCAGCGGAATGCGGCACGTCAGACCGGCCGCGTGCGCGTCTCCAGCCACGCCTTCGCGTCGCCCGACACATGCGGCGACACGCGCGTGCGCACCATCTCGTGATACGCGTTGAGCCACGCGCGCTCGTCGTCGTTCAACAGGTTCAGCGCGACGCAGCGCGTGTCGATCGGGCACAGCGTCAGCGTTTCGAATTCGAGGAAATCGCCGAACTCGGTTTTTCCGGCCGAGCGATTGAGCACCAGATTCTCGATACGGATGCCCCACTTGCCCGGACGATAGATACCCGGCTCAATCGACGTGATCATGCCCTCTTCCATCGCCGTCCACGCCTCGGCGGGCGCGTAGTGCGAAATCACCTGCGGACCTTCGTGCACATTCAGGAAGTAGCCGACGCCGTGGCCCGTGCCGTGTCCGTAGTCCGCGCCCGCTTCCCAGATCGGCGCGCGCGCGATCGAATCGAGCATGGGCGAACGGATGCCGCGCGGAAACTTCGCGCGCGACAGCGCCATCGTGCCCTTCAGCACGGTCGTGAAGTCGCGGCGATGTTCGTCGTTGATCGTCCCGATCGGCACGACGCGCGTGATATCAGTCGTGCCGCTCAGATACTGGCCGCCCGAGTCGATCAGCAGCAGGCCGTTGCCTTCGATAGTGGAATGCGACGCGGGTGTCGCGCGGTAATGCGGCATCGCGCCGTTCGCATTGAAGCCGGCGATGGTCGCGAAGCTCAGCGTAACGAAGCCTGGCCGGCGCGCGCGCGCTGCAGTGAGCTGTTCGTCGATGGTCAGCTCGGTGATCTTTTCGCGGCCCAACGCGCCTTCGAACCACGCGAAAAATTCGGCGAGTGCCGCACCGTCCTGCTCCATTGTCGAACGGACGTGTTCGGCTTCGGCTTCCGTCTTGCGCGACTTGAAGAACGTGGACGGATTCACAGCCTCCACGATCCCCACGGAAGCCGGCACTGATTGCAACAGGCCATACGTAATGCGGCGCGGGTCGATTAGCAGCGTCTGGCCGTCCGGCAGCGCGGCGAGCGCGTCGGCTGCCTTCGCGTACGGCTCGACGCGAATGCCGTCGCGTGCGAGCGACTCGGCCAGTTCCGCCGGCACCTTGCCGTCGACCACGAACAGCGACGCACGCTCCAACCCGATCAACGCGTGCGCGACGAATACCGGGTTGTAGTTCACGTCCGCGCCGCGCAGATTCAGCAGCCAGGCGAGATCGTCGAGCGTGGAGATGAAGTGCCACTGCGCGCCCTTTTCCCGCATGGCGCGGCGGATCTGGTCGAGCTTCTGCGCGCGCGGCACGCTCGCGTGCGGCGCGACGTGTTCGTAGACGGCAGCCGTCGGCAGCGACGGGCGCTGCGGCCAGACGGTGTCGAGCAGATCGAGGTCCGTGCGCAGCTCGACGCCGCGAGCCTTCAGCGCGTCGGTCAGCGCGCGCGCCGCCGCGACGCCTAGCACCGCGCCGTCGACGCCGACCGTCGCGCCCGCCGGCACGTTCTGCGCGAGCCAGTCGATGTGCGGCGCGCTTTGCTGCCCGCCGAACATCTTCATCAGCTGGATGCCCGTGCCCGCCAGTTGCGCCTCGGCCTGCACCCAATAGCGGCTGTCCACCCACAGCCCGGCGAAATCCGCCGTCACGACCAGCGTGCCGACCGAGCCAGTGAAGCCCGACAGCCATTCGCGGCCTTGCCAGCGGCCGGGCAGATATTCGGAAAGATGCGGGTCCGCCGATGGCACGAGCCAGGCGGCGAGGCCCGCCTGCTTCATCGCGCTTCGCAGTTGCGCAATGCGCTCTGGGATCGAGGCGGTTTCGGGGAGACGTACGTTCATCGGTTTCACCTGCAAGAATTCATCGACGGGAGAACAAGCCGACCGTCACGGCAACGGCAACAAGCGCGATAGCGGTGCAGACGGGCCACTCGAGCGTGTCGCCGTCGTGGAAGAGTTGAGTGACATTGCCGGCCATGTGCGCGATGACGGCCCCCGCCACGCCGATCAGCACCGCCATCCACAGCGCGACGTGGCTCGCACGCCGCAGCGGATGTAGCCACCAGCTGGCCGCGCCGACAACGGCGCCAAGAATGATCAGTCCGGGCCAACCCATTAGCGTCCACCGCCCATCAATTTAAGACTGTTCTGATAGGCGGCTGTTTTGTCGATGGCTAGCATTTTTTTCTCTTTCACTAGAAGGTCCGCGCGGCTTTCTGCGTAGCGGTTGAGTTTAGGGGCCGGGGTGAGGTTAAGCAAGCTGAAAGCCTCCTGTGCCAGACCGCTGCATCCACCCCACCGTCCATGCGAATTGCCCTTATTGAGCCTGACCTCCGGCATGCGGAAATCGTCGGCCGGCTACTGCTTGCCGGGGGGCATGCGTGTCATCACTTCCCCTCCAGCGCGCCTTTTGTGACGGGCGCCGCGAGCGAATTCTTCGATCTCCTCCTCACCGCCGCCTATTGCGGCGACGCTCCCGCGGAAGACGTGATCATGCAGGTGCGTCAGGTTCTGCCGGGCCTGCCCGTCATCGCCATGATGACGACGCCGCGCGAAAGCGAACTGGTCGCAATGTTGCAGGCAGGCGCCGACGACTGCCTGTCGAAGCCCGTGCGCGGTCCCGAAATGCTGGCCCGCATCGAAGCGTTGATGCGCCGCGCCGGCGTCCGCCGCCCGCGCAACCGCGCGCGCGAAATGTTCGGCGAGTATGCATTCGACGCCGGCCGCTCCGTCGTCAGCTTTCGGGGCCAGAGCATCACGCTGACACCGAAAGAACTCCAGTTCGCGCTGCTGCTGTTTACGAATATGTCGCGGCCGGTGTCGCGCGCGCATATCCTGGAGACCGTCTGGTCGCGCCGCCGCGACGTAAAGTCGCGCACGCTCGACACGCACGCGTCGCGCATCCGCACCAAGCTCGAACTTCGGCCGGAATTCGGCTACACCCTTACGCCGTTGTACGGCTACGGCTACCGTCTGGACCAGATTCCACTCGAAAACACGGATAGCGCGGATAAACCCGCGCCGACTGAAAGAATCGCGGAAACGCTATAATATTGGGCCTAACCATAGCCCCAATACGTCGCGCCTAAAACGCCCAGTGTCCCCGTGCAACTGCTAACGATCGGAATCAACCATCACACCGCGCCCGTCGCCTTGCGCGAACGCGTGGCGTTTCCGGTCGAACAGATCAAGCCGGCACTGTCGACGTTCAAAGACATTTTCCTCGGCCGCACGGCCCGCACGGCGCCGGAAGCGGCCATCCTGTCCACCTGCAACCGCACCGAGCTCTACTGCGCCACCGACGACCAGGCCGCCCGCGAGGCCGCCATCCACTGGCTGTCGAAGTACCACAACATCACCGTCGACGAACTCGCGCCGCACGTATACGCGCTGCCGCAGTCGGAGGCCGTGCGCCACGCGTTTCGCGTCGCGTCGGGGCTGGACTCGATGGTGCTGGGCGAGACGCAGATCGTCGGCCAGATGAAGGATGCCGTGCGCACGGCGTCGGAAGCGGGCGCGCTCGGCACCTACCTGAACCAGTTGTTCCAGCGCACCTTCGCCGTCGCGAAAGAGGTGCGCACCACGACTGAAATCGGGGCGCAATCGGTGTCGATGGCCGCCGCCGCGGTGCGTCTCGCGCAGCGCATTTTCGACAAGGTGTCGAATCAGCGCGTGCTGTTCATCGGCGCGGGCGAGATGATCGAACTGTGCGCGACACACTTTGCCGCGCAACAGCCGCGCGAGCTGGTCGTCGCGAACCGCACGGCCGAGCGCGGCCAGCGTCTCGCCGAACGCTTCAACGGCCGGGCGATCCCGCTGTCGGAATTGCCCACCCGCATGCACGAGTTCGACATCATCGTGTCGTGCACGGCATCGACGCTGCCCATCATCGGTCTTGGCGCCGTCGAGCGCGCGGTGAAGGCACGCCGTCACCGCCCCATTTTCATGGTCGATCTCGCCGTGCCGCGCGACATCGAACCGGAAGTCGGCAAGCTCGAAGACGTATTCCTGTACACCGTCGACGACCTCGGCGCGATCGTCCGCGAAGGCAATGCGTCGCGCCAGGCCGCCGTCGCGCAGGCCGAGACGATCATCGAAACGCGCGTGCAGAACTTCATGCAGTGGCTCGACGCGCGCAGCATCGTGCCCGTCATCCGCCACATGCACACGCAAGCGGACGCGCTGCGCCGCGCCGAAGTCGAAAAGGCGCAAAAGCTGCTCGCGCGCGGCGACGATCCGGCTGCCGTGCTCGAAGCGCTATCGCAGGCGCTCACCAACAAGCTGATCCACGGTCCTACGCACGCGCTCAACCGCGCGAGCAGCGAGGAACGCGATTCGCTCATCGAACTGATGAGCGGCTTCTACAAGCACGCTCACTCTTCTTCCGAGCGTTAGCGGCGCTACACGCCGCGGCATCGCGCGGGTTGCCGACCAGGCCCGCGTGGTGCTTCATCTCATTGTCCGGGGCTTTCGTCCCGGGTTATCGTCCCGATTTCCCGAATCAGCCGTCCTTTCCGGAGCCCGCTCCGACCGCCCTAATGAAAACGAGCATGCAAGCCAAGCTCGACCAGCTCACCACCCGGCTGGCCGAACTGAACGACCTGTTGAGCCGCGAAGACATCACGACGAACATCGACCAATACCGCAAGCTCACGCGCGAACACGCGGAACTGCAGCCCGTCGTCGAGCATTACGGCCTATGGCGCCAGTCCATGACCGACGCGGCCACCGCGCAGGAACTGCTGTCGGATGCATCGATGAAGGACTTCGCGGAGGAGGAAATCCGCTCGGCGCGCGATCAGATGGAAAAGCTCGAAGGCGAGTTGCAGAAAATGCTGCTGCCGAAAGACCCGAACGACGAGCGCAACATCTTCCTCGAAATCCGCGCGGGCACGGGCGGGGACGAATCGGCGCTGTTCGCGGGCGACCTGCTGCGCATGTACCTGCGCTACGCGGAACGCAACCGCTGGCAGGTCGAGATGATGTCGGCGAGCGAATCGGATCTGGGCGGCTACAAGGAAGTGATCGTGCGGATCGCGGGCGACGCCGCGTATTCGAAGCTGAAGTTCGAATCGGGCGGTCACCGCGTGCAGCGCGTGCCCGCCACGGAAACGCAGGGCCGCATCCACACGTCGGCGTGTACGGTGGCGGTGATGCCGGAAGCGGATGAAATCGGCGAAGTCGAGATCAACCCCGCCGATCTGCGCATCGACACGTTCCGCGCGTCCGGCGCGGGCGGCCAGCACATCAACAAGACCGACTCCGCCGTGCGCGTCACGCACCTGCCCACAGGTATCGTGGTCGAATGTCAGGACGACCGCTCGCAGCACAAGAACAAGGATCGCGCGCTGAAAGTGCTCGCCGCGCGCATCAAGGACAAGCAGTACCACGAGCAGCACGCGAAGGAAGCCGCGACGCGCAAGAGCCTGATCGGCTCGGGCGACCGTTCGGAGCGCATCCGCACCTATAACTTCCCGCAAGGCCGTCTCACCGATCACCGCATCAACCTGACGCTGTATCGCCTCGAATCGATCATGGAAGGCGATCTCGACGAGCTGATCGCGGCTCTCGTGTCCGAGCATCAGGCGGAACTGCTTGCGTCGCTGGGCGACGCGGACTGAGCGGCGCGCATGAATACCGTCGACACCGTCGCCACGTTGCTTCACGCGTCGCCGCTGCCCGCGCTCGAAGCGCGCATTCTGCTCGGGCACGCGTTGGGCTGGCGTCGCACGGAACTGATCACACGCGCGGGCGACGCCCTCGACACCGCCAAGGTGGCGGCCTTTCGCGATCTGCAAGCACGGCGCGTGGCGGGCGAGCCGATCGCGCAACTGATCGGCTCGCGTGAGTTCTTCGGGCTCGAGTTCCAGGTCACGCGCGACGTGCTGATTCCACGGCCCGAAACCGAACTGCTCGTCGAAACGGCCGTGCAGGCGCTCGAGGGCCGCGCCGCGCGCTCGCGCGTGCTCGATCTCGGCACGGGCACGGGGGCGATTGCTGTGTCGATCGCGTGGTCGCGGCCGGACGCACGCGTTTGGGCCGTCGACCGTTCCGCCGAAGCGCTAGCCGTTGCCGGGCGCAACGCCACCAGGCTCCTCGAACCGAAACGCCCGGGCGGCGACCTGCAATTCGCGCAGAGCGACTGGTACGCCGCGCTCGACGACTCGCTCACGTTCGACGTGATCGTCAGCAACCCGCCGTATATCGCGAGCGGCGATCCGCATCTGTCGCAAGGCGATCTGCGTTTCGAGCCGCGCGGCGCGCTCACCGACGAAGCCGACGGTCTGTCGGCAATCCGCGCGATCGTCGCCGGCGCGCCGGCGCGGCTCGTGCCGAACGGCGTGCTGTGGATGGAGCACGGCTACGATCAGGCCGAAGCCGTTCGCGCGATCCTCGCGGCGCAAGGTTTTGCCGACGTGCGTTCGGAACGCGATCTGGCGGATATCGAACGCATCAGCGGCGGTCGCTGGCCGGGTTGATGCGCTGCGGCGCGCCCGCGCCGATCCAGCCGCCGGTCGCTATCAGAGAAATCCGCTATCATTTCACTCTATCTCTTATACACACCGGAACCGCAAGGTCAGTCATGGACACGCAACAACGCATCAAGCAAATCGTCGACGAAAACCCCGTCGTGCTCTTCATGAAAGGCAACGCGCAATTCCCGATGTGCGGCTTCTCGGGCCGCGCGGTGCAGATTCTGAAGGCATGCGGCGTCGATCAGTTCAAGACGGTCAACGTCCTCGAAGACGACGAAGTGCGCCAGGGCATCAAGGAATTCTCGAACTGGCCGACCATCCCGCAGCTGTACGTCAACGGTGAATTCGTCGGCGGCTCGGACATCATGATGGAGATGTATCAGTCGGGCGAACTGCAGCAACTCTTCGCTGCTGCTTAAGCGACGAGAGACGGCGCCGCACGTCATGGAAACACGCGCCGCGGCGCCTCGCCGTCTCATCGTCGCCATTACGGGAGCGACGGGTGCCATTTACGGCGTCCGGCTGCTCCAGACGCTGCGCAAACTGGGCGGCGTCGAAAGCCATCTGCTGATTTCCAGCGCCGGATGGCTCAATATCCAGCACGAACTCCAATTGTCGCGTGAAGACGTGCATCCGCTCGCGGATGTCGTTCATTCCGTGCGCGACGTCGGCGCGAGCATCGCGTCCGGCTCGTTCTCGACCGACGGCATGATCATCGCGCCGTGTTCGATGAAAACGCTCGCGAGTGTCGCGCACGGGCTTTCCGACAATCTGATCACGCGCGCCGCCGATGTGACACTGAAGGAACGTCGACGGCTCGTGCTGATGGTGCGGGAAACGCCGTTCAACCTCGCGCATCTGCGCAACATGACGGCGGTGACCGAAATGGGCGGCGTGATTTTTCCGCCGCTGCCCGCCTTCTACAATCGGCCCGAGACAGTTGATCAAATGGTCGACGATACCGTCGCCCGCGTGCTCGACCTGTTCGCGCTGGGTCCGGCGCTCGCGCCCGCGTGGCAAGGGTTGAACAGTCCGCCGCAGTGAAGCGCACGGCCCGCGCCGCTGATTCGCAACTGCCACGAGACAATCAAATCCCCGTTTCGCCGTTTATCAAATGGCAGTGCGGCCTTATATTCGCTTCAACGAAACTTATCCGGCCTTCATCCGGCCCGCGCTGCCATGACCCGCTTGCCTTCACTATTCCTGTCGCACGGCGCACCGACGCTGCCGATCGACCCGTCGATGCCACGCGCGGAATTCGCGTCCCTGTCTGCTGAAGTGCCGCGCCCAAAGGCGATACTGATGCTGTCCGCTCATTGGATGACGCAGCAACCCACGGCCAGCACCTCGGACGCGCCAGAGACGATTCATGACTTCTATGGCTTCCCGCGTCAGTTGTACGAGATTCAGTACCCGGCTCCGGGCGCGCCCGATATCGCGCGCCGCGCCGCCACACTGCTCGGCGAACAGGGCATTCCGACCGCGACGCAACCGCACGGTCTCGACCACGGCGCATGGGTGCCGATGCTGCTGATGTTCCCGCACGCCGACGTGCCGATCGCACAATTGTCGATCCAGCCAAGGCTCGATCCCGCGCATCACTTCCGCGTCGGGCGCGCGCTGCGCCCGCTGCAGGACGAGGGCGTGATGATCGTCGGTTCGGGGCAGATCACGCACAATCTGCGCGAAGCGGATTTCTCGGCACGGCCGGAAGATGCCGATCCGCGCGTCACCGAGTTCACCGACTGGTTCGAAGCGCGCCTCGCCGACCGCGATATCGATGCGTTGCTCGATTACCGGCGTCAGGCGCCGCACGCCGCGTTCATGCATCCGACGGATGAACACCTGCTCCCCGTGTTCGCCGCGCTGGGCGCCGCGCCGGACGACTACACGCTCGGCATTCAGTCGCTCGGGACGTTCCAGCGATCGCTGGCGATGACCAACTACGTGTTCGGCACCGCGTAAGCGCCCGGCCGCGCATCGCAAATAGAAAAAGCCCGCCAGAACCTGGCGGGCTTTTTCATTGGACAAGCAATCGATCGCCGTCGATCAGGCGCCGATACCTTCGAGAATCTCGTCGTGCGACTCACGCTCATTCAGATACTCGGTGCGATAGCCCGTATGCACGCCCCAGTAGTAGAAGATCAGCGAGAACACGATGACGACCAGCATGTCCCAGCCATACGGCAGCACGCCGAGACCGCCAAACTGCTTGCTGCCGATCAGCGACAGAATCGCCATGACGGGCAGATACGCCACCAGCCACCATGCCGCCTTCAGATCCTGGTTGAAGCCTTCGAAGCCCGACTTCGCCTGGAAGTAGAAGTACACGGGGAGCGCAACGATCATCAGCAGAATGATCTCGCCCGTCAGCGGCCACTTCGCCCAGTACAGGATCAGCGACGCGCACACGAACGCGAACGGCGCGATCACGCTCATGCCGCGAATGTGCAGCGGACGCTCGAGGTCGGTCGCCGCGCGGCGCAGCGCCATCAGGCTGATCGGGCCCGTCAGGTACGAGATCACGGTCGCCACCGAAATGACGGCCGCCAGCGAGCTCCAGCCACGGAAGAAGAACAGGAAGATGAACGACACCAGCAGGTTGAACCACATCGCCGGGCGCGGCACGCCGTACAGCGGATGCACGGTGCCGAAGATCTTCGGCATCGTGTTATTACGCTCCATCGCGTAGATCATGCGCGTCGTGGTCGCCATGTAGGTCGTGCCCGTGCCGCTCGGGCTCACGAACGCGTCGACGTACAGCAGGATAGCCAGCCAGTTCAGGTTCAGCGCGATCGCCAGTTCCGCGAACGGCGACTTGAAGTTGAACTGATCCCAGCCCTTCATCACGTCAGCCGGATTCACCGAGCCGATGTACGCAACCTGCAGCAGCACGTAGATCACCAGCGCCAGCAGGATCGAGCCGATCACCGCGAACGGCACGCTCTTCGCCGGATTGCGCGCTTCGCCTGCCAGGTTGATCGGGCTCTGGAAGCCGTTGAACGCGAACACGATGCCGCTCGTCGCCACCGCCGTCAGCACCGCCGACCAGCCGTACGGCGCGAAGGCGCCCGCGCCGCCAAGACTTTCGCCGAGGTTTTCCTTGTGGAAGCCGCTCATCATCAGACCAAGAATGGTCAGGCCCGGGATGATGAACTTGAAGATCGTGATGGCCGTGTTCGCACGCGCGAACACCTTCACGCCCCAGTAGTTCAGCAGGAAGTAGACGACCACCAGCACGGCCGACAGCAGCAGACCGGGTGTCGTCAGCTCGCTGTTGATGAAGAGGTTGTGCGCCCATTCGTACGGCCAGGTGCTCATGTACTGGATCGACGCTTCAGCCTCGATCGGAATCACCGACACGATTGCAATCCAGTTGGCCCATGCGCTGATAAAGCCGACCAGCGCGCCGTGCGAGTAGCGCGCGTAACGCACCATGCCGCCGGACTCGGGGAACATCGCGCCGAGTTCCGCATAGGTCAACGCGATTGCGAGAATCACGATTGCGCCGATCACCCACGCGCACAGCGCCGCAGGGCCCGCGATCTTGGCCGCCTTCCAGGCGCCGAACAGCCAGCCGGACCCGATAATCGAGCCGAGCCCCGTCAGCATCAGCGCGAATGGGCCAATGTGCCGTTGAATAGAACTTTTCACGTCTTCTCCTATATCTGAAAGCACGCCGCTGCCGCGGCCGTTAAAGACACGGCTTGAAGTCATAGGAAAGACCAGGGCATACGGCGAGCGATCGCGAACGCGATTGCGAGTTCTGTTTCACAGGTGCAACCGGCCGCGCGCGGGGCGTAGTTTAACGGTTGCACCGCGCTATTGCAGTCAAAATACGATTGAGCCCTACAAAAAAACCGCGGAAATAGCAAGCTTTGTAAGCAATTTAGTACCCAATATCCCCGATCCATATGAGGATTTAAAGATTACGGTTGACCTTCTCTCGAAATGCCCGTATAAAGGACGGGCAGGATTTCAAGCGGCGAGTGAATTGGTTCTTTCGTAGTTCGCCCATCAACGGTACTCCGGTTGGTCCTATTACCCTTCCTTGATTTTCATGCACCCTCGGGCTTCGGCCTTATTCACCATTTTTAGGAAACAGTAATATGGAAACCGGTACCGTCAAGTGGTTCAATGACGCAAAGGGCTTTGGTTTTATCACGCCGGACGCCGGCGGCGAAGATCTGTTCGCGCATTTCTCGGAAATCCGCGTAGAAGGCTTCAAGACGCTGCAGGAAAACCAAAAGGTTACCTACGACGTCAAGACGGGCCCGAAGGGCAAGCAGGCCGCTAACATCAAGCCGGTCTAAGCTTAGCTTCCTTCCGGACGCAGAAAAACCCCGCCAAGGCGGGGTTTTTTCTTTTCTGCGGTTAATCGGGATTTCGGCGCGAAATCCAAAATCTTTACTGGAATACGCGCTGGGCGTGAATACCCAGCCCGGTTGCAACACTGGCAAGACGGTCGCCGAATACGGGACGCGCATCAGGAAACGCCGCAGCCAGCGCGCCCGACAAGAACGCCAGTCCCGTCGATCCCCCCGTGAAGTACAGCGCATCGACATCGCGCGGCGCGACGCCCGCACGCTGCACGGTGTCGCGCGCGGCCTGGACGATGCGCTGCGTCTCGTCCTTGCCCGCCGCGATCAGTTGCGCTTCGTCGAATGCGAGGCGCAAATCCTCCTCGACGATTTCCAGATCGATCAGCGTCTCGCCGCCCGCCGCCACGCCAATCTTCGCTTCTTCAGCGTGCGCCGCGAGCGCATGGCCGAAACGCTGCTCCACGACGCGCATCAGCCGGTCGTGATGCCGGGTGTCCGAATACAGATGCCGCATCAACCCGAGTTCGGACACGCGTTTTGGCGTGTAGATCGTGTTGATCAGATGCCAGGTGGCGAGGTCGAAGTAAATACGGTTCGGCACTTCGCGCCCTTCCGGGTCGAGCGATTGATAGCCGAGTTCGCGCAGGATCGTCGCCAGCTCGACGCGCCGGTCGAAGTCCGTTCCGGCGACGTGCACACCGTGATGCGCGAGCACGTCGTCCTTGCGCTCGATACGCTTCATCCGCTCCGGGCCGACGCGCACCAGCGAGAAGTCCGACGTGCCGCCGCCGATATCGGCCACCAGCACCAGCCCTTCCTGCGTGAGATGCGCTTCGTAATCGAAGGCGGCCGCGATCGGCTCGTACTGGAAGTGAATCTCGCTGAGACCGATCGAGCGCGCCGCCGCTTCGAGCTGCTGCTGCGCGAGCTGATCGGCACGCGGATCGTCGTCGACGAAAAACACCGGGCGCCCGAGCACCGCGCGGCTGATCGGCGTACCCGCCGTCTGTTCGGCGCAGCGCTTCAGATGCGTGACGAAGATCGCGATCACGTCGGTGTATTTGATCGCGGAGCCGTCGCCGAGGTCCGTATTGTTGTCGGCGAGTGCCGAGCCGAGAATGCTCTTCATCGAGCGCATCAGCCGGCCGTCGAAGCCGTCGACATACGCTTCCAGCGCCGCGCGGCCGTACTCGCGCCGGTTTTCGTCGGTGTTGAAGAAGACGGCCGTGGGCAGCGTCGTGTAGGCGCCTTCGACAGGCGCCAGCTTCAGCGCCGCCTGACCGGCTGGCGAAGCGCCGACCGGGACGGCAACTGCCGAATTCGACGTGCCGAAGTCAATCGCGCAATAGGTCATGGCAGGATTCGCCGCTCACGCAGGCGCGCACAGAAAAAGGGACGGGCTTTGTAACATGAAAGCTGTGACACCATCAACCGTCGGCGCACCGTGCACGCAGTGGCGATGGGGAATGCGAATTGCTTCATCGAAAGGTCGCGCCGGGCTCGAATGAATCCGACAGGATACGCTGTTCGAAGCCCGCTTACAGAATCCTCAGAAATCTTGCCTGAGCATCGGCTCGCTCAATTGGCTCAATTGGCTCGTTTGGCTCATTTGGCTCGCTCATTCAGGAGACTCGATGCAGGAACCTCCCGCCGCCACGGTTCGCGCCGAACCGGCCAGCATCGTCGAAACCGATCTGCCTTCGCGGCTCGACCGCCTGCCGTGGGGCCGCTTCCATTCGCTGATCGTCGTCGCGCTCGGGGTGACGTGGCTGCTCGACGGGCTGGAGGTGACGCTCGCGGGTTCCGTCGCGAGCGCGTTGAAGTCGAGCGCGGTGTTGCGCTTCTCGAACGCGGACGTGGGATTGGCCGGCAGCGCGTATATCGCCGGCGCCGTGCTGGGCGCGCTCGGCTTTGGCTGGCTGACCGACCGGCTCGGCAGGCGCAAGCTGTTCTTCGTCACGCTCGCGCTGTATCTCGCGGCGACGGCGGCGACCGCGTTCTCGTGGAATCTCACGAGTTTTTTGCTGTTTCGCTTCCTGACGGGCGCGGGCATCGGCGGCGAGTACACCGCCATCAATTCGACGATCCAGGAATTCACGCCCGCGCGGGTGCGCGGACACACCGATCTCGCGATCAACGGCACGTTCTGGATCGGCGCGGCGCTTGGCGCGGTCGGTTCGCTGGTGATGCTCGACCCGCATCTGCTGCCCGGCGACTGGGGCTGGCGCGCGTGCTTCTTTATCGGCGCGGCGCTCGCCCTGGCAATCCTGCCGATGCGCGCATGGATACCCGAAAGTCCGCGCTGGCTGCTCACGCACGGTGAAGAAAGGCAAGCGCGCGAAATAGTCGAAGGGATCGAGGCGCGCTTTCGCGCGGAACATCACGCGCTCGCCGACGATGCACTCATGCGCCTGCGCCTGCGCGCCCGCGAACACACCACGCTGCGCGAGGTCTTCCATACGCTGTTCATGGTGCACCGGCGCCGGGCGCTGGTCGGGCTGTCGCTGATGACGGCGCAAGCGTTCTTCTACAACGCGATTTTCTTCACCTACGCGCTGGTGTTGACCGATTTCTATCACGTGCCCGGCGACCATGTCGGCTGGTACATCCTGCCGTTCGCGCTCGGCAATTTCGCGGGTCCGCTGCTGATCGGCAGGCTGTTCGACGTGATCGGACGCCGCAAGATGATCACTGCGACTTACGCGATTTCGGCGTTGCTGCTGACCGTGAGCGGTTACCTGTTCGAACAGCAATTGCTCACCGTGACGACGCAGACCATCGCGTGGATGGTGATTTTCTTCTTCGCGTCGGCGGCGGCGAGTTCGGCGTATCTGACCGTCAGCGAATCGTTTCCACTTGAAATCCGTGCGCTCGCGATTGCGGTGTTCTACGCGTTCGGTACCGCGCTCGGCGGTATCGCGGGGCCGGCGTTTTTCGGCCGGCTGATCGACACGCAGCAGCGCAGCGAAGTGTTTTCGGGTTATCTGGTCGGCTCGGCGCTGATGCTGGCCGCCGCGGTGGTCGCGGCAATCTGGGGCGTGGACGCGGAACGGCGGCCGCTCGAAAGCGTCGCCGCGCCGCTATCCGTGATCGACGACGAATGAGCCCTGGAGAGCGCCGCGCAATAAAAAACGCGGCCGTCGGCCGCGTTCCATGTCGAACCATTCACGCGCTGACAACCACTCAGAACGCCTTGTTCCATCCGCCCGCAAAAGCGATGTCGCCGAGCGGCACACGCGTGCGCGCCGCCTTTTCGCGCTCGCGCAGCACCGGGTCGAGTTTGTCGACGTCGCCGTAATGGCCGAGTGAAATCATCGCGATCACCTCGATGTCATCGGGCACCGCGAACGCCTTGCGGAATGCGTTGACGTCGAAGCCGCTCATCTGATGCGCAGCGAGCCCGAGTGCATGCGCCTGCAACACCAGCGACAGCGCCGCCGCGCCCGCGTCGTAAGGCGCGCAACGATTGACTTCGCCCTTCGCCGTCAGCGTGTGCGCCGTCACGCAGATCAGCACCGGCGCCTTTGCATTCCAGCCCTGATTGAAGGGCACGAGCGTGTCGAAAGCTTTCTTGAAGGAGACGTCGTCCGTGGTGCGATCGAACACCACGAAGCGCCAAGGCTGCAGGTTGTACGACGAAGGCGCCCAGCGCGCCGCCTCGAGCACCGTGCGCAGCTGCTCGCGCGTCACGGGCTCGCTCGAATACGCGCGCGGGCTCCAGCGGCCGGCGATCAGGTCATGAATGGGAACGTCGGTGCGTGCGGGTTTGGTGGTCATGCGCATTTCTCGGTCGAAATTCATGATCGGCGGGCAGTGGCCCGAGGGCCCACTAGCATAACCCGAGCCGTCCGGTTCGCGCCCTGCTGGTCGCGCACATTTGAAACGCGAAAAGACATAAGAAAAGCGCGCCGCGGCCTTCGACCGCGACGCGCTCTTTCGCACTTCGAAGCGGGTTACCGCATCAAACGGCCTGCGCCGCTACGCTCCGCTCACCACGGTTGATCCGCAGCACGATGATCGACGCGACGATGCACAGTCCGCCGGAAATCATCGACGCCACCGTGTACGTGCCGAGACTCGCGCGCAGCATGCCCGCGCCGAGAGCCGCGAAGGCCGCGCCGAGCTGGTGACCCGCAACCACCCAACCGAACACCACGGGCGCCGAGTCCTTGCCGTACACATCGGTGGCGAGACGGACCGTCGGCGGCACGGTCGCGATCCAGTCGAGACCGTAGAACACCGCGAACAGCGGCAAGCCGAAGAAGTCGATGCCGAACGCGTGCGGCAGATACATCAGCGACAGGCCGCGCAGCCCGTAGTACCAGAACAGCAGCACGCGCGCGTTGAACCGGTCCGACAGCCAGCCCGACAGCGTCGTGCCGAACAGATCGAAAATGCCCATGGCCGCGAGCAGGGAAGCGCCCTGCACTTCCGTCATGCCGTAGTCGCCGCACATCGCGATCAAATGAGTGCCGACGTAGCCGTTCGTGCTCGCGCCGCAAATGAAGAAGCTGAAGAACAGCAGCCAGAAGTCGCGCGTCTTGCTCGCCATTGCCAGCGTGCCGAACGCGATTGCGAGCGGATTCTGCTTGCTCATATCGGATTTGACGGGCGAGTCGGCAGGTTCGCCGAACGGACGCAGCGCCATGTCGGCGGGACGCTCCGGCAGCAGGAACGCCACCAGCGGCAGCACGAGCGCCGCCGCGATCGCGACCGTCCACGCGACGGGCCGCCAGCCGTGATGCTGCGCGATCGCCGCGAGCAACGGCAGAAACACCAGTTGGCCCGTCGCCGAGCTAGCCGTGAGAATGCCCATCACGAGACCGCGATGCGTGCTGAACCAACGGTTCACGACCGTTGCCGACAGCGTCAGCGCCGCCACGCCCGTCGCGCCGCCGACCATCACGCCCCACACGAGAATCATCTGCCACGGATGCGTCATCAGCGACGACAGACCGACGCCCGCCGCCATCGTGCCGAGCGCCGTCAGAATGGTCGGACGCACGCCGAAACGCTGCATCGCGGCCGCCGCGAACGGCCCCATCAGACCGTACAGCGCGATGTTCACGGAAATGGCCAGCGAGATCGTCGCGCGACTCCAGCCGAAGTCATGTTCGAGCGGCACCATCATCACGCTCGGCGTCGCCCGTGTGCCCGCCGCCGCCAGCAGCACCAGAAACACCACGGCCACGGCTAGCCAGCCGTAGTGGAAACGCCCACCAATTATTCTTGCTGCCCAGTTCATCGGTTCTCCAAGGTTGCCGTCACGGCTCACGGTGCTGCGATGCCAGCCGCATCTGATCTTTACCGCTTTCGTAAAGGATTTGTGACTGACCTGTCACAATCGGTGTTGCGATGTTAGTTACCGATCGGTAACATGTCAAGGCGTCGACTCGAGGACCACAACACCATCATGGCTAATTCCGATACCGCCAAACGCGCGCTGAGCCGTCGTTCGCAAACGGCCGGTTCCGAAGCCCAGCAGCATCTCTTACGCGCCGCCGCCGATCTGTTCTACAGGGAAGGCGTGCGCGCGGTGGGCGTCGATGCCGTCGTCGAGCGGGCGGGCGTCAACAAGATGAGTCTGTACCGTCAGTTCTCCTCGAAAGACGATCTGGTGGTTGCGTATCTGGAGCAGTCGGACGAGCAGTTCTTCAGACGTTTCGACGAAAGTCTCGCCAAACATCCCGGTGAACCGAAAAAGCAGCTCGCCCAGTATTTCGAGGATCTGGCGCTCCGCGCGTCGAAAGAAGACTATCGCGGCTGTCCGTTCGTCAATGTATCGGCGGAATTTCCGGACCCCGCCCATCCGGCGCGGCTCTGCGTGCTGAACAACAAGACGAAGCTGATGGAGCGGCTCAACGCGCTCTGCACGGAGGCTGGCGCACGCGATCCGGGCGAGCTGGCAAACGCGCTCGCATTGCTGATCGAAGGGATCTACGCGTCCAGCCAGACATACGGCCCGGGTTGTGGACCCATTACGGTCGCGCCGCGAGTGGCGGCGCAACTTGTCGCGCTGGCGTGTGGAGAGGCGTCGGTAGAATAGCGGTTTTGCTTTTCCCGCTGCGCCGCCATGTCTTCAACGTCCCCTGATTCGCACAATGCCATTCTCGACGCCACGCGGCACTGGCTGACGCGGGCCGTGATCGGGCTGAACCTGTGCCCATTCGCGAAGGCCGTGCATGTGAAGAAGCAGATTCGCTACGCGATCAGCGAAGCGACCGGCATGGAAGGCGTATTGGCTGATCTGGAATCCGAACTGCGCACTTTGGCGGATGCCGATCCCGCCGCCATCGACACGACGCTGCTCATCATTCCGCACGCGCTCGGCGAATTCCTCGAATACAACGACTGCCTGTTCTTCGCGGAGCGGATGCTGAAGCAACTGCGCCTCGAAGGCACGCTGCAGATCGCCAGCTTTCACCCTCAGTATCAATTCGAAGGCCACGAGCCGGACGATATCGAAAACTTCACGAATCGCGCGCCCTATCCGATTCTGCATTTGCTGCGGGAAGCCAGTATCGATCGCGCGGTCGACGCCTTTCCGGACGCCGCCGACATCTACGAGCGCAACATGGAAACGTTGCGCCGTCTCGGTCCTGAAGGCTGGCACACATGGATGAGCGAGCCGGCCAAAGACTGACCGGCTACGGCTCGCCCGATCTCAAGCCTCGACGTAAAACCGCTCGCGCAATTCCGCAATGCCGAGCGTGTCCATCACTTCATTGAGCCGCTCGGTGGGCCGCCGGCGCGGCAAATCCTTATAGGTCGCGACGATGAGCTCGTTCTTCATCGAATGCTCCCAGCCGACCAGCTCCGTCACGTTGACCTGATAGCCGTGCGCTTCCAGTTGCAGACAACGCAGCACGTTGGTGATCTGGCTGCCGAACTCACGCGTATGCAGCGGGTGCCGCCAGATCTCCGTCAATGCGTTCGCCAGCGACTTGCCCTTGTTCCTGCGCAGCACGCCCGCCACTTCCGCCTGGCAGCACGGCACGACGACGATGTATTTCGCATGTTTTTCGAGCGCGAAGCGGATGGCGTCGTCGGTGGCGGTATCGCACGCGTGCAAGGCAGTGACGATGTCCACGTTCGGCGGAAGTTTGTCCGATGTGATCGATTCGGCTACGGAAAGATTAAGAAACGACATACCCTTGAAGCCGAGGCGTGCCGCAAGCGCTTCTGACTTCGAGACGAGTTCCTCGCGCGTCTCAATGCCGTAGATATGCGAGTTATCCCGCAGTTCCTTGACGAACAGGTCGTAGAGAATAAAGCCGAGGTAGGACTTGCCCGCGCCGTGATCAACAAGGGACAGTTCGCCTTTCGTCTCTTTCACGTCTTGGAGCAGTGGCTCGATGAACTGAAACAGGTGGTAGACCTGCTTGAGCTTGCGGCGGCTGTCCTGATTCATCTTGCCGTCGCGCGTGAGGATATGGAGTTCCTTCAGTAGCTCGACGGACTGGTTAGGACGGACTTCGTAGGATTTGCTGGACATCGAATGAGCGTGCCACCGATTGCATCGCGAACGTGCGTCAGGTGACGGAAAAAGGGAGAAGTGTCTGTCAGTTTACCCAAAGCGCGAAGGACGGTGCCGATTCTTGCGCGCGGACAGCGACACCGCACCCCGCCTGGAATAGTTCGTGCGTGAGCATTGCCCGGGTTCGAGCATGCTGAGCATGTGTGTCGCAAGGCAGTCGTCAGATGCGAGCCAGATAGCGCATGGCGGCTTGCAGAACGCATAAAGAAAGACAAGCTACCGGTTACTGCAACGTCGAAGAACCGCCGGTACGCCTGGGGGAGGTCGAGCCGGAACAAAGGTTCGAACGTTACGTAACCTGAAGTGCGCCGGGACTGCTACGAAGCGCGCTCGGATCTGATGAGGCGGTAAATGGATACGACACCCAACGGAAACGCCGAGCAGAAGTTTCAGGAGCTCATGGCGAAGCTGCTGGCCACGCCCGAGTGGACAGAAAAGCAGCAACTGGAACTCGAAATGGCGCGCGACATCTCGGTCGAGATGCTGCGGCTCGCGGAAGTCATGCGCGACGGCAGCGTCGATATGGAGACGTGCCTGACCCTGCTCAAATACGCGAAAGTGCTGGACTTCGTGATGACGACGCTCGCGTCGCGCCGCGACATCAAGCCTCAGACGCTGCGCGTAATCTTCAAACTGGCCGGACTCAAAGTCGACGAAGCCTATCCGGGCTGAGTCCGCCGACGGCTGCGCGGCCTGCTCGCGCAGCCGTCTTTCCGCTTTTCCACGTCTGCTGCGGCTCGGCGCCGCTTGCGACGGCCTTTGGCCAAGGTTTTGCGCCTCGGCGCACGCGACACTTGCGCGTCACTTCCCTTTCCCCTTCGCGTCTCAAATGCTGAGGCCGCTGCGTCGCAGCATGCGCCTGCACGCGATGACTCCTATCATGCCCAACTGGTTCGGCCCAAATTCAATAAGCGCATAAGACGCAAACCGCCTGTCCGTCCGAATCAGGCACTACGACAGTCCCGCCGCCAGAGCGGGACGCGCACACACAGCATCCGCCACACGCTCGCAGCACGCCCGTAGGAAAGCGGCCACCGGACCGGCATCGCCGAGGGGCGCCAACCATACGACAGATGCCGCCAATGGAGGAGACGTCGTCATGAGGAAAATGCGGTGGGTGGTGATCTTGCTGTGCTTTCTCGCTATCGCGGTGAACTACATCGACCGCGCGAACCTGGCCGTCGCCGCGCCTGAAATCCAGAAGGCGCTCGGCATCGGACCCGCGCAGATGGGCTTCATCCTGAGCGGCTTTTTCTGGACTTACGCGCTGATGCAGATGCCGTTCGGCTGGTTTGTCGATCGCGTCGGTGCGCGCATCGCGTTGCCGCTCGCGGTCGGCTGGTGGTCGTTGTTCACGGCGGCGACGGCGGGCGCGAGCAGCGTCGCGGGGATGTTCGGCTGCCGGCTCATGCTCGGCGTCGGCGAAGCGGGCGCGTATCCGTCGTGCGCGAAGCTCGTCAGCCAGTGGTTCAAGCCGTCGCAGCGCGCGCTCGCGACGAGCATCTTCGATAGCGGCTCGCGCGTCGGCTCGGCGCTGTCGATACCCGTCGTCGCGCTGATCATCGGCACGCTTGGCTGGAAGGCGTCGTTCGTCGTCACGGGGATCATCGGCGCGGTGTGGATTCTGGGCTGGCTCGCGATCTACCGCAGCCCGGCGCATGGCGACATGACGGGCGAACACGACGTCGTGCCCGATACCCGCGCCGCGCGCGCCGCCGACAAGGTCACGTGGGCGTCGCTGTTCCGCCATCGCACGCTGTGGGGCATGATGCTCGGCTTCTTTTGCCTGAACTTCGTGATCTATTTCTTCATCACGTGGTTTCCGAGCTATCTCGTGCAGACGCGCGGCTTTTCGCTGAAATCGCTCGGCACGCTCGGCATGATTCCCGCGCTGATGTCGATTCCGGGCGGCTGGATCGGCGGGCTGGTGTCGGATGCGCTGTTCCGGCGCGGCTGGAGCCTCACGGCCGCGCGCAAGACGTGCATGGTCGGCGGCATGCTGCTGTCGTCAGTGATCACGCTGTCGGCGTTCACGTCGAATGTTTATCTGATGCTCGCGTTCTTCGGCATTGCGTACGGCAGCCTCGCGTTCGCCGCCGCCAGCATCTGGTCGCTGCCCGCCGACGTCGCGCCCACGCCGCGTCACGTCGCGTCGATCAGCGGTATCCAGAATTTCGCGTCGAACCTGGCGGGGATCGTCATCACCACGTTCACGGGCATCATGGTCGCGTTGACCAAAGGCTCGTTCACGATTCCGCTGGTCGTCGCGGGTGGCTTCTGCTTTCTGGGCGCGTTCAGCTATCTTGTGATCGTCGGCCGCATCGAACCGCTGCCCGCCGATCCCGAGCGCCCCTACGTGCCGGAAGGCGCGCAACGCTCGCACGTTTGATCTTTCAATAAGGCACCGAATCATGTCGACAGCCATCGCCGCGCACGCCGCCATCCGTCTTCATCCAAACGACGACGTGATCATCGCGACGCGCCAGCTCGTATCGGGCACACGCATCGAATCCGAGGACCTGGTGGTGACGGGTCTGATTCCGCCTGGCCACAAGATCGCGACGCGCGCGATCGCGAAGGGCGAGCCCGTCAAGCGCTACAACCAGATCATCGGTGTCGCGCGCGACGCGATCGCACGCGGTCAGCATGTGCACACGCACAACCTGAGCATGGCCGAATTCGCCCGCGATCACGAATTCGGCGTCGACACGCATCCGACTGCCGCGGCCCGCGAGCCGGCGCATTTCATGGGCATCCGTCGCGCGGAGGGCCGCGTCGCGACGCGCAACTACATCGGCATTCTGACGAGCGTGAACTGTTCGGCAACCGTCGCGCGCGCGATCGCCGATCATTTCCGGCGCGACGTGCATCCGGAAGAACTCGCGGCTTTCCCGAACGTCGACGGTGTGATCGCGTTGACACATGGACTTGGCTGCGGCGTCGATCTGCGCGGCGAAGGCATGGCGATCCTGCAGCGCACGCTCGCGGGCTACGCGGCGCATGCGAACTTCGCTTCCGTGCTGTTCGTCGGGCTGGGCTGCGAGACGAACCAGATTGGCGGCGTGCTCGAATCGGGCGGTCTCGCCGACAACACCGCGCAACTGCGCAGCTTCACGATTCAGGACAGCGGCGGCACGCGCAAGACCATCGAGCGCGGCATCGCGATGGTGCGCGACATGCTCGCCGATGCAAACCGCGCGGTGCGAGAAAAGGTGAGCGCGTCGCATCTGACGGTCGGCTTGCAGTGCGGCGGCTCGGATGGCTATTCGGGCATCTCGGCGAATCCGGCGCTGGGCGCGGCCGTCGACCGGCTCGTGCAGCATGGCGGCACGGCGATACTGTCGGAGACGCCCGAAGTCTACGGCGCCGAGCATCTGCTCACGCGCCGCGCGGTAAGCCGCGAAGTCGGCGAGAAGCTGCTGGCGCGCATCGCGTGGTGGCAGGACTACTGCGCGCGCAACGGCGCGGCGCTCGACAACAATCCGTCGGCGGGTAACAAGGTCGGCGGCTTGACGACTATCCTCGAAAAGTCGCTCGGCGCGGTGGCGAAGGGCGGCACGACCAATCTCGTCGATGTGTACGAGTACGCGCAGCCGATTCACGCGAAGGGTTTCGTGTTCATGGATTCGCCCGGCTACGACCCGATGTCCGCGACGGGCCAGGTCGCGTCGGGCGCGAACCTGATCTGCTTCACCACCGGGCGCGGCTCCGCTTATGGCTGCGCGCCGTCGCCCTCGTTGAAGCTCGCGACGAACACCGCGCTGTGGGAACGCCAGGAAGAAGACATCGACATCAACTGCGGCGGCGTGATCGACGGCACGACCTCCATCGATCAGCTCGGCGCGGACATCTTTCAGATGATGCTCGACTGCGCGTCAGGTACGCGCTCGAAAAGCGAACTGCACGGCTATGGACAGAACGAGTTCGTGCCGTGGCAAGTCGGCGTGGTGACCTGAGCGCGGACTGACGGGACTGACGTCATGCGGCGGCAGGCGCGCCGAGCGGCGGGGTGCCGTCGTGGAACATGGACTTCAGTTGCGCGCGCAGTTCGGGCGAGTCGCTGTGCTTGTGCGCCTGCATCGCATGCGCGACGGCGGCTTCGAGCAGTTCGCTTTCCGAATCTGCGCACAGGGCGACCGTGCAGTTGATGTCGCTCGGGCATTCGCGGCAATCGATGTATTTGCGGCCCATGACAGACTCCTCAGATCAAAGTGACCGCGCGCAACGCGTGCGTCGGCGTCGCCCCGGCGTCTTTGACGCGAGGCTTCGGGCAGCGGCGAAAAATGCGTGAGTCGTGCGCGGCGGGGCGGCGCGGCGTGCGCCGGCAAGGAAGGTGCGTGAGAAAAGTATAGGTCGCGCTGTGTGTCTGCCTGCACCGGGTTTGCCCCGCTTCCAGGCGGGTGGGACAATACCGGCCTTCGCGCCGAGCGCATGTCACCGCCATTCACGTCACTTTCCACCGATGCCGAATTCGTCCGATCACCCCACGCATCACGCCCGCGTTGCCGTCATCGGCGGCGGCCCTGCGGGGCTGATGGCCGCCGAAGCGCTGGCGCGCGGCGGCGCGCGCGTCGACGTGTATGACGCGATGCCGTCCGTCGGACGCAAGTTTCTGATGGCGGGCAAAGGCGGTATGAACATCACGCACTCCGAGCCGATCGAGCCGTTTCTCGGCCGCTACGGCAAGCGCCGCGCCGACATCGCGCCGTTGCTCGATGTGTTCGGCCCGCACGCGCTGCGCGCGTGGCTTGATGAACTGGGCGTCGCGACCTTCGTCGGCAGCTCGGGCCGCGTGTTTCCGACTGACATGAAAGCGGCGCCGATGCTGCGCGCGTGGCTGCATCGGTTGCGGGAAGCGGGCGTGCAATTTCACATGCGGCATAAATGGATCGGCTGGCTTGCGCCCGCTTCGTCCGGCATGCACGGCTTGCGCTTCGCGACGCCCGACGGCGAGCGCGAAGTGAGCGTCGATGCCGTTGTGTTCGCACTGGGCGGCGGCAGCTGGGCGCGGCTCGGCTCCGATGCCGCGTGGGTCACGTTGATGCAGCAACGCGAGATTCCCGTCGCGCCGCTCTTGCCAGCGAACTGCGGCTTCGACGCGAACTGGACCGGGTACTTCCGCGAACGCTACGCGGGCCAGCCGGTGAAGCCGGTTTCGATCGCCGTCGAAAGCGTGGACGGCACGGTCCAGCATCGACAAGGTGAGTTCGTCGTGACCTCGACGGGGATCGAAGGGAGCCTCGTGTATGCGCTGTCTTCAGTGATTCGCGACCGCCTGCTTGCCGATGGCGAAGCGACGATAACGCTCGATCTCGCGCCGGGCCTGAGCGCGCAGCGCGTGATCGACGAAGTGACGCGGCCGCGCGGCTCGCGTTCGATGTCGAGTCATTTGCATAGCCGTATCGGCATTACGGGCGTGAAGCTCGGCTTGCTGCACGAGTGTCTGTCGAAGGAAGACTTCGCCGATGCCGCGAAGCTCGCGCAAGCCATCAAGTCATTGCCGCTGCGGCTGACTCACGCACGGCCCATCGACGAAGCGATCAGCAGTGCGGGCGGCATTCCCTTCGAAGCGCTCGATGACGCGTTGATGCTCCGCCAACTGCCCGGCGCGTTCTGCGCGGGCGAGATGCTCGACTGGGAAGCGCCGACGGGCGGCTATCTGTTGACTGCGTGCTTCGCCAGCGGCCTTGTCGCTGGACAAGGCGCGCTGGCTTATATCGTTCGGCGCTAGATCGCCGGATCACCAGATCACAAGGTCACGGCTTCGTTGCGGCTCTTTTGGCCTTGAGCCGCCACAACGACGTGACTTCGGCTTTACGCGCGGCGTGCAGCGGATCGGCGGCGTCCGTTGCTTTCGGATGACGCGGCTTGATGTCCTCGCGTCCCGCGACGACCAGACCCGCGTTGTCGATTGCACTCAGCAGCCAGTCGCGCGTGCGCATGCCCAGATGTTCCGCGAAGTCCGACAGGATCAGCCAGCCCTCGCCGCCCGGTGAAAGATGAGCGCTGAGTCCGTTCAGAAAGCCAAGCAGCATCCGGCTTTCGTAGTCGTACACGGCATTCTCGACGGGCGACGCCGGACGCGCCGGCACCCACGGCGGATTGCAGACGACCAGCGGTGCGCGGCCTTCGGGGAACAGATCGGCCGCGATCACCTCGACCTGGCTGTCGTAGCCGAGCCGCGTCAGGTTCTCTTTTGCACAAGCGAGCGCGCGTGGGTCCTGATCGGTCGCGACGATACGCTTGACGCCCCGCTTCGCGAGCACCGCCGACAGCACGCCCGTGCCGACACCGATATCGAACGCCTTTTCGACGGAAGGCAATGGCGTTCGCGCGACCAGATCGACATATTCGCCGCGCACGGGCGAAAACACGCCGTAGTACGGATGGATGCGCTCCTGCAAAGCGGGAATCTCGACGCCCTTCTTGCGCCACTCGTGCGCGCCGATCATACCCAGCAGTTCGCGCAACGAGACCACGGACGGTTCCTGCGCAGGCGGGCCGTAGACTTCTTCGCAGGCCTGCTGGACATTCGGCGCGCGGCGCAATGGAATGGTGTAGTCGGCTTCGAGCGGAATCAGCAGCATGCCGAGCGTGCGCGCGCGTTGCGACTGCGCTTGCCGGTGCAGGTTGAAGGCGTCGAGCGGGGTTTCAGCAACCTGTTTTCGCGGCTTGCGTTCGAGCCGGCGGGTCATCGCTTGCAGCAACTGACGCGCGTTCTGGAAGTCGCCGCGCCAGAGCAGCGCCGTGCCCTCGCAGGCGAGGCGATAGGCGGCGTCGGCCGTCGTGCGGTCGTCGGCGATCACGACGCGCTTCGCGGGCGGAACGGCGGCTTCCGAGCGCCAGCGCGCGGATTGCGGGCCGTCGGCTTCGGGCCAGGTCAGGGTGGGGAAGTTGGTCATGTCCGTATTCTATTGAACCGTTGGGCCTCGTCGACATCGTGTCCGTTTTGGAGGGATGAGACGTTTGAGGACGACTGAACGGAGACTGTGGAGTGGACCAAAGAAAAACGGGTTACACGGTATGCCCGTGTAACCCGTTTTTTGATACTGGTGCCGGCTGCAGGACTCGAACCCGCCACCTCATGATTACAAGTCAAGCGCTCTACCTGATGAGCTAAGCCGGCGTAAGACTTGAGACCGCGATTCTACTTCATTTCACGACTTTGAGGTGGCCTCTTCCGCCACCTTTCGATCCATCGTCGTCGGGACGCGGATCTTCATCGGTTTCGCTGACTTTCTCAGCAGCCGCAGCCTGTGGCGCCGCTTCCGGCGCTTCGGCTATCACGGCTTCTTCGTCCTCGGAGTCCGTCGCCTCGCCGCCCGCCGATTCGACCGGGAACGCCATGCCCTGCCCGTTCTCGCGCGCGTAAATGGCGAGCACGTTGGCAACGGGCACCTCGATCTTGTGCGACTTGCCCGAGAACCGCGCGTTGAACTCGATCCATTCGTTGCCCATCTGCAGCTGGCTGGTCGCCTCGAAGCTGATGTTCAACACGATCTCGTTGTCGCGCACGAACTGGCGCGGCACCCGCGTCTGGTTGTCGACACGCACCGCGATATGCGGCGTATAGCCGTTATCGGTACACCATTCGTACAGCGCGCGCAGCAGGTACGGCTTCGTGGAAATCTCTTGCATCAACGGTCCTTTTGCCGGGCAGGCGCGCGAACCGCAATGGAACGCCGCGCGCCACACCCGATGCCAATCTCAAACTCAGCGGCGCATCACCTTTTCCGACGGCGTCAGCGCTTCGATATAGGCCGGACGGCTGAAAATACGCTCGGCGTACTTCATCAGCGGCGCGGCGTTCTTCGACAGTTCGATGCCGTAGTGATCCAGACGCCACAACAGCGGCGCGATCGCGACATCGAGCATCGAGAATTCTTCGCCGAGCATGTACTTGTTCTTCAGGAAGATCGGTGCGAGCTGCGTCAGGCGGTCGCGAATAGCCAGGCGCGCCTTTTCGTGGTTCTTCTCAGCCGCCTTGCCCTTCTCGTTTTCGAGCGTGCCGACGTGGACGAACAGCTCTTTCTCGAAATTGAGCAGGAACAGACGCGCGCGAGCACGCTGGACGGGATCGGCGGGCATCAGTTGCGGATGCGGGAAGCGTTCGTCGATGTACTCGTTGATGATGTTCGATTCGTACAGGATCAGATCCCGTTCGACGAGAATCGGCACCTGACCATACGGATTCATCACGGCGATGTCTTCCGGTTTGTTGAACAGGTCGACGTCGCGGATTTCGAAGTCCATGCCCTTTTCGAACAACACCAGCCGGCAGCGCTGGGAGAACGGGCAAGTAGTGCCGGAATACAGAACCATCATGTTTGCGTTTCCTCAAAAAACTTAAAGGGCCAGCGAGCGGGAAAACCGTCATGCAGGTCTTCCCTTGCGCCGGCCCCACACCCGTTACGGTGTGACTATTTGATATCTTTCCAGTACGCGGCGTTCAGTCGCCAGGCGAAAAAGCTCAGAACGCCCAGGAACAGCAGCACCCACACGCCAAGCTGGCGACGGGTCTTCTGCGTCGGTTCGGACATCCATGACAGGTACGACACGAGGTCGGCCACAGCAGAATCATAATCTACCGGCGACATTGCCCCCGGCGTGACCTGCTGGTATCCCACGAATTTCTTGACCTTTTCCTTCGTGTGTTCGTCGATTTCGTCTTCGAACTTCGCCGTTCTTTGCCCCTGAAGCTCCCACAGCACGTGAGGCATGCTCACGTTCTCGTACACCATATTGTTCCAGCCGGTCGGCCGTGTGTCGTCGCGGTAGAAACTGCGCAAATACGTATACAGCCAGTCGCGGTTTCTTGCCCGCGCTTCCACCGACAGATCGGGCGGCGTCGCACCGAACCACGCTTTCGCGTCGTCGGGGCGCATGGCGACCGTCATCGTGTTACCGACTTTATCTGTCGTGAACAGCAGGTTTTTTTCAATTTCCTTCTGCGAAATACCGATATCTTGCAATCGGCTGTAGCGCATCAGGTTCGCACTATGGCAATTCAGGCAGTAGTTTACAAACAATTGGGCGCCGTGCTGCAACGAAGCAATATTGTCCGCGTTGTCGGGCGCACGGTCGAGCGGGAATTCGCCTTCCGCGCGAACGGACGCCGCGGATAGCGCCAGCACGGTTGCACCGAGCAGCGCGAGCGTCGAAAGCAGTTTTCTCATTTTCGTTTTCTCCTGGCTCGCGGTTAGTGGGGTTTGAACCGCACTCGTTCGGGCGGCTGCTTGAACTTGCCAAGCGGCGTCCAGAACGGCATGCCGAGGAAAAACGCGAAATAGATCAGCGCGCAGATCTGCGCAATCAGCGTCGCTGCCGGAGACGGCGGCTTGGTTCCGAGGAACGCGAGCGTCAGGAAGGCCAGCACGAAGATCCCGTAAAACACCTTGTGGAAGAACGGCCGGTAGCGGATCGATTTCACCGGCGACCGGTCGAGCCACGGCAGGAAGAACAGCGACACCACCGCGCTGCCCATCACCACGACGCCCCAGAACTTGGATTCCGTGAACGCCATCGCGAGGATTACCAGAACGGCGAGCACGGGCAGGCCGAGCTTCCACTTGCCGCGCGCCCGGATCAGCGCGAACAGCCCGAGCAGGCCGATCACGATCATCAGCACGATCTTGAACGGGTCGGTCGTGGCGCGCAGCATCGCGTAGAACGCGGTGAAGTACCAGACAGGTGCGATTTCCGGCGGCGTTTGCAGCGGGTTCGCCGGGACAAAGTTGTTCGACTCGAGGAAATAGCCGCCCATTTCCGGCGCGAAGAAGATGATCGCCGCGAACACCATCAGGAACACGCACACGCCCATGAAGTCGTGCACCGAGTAGTACGGGTGGAACGGAATGCCATCCAGCGGAATGCCGTTCGCATCCTTCTTCGCCTTGATCTCGATGCCGTCCGGGTTGTTCGACCCCACTTCATGCAGCGCGACGATGTGCGCCACCACCAGCCCGAGCAGCACCAGCGGAATCGCGATCACATGGAACGCGAAGAAGCGGTTCAGCGTGACGTCGGACACGACGTAGTCGCCGCGAATCCACAGCGACAGGTCCGGGCCGATAAACGGAATTGCCGAGAACAGGTTGACGATGACCTGTGCGCCCCAGTACGACATCTGGCCCCACGGCAGCAGATAGCCGAAGAACGCTTCGGCCATCAGGCACAGGAAAATCGCGCAGCCGAAGATCCACACCAGTTCGCGTGGCTTGCGGTACGACCCATACAGCAGCCCGCGAAACATATGCAGATACACGACCACGAAGAACATCGACGCGCCCGTGGAGTGCATATAGCGGATCAGCCAGCCCCACGGCACCTCGCGCATGATGTACTCGACCGATGCGAACGCGAGCAGCGAATCGGGCTTGTAGTTCATCGTCAGGAAGATGCCCGTGACGATCTGATTGACCAGCACCAGCAGCGCCAGCGAGCCGAAGAAGTACCAGAAGTTGAAGTTCTTCGGCGCGTAGTACTCGGAGACATGCGCTTTCCAGGTCGCCGTCATCGGAAAGCGGCGATCGATCCAGCCCGTGAGTCCCGTTGTTTCTACCTCTTTTTCGGTCGTCGCCATTACGCTTCTCCTTTCTCGTCCTTGCCGATCACGAGCGTGTTGCCGGTGATCATGTAAGGCGGGATGTCGAGGTTTTGCGGCGCAGGTTTGTTCTTGAAGACGCGGCCGGCCATGTCGTAGGTCGAGCCGTGGCAGGGACAGAGAAAACCGCCCGGCCAGTCATCGGGAAGATTGGGCTGCGCGCCTTCCTGAAAGCGTGGAGTCGGCGTGCAGCCCAGATGAGTGCACACCGCGACAGCAACGAAAAGATTCTTGTGCTCGGGACGCGAGCGAAACTCGTTCTTGGTGTAGTCCGGCTCCGGCATCGAAAACGGGTTCTTGCTTTCCGGATCGGCGACTTCCTTGTCGGCCTTCTGGACGTCGGCCAACTGCTTGTCGGTGCGATTGATGATCCAGACGGGCTTGCCTCGCCATGCGACCGTCATCATGTCGCCGGGCTTGAGGTTGGAGATATCGACTTCGACGGGGGCTCCCGCCGCTTTGGCTTTTTCGGATGGTGCAAACGAACTAACAAAGGGTACGACGGTGGCGACTCCTCCGATGCCACCTGCTACGGTCGTCGCAATCAGCCAGGAACGGCGGCCGCCATCGACGCGTTCATCTTCCTTGTCTCGCATCACACGCCCCACTTCTGAGTTGGATTTTTCCTTCACGTCGGGTCTACCGCCGCTAGTTTGCTCGAATGGAGTCGGCATTTACAAGGGCCGATTGCCAAAAACCGTGCGAAGTCATTGATAAATCAGGGTTTCCCCGCACGGATCGCAAACATTTTCACGGCTTTTATTAAGCATTTCCTCCGTTTTTCAATCCTTTTCTGCGCCTAATCCGGCCAGCATTCAAACTGGATTATGAATATCGATAAAAAGGTGTTCGAGCTCGAACTGCTCGGACAGATGCGCGCCCAGCGCCTGCACGCCGTAGCGCTCGGTCGCGTGATGACCGGCCGAGATGAACGCTACACCGCTTTCCGCCGCCGTGTGCACGGTCGGCTCGGAGATTTCCCCCGTCAGATAGACGTCCGCGCCGGCGTCGATCGCCGCGTCGAAATAGCCCTGTGCCGCGCCCGTGCACCACGCGACGCGGCGCAAGCTCTTGTCCGGGTCGCCGAATACGAGCGGCGTGCGGCCGAGGGTCTGCTCGACCTCTGCAGTGAAATGCGCGAGCGTGATCGGCATCGGCAACGTGCTCATCCAGCCGATGTCGTTGTCGCCGAAACGGCCGTCGGCGATCAGACCGAACTTCGCGCCGAGCTGCGCGTTGTTGCCGTACAGCGGATGATCGTCCAGCGGCAGATGAAAAGCGAACAGATTCAGGTCGTTCGCGAGCAGCGCCTTGAGCCGCTGATATTTGCGGCCGGTGATCTGCGGCGCCTCGTTGCGCCAGAAGTAGCCGTGATGGACCAGCACGGCGTCCGCGCCCCACTCCAGCGCGGCCTCCAGAAAGGCCAGCGACGCGGTCACGCCCGTCGCGATTTTCTCGACCTTGCGCCGCCCTTCGACCTGCAGACCATTGGGGCAATAGTCCTTGAACCGCGAAGTTTCAAGGAGATTGTTCAAGTACAATTCGAGTTCGATCCGATCCATATCACCCTCTAATTTTTCAGATGCTCAGACGCTTTTGGCTGTTCTTCGCCCAGGCGGTGACCGTGCTGCTGGCGCTGATGTTCATCATTGCGACCCTCAAACCGCAATGGCTGCAGCGTCAAGGGCAGTTCGGCAAGCAACTGGCCGAGCCGATCGTCGCGCTCCGAGAAGTGGCACCCGGGATCGGCAGCGGGGGCAATGTCCAGAATTCCTACGCGGACGCGGCGCAAAAGGCGATGCCTGCCGTCGTCAACGTGTTCTCCAGCAAGGACGGCTCGCTTCCGCCCGACCCGCGCGCCAAAGATCCGCTGTTCCGCTACTTCTTCGGCGACAAGAACAAAAAGCAGCAAGAGCAACCCGCAGCCAATCTCGGCTCGGGCGTTATCGTGAGTTCGGAAGGTTACATTCTAACGAACCAGCACGTCGTGGACGGCGCCGATCAGATCGAAATCGCGCTCGCCGACGGACGCACGACGAACGCGAAGGTGATCGGCGTCGATCCCGAGACCGATCTTGCCGTGCTGAAGGTCAACATGACCAACCTTCCCACCATCACGCTCGGCCGCATGGACCAGACGCGCGTCGGCGATGTGGTGCTCGCGATCGGCAATCCGTTCGGCGTCGGGCAGACGGTGACGATGGGCATCGTCAGCGCGCTCGGCCGCAATCACCTCGGCATCAATACATTCGAAAACTTCATCCAGACCGACGCGCCGATCAATCCCGGCAACTCGGGTGGCGCGCTCGTCGACGTGAACGGTAACCTGCTCGGCATCAACACGGCGATCTACTCGCGCTCGGGCGGCTCGCTCGGCATCGGTTTCGCGATTCCCGTTTCAACGGCGCGCAGCGTGCTCGAAAGCATCATCACGACGGGCACCGTGACGCGCGGCTGGATCGGCGTCGAGCCGCAGGACGTGACGCCGGAGATCGCGGAATCGTTCGGGCTCGATCAGAAGTCGGGCGCGATCGTCGCGGGCGTACTCAAGGGCGGCCCCGCCGACAAGGCAGGCATCAAGCCCGGCGACATTCTGGTGTCGGTCAACGGCCAGGACATCACCGACACCACGCGTCTCCTGAACGTAATCGCGCAGATCAAGCCCGGCACCGACGCGAAGGTGCATCTGGTGCGCAAGAACAAGGAAATGGATCTGAACGTGATGATCGGCAAGCGCCCGCCGCCGCCGAAGCAGCCTTCGGACGAAGGCGATGACGACGATGGCGGTTGAGCGATCAATCGGTCGGCCGCTCAGTTAGCGAATTAGCGAAGTCAAACAAAAAGGGCAGTCTCCAACGGAGCACTGCCCTTTTTGCTGTCGGGCGCGGCCCGAGCGGCACGAGGTTCGCTCAGCTTGCCGCCCCGCCCTCGTTTTCAGCCGTGGCAACCGGCTTGCTGACGAAGAGCCGCGCCGCGATGATGCCCGCTTCGTACAGCACGATCAGCGGGATCGCGAGAATGAGCTGCGAGAACACGTCGGGCGGCGTCACCACGGCCGAGATCACGAACGCGCCGACGATCACATACGGCCGGATCTCCTTGAGCTTCTTGATCGTCAGCACGTTCATGCGTACGAGCAGCACGACGACGATCGGCACTTCGAACGTCACGCCGAAGGCGAGGAACATCGTCAGCACGAAACTCAGGTAATTGTCGATATCGGTGGTCATCTCCGCGCCAAGCGGCGCGTTGTAGTGCGCCATCACGCGGAAAATAGTCGGAAACACGACGAAATACGCGAACGCCATCCCGCACAGAAACAGCGTATAGCTGCTGCCGACCAGCGGACCGACCAGCTTCTTCTCGTGCTGGTACAAACCCGGCGCGACGAACGCCCAGATCTGATACAGCACGATTGGCAGCGCGATCACGAAGGCGACCAGCATCGTCACTTTCATCGGCACGAAGAACGAGCCGGTGACGTCGGTGACGATCATCTTGCCGTCCTTCGGCAGATTGTTCATCAGCGGACGCGCGAGCAGCCGGAAGATGTCGGGCGCCCAGTAGACGAGCCCGACGAACACGACAATCACCGAAATGCCCGCGCGGATGATGCGGTCGCGCAGTTCGACGAGATGCGAGATGAAGGTCTCTTCAGTGCCTTCGTTCTGGTTTTGGGGGTCGCTCACGCCGGCCCTCGGTAAGAGATTGATGCGCGGGACATCGGACGATCAGAAAAAACGTGTCGGCCGACGCAGGCTGACGGGCGTATGGCGTGCGACGCGCGCGGCGCCCGACTGTACACGCGTACGCCGCAACGTCGCGCGTTTGTACCAGTTCGGCGTGGCCGCCTGCTTCACGCGCCAGTTTTTGCGTTTGGAAGCGGCGGCGTCGGTGCTGCGCCACGACGTCCCGCCCGTTGATGTAGCGGAACCGTCGGTCGCGCTCATCAGGCTGTCGGTCGCGCCGCCCGCAATACTCGGCGACACCGACGTGCCCTGCGTCCACGCTTCGTTCAGTTCCGTCTCGTGCTTGCGCATGTTGTCGTGAATCGTGCTTTCGACGTTATGCGCCGCCGATTCGAACTCGGTCTTCATGCGACGCAATTCGTCGAGTTCGATCTCACGCGTGACTTCGGCCTTCACGTCGTTGATATAGCGCTGCGCGCGGCCGAACAGCGCGCCCGCCGTGCGAGCCACGCGCGGCAGGCGTTCGGGGCCGAGCACGACCAGCGCGACCACGCCGATCAACGCCATCTTGGTTAAACCGAGGTCCAGCATGGATAGGGCTTCCCGTCAGTGCGCGCGTGTCAGCGCAAGCTCGGCTGGCGCCGGATTAGCGGGAATCGCCGGAATGCGGCGCCTTTTCCTTTGCGTCGACATCGACGGTGTTGGTGCGCGAAAGCTGGTCGCGCTGCTGGCCTTCAGGCGTTTCGCCGTCCTTCATGCCTTCCTTGAAGCCCTTCACCGCGCCGCCCAGATCAGTGCCGATATTGCGCAGCTTCTTCGTGCCGAACACCAGTGCGACGATCAGCAGAACGATCAGCCAATGCCAAATACTCAACGAACCCATGAAAATCTCCTTAACCCCCACCGTCGTGCCTGGCGACGGCGACTATGCGCCTTGCGGCTGAATCGAAGCGCGCCACAAGAACGCACCCCGTGTGCAAAACTACCGCCGACGCCGCCTTATTGCGTCAGCGCCCTCGGTCCCATTATGAACATGTCTGCGAGTCGCTGTCGTTACATCCCTACATTAAATAACGACGTCGCGATGCCCGGCCCGCCATTGTGCGTAGTCAAAAAGCGGATGCGGCGAATCTTTGTCGCTCGTTTCTCACCGAACGTCCGCCAACGCGCCCGTTTGACCCGCCCTCAGCCCATTCTCAACCACGGGCGCGGTCCCGCCAGCAGATGCGCGTGCAGGTGATAGACCTCCTGCCCACCGCCAGGCCCCGTATTGATGACCGTGCGGAAACCGGTCTGCCCACCTTTGTACGCGACGCCCAGCTGATCGGCGAGACGTGCAACCAATATGAGCATTTTACCAAGCAGGGCTGAATCGCTCTCGGTACAGTTCGAGAGCGTCTCGATGTGCTTGCGCGGTATCACGAGCACATGCGTTTCGGCCGCCGGACGGATGTCGCGGAACGCGACGAACTCGTCGTCTTCGTGGACTTTCGTCGACGGGATCTCGCCCGCGGCGATCTTGCAGAACAGGCAATTGGGATCGTGGCTCATGGTCTAGGTGGACAGCGAACGCGGTGCTGCTCAGAACCAGCCGCGTGGATTCGTCAGCGGCTTGTTGTCGTACAGATACAGCCAGCCTTTGATGATACGGTACAAGGTCCATATCGCGACAGCCCACAGAATAGGCACGCCGATCAGCACGATGAACAGCGCAACGCCGATCAGATGCCCGATCAGTCCCATCCAGAACGTGCGGATCTGCCAGTCGAAATGCGCTTCGTATGGCGTGCCAATGGTCTCAGGCCGCTTGATGTAGTTGATGATGATCGCGACCAGCACCGAGATGCCGCCCGTCAGCCAGTACACGGCATAGAGCGCGTAGATGATGTGCGTCAGCGTGCGCAGGCTGCGCTGCCGGTCGATTTCGACTGCGCTCTGATACGACGGTGGCGGATAACCGCCGTGCGACTGTTCCATGCTTGCGTCCTCCTGGAGCGTGCGAATGGATACTGTTGCTGTGCCGGTGCTGCGTGTCTCGTCTCTTCGCCGTGTTTCGCCGCGCGTGCATCTGCGCGCGCGGTCATGTCCTGCGCGTGCTCAGTCGCCGTTCTGCTCGCGCTCGCGGCTCTTGCGCAATGCTTTTTCTTCGATGCCCGACAGCCCTTCGCGGCGTTCCAGTTCGGCCAGAACGTCGGCGGGATTCAGGTCGAAGTGCGACAGCATCACGAGGCAATGAAACCACAGATCGGCCACTTCGCCGACCAGCGCCTTGCGCTCCGCACCGAGGCGCACGTCCTTCGCGGCCAGCACGACTTCCGTGGCTTCCTCGCCGATCTTCTTCAGCACCGCGTCGTCGCCCTTATGGAACAGGCGCGACACGTACGAAGCGTCAGGATCGCCGCCCTTGCGGCTGTCGATAACGGCAGCGAGACGCCGAAGCGTATCGTTCGTCGATTGCGAGTTTTGCGTCATTTGTAGATGTGTTCGGGGTCTTTCAGCACGGGATCGACGGCAACCCAGTTGCCGGCATCGACCGAGCCTTCGAATTTCTGGAAAAAGCACGAATGCCGGCCCGTGTGGCAGGCGATGCCCGACACCTGCTCGACCTTCAGCAGCACGACGTCTTCGTCGCAATCGAGCCGCACCTCATGCACATGCTGCACATGGCCCGACTCTTCGCCCTTGAACCACAGGCGCTGGCGCGAGCGGGAAAAATAGACCGCGCGCCCCGTTTCGATCGTCTTCGACAGCGCTTCGCGGTTCATCCACGCGAACATCAGCACGTCGTTAGTCGACGCTTCCTGCGCGATCACGGGCACGAGGCCGTTCGCGTCCCACTTCACCTTGTCGAGCCAGCCGACTTCAGACGGATTCACGTTACAACCTCACCGAAATGCCCTGATCGGCCATGAAGTGCTTGCACTCGCCAACCGTGTGCTCGCCATAGTGGAAGATGCTCGCGGCGAGCACAGCGTCCGCGCGGCCTTCCTTGATGCCGTCGGCCAGATGCTGCAACGAACCGACGCCGCCCGACGCGATGACGGGAATGGACACCGCGTCCGACACGGCGCGCGTCAGCGCGATGTCGAAGCCGCTTTTCGTGCCGTCGCGGTCCATGCTGGTCAGCAGGATTTCGCCCGCGCCGAGTTCGGCCATCTTGCGCGCCCATTGGACGGCGTCGAGGCCCGTGTTCTTGCGCCCGCCGTGCGTGAAGACTTCCCAGCGAGGCGCTTCGCCGTCGGCCGACACGCGCTTCGCGTCGATCGCGACGACGATGCACTGCGAACCGTATTTGTCGGTCGAATCGCGCACGAGCTGCGGATTCGCCACTGCCGACGAATTCATGCTGACCTTGTCCGCGCCCGCGTTCAGCAACCGCCGCACGTCTTCGACGGCGCGCACGCCGCCGCCGACCGTCAGCGGAATGAACACCTGCGAAGCCACGGCTTCGATGATCGGGAGGATCAGGTCGCGCTGGTCCGACGTAGCGGTGATATCGAGGAACGTGAGTTCGTCCGCGCCCTGCTCGTCGTAGCGGCGCGCGATTTCGACAGGGTCACCCGCGTCGCGCAATTCGACGAAGTTGACGCCCTTGACCACGCGGCCAGCCGTGACGTCCAGACAGGGAATAATGCGTTTAGCTAAAGCCATGATCTTGCTATTTTCTGCCAATACCGCTGGTGAGGCCGTTCGCCCATGCGTGAATTGCAGGAGAACGGCGCAAGGCCGGCATGCCGGACGCTCCGCGCGCCTGTGAACGATGCTTCAGGCGCGCGCGATGCGCGGAAAACCCGACGCTCAGGCGTCGTCCGATTCGCGCAAACGGTCCGCGTGCGTCTGCGCCGCGGCGAAGTCCAGGTCGCCCGAATAGATCGCACGGCCACAGATCACGCCTTCGATGCCTTCGGCTTCCACTTCGCACAGCGCGTCGATATCGCCCATGTTCGACAGGCCGCCGCTCGCGATCACGGGAATCTTCACCGCGCGCGCAAGGCGCACCGTCGCCTCGATGTTGATGCCCTGAAGCATGCCGTCGCGACCGATGTCCGTGTAGATGATCGACTCGCAGCCGTAGTCCTCGAACTTGCGCGCGAGGTCCGCGACTTCGTGGCCCGTCAGCTTGCTCCAGCCGTCGGTGGCGACCTTGCCGTCCTTCGCATCGAGGCCGACGATGATATGGCCGCCGAACGCCGTGCACGCTTCGAGCAGGAAGCCGGGGTTCTTCACCGCCGCCGTGCCGATGATCACGTACTCGAGGCCGTCGTCCAGATAGCGTTCGATCGTGTTCAGGTCGCGGATGCCGCCGCCCAGTTGCACGGGAATCTCGCCGCCGACTTCTTCGATGATCGCGCGAATCGCGTCTTCGTTCTTCGGCTTGCCGGCGAACGCGCCGTTCAGGTCGACGAGGTGCAGGCGCCGCGCGCCGCGGTCGACCCAATGTCGGGCCATCACCGCCGGTTCCTCGTGGAAAATCGTCGCCTGGTCCATATCGCCCTGTTTGAGGCGTACACACTGACCGTCTTTCAGGTCGATGGCGGGGATCAGCAGCATAGCAATCGGGTGTTGTCAGGAAAAAAATTGAAGTTCGGCTGGCGGCAAATCCGGCCGGGGCCGGGGCCGGCGCCAGGCCGTTCCGCTAGTTTAGTACATGTCTTTCGGCGACCTTGCCGACGGGCTTCGAATGCATAGGCACATGAGCGAGGGAGCAAGGCCGGACGGAGGACATGGACGGTTAAAGATGCTGACGGCCGGGGATCAGGGATTCCAGTGCACGAAGTTGCGATACACGCGCAGGCCCGCGTCGGCGCTCTTTTCCGGGTGGAATTGGGTCGCAAAAATGTTATCCCGCGCCACTGCCGAGGTAAAGGGCACGCCGTACACGGTTTCGCCCGACGTATGCGCGGCGTTTTCCGGCACGACGTAATAGCTGTGCACGAAGTAGAAGAACGCGTTGTCGGCGACGCCGTCCCACAACGGGTGCGGCTGCGCCTGACGGACACGGTTCCAGCCCATCTGCGGGACCTTGAAGCGCGAGCCGTCGTCCTGCAACTGGCCTTCGAGATCGAAGCGCACAACCTTGCCCGGCAACAGGCCCAGGCCCTTCGTATCGCCTTCCGCGCTCCAGTCGAACAGCATCTGCTCGCCGACGCACACGCCCATCAGGGGCTTGCTGCGCGACGCTTCGACGACGGCGTCCTGCAAGCCGGACTCGCCGAGCGAGCGCATGCAGTCGGGCATCGCGCCCTGGCCCGGCAGCACCACGCGGTCCGCCGCGCGGATCGCTTCGGGCTTGTCGACGATCGCCACGTCCGCTTCCGGCGCGGCCTTCTTCAACGCCTGGGCGACCGAGCGCAGGTTGCCCATTCCGTAATCCACAATCGCAATCGAAGTTTTCATTTCAAATTAGGCAGCAACGCCTTCAATCCGTTGACGATGAACTCCACCGCCAGCGCCGACAACATCAAACCCATCAGCCGGGTACCGATGTTGATTCCCGTCCGACCGACCCAGCGGGCAATCGGTTCGGCAAGACTCAGCGATCCGAAGCACAGCGCCGCAATCACAGCGCCGATGCCAATCAGAGTAATCCGCTCGTACCAATGAGGATAGCTGGCCGAATAGACTAGGACAGTACTGATAGAGCCCGGTCCCGTCAGCAGCGGGATCGCCAGCGGCACGACGGCGATGTTGTCCTTCATCTCCGCCTCGTGACGCTCTTCGGGCGTCGAGCGCGCATTGCCGACCTGCGCGTTCAGCATGCTGATCGACATCAGCAGCATGATGATGCCTCCGCCCACTTCGAGCGCGCCGATCGAAATGCCGAAAAAGCGGATGATCTGCTGCCCGAGCAACGTGCTCACGGCAATCACGCAGAACACCGAAATCGACGCGATACGGATCGTGCGGCGCTGTTCGGCGGACGATTGCTGCGACGTCAGGCTCAGAAAGAACGGTATCGCGCCCACCGGGTTGATCAACGCCAGCAGCGAAATAAACGACTTGATGATGTCCATCTCAAGCCGGCGGCGCGCCGCGCAGCCGGTCCTTTGGGTGGCATGGGTGGCTACGCGTCGCTCAGAGGCTGCCCTTGGTCGACGGAATCTGCCCCGCCGCGCGCTCATCCAGCTCGACGGCCATACGCAATGCGCGGCCGAAAGCCTTGAACACCGTTTCCATCTGATGATGCGCGTTCAGGCCGCGCAGGTTGTCGATATGCAGCGTAACGCCGGCATGATTGACGAAGCCGCGGAAAAATTCGATAGAGAGATCGACGTCGAACGTGCCGATGCGCGCACGCGTGAACGGCACGTGGAATTCGAGGCCCGGCCGTCCGGAAAAATCGATCACGACGCGCGACAGCGCTTCGTCGAGCGGCACGTACGAATGTCCGTAGCGGCGAATGCCCTTCTTGTCGCCGACGGCCTTTGCAACGGCCTGCCCAAGCGTGATGCCGACGTCTTCGACGGTATGGTGGTCGTCGATATGCGTATCGCCATGCGCTTCGATGTCCAGATCGATCAGCCCGTGACGGGCGATCTGGTCGAGCATGTGATCGAGGAACGGCACGCCCGTGGCCAGCTTCTGCTGACCGGTGCCGTCCAGGTTGATCGTTGCACGGATCTGCGTTTCGCTGGTGTTGCGAACGACTTCCGCAAGGCGCATGGCAATTCCTCGAATCTGACTTTGAAAAAAGTGGGGTTGTGAAAGTGCTGGCTTCAGTTCAGCACAAGTTTTAGCGCGGCGAGCATTTGCGCGTTTTCTTCCGGCGAGCCGACCGTCAAACGCACGCAATTCGCGAGCAATGGATGCATTTTACTCACGTTTTTGATCAAAACCCGCGAAGTTAGAAGGGTTTCGAACGTCGCCGATGCATCCGGCACGCGCACGAGCAGGAAATTGCCCGCGCTCGGGAACACTTCGGCGCCCGGCAGCGCGGCGACGGCTTGCGCCAGCTTCGCGCGTTCGTCGCGCAATTGCGCAGCCTGCGCGTCGAGCACGTCGATGTGATCGAGCAGGAAATCGGCCGTTGCCTGCGTCAGCACGTTGACGTTGTACGGCGGGCGCACCTTGTCGAATTCGTTGATCCATTCCATGCGGCCCGCCATGTAACCCAGGCGGATGCCCGCGAGGCCCAGCTTCGACACGGTACGCATCACGACGACGTTGTCGAAGTCTGCCGCGCGCGGCATCCAGCTCTCTTGCGCGAACGGCTGATACGCTTCGTCGATCACGACGAGGCTTCCGCTCGCCCCTTCGATGATGCGCTCCATATCGGCCGGATCGAACAGCGTGCCCGTCGGGTTGTTCGGAAACGCCAGGTAGATCACGGTAGGCCGGTGTTCAGCGATAGCGGCGAGCATCGACTCCACGTCGAGCGTGAAGTCGGCGTTCAGCGGCACGCCGACGAACTCCATGCCCGCGAGCTTCGCCGACATCGCGTACATCACGAAGCCCGGCACGGGCGCCAGCACCTTTGCGCCCGGCGTCGCGCAGGCCACGGAGACGATGCTGATCAGTTCGTCCGAGCCGTTGCCGAGCAGCACCTCGCAGTTCGCCGGCACGTTCATCACGCGCTTGAGCTTCTCGATGAGCGCCTGCGGACGCGGCGCCGGATAGCGGTTCAGCGCGACGCCCGCCAGATGCTCGCCGAGTTGCGCGGCCAGCGCTTCCGGCAGCGGAAACGGATTCTCCATTGCATCGAGCTTCACGAGGCCCGCCGCATCGGCAACGGGGTAGCTCGTCATCGCGAGCACGTCGCGGCGAATGATGTCTTGAGGTGTCGTCATGGCGTGGGGCGCGCCCGCCCTCTGGCAGGCGACAGCGCAATAGGGGCGGCTCACAGCCGACCCGGGTTGAGTTCTCTGTTTTCGTGAAAACGGAGCCGTCTCGAAATCAGCGCGGGGGTTGCCCGCGTGAAAAGGCGGCTCGCCGCAAGGTCAGCCTGGGTTCTTCATCCGGTACTCGGCGCTGCGTGCATGCGCCTGCAGGCCTTCGCCATACGCCAGTTCAGCGGCGATTTCACCGAGCGTCTGCGCACCGTCCGCGCTCACTTCGATCAGGCTGGAACGCTTGAAGAAATCATAGACGCCGAGTGGCGACGAGAAACGTGCGGTACGAGACGTAGGCAGCACGTGATTTGGCCCCGCGCAGTAATCGCCGAGGCTTTCGCTCGTGTAGCGGCCGAGGAAGATCGCGCCCGCATGGCGAATCTGTTGCGCCCACTGCTGCGGCTCCAGCGCGGAAATTTCGAGGTGTTCCGGCGCGATGTCGTTGGCGATCGCACACGCCTGCTCCATGTCGCGCACCTTGATCAGCGCACCACGCCCTTCGAGCGACGCCTGGATCACGTCGCGGCGCGGCATCGTCGGCAGCAGTTCGTTGATGGCGTCTTCGACGCGCGCGATGAAACCTTCGTCCGGGCACAGCAGAATGGATTGCGCGAGCTCGTCGTGCTCGGCCTGCGAGAACAGGTCCATCGCGACCCAGCGCGGATCGGTCGTGCCGTCGCACAGCACGAGAATTTCCGACGGACCGGCGATCATATCGATCCCGACCGTGCCGAACACGCGGCGCTTCGCCGACGCGACATACGCATTGCCGGGACCGCAGATCTTGTCGACGGCGGGAATGCTCTGCGTGCCGTAGGCGAGCGCGCCGACCGCCTGCGCGCCGCCAATCGTGAACACGCGGTCCACACCGCCCAGCAGCGCCGCCGCTAGCACGAGCGGGTTCTTCACGCCGTCCGGGGTCGGCACGACCATGACGATTTCGCGCACGCCGGCCACACGCGCCGGAATCGCGTTCATCAGCACCGACGACGGATACGCCGCCTTGCCGCCCGGCACGTAAATACCCGCACGGTCGAGCGGCGTCACCTTCTGGCCAAGCACGGTGCCGTCGGCTTCCGTGTACTGCCAGCTATGGCTGCCGCATTCGATTTTCTGCTTCTCGTGATAGCCGCGCACGCGCGCCGCCGCCGCCTCGAGCGCCGCGCGGCGCTTCGGTTCCAGGCCTTCCAGTGCCGCTTCCAGTTCCGCCATCGGCAGTTCGAGCGCGCCGACATCTTTCGCATTCAGGCGGTCGAACTGGTTCGTATAGTCGAGCACGGCGGCATCGCCGCGCGCCTTCACGTCGGCCAGAATCTGCGCGACCGAGCGTTCGATCGCTTCGTCTTCGCTCGCTTCGAACGCGAGCACCGCATGCAGCGACTTCTGGAAATTCTCAGTGCTGGAATCGAGTTTGCGAATCTTGATAGACATGCTGGTATCCGTTTCGGTAAGGCGCGCGAGTCAGACTCGGCTGCGGCCTTTGCGTCAGGCCGTTGCGTCGCTGCGTTGCGACGCGCGCTCGAACGCGTTGAGAATGGGCGCCAGCGCGGCGCGCTTGAGCTTCAGCGCCGCCTGGTTCACTACGAGGCGCGACGAGATCTGCATGATCTCCTCGACCTCGACAAGATTGTTGGCGCGCAGCGTGCCGCCCGAGCTGACCAGGTCGACGATCGCGTCGGCGAGACCCACCAGCGGCGCGAGCTCCATCGATCCATACAGCTTGATCAGATCGACGTGCACGCCCTTGGCTGCGAAGTGTTCGCGCGCCACCTGCACATACTTCGTGGCGACGCGCAGGCGCGCGCCCTGGCGCACCGCGTTCGCGTAGTCGAAGCCGGCGGCGACCGCCACCGACATCCGGCAGCGCGCGATGTCCAGATCGATCGGCTGATACAAACCGCCGCCGCCGTGCTCGATCAGCACGTCCTTGCCCGCGACGCCGAAATCGGCGGCACCGTATTCGACGTACGTCGGCACGTCGGTGGCGCGCACGATGATGACGCGCAGGTTCGGATCTGTGGTCGGCAGAATCAGCTTGCGCGACGTTTCCGGGTCTTCCGTCACTTCGATGCCCGCTGCCGCGAGCAGCGGCACCGTTTCCTCGAAGATGCGGCCCTTCGACAGCGCGAGCGTCAGCGGCTTGCCCACTGCTGGCGACGACGACGTTTGCGGCAATTCGCTCATGCCTGATTACCCTTGATGCGGCGCGCCTTCGCGCCGACTGCGGTGAGTTTCGATTCCATCCGGTCGTAGCCGCGATCCAGGTGATAGATGCGGTCGATCAGCGTTTCGCCATCGGCGCACAGGCCCGCGATCACCAGACTCGCCGACGCGCGCAGATCGGTGGCCATCACCTTCGCGCCCGACAGTTTCTCGACGCCGTTGACGAGCGCCGTCTTGCCGTCGATCGTGATGTTCGCGCCGAGACGGTTCAGTTCCTGCACGTGCATGAAGCGGTTTTCGAAGATCGTTTCGACCACTTGCGACGTGCCTTCCGCCAGTGCGTTGAGCGCCATGAACTGCGCCTGCATGTCGGTCGGGAACGCCGGGTATTCCGACGTGCGGAACGACACGGCCTTCGGACGCTGGCTCATGCGCACGCGCATCCAGTCGTCGCCCTCTTCGATCGTCACGCCTGCTTCGCGCAGCTTGTCGGTCACGGCTTCGAGAATCTGCGGACGCACGTGACGCAACGTGACGTCGCCGCCCGCCGCCGCGACCGCGCACAGGAACGTGCCCGCTTCGATACGATCCGGTACGACCGTGTGCGTGGCGCCGTGCAGCTTGTCGACGCCCTGAATCACGAGGCGGTCCGTACCGATGCCGTCGATCTTCGCGCCCATCGCGACCAGCAGATTCGCCAGATCGCCGACTTCCGGCTCGCGCGCGGCGTTCTCGATGACCGTCTCGCCTTCCGCGAGCACGGCTGCCATCAGCAGGTTTTCGGTGCCCGTCACGGTGATCATGTCGGTGATGATGCGCGCGCCCTTCAGACGCTTCGCGCGCGCTTCGATGAAGCCGTGCTCGATGTTGATCTCGGCGCCCATCGCCTGCAGGCCCTTGATGTGCTGGTCGACCGGACGTGCGCCGATTGCGCAGCCGCCCGGCAGCGACACCTTCGCCTCGCCGAAGCGCGCGACCAGCGGGCCGAGCACCAGAATCGACGCGCGCATCGTCTTCACGAGTTCGTACGGCGCGACCAGATTGTCGACCTTCGAAGCGTCGAGCAGCACCTTTCCGTCGCTGCTTTCCGTGCGGACGCCCATCTGGCCGAGCAGTTTGAGCGTCGTGCGCACGTCCTGCAGATCGGGCACGTTCTCGAGATGAACGGGCTCCGCGCTCAACAAGCCTGCGCAAAGGATCGGCAACGCCGCGTTCTTCGCACCCGAAACAACGATCTCACCAGCGAGCTTTTGCCCGCCTTCAATCACGAGTTTGTCCATGCCTGTTTGTTCCTGATCTGCCCGTCCGCCTGCGGGCGTCTTGTTGTGGGCGGTTGCTGCGGCGCCGTTTGCGGCGTCGCGATTCTCTTGTGTAAGTCGCACTAATGTTCCAGCTAATTTGCAGCCACGTCTAAAGCTTTTTTGTGCAGCTTGTTCTTCCGCTCTTGCAGCCAGGTTATCGAGCGCCGTCCTCCGACAGACAGCAGGTGTTTCCGCGTAGTGTCGATACGCGAGTCAGGCGCTTTGCCATTCGGTGGGCGTCAGCGTTTTCATGCTGAGCGCGTGGATCTCTTCGCGCATGCGGTCGCCAAGCGCCGCATAGACGAGTTGATGCCGTTGAATCAGTCGCTTGCCTTCGAAATTCGGCGACACGATGGTCGCGAAGAAATGCTGGCCGTCGCCTTCCACTTCGAGATGCTCGCAAGGAAGGCCGGCCGCGATGTAATTCTTGACCTGTTCGGGAGTGGGTAGCATGAGTGCTCCTAGTGACGCAGCTTGAAGCCGGAAGCGAGCATGCGCATCGCCAGCACGGCCAGCACGACGAAGAAACCGCCGACAATCAGAAGGCTCCATAGCGGATTGATATCCGACATACCGAAGAAGCCATAACGAAAGCCGTCGATCATGTAGAAAAACGGGTTCAGCCGCGAGATTTCCCGCCACACGGGCGGCAGCGTATGCGTCGAGTAGAACACGCCCGACAAAAACGTGAGCGGCATGATCAGAAAATTCTGGAACGCGGCGAGCTGGTCGAACTTCTCGGTCCAGATGCCCGCGATCAGACCGAGCGTGCCGAGAATCGCCGAACCGAGCACCGCGAACGCGATGATATAAAGCGGCGCGCTGAAGCTCATCGGAATGAACCAGACCGTGACGATGAATACGCCCAGCCCGACGCTCAATCCGCGCACCACAGCCGCGAGCACATACGCGCCGTACATTTCCCAATGCGAGAGCGGCGGCAGCAGCACGAACACCAGATTGCCCGTGATCTTCGACTGGATCAGCGACGACGAACTGTTCGCGAACGCGTTCTGCAGCACGCTCATCATCACGAGGCCCGGCACGAGAAAGCTCGTGTACAGCACACCCGGATAGACCTGCACGTGATCGCGCAGCGCGTGGCCAAAAATGGTCAGATACAGCAATGCGGTAACGACGGGCGCGAGCACCGTCTGGAACGAGACTTTCCAGAAGCGCAGCAGCTCCTTGTAGAACAACGTACGGAAACCGCTCATGCCAACCCCTCGACCACTTCCGGCCCGTTCATCACCTGCATGAACACGTCTTCGAGGTCGGCCTTGCGGACCTCGATTTCCTCGAACGTACAACCCGCCGTGCGGCATTGCGCGAGGATGCGCTCCACGTCGTCGTAGCTCGACAGGCGCAGCAGATGTTGACGTCCGTTGACATTGGTGGGATCGACTTCGAGCGCCCGCAATTCGGCGGGCAGCACGCCCTGCGCGAAACGGATGAACAGTTGCGTGCCGGCGAAACGTTCAAGCAGCGTGCTCGTCCGTTCCAGCGCGACGACTTCACCGCGCCGCAGCATCGCGATGCGGTCGCACAGCGATTCGGCTTCTTCCAGATAGTGCGTGGTCAGCACGATCGTGTGCCCTTCGCGGTTCAGGCGCGAGATGAATTTCCACAGCGTCTGGCGCAGTTCGACATCGACGCCTGCCGTCGGCTCGTCGAGCACGATCACGGGTGGCCGGTGCACCAGCGCCTGCGCGACCAGCACGCGGCGCTTCATCCCGCCCGACAGCGCGCGCATGTTCGCGTCGGCTTTTTCGGTGAGATCGAGATTGGCCATCACTTCGTCGATCCAGTCGTCGTTCTTGCGCAGGCCGAAGTAGCCCGACTGGATGCGCAGCGTCTCGCGCACGGTGAAGAACGGATCGAACACGAGTTCCTGCGGCACGACGCCGAGCGCGCGGCGCGCAAGACGGAAGCCGTCGACGACGTGGTGGCCGTGAACCGTGATGCTGCCTTCATCGGCGCGTGCGAGCCCGGCAAGGATGCTGATGAGCGTCGTCTTGCCGGCGCCGTTCGGACCGAGCAGCCCGAAGAATTCGCCTTGTTCGACGGTGAAGCTGACGCCTTTGAGCGCTTGCAGATCCTTGTAGCGCTTCCTGACGTTACGAATTTCAATCGCTGACATGACTGTGCGCCGTCAAGGTGGACAGCGCCTGATAGATCGCCCGGCAAGGGCGCGAAAGCATGGGGGAACGAAATTGGGGCCGGGTGCAAAAGACCGCTTGCGCTATCTTGCAACCTCTACGGCCGTTTCCGCGATGCGGGATGAAACGGCCACGCGCCAAAAAACGTTTGATTATAGGGCAAAAGTCGAACCGGCCGACTTGCCTTGGGAGAACGTGAGCCAGCGCAAAGCGTGAAACGCGGCGCGACTCACTGACGCGTGAGCGTCAATGTCGTACGGTGATGAGGGTATCGACACCGTAGGCTTGTGCGAGACTGGACAGCCCCGCAGGGAGGTTGACGACGACGAGCGGCGTGCCGCGCGCGCTCGCCGCGCGTTGCCATGCGAGCAGCACGGCAAGCGCCGACGAATCGAATTGCGTGAGTGCCGCGCAGTCGACCGCCGTCGCGCCGCCGCCGATGCGCGCGAGACCGGCCTCGAGCGCGGCCTTCGCGCTCGCGTGGGTCAAGGTGCTGCCGGTTTCGAACGTGTTGACGGGCGTGCTCACCGGCGCGCTGACGAAGTTGTTCACGACTGTTTGCCGTTCGCGAGTTGCTGGTTGCGTGCCGTCAGGAACTGGATCAGACCGTCGACGCCGCTCTTCTGGATCTGCTCGTTGAACTGCTGCTGGTACGCCTGGATCAGCCATGCGCCGAGCACGTTCAGGTCATACACGCGCCAGCCTTGCGGCGTCTTGTACAGACGGTAGTCGAGTTCGACGGGCGAGCCGTTGTTCATCACGACCGAGCGGACCACCACGTCGGTGTCTTCCGGGCTCGCGCGGAACGGCTTGTACTGGATTTCCTGATCCCTCACCTGAGCCAGCGCGCCAGAATACGTACGGATCAACAGGGTCTTGAACTGCTCGACGACGGCGTTCTGCTGCTCCGGCGTCGCCGTGCGCCAGTTGCGGCCCATCGCGAGCTGCGTCGTGCGGCGGAAGTCCGTGTACGGAAGAATCTTCTCGTTCACGAGCTTCGTGACGGCGCCGATATTGCCGCTCTGGATCGTCTTGTCGGCGCGCACGGCGTCGATCACCTGCTGCGTGACGGTCTTGACCATCGTGTCCGGGTTGCTGCTGTCGACGGCTTGCGCGGACGCCGCGCCGCTGAACGCAAAGAGAGCTGCAATAAACGGGATAAAGAAGAAGAATTTTTTCATTTCCAGTCCTGCAAAAAAAATAAGCTTAGGTTGGAGGCGACGATATCACGCGAGTTCAGCCGCAATCCACGCCCAAACTGCGAGAAACGTATCCGAGTGTTACGACAGACGGATACGCCGCTCGCATGTGCCATGCCTCAGTGCAGCTTCAGCGACGGGTAGCCGAAGTGCGCCGGCGGCACGATCTGGCCGCCGGGGACCGTCGGCGGCGCGTCGGTTTCCGACGCGGGCTGCGCGGCACCCGGGGCATCGTTGGAAGACGCGCCCGAAGCCGCCTGCGGCGCCGAAGCCGGCGCGGGCGCAGGCGTCGTTGCCGCGCCGCCGTCGACGTCTTCGTATTTCGGCAGCGGTGCTTCGCTACCGTAGTCCGGCAGCCCCGTGGACGCATTGCCGCCCGTCAGCAGATAGCGGCGGCGCTGCAGATACGCGTTACGCACGAACGAGTATTTGTCGAGCGCCGCGCCTTCGAGCACGTCGCTTGCGTTCAGCAGGTTCGCGCGCGTGTTGACCACGTTCAGACCGTAGAGCGCCCAGCTCACGCTGTCCGGCTGCACGTACGTGAGCGGGTTGATGAAGTAGTTGCCCACCATGCCCACGCCGTCGCGCACGGTACTCGGCCCGAACAGCGGCAACACCAGATACGGACCCGCCGGCACGCCGTAGTGGCCGAGCGTCAGGCCGAGGTCGTTGTCGTGCTTGGGCAGCTTGGCGAGCGTCGCGACGTCGAACAGACCGCCGACGCCGAAGATCGTGTTGATCACGATCCGCATGATGTCCGATACGCCGTCGGCGATCTTCAGCTGCAGCAGATTGTTCGCCGCGATGTACACGTCGCCGATGTTCGAGAAGAAGTTCGTGACGCTGTCACGCACCGGTTGCGGCGTGACGAACACATAGCCCTTCGCGACCGGCTTCAACGCGTACTTGTCGAGCGTGTCGTTGAAGGTGAAGACCGTACGGTTGAAGCCCTCGATCGGATCTTCCTTCGTCGGATTCTGAACGGTTGCGCAACCCGCCAGGGCTGCCACCGCCAGCGTGATCCCCGCGACACGTAAGCGTGTCGTGTTCATTGTTGTTCTCCTTATTGGCCGGATGCACCCGAAGCAGCCGCAGCCGGCGCTGCAGGAGCCGGCTCCGCAGGCGCAGGTGCCGCAGCGGACGCACCGGGTTTGGCAGCGCCCGAATCCGCTGCCTTGCTATACAGGAACTGCCCGATCAGATTCTCCAGGACGATTGCCGATTGGGTCATCGTGATCGTGTCGCCGGCTTTCAGCATTTCGCTGTCGCCACCCGGCTCAAGACCGATGTACTGCTCACCCAACAGGCCCGACGTCAGAATCTTCGCGGACGTGTCTTTCGGAAACTGATACTGCTTGTCGAGGTCGAGCGTCACGAGCGCCTGATACGAATTGCTGTCGAAGCCGATCGATTCGACGCGGCCCACCGTCACGCCCGCGCTCTTCACGGGCGCGCGCACCTTGAGGCCGCCGATATTGTCGAACTTCAGCTTGACCGGGTATGTCGCCTGAAACGACAGCGAGCTCATGTTGCCGGCCTTCAGCGCGAGGAACAGCAACGCAATGAAGCCGAGCACCACGAACAGACCTACCCAGAAATCGAGAGCAGTTTTTTTCATCGTCATCCCAAAGAGAATCTATGCCGCCGCGGCGTGAGCGCTGCGCGGCGCACCGCGCGAAGCCTGGCTCGCCACCGCCTAGCTGAACATCAGCGCGGTCAGCAGGAAATCGAGGCCGAGCACGGCCAGCGACGCGTAGACGACTGTCTTGGTCGTCGCGCGCGACACGCCTTCCGGCGTGGGCTTCGCTTCGTAGCCCTGGTAGAGCGCGATGAACGTCACCGCGAAGCCGAACACGATGCTCTTGATCACACCGTTGCCGACGTCGCGATACGCATCGACGCCACCCTGCATCTGCGACCAGAACGCGCCGGCGTCGACGCCGATCATCAGCACGCCCACCACGTAACCGCCGAGCACGCCCACCGCACTGAAAATCGCCGCGAGAATCGGCATCGAAATGATGCCCGCCCACATGCGCGGCGCGACGACCACTTTCAGAGGATCGACGGCCATCATCTCCATCGCCGTCAGTTGCTCGCCCGCCTTCATCAGGCCGATTTCGGCCGTGAGCGACGTGCCCGCGCGACCGGCGAACAGCAGCGCCGTCACGACGGGGCCGAGCTCGCGCACCAGCGACAGCGCGACGAGCAGCCCGAGCGCCTGTTCGGAACCGTAGCGGTTGAGCGTGTAGTAACCCTGCAAGCCGAGCACGAAGCCGACGAACAGCCCCGACACCGCGATGATCACCAGCGAATAGTTACCCACGAAGTGGATCTGCTTCGTGACAAGACGCGGACGGCGCAGCAGCGGGAAAAATTCGAGCACGAGGCGCAGAAACATGCGCGTCGCATAACCCGTTTGCCCGAGCCCGCAAATGACGGAACGGCCGATGAAGCTGATCATGCGCGGCCTCCGCCAATGCCGAAATCCGCCGCGAGCGGCGTGTTGCTCGGATAGTGAAATTTGAACGGGCCGTCGGGCGTGCCGTCGATGAACTGGCGCACGGTCGGGTCGGTCGACGCGCGCAGCTCGGCCGGCGTGCCTTCCGCGAGGACGCCGCCGTTGGCGAGGAAGTAGACGTAGTCGGCGATCGCGAACGATTCGGGCACGTCGTGCGTGACGAGGATCGACGTCGCGCCGAGCGCCGTGTTGAGCGCGCGGATCAGGTTAGCCGTGATGCCGAGCGAAATGGGGTCGAGACCGGCGAACGGCTCGTCGTACATCATCAGTTCAGGATCGAGTGCGATGGCGCGGGCCAGCGCCACGCGGCGGGCCATGCCGCCCGAAATCTCCGACGGCGCGAGGTCGCGTGCGCCGCGCAGGCCGACCGCGTTGAGCTTCATCAACACGAGGTCGCGGATCAGTTCTTCGGGGAGATCGGTGTGCTCGCGCAGGGCGAAGGCGACGTTTTCGAACACCGACATGTCGGTGAACAGCGCGCCGAACTGAAACAGCATGCCCATCTTGCGACGCAGCGCGTACAGGCCGTCACGCGTCTGCGCGCCGATGTCCTGCCCGTGGAACATCACCTGGCCGCGCTGCGCGCGCACCAGGCCGCCGATCAGCCGCAGCACGGTCGTCTTGCCGCATCCCGAGCCGCCCATGACCGCGACCACCTGGCCGCGTTTGAAGCGCAGATTCAGGTTCGACAGGACGAGCCGCTCGCCATAGCCGAAGTCGACGTCGCGCAGCTCAAGGAGGGTCTCGGAAGAGGAAGGCACGTAGCTGACAGTCCTTTTACACGGAAGGCCGAATTATAGGGCCTTCGTGCAAACCCTGCCTTGACGACGCTAACGATTTAACTTTTCTAAACTTTTTGTTGTAAAAACGCTTTCTGTAACGTCGCAGCGGCCGATGCGGGATCGGCAGCTTCCGTGATCGCGCGCACCACGGCGGCGCTTTTCACGCCGGTAGCGAGCACTTGCGGCAGCACATCGCCGCTGATCCCGCCGATCGCAACGAGCGGCACGACGCCATCCAGAAGTTTCACGTAGCGTGCGAGCCTTGCCAGACCTTGCGGCGCGGTCGGCATCACTTTCGTCGTGGTCGGGAACACTGCGCCGAGCGCGATGTAGCTCGGCCGGAAGTGCAGCGCGGTCAGCATTTCGTAGTAACCGTGCGTCGACAGGCCGAGGCGCACGCCTGCCTTCGACAGCGCATGCAGATCGGCCGTATGCACGTCTTCCTGACCGAGGTGCACGCCGTACGCGCCCGCGTCGATGGCCGCCTGCCAGTGATCGTTGATGAAAACGCACGCGCCATGCTCGCGGCCCGCCGCGACCGAACGTGCGATTTCCCGCTTCAGTTCTTCCGGCTCAGCCGTCTTGCGACGCAGTTGCAACGTCTTCACGCCGAACCCGGCCACGCGCTCGACCCATTCCGCGGTCGGCAGCACGGCGTAGAGGCCGAGTGCGTCCGGACATGCAGCGAAAGCTTGCGCAGGCGCGTCCGGCAAACCGGCGACGCGCGGGAAGTGCGACATGTCGCACGGCCACGCATCGTCGGACCTTGTTTCGTCGCCGTCGCGCCACGCGAGCGCGAGCACCAGCGCATCGTGCGGATCGAAGCCGCAATCGAGGAACGCAGCGAGCGCGGCAATCCAGTCTTCCGCGAGATGGCCTTCCAGCTGATAGCGCACGCCGCCCAGATGCAGCACCGCCCGACCTTCGGCGGCCTCGATCACGCCCGCGCCCTGGGTCTGCCAGCGCGCGATCTGTTCGACATGCTGCGCGCTGCTTTGCTTCAGGTCGGTGAAGACGATCAGGTCGCCGCCATTCGCGTCGTCGGGCGGCGTCAGGCAGATACGCCAGTCGACGTGCGTCGGCGGCCAGTCGCCGAGGTGCGCACGGATGCGTTCGGCCGCTTCCGTGAGTTCGTCGGCGGGTGGCCAGAACAGATCGCGGCCCGCGAGTTTCAGTGTCTCCGTCATGCCGCAGCGCTCCCATCCTGATGCCAGAACGGCATGCCGACGACAGGCGTGCTCGCGTGGGCAGTTTCACGTTCGGCCATCGGGCCGGCGAGATAAGCCTCGCGGCCGGCTTCGACGCCCATCGCAAAGGCGCGTGCCATCGTCTCCGGATGCGTGGCCTGCGACACGGCCGTATTCAGCAGCACGCCGTCGAAGCCCCATTCCATCACCTGGCATGCATGCGACGGCACGCCGAGGCCCGCGTCGACGATCAGCGGCACGTCGGGCAAACGCTCGCGCAGCACGCGCAAGCCATACGGATTCACGACGCCCTTGCCCGTGCCGATCGGCGCACCCCACGGCATCAGCGCTTCACAGCCCGCATCGAGCAGACGCCGTCCGATCACGAGATCTTCCGTGCAATACGGCAGCACCTTGAAGCCGTCCTTCACCAGTTGCGCGGCCGCTTCGATCAGGCCGACCGGGTCGGGCTGCAGCGTGTAGTCGTCGCCGATCAGTTCGAGCTTGATCCAGTCGGTATCGAAGACTTCGCGCGCCATGTGCGCCGTCGTCACCGCCTCGCTCACCGTCTGGCAGCCGGCCGTGTTCGGCAGCAGCGGCACGCCGTGGCGCTTGAGCAGATCGAAGAAGCCGGCTTCCGCGCCGCCCTCGCTCATCTGCCGGCGCAGCGCGACCGTCACCATGCCCGGCTTCGACGCCGCGATCGAATCCGACAGCGACTGCAGCGACGGATAGCGCGACGTGCCCAGCAGCACGCGGCTCTGGAAGGTTTCGCCGTAAAGCGTGAGCGCGTCGGCGGGTGCGTTCGCGTGTGAGTTCATGTGTGATTCCTTGTCAGTGGCTTGCGTCTCGTGGCCTGGCTTTGGCTGCAACTTCAGCTTCAGCCGCCCGCGACGGGATGCACGACATCGAGCTTGTCGCCCGCCTGCAACGCGCGCGCCGCATGCTGCCCACGCGCGACGAAATTGCCGTTCAGCGCGACGGCGAACGGGGGCCGCGCGCCGTACGCGCTGAGCGCGTCGGCGACGGTCGCGCCTTCGGGCAGCGACAGCGGCTTCTGGTTGATCTGAATGTCCATGTCTATGAGTTCAAACATTGAGAGTGACGGCGGGCTCGCGGTCCAGCCGGAACAGCTCGCTCCAGCGCGCGTTGCGCTGCCAGTCGGCAAAACCGTCGGAATCGGCGACCCGGCCATCGAGCAGCGCCGACGCGAGCCGCACTGCTTCGCCCGCGACTTCGGGCACGATCATGTAGCCGTGCCGGTACAGCCCGTTCACGCGCAGCGTGCTCGCGCCGTCCCACAGCAGCACGGGACGATGGTCGGGCAAGGTGGGCCGGCATTGCGAGTTCAGTTCGAGAATGCGCGCCTCGCCGAAACCGGGATGAACCGAAAATGCCGCGCTCAGCAATTCGAGCGCCGAGCGCACGCTGACGGGCGACATATCCTCGCCCTCCACTTCCGTCGCGCCGATCACATAGAGATCGTCCTGCTTCGGCGCGATATAGAGCGGATAGCGCGGATGCAGCAGGCGCACCGGTCGCGTCAGATCGATGCCGGGCGCGTGCACGCGCGCGACTTCGCCGCGGATGCCGCGCAGCGTCGGCATGACGGGCTTCGCGCCCAGCCCGCGGCAATCGATCGTGACCTTCGCGGGCGGCAACGCGCCGTCGTCAACGGACGTGTTCCAGTGCGTCTCGACGCCCCGTTGCGCCAGTCCCGCAGCCAGCGCCGACAGCACCTGGCGGTTATCGAGCTGGCCCTCGTGCGGCAGCAGCCAGCCTTGCGTGAAGCGGCCGGCGAGCGCGGGCTCGGCCGCGCCGACCTGCGCGCCTGCCAGCGCGACGAGTCCGCCGTCGAGCAGTTCGGCGGGCGCGTTGGCGCGCAGCCGCCGCTCGAAGAGCGGCGCCTCGGCGCGATCGCTGTGATGCCAGACGATCAGCGAGCCGTTGCGCTGGAAAAACACCGGCTCGGGCAATTGCGCGAGCAAGGTCGGCCACGTTTCCAGCGACGCCGCGCCCAGCCGAGTAATCAGCAGTTCGGCGCTGGCGGCCTCGGCGAGCGGCGCAAGCATCGCGGCGGCCACCCACGCGGCCGCCTGCGAGCCCGCCGCGTCGCCGCGCTCATAAAGCGCCACGCGATGCCCTTCGCCCGCGAGTTGCCACGCGACGAGACGCCCGCACAGCCCGCCGCCGATTACGGCGAAATCCGGTTGAGCAGAAGTCCTCATCGTGCGGCTCCAAAGCGAACCTGCCGCGCCGCAAACCGCGCGCCGACAACGAAGCGACGGGCGTAACCCGCAGCAATAAAGCGAATAGGTGAAAAATGAGCGGTCATCGAATCCTTTCCGTACGGCAAAGTGCGCACGTACCCAAGGACGAAACCGGCGGGCAAGGCCAGCCGGGCATGGGCGCTCACGAAAAACGGGAACGCCGCCCCGGCGGAAGGAGAACTTCCAGGAAATACTTCCCGAAAACTTCCCGCGCCGGTATTACCCGGATCGGGTGCGAAGGGTCTCTCTCAGCCTCGCTGCAGCGACTGCCAGCGCACGAAGCACCCCTGTTTCGTCCGGACCATTAGACCATAAAAGCTGCGCGCGCCGCAAACCCGGGCAGACCTCAATCGGCCGCGGCTGATTTTGGCGAGGTTCCCTGTTGCTCTGGCACAATGGCACGCGTCAATGCGGACGGAATGCCGCGCCAGTGCAAGGCCTTTGTCGGGTTTGCGCGGCTGCGCCGAGGCGAGGTGAAACGTCCGCTTAAGTTCAGATTAAGTCGGTGCCGGAACAATCGCAGCCGGGCCATCAACCCGGCGGGATGCGACAGCAGCACCAAGCCGCTGCGCAATGCGTCCCGTCGCCGCCCGGCTGACCGTATGAAAGGATGCTTATGATCGACAACTCGAAAAATCCGGCGGACATCACCGCGTGGGGCCTCATCAAGCCCTACTGGGTGTCCGAGGATCGATGGAAAGCGCGGGGCCTGCTCGCGCTCGTCATCGCGATGAATATGACGATGGTCGCGGCCAACGTCTGGTTCAACAGCTGGCAGCGCACGTTCTTCGACGCGATCCAGCAGTACAACTATCCCGTCTTCAAATATTCGCTGCTGCAGTTCACGGTCATTGCGCTCGCGCTGATCCTGCTCGGCTCGTACCGGACCTACTTCCGGCAAATGCTCGAATTCCGCTGGCGGCAGTGGCTCACCAACCGCTATCTGAACGACTGGCTGGGTGATCGCGCGTACTACCGGATCGAGCGCGACAATCTCGCCGACAACCCCGACCAGCGGGTTTCGGCCGACCTGCAAGGGTTGGCCAGCGCTTCGCTGAATCTGTCGCTCGGCCTGCTGTCGACCACGGTCACGCTGTTCTCGTTCATCGTGATCCTGTGGAATCTGTCGGGCGCGTTCGCGTTCCACATGTTCGGCACGGAGTTTTCGATTCCGGGTTACATGGTGTGGGCGGCGCTGATCTACGCGGCCGTCGGCTCGTGGGTCACGCATAAGGTCAACCATCCGCTGGTGTCGATCAACTACCAGCAACAGCGTGTGGAAGCCGACTTCCGTTTCTCGCTGATCCGCATCCGCGAAAACGCCGATCAGATCGCGCTGTATCAGGGCGAGCGCTCGGAAGAGCAGCAGCTCAAGGGCGTGTTCTCGCACATCCGCGAAAACTGGCGCCTCATCATGCGCTTCACGCGGCGCTTCAATATCGTCGTCATCAGTTACTCGCAGCTGGCTATCGTCTTTCCGTACATCGCGGCGGCGCCGAAATACTTTTCGAAGAGCATCTCGTTCGGCATGTACCAGCAGGTGACGGGCGCGTTCGGCACGGTCAGCGATTCATTCTCCTGGTTCATCAACAATTACGATTCACTCGCCGAGTGGCGCGCCACCGTCAACCGTCTGCGGGAATTCCATCGCGTGATGCGCTCGCAGCATCTGCATGAGTCGGTCGTCGAAGGCACCGCGCACGGCGGCATCAACGTGCACGTCACGGATACCGATTCGATCGAAGTAACGAATCTCCGTCTGCAGCGTCCCAACGGCGAGCCGATGGCGAACGTCGGCTCGTTCACCATCGCGCCGAAAACGCGCTGGCTGGTGCGCGGGCCTTCGGGCGCGGGCAAGAGCACCTTGATGCGCACGCTCGCGGGCCTGTGGCCATTCGGCGAAGGCACGATCGAAAAGCCCGCGGATGCAAAGCTGCTGTTCATCCCTCAACGCAGCTATCTGCCCATCGGCACGCTGAAGGCGGCGCTCTGTTATCCGTCGGAGGCTTCCGCCTATTCGGACGAAGCGTGCCGCGACGTGCTCACGGTGTGCCGCTTGCCTGAACTAGCGGAGCGCCTCGGCGAATCGGCGCATTGGGAACGCTCGCTGTCGCCGGGCGAGCAGCAACGTCTTGCCGCAGCGCGCGCGTTGCTGCAACAGCCTGACTTCCTGTTCCTCGACGAAGCGACGAGCGCGCTCGATCCCGAGAACGAAAGCATCATCTACAACGCGCTGATCGAGCGTCTGCCGAACGCGGCGATTGTCAGCGTCGCGCATCGCAAGACGCTCGAAGCGTTCCACGACCATACGCTGTTCATCGAGCGCGCGGTCGAGCGCGAGGCCGCGTGAGCGACGCGTCGTTCGAGAGCGTCGTGCTGGTGACGGGCGCGGGCTCCGGCATCGGCGCCGCGCTCGCCCGGCGCATCGCCGCGCCGCGCGTCGCGCTGATGCTGCACGCGCGCGGCGCGGACGATGCATCGCGTGCGCGGCTCGATCAGGTCGCGGCGACCTGCGCGGCGAGCGGCGCGACGTGCGCAACGGTGCTTGCCGATCTCGCCGAACGCGGCGCGTCCGAACATGCCGTTCATCAGACGCTCGCGCGTTTTGGCGCGCTCGACCAGATCGTGGCCAACGCGGGACACGCCCAGCGTCAAACCATCGGCACGCTGGATTTCGATGCGCTCGCGGAGTCGTTCGCGGCGATGCCCGCTGCGTTCGCCGCGCTCGTCAAACGGGCGGCGCCTGCGCTCGAAACATCGAAACGCGGGCGCGTCGTGGCCGTGAGTTCGTTCGTCGCGCATCGCTATCGCGCGGACTCGGCGTTTGCGGGCACGGCTGCCGCGAAAGCCGCGCTCGAGTCGCTGGCAAAAACGGCGGCCGCCGAACTTGCGCAGCACGGGGTCACGGTGAATTGCGTCGCGCCGGGTTATACGCGCAAGGATCGCGGACCGAGCGCGGAGAATGCGCCCGCGTGGGCGCGCGCGGCGGAGGCGACGCCGCTCGGGCAGGTCGCCGAACCCGACGACGTTGCCGCGCTGATCGCCTTTCTGCTTTCCGACTCCGCGCGCCACATCACGGGTCAGGTGATTCATGTCGATGGCGGGCTGACGCTCGGTTGAGCGGCGCGCGAGTCTTACGCACTCGCAGCCGGCGCAACATCCTGAAAGACTCTCGAACAGTTCGAAAGCACTTTCGAAGCGCATGCGCTGTTCCGTGCTTTGCGCGCGGGCATTTCCAGCGACGATTGCATCGTGGGCCAAACGCTCCCCTGGCGCAGCCCGCGACGCAATTTCAACGTCACTGGAAATACCTGCCATGTCATTCGACCGCCGCCTCCCCTCGCTTTCCCGTTTGTCTCTTCGTCTCACGCAGGCCGGCCGCGACGCCGCGCTGACGGCCACGGCCGCGCTGCTGTTTGCGACGGCTGCGAACGCCGCGCAGATCACGCCTGTGAAGCAGGCCGAGCCCGCCGACGTCTGCCCTGCGCTGTCGCACATCGTGTCGTCCGCCGACTTCAAGAAGCTGCGCGACGAGCCTGCCGCGACGCTGCCGGGCGTCGATCCGATCGACGACTGCCGCGCCAACGCGCATTCGTACGACTGCCGCTGGCGCGCGCACTGGGAAGCCGACGGCTTCGTTAACGATCCGCTCGAAGAAATCGGCGCGGATATCGCTGCGTGCTTCCCGAACGTCGTGCACGACATCAACACGCCGACGCGCCAGCACTTCATCGTGAAGACGGCCGATCGCCGCGTGAGCGTCACGGCGAGCGTGCAAGGCCAGAACGAACTGCGTCTGCGCATTGCGCGCTGAGCGTTCCTGACACGGCCCGACGTTATCTCACTCAGTCTGCTCGCGAGCGCATCGTGATCGTCACTTCATTCGCGCATGTTTTGCGGTTCTTGCTCGCGGCGTGTTGTTTGATGTCGCTGGGCGGTTGCGCGTGGACGCTGATCACGGCCGCCGATGCGACGGGTTCCGTGATTCAGGCGGGCTACGCGATCGCGTCGAATTATTCGTCGCCGACGTTCATCAACGGACGGCGCGCGAAGATCAGCGCGGTTTGCATCGAGGTGAACCAGCTGGTTTCGGTTGGCGACTTCGTGCCTGCGTTGCAGCTTGCGCTCGATAAGCGCGGGATTCGCTCGGATGTGTATAACCCGGGGACGTCGCCGGCCGGGTGCGAGGCGCGGCTCGTGTACAACGCGTCTGTCGACTACGGGCGCCGCTCGTTCAGTGACGAACCGACTCAGTATCTTTCCATGATCGATCTCACGCTGATTCAGCATGGGCGGATTCTTGTCACCGCGCGGTATCAGACGGGTGGGCTTGGGGTTGATCGGTATTCGAGTGCTTCGGTCAAGCTTGATGGGTTGATCGGTAAGATGGTCGTCGATCAGATCGCTGAGTTGCAGCCTGAAAGTATTCAGACTTCTTCTATTGGGAAGTGATGCTGTGTAGCGTTTTGGTTTGCTTTGCTTTGCTTTGCTTTGCGATGGCAACGCCGCGTGGTGTGCTTGTCCTTACCTTGGCATCCGCGATTCGTTAGCTCGCCTCAAGCGTCGCCCCTGTGCGGGGCGGCACCTACTTTTCTTTGCCGCCGCAAAGAAAAGTAGGCAAAAGAAAGCGGCTCACACCGCCAGCGCTAGTACTTGCCTGAGGGCCCCCAAAGGTTCTTACGCTTCACACGGCAACCACGTGACCTGTGCTCGTTGCCAACGCTCTGAATGAGCGCCTCACCCGCTTCACGCCCCCGTTTTTCAGGACGCCGCGCCAGACAGTCTACCGCCGCCCAGGTGGCAAACTGTGTGTCGGCTTTCGCGCCATACGCGCACCACTCCGGACCGATAGCGCATGCGTCCCACCCTGTAAGAGCGCCAGGCCATACGACGCGACAACCTACACACAGTTTGCCACCTGGGCGGCACATACCATTCGCTGCCGCTGGCTCATGTACGGGTGTTTGAAGCGGGTGAGGCGTTCATTCGAAGCGCTGGCAACGGGCACCAGTCAGAGCGTTGCCGAGTGAAGTGTGGGGCCGTTGGGGGCCCGTGGACAAAGGTCAAGGGCTGGCGGTGTGAGCCGCTTTCTTTTGCCTACTTTTCTTTGCGGCGGCAAAGAAAAGTAGGTGCCGCCCCGCACAGGGGCGACGCTTGAAGCGAGCTAACGAATCGCGGATGCCAGCGAAAAAACCAAAACACCGAACGGCGACGCCTGAAGCGAGCTAACAAATTGCGGATGCCAGCACAAAGCCCAAAACACCAAAACAGACCGCACGGCAACGCCACCCCAAAAAAATCAAACCGCGCCTGCCCGCGCAGCAAAAAGCCAAAAACCAAAAACCAAAAAGCAAAAACCAAACCTCTTACGCATGAAAGATTTCGAAAGCACCCCCAGCTTCCGCGCGAAGCGCACCCCAACTACTATCGCCAGGATGAACTCATCCATTATGGTCGTCGACGACGACCCCGTCGTCCGCGACATCGTGCGCGACTATCTGCAAGGCCGTGGCTTCACGGTATCCGTGCTCGAGAACGGCATGGCGCTGCAACAGGCACTGCAGCACGAACGTCCCGCACTCGTCGTGCTCGACATCATGATGCCCGAGCTGGACGGTATCAGCGCACTACGCGCGCTGCGCCTCGCAGGCGACAACATCCCCGTGATCCTGCTGACCGCGCGCGCGGATGTGATCGACCGTGTGATCGGTCTCGAACTGGGTGCGGACGACTATCTCGGCAAACCCTTCGACCCGAGCGAACTCGTCGCGCGTATCCGCAGCGTGCTGCGCCGACGCGAAAGCGCGGCGCCGAGCGCGCCCGAAAATCGCGCGCCCTATCGCTTCGGCCGCTTCGAAGTGAATTTTCCCGCGCGCGAACTGCGCCGCGACGGCGAACGCATCGCCCTGCGCTCCAGCGAATTCGCCATGCTCAAAGTGTTCGTCTCGCACGCGATGACCGTGCTCACACGCGCGCAACTGCTCGAAAAACTCCACGGCGGCACCGATACGCACCGCAATCGCAGCCTCGATGTGTCGATCTGGCGCTTGCGCCGGCTGATCGAAGTCGATCCGTCCGAGCCGCGCTACGTGCAGACCGTGTGGGGCAAAGGCTATGTGTTCGTGCCGGATGGCGAGATCGGAGCAGCGGAACGTTACGACGCCCCCGTCGCGAATCTCTGACGCTCCGCGGCGCCGCGCTTCACGCACAGATCGGCATGCGCCGGCAGCTTGCGCGCGAACTCGAGAACCACCGCGCGACCCGCGCCGCCCGCGCAAAGCATCAGAACGTCAATACGCTCATGAACATGCGCTGCAGCCACCCAAGCGTCGTCGAATCGGCAAGCATGCCCTGCCCCGCCTGCTCGATACGCGCATTCGCTACCTTGCTCGACGCAACGTAGTTCCCCGACTCGATATCCTTCGGGTTCACGATGCCCGACAGACGCAGCCGGTCCCGGTTGCCGCCCATCGAAATCAGCTTCTCGCCCGACACGACCAGGTTGCCAGTCGGCATCGTGCCGATCACCGTGACGGCCAGCGTCCCCGTCATGCCGCTCGTGTCGGCAATCGAGCCCTGACCCTTGAAGGTCGTGCTCGCCGAGCCGATATTGAACAGCCGCGCCAGACGCGCCGCCGTTCCCGTCGATTTGTCGGCGGCTTCGGCCGTGATGTCGCTCGCGCGGCTCGCCTGCGCATTCGTGCTGTTCGAGCCGGTGTACGACTCGGACAAACGGATCGTCAGCACGTCGCCGATGTGCTGCGCGCGCGGCGTCTCGTACAGCAGAATCCCCGTGCCCGCCTGGAAGATCGCGCCCTGCGTGTTCACGTTGAGCGGCGCAGTCGACAGCGGCGGCAGCATCGGCGTGTCGACAATCGAATCTTTCGTGCTGCCGCAACCGGCGAGCGCGTAGAAGACGGCGGCGCTCGTCAGCACGGCGGCCGCGCGTGGCATGTGCATGGCGTTCATGGTGTGTCGTGCCTTTGCGTGTGTTTAAGCAACGAAGCCAATCGAAATCTCCCGTCAACCCGCGTCGGGACTGCTCGCCTGCCATTGCCGCACCACCGACTTCATATACGCGTCCGGGTCCTTCAACAGGTAGATGAGCGTCGCGTTGTGCGTCGCGGGCAACAGGCACAACGTGATCGAACTCACGTCGTTTTCCCAGATGTAGACAGGCAACTGGCCAGCCGTCGGCGAGCTGACCTGCGTCGCGGTGCGCGGCGCACCGTAGCGGTCCTCGAATGCGTCGCGCAGATCGTCGGCTGTGATCTCGTCGATAACGAACGAAATCTCGTACAGCCGGAAACCGCTCTGCCCATCGACGCGCACGAAGCGCAGCACATGCTCGTCAGCAGGCGCGCCGTCGACGACGGCACGCGATACTTCCCAACCGTCCGCCACGCGATGCGCCCATTGGCACGCGATCGTCAGGCTCTGCGACGTCTTCAGCCGCATACCGAGCGAACCCGCGACGTTGTCCGTCTCGCACACGGGCACGCTGCCGAGCGGCGTCGCGCGCACCCGCGAGACAGCGCGAAACTCGTCGAGCGTGATGCCGAGCGGAATGCCGCGAAACGCGAACGGCTTGTCGGCGGCGCGCTTTTTCGCGCCGATCGCCGACATGCGCAGCGCGGCCGCCTGTTGCGGCGGCAACATGTTCTGCGCGCTCGCCGCGAACGGCATCAGCGCACAGCACATGGCCACGGCGCATGCGGTCAGCGCGCGCCCGATCGAAGTGAGTTGCATGGCTCGCCTCGCGTAACTGGTGGCAGCAGCTCAGTCGATGGCTGCGGCACAGGCGTCGAACGGCGTCGCGGCCACATGGCCGACGACGGGCAGTATCTTCAGCGTCGCCGAAGTCAGCCGGCACGGCAGCGCCGCGACGGCGCAACCGTCGAGCGGCAGCACCGCCGCGCCCACGGCCGACCACATCGCCAGACGCGTAGCAGCGCGTCTTACGTGCGTGTAAAAGCGTGATCTCGGCACGGCGAACTCCGGCACGTCAGGCCGTCGTGTTGACGTGATTGCCGACCATGCCGACGGGCGAGCCGGACGTTTGCGCCGCGCCCGCCTTGTCGCCCGTCTTGTCGCCCGTCGCCGTCGCGGCGGCCGTCGTGGACGCGCCGCGCGCCGACGGCTTTTCAGCGGCGGAGGGTCGGGCGATGCTTTGCAGTTGCGTGGTGAAATGGTTGTTCTGAACAGTCATGGCAAACCTCGTGAAGTGCGAGAGTCTTCGGGATCGCCGTGCGCCCGTTCGCGAAAGCATCGCTGAGTCCGGCGCACACGGCAGCGTGTGGCATAGCGAATGATCCCGTCTGCCTCGTTGTCACGATGGCTCAAGCAACGCACGTATTTCCGAGGTGCTTACGACCGCTTGCGAATGCACGCGAAATCTTTCCAATCGCGCAACATGCAGGGTCTTTGCTCAACATCCGCAATGCGTACGTAAGCGAAATATTGCGGACTGCAACGCGCCCGGCGGACCGCTGCGCCCCGCCCTGCAAGACAGGCTCGATAAGCCGTGCGCCGCACGCGCGCTCGCCGAGAGTTTGAGTAAGTGTTGGTAAGGAAAGCTTCAACCGCCGACAAGCCCTGCCGGACTAGAATTTCGGTATGAATCCACAGGTCCTCATCGTCGACGACGATCCCGTCGTGCGCGATCTGCTTTGCCGCTTCCTGCAATCGAATGGCTACGATGCATCCGTGCTGCACGACGGCACGCATCTGCAACGGCGTCTCGAACGGGAGCGGCCTTCCGTCGTCGTGCTCGACATCATGATGCCGAACACCGACGGCCTGCGCGCGCTCACCGCGTTGCGCGCCGCCGGCGACGACATTCCCGTGATCTTCGTGACGGCGCGCGGCACGGTGGCCGATCGCATCATCGGGCTGTCGCTGGGCGCCGACGACTATCTGACGAAGCCTTTCGATCCGCGCGAACTGCTCGCACGCATCCAGACCGTGTTGCGCCGTCGCGGCCCGGCGACGACGAGCGCGCCGGAAGCACGCAAGCGTTATCGCTTCGGCCCATTCGAACTCGATTTCGCGACCCGCACGCTGTCGCGCGATGACACGCGCGTGACGCTGCGCGACAGCGAATTCGCGCTGCTGAAAATCTTCGTCAACAATCCGTACAAGGTGCTGTCGCGCGTGCTGATTCACGATCTCGTGCATCGCGACGACCTGCCGTTCCGCGATCGCAGTCTGGATGTGCCCATCTGGCGTCTGCGCCGCGTAATCGAAAACGATCCGTCGAATCCGTGCTACGTGCAGACGGTGCGCGGCAAGGGCTATGTGTTCGTCCCCGACGCGGACCCCAACGGCGCGCCCTTCGCCGCCGATCCCGCGTGATGCTCGCGTGACCCGCATCAGGAATCCGCTGAATACGCTGTTCGGCAGGATGGCGCTGTTGTCGTCGGCGGTGCTGTTTGCAATTCAGGCTGGCTGGTTCGTGCTGGTCGTGATGCAGCCGCCGCATCACGAGGTGGACGGCTACGCGCGCGGCATTCTGCTCGCGTTGCAGGCGGCGAACGGCGAGCCCGTCAATGGCGCCGACGTCGCGCCTGCGCTGCGCGTGCATCTCGTGCCGACCTGGAACATGCCGGCCACCGTCCATCTTGAGCCGCCCACGCGCAGGCCGTTCGTCGAACTCACGCGTCATTTGCGCGCGAGCCTGCCCGTCGGCACCGAGATCGCCGTGGACGACACGCATATGCCGCGTCTGTGGGTGCGCTTTCCGCGCAAGTCGATGTGGGTCGTGATACCCGTCGACGTGCCGCCGCGCCCGCGCTTCGTGATCGAATCCATTTCGATGCTGCTTGCCGCGCTGCTGCTGTCGCTGCTCGCCGTCTGGCAAATGCAGCGGCCGCTCACGCGCGTCGCGCATGCGGCACGCGCGTTCGGCGCGGGCAGCCGGCCCGAGCCCGTCTCCGAACAGGGCCCGCGCGAACTACGCGATCTGATCGGCTCGTTCAACGACATGATGCGGCGCCTGAACGAAGCGGGCGACGATCAGGCGGTGATGCTCGCGGGCGTCGCGCACGATCTGAAAGCGCCGCTCACGCGTCTGAAGCTTCGCGCCAGCGTGCTCGCCGACGAGAACGAACGCGCGGGACTGATCCGCGACGTCGATTCGCTGACGAATATCGTGCAGCAGTTCCTGGAATTCGCGGGGCAGTCGGCGGAATCGGGACCGATGACGGAAGTGGACGCTTTCCTGCGCGAGCAGTTTTCTTCCACAGACGGCAATGAAGGCGATGAAGCGGACTCTGGCGACGAGGCCGAAGCACCGCTTTTCAGGCTCGATCTGCAGGCCGGTTCGCGCTTCACGCTGCCGCGCACGCTGCTCGACCGGCTCGTCACCAATCTCGTCGACAACGCGTTCGAACACGGCGCGCCGCCCGTCGAAATCGCGACGTCGCGCGACGAACAGCAATGGCTCATCGACGTCCGCGATCACGGGCCGGGCATTCCTGAAGACCGCATCGCTGCCGCGATGAAGCCGTTCGTGCGGCTGGATGCGGCGCGCGGCGGCGAAGGACATTGCGGGTTGGGCCTCGCGATCGTCGTGCGCCTTGCGCATCATCGCGGCGGCAAGTGCACGGTGGAGAATCACCCGGAAGGCGGACTGCATGTGCGCGTCGCGCTGCCTGTCGCCATGCCGGAAGCGTGAGGCGATTGCGGGCCATGAATAGCGGCTGGCGCACGCTGGACACGTTACGCACATTACGCGCGCGCCGTTTGCGCTTACCTTGCCTTACGGTCGCGCCATTTCACCGCGCTACGGGCCTATAGTGCACTCCGGCGTCCTCGGCGCCTCCCTGTTCGGTCCGTCCCGCTGCCACCTGGGACGGGCCGTTTTTTCTTTGTGCGACGGAAAAATCAGAGAACGAGGCGCTCGCGCAAGGTATCGACGGTCGATTGCGTGAGGCCGAGCCCGCGCGTGAGATAGCCCGACATCGTGCCGTAGCTGGATTGCACCTGGTCGAAGGAGGCCTGCAAAAAGCTGCTCTGCACGCTAGCGAGCGGCTTTTCCGCACTCGCGGCCAGATCGCCGCTCTGCTGGCGGCGTGCTTCGACGCGCGCCGAAATCGCATTCGCCATATACGTGTTCGACAGCAGATAGTCCTGCATGATGATGTCGAACGGCACGTTGGCGATGCTCAGCAGGAGCGCCGCGGCCCAACCCGCGCGATCCTTGCCCGCGCTCGAATGAATCAGCTGTGGACCGGCCGTGCTGGCGAGTTGCGAAAGCAGCGAGCCGAATGCCGCGCGCTGCACGGCATCCGTCACGTAGAGCCGCTGTGCGCGCTCCATCGACGACACCGCGCTCGCCTCGTTATCCAGCATGGGTGTGATGACGTCCTCGCGTCCGGTGACGTTGATCTTCACGTACGCCGCGTTGGCGGGCAGCGCGTCGGATGCGCGCTCGATCTCGCCGGGCGTACGCAGATCGCAGACAGCCGCGATGCCGAGCGAATCGAGCACGGCTGCATCGGCGGCGCTTTGCGTCAGCGCATTCGAGCGGTAGAACGCGTTGCGGCGCACCACGCGGCCGTCGACGGTCGGATAGCCGGCCGCCGTCCCGCCCACATCACGAAAGTTTTCCAGCGACGCGAGACGCGGCGTCGGCGCCTGATCCGAGCCCGCGTTGTTGCCGCCGCACGCCGTCAGCAGCGTGCTGCCCATACCGGAGAGCAGCAGCGCACCCGCCGTGCTTTTCAGGAAGCGGCGGCGCGACGCGCGTTGCGCTCGCGCGTGCGAAGGCGCCGGCACAGTCGGCAAGGCGTAGAGATCGTGCGCAGCGGCGAGCGAAATGTCCGCTTTCGCAGAGGAAGTCATCGTTGTGTCTACAAGGTGCGGCGCGAGTGCCACGCGCGGATGCGAAAGACGCACGCGGGTCACGTGCAGGTTTGACGAACCGATCGACAGTGTAATTAACCGCATGGGCCGATCACTTACGGCGTCGACGTGCAGTGTAATGGACGAAAACAGCTCAAGGGTTACACAGTAGCAATCAGTAAGGAATCGCAATGTAAGCGCATGCGCCGCCATTCCCGCCACGTGAAATGTCGGCGCGCTATTTTTGCCGCGCATTGGCCGCAATCGAGGCGGACCGTAGAATACAAGCCACCTGCGGCACGCCGGACGAACATCAGAATCACAACAGCAACCCACGTACACGGGATCACAGGAGAGGGGATGGCGTCATTTCAGTGGTTTACCGAGTTGTCGACGCGCGAAAGGCGCACGCTCTACGCAGGGTTCGGCGGCTATGCCGTCGACGCGTTCGACTTCATGATCTACTCGTTCCTGATCCCGACGCTGATCGCGACGTGGGGCATGTCGAAAAGCGAAGCGGGGATGATCGCGACGAGTTCGCTGATCTCGTCGGCGATAGGCGGCTGGCTCGCGGGCATACTCGCCGACCGCTACGGGCGCATCCGCGTGCTGCAATGGACGATCGCGACCTTCGCCCTGTTCACCTGCCTGTCGGGCTTCACGCACAACTTCTGGCAACTGCTGACGACGCGCACGCTGCAAGGCATCGGCTTCGGCGGCGAGTGGTCGGTGGTGACGATCATGATGGCGGAGACGATACGCTCGCCGCAGCATCGCGCGAAAGCCGTCGGCACCGTGCAGAGCAGCTGGTCGTTCGGCTGGGGCGCGGCGGCGATTCTCTACTGGGCGTTCTTTGCGTTGCTGCCCGAGGAATACGCGTGGCGCGCATGCTTCTGGATCGGCATCGTGCCCGCGCTGTGGATCATCTATATCCGCCGCAACGTCAGCGATCCCGACATCTATCTCGCCACACGCCGCGCGCGCGACAACGGCTTCGACACCTCGCATTTCCTGCAGATTTTCTCCGCCGCGCACCTGAAGACGACGATCCTCGGCAGCGCGCTATGCAGCGGCATGCTGGGCGGCTACTACGCGATCACGACCTGGCTGCCCACTTATCTGAAGACGGTGCGCCATCTGTCCGTGTTCAACACCAGCGGCTATCTGGTCGTGCTGATCGTCGGTTCGTTCATTGGGTATATCGTCGGCGCGATTCTCTCCGACCGGATCGGACGGCGCGCGTCGTTCGTGCTGTTCGCGATCGGCTCGTTCGTGCTCGGCATGATCTACACGATGCTCCCCATCACCGATGGCGCGATGCTGTTGCTCGGTTTTCCGCTCGGCATCGTCGTGCAGGGAATATTCGCGGGCGTTGGTGCGTATCTATCTGAGCTGTATCCCAATGCGATCCGCGGCTCGGGACAAGGTTTCTGCTATAACCTCGGGCGCGGTGTCGGCTCGTTCTTTCCGATTCTGGTCGGCACGCTGTCGCAGACGATGACGCTCGTGAAGGCGATCGGCATCGTCGCGGGCTCGGGCTATCTGCTGGTCGTCGTCGCGGCGCTGGCGCTGCCCGAAACGAAGGGCAAATCGCTTGCGGCCGAAAGCGCGGAATCGGCGGAACACGTGTAATACCATCCATGCGAACGATCGTTCTCGGCGGCGGCATCATCGGTGTCGCCACCGCTTTCTACCTGCGCGAGCGCGGCTGCGACGTCACCGTGATCGAGCGTGAATCCGACGTCGCGCTGGCGACGAGCTTCGGCAACGCGGGCGTGATCGCGCCCGGCTACGTGACGCCCTGGGCCGCGCCCGGCATGCCGTTCAAGATCCTGAAGTATCTGTTCAAGCCCGCCTCGCCGCTGATCTTCCGGCCGACGTTCGATCTCGCGCAATGGCGCTGGATCGCGCGATGGCTGCGCGAATGCGACCTTGCGCGCTTTCGCGTCAACAAGCAGCGGATGCAGCGTATCGCGTACTACAGCCGCGAATGCCTGCGCGAGTTTCGCGGGCATCATCCGTTCGAATACGGACGCAGCCAGGGCTATCTGCAACTTTTTCGCACGGCGTTCGACGTCGAACTCGCACAACCCGCGCTCGCCGTGCTGCGCGACGCAGGCATCAGCCATCGCGAAGTGAGCGCGGCCGAATGCGCCGAGATCGAGCCGGGACTGCGCTGGGCGCGTCAGGCGCCGTTGAGCGGCCTCTATCTGCCCGACGACGAAGCGGGCGACTGCGCGCGCTTCACGCGGGAATTGCGCGCGATCTGCGAGGCGCATGGTGTGCGCTTTCGTTTCGATACGCGCGTGACGGCACTCGACGTGCGTGGCCGCTCGGTGCATGGCGTGCATGTCGAGAGCGCGGCGGGCAGCGAGACGCTGGTGGCGAACGCCGTCGTCGTGGCGGCGGGCGTCGATAGCGCGGATCTGCTTGCGCCGCTTGGCGTGAAAGTGCCGCTATATCCCGTGAAGGGGTACTCGGCGACGCTGCAGATCGTCGACGATGAAAAGTCGCCGCGCGCCGCATTGATGGACGAATCGTTGAAGACGGCGATCACGCGTTTCGGGCCGAATCTGCGCGTCGCGGGTACGGCGGAGCTCGGCAACCGGCAGACGACCTTGCGTGAGCAGGCGCTGCAGACGCTGATGAAAGTGCTCGATGACTGGTTCCCGCATGCGACGGCGCCCTCTTCCGCGCAGTTCTGGGTTGGACGCCGTCCGATGACGCCCGACGGTGCGCCGTTGCTCGGGCCGTCCGGCATTGACGGGTTGTGGATCAATCTTGGACATGGCTCGACAGGCTGGGCGATGTCGCTGGGATCGGGGCGGGTGGTCGCGGATCTGATTACGCAGCGCGAGCCGGAGATCGATCTGGATGGGTTGACGTTGGGGCGGTATCGCGGTTCCTGATGCTTGTTCGATGTTTTGCGTCTGGTTTGCGTTGAGCGTCATCCGTAGACGACAGGCACGCTTGCCAGCGATCGATACCGAGCCCCGGTGCGAGCCAGCGTGCTCGAATAGAGCGTCAACGAGTCGAAGCACGCGATGAGTTCGTGTTGCAGGTCCATTGCGGGGCCGACTGCCGCCGCGTCCTGGCGGTAGCGCGCGAGCGTGACGTGCGGGCGGAATGTGCGGGCATCGACGGGCAGGCCAAGCGCGATCATCGACGAGCGCACACGCCAGTCCAGCGCGACGAATTCATCGGACATGGCCAGTGTTGCGACTGTCAGGCGCGGGTGCGAGGCGCGGGGCCAATGTTCGATTTTTGTTATTGGCGTGCGCTTGAGTGACACTGTCTCGTGCGTTAGTGATTCGATCAGCGGTGCGGCTTTTTCTTGTGGCAGTACGCCGATGAACGTTACGGTCAGGTGCAATTGTTCGTAGGGGACGCGTCGCGCAGTCGTGGGGATGTCGATGGACGATAGCGCGTCGCGGGTCGCTGTGTCGGGGACTAGCGCTATGAAGCAACGCTGGTAGTCGTGAGGATTGGTTGTTGCTTCGAGGTTGGGGTCTGAGGCAGACCCGGCGCTTTCTTTTTGGTCTGGGTGCGGATCGGTGCGTTGCATTGGGTGGCTCCTGGCGTGTTCCCGCTCAATCACACTTTATGCCTGTTCGATCGTGGTGTGGTTTGGTTTTCGGTTTTCGGTTTTCGGTGGCGCCTTCGCGGCGCCGGGCGGTTTGGTTGTTGTGGCTTTTTCGCTGGCGTCCGCGATGCGTTAGCTCGCTTCACGCGTCGCCGTTTGGTGGTTTGGCCTTTGCGCTGGCATCCGCGAATTGTTAGCTCGCTTCACGCGTCGCCCCTGTGCGGGGCGACACCTACTTTTCTTTGCCGCCGCGTAACTATTCAGCGGTAACCAGAGGTGAAACGACGAATCCGGCAAAGCCTAACGCCAGCGCGTTGATCAGCGAACGGTTCTGCTTGCGTAAGGTGGCAAGGTAGGAGCGGATCGTGCAGAACGCCTCCATGCCCGATTCCGAGCGGAAGCACCCGGAAATCTTCTGTTTGAGTTTGGGCATGCGGATATCGCGTTCGGCCTGATTGTTGTCGAACGGTACGCGGTGATCGGCAATGAAGCGCCACACCTCATCGGCATACTTGTGAAGCCGTGTGAGCAGGTTGCAGGTAAAGCTTTGCCTGATCCTGCCGCGACGTTCCTGGCGCAAGGGCTCACGCGCCTGCTGTGGATTGAGCTTGCGCGCCCGGGCGATCAGGGCGCGGCTGCGCCGTGTGTAATAGCGTTGGCGCGCCGGGCTCAGCATGTTGTTTCCTGAAGCCCGACTGAGTTCGACCTCGCGCTTTGCCTGGCGAAGCAGGTCAATCATCTGCTGTGCCCAGGGTTGCTGCGTGGACTCCAGGACGAACACCAGTTCACGCAGATGATGGGCATTGCACAGCGCATGCTCACACTCATAGCCGGCATACGGCCGCCAGCCGTCATGGACCGCGACTCCCGTAAAGCCGGGGAGAATGCCGAAGCTGTCCAGCGCCTGACTGCCGCGCTTGCTGTGCGCGCCATACCAGCTCAACGCGTGCGTCGAGGCGACATGCAGCCAGTGGGACTCACGCCCCACGCGCATGCAGCTCTCATCGAAATGCACGACGGGTTGCCCGCGTAGCGCCTGCTGGATCTGATCAACGCACGGCGCCAGTAACTGCGCGGCCTGATCAATACTGTGCTGGACGGTTCCCGTACTCACATGCAAACCGAACAGGTCTTCCAGCGCCTGGGCGGTGCGCGCAACCGGCAACTGCTGGTATTGCGTCAGATAGACGGCTGCGGCGCGAATCTGGGGGCCGTACTGAACCGCCTGGCTCACGCCCTTGGGAAATGCCCCCGAATGCTGCTTGCCGCAGCAGCGGCACTGTGCGATCTGCACGCGATGTTCAGTCACCTCAAAGCGCGTGGGCGGCAGATCAATCACCTGGCGGCCTTCGGGCAACACGGCCACGCTGGCTGCCGCGATGCGGTTGCCACATTTATCGCATACCCGCGCCACCGGGTGAATCTCGATGTGATCGGCTTGCGCGACGCGTTTGAGCGTCTTGCCTTTGTGCCCCGGTTGGGCGCCCGGCCTGGCGTCGCTCGTGTTACGCAATGACTTTGGCTTGCGCTTCGGACCATCGCTTGACGGCGGCTTGCTGGAGTTATGACTGTTCTTCTCAAGCTTTGCCTCGAGCTCGTTCAGACGCCTCACCAGATCAATGATAAGTGCGTCCTTCTGCTCCGGTGTCAGCTCCTTGATGTCGGGCATCTTCGTCATGCCCCTCACTATGCACATCCTGGTAGCAGTTTACAAGCGCTGAATAGTTACGCCGCCGCAAAGAAAAGTAGGCAAAAGAAAGCGGCTCACACCGCCAGCCCATGTTCTTATCCACGGGCCCCCAACGTCCCCACACTTCACACGCCAGCGCCCCTGTTCGTGTGCGTTGCCAACGCATCGAACTGGCGCCTCACCCGCTTCAGACTCCCACACAAAGGCCAGCGTCAGCGAATGGTATGGGCCGCCCAGGTGGCAAACTGTGTGTAGGTTGTCGCGTCGTATAGGGTGGCGTTCTTACAGGGTGGGGCGCGCGCGCTATCGGTCCGAAGTGAAGCGTGTGGAGCACAAGGAGCCGACACACAGTTTGCCACCTGGGCGGCGGTGCACTGTCTGGCGTGGCGTGCTGTGACGAGGGTATATGGAGTGGGTGAGGCGTACAGAGAGGTCGTTGGCAACGCACGCGAACAGGTGCGTTGCCGTGTGAAGCGCGGGGACGTTGGGGGCCCGTGGGCAAACGTCAAAGGCTGGCGGTGTGAGCCGCTTTCTTTTGCCTACTTTTCTTTGCGGCGGCAAAGAAAAGTAGGTGCCGCCCCGCACAGGGGCGACGCTTGAAGCGAGATAACGCACCGCGGATGCCAGCGCACGCGGATGCCAGCGCAAAACCCAAGCAAACCGCCCAGCGTCGCAGACAAACAAAAACTACCTCGGCAATTCAGAATGCCCCATCAGATAAGCATCAACTGACCGCGCACACTGCCGCCCTTCGCGAATCGCCCACACCACGAGCGACTGCCCGCGGCGCATATCCCCGGCCGTGAACACCTTCTCGACCGACGTGTAATAAGCCTTATCGCCTTCGGTAGAAGCACGCACATTCCCACGCGCATCCTTATCGACGCCGAAGGCCTCCAGCACAGGCGAAACAGGTTGCGTAAAGCCCATCGCCAGCAACACGAGATCAGCCTTCATTTCGAACTGAGAATCGGGCACTTCGACCATCTTGCCGTCCTTCCATTCGACACGCGCCGCGATCAGCTTCTCGACCTTGCCGTTCTTGCCTTCAAAACGCTTCGTAGCAACCGCCCAATCCCGCTCGCAACCTTCCTCATGCGACGACGACGTGCGCAGCTTGACCGGCCAGTACGGCCACACGAGCGGCTTGTTTTCCTCTTCCGGCGGCTGCGGCAGCAGTTCGAACTGCGTGACACCCTTCGCGCCATGACGGTTCGACGTGCCAACGCAATCCGAACCCGTATCGCCACCGCCGATCACGACGACATGCTTGCCCTTCGCAAGCAACTGGTCCGCAACCTTGTCGCCCGCGTTGACCTTGTTCTGCTGCGGCAAAAATTCCATCGCGTAATGAATGCCCGCAAGCTCACGGCCCGGCACAGGCAAATCACGCGGCGTCTCGGAGCCGCCCGTCAGGATCACGGCATCGAACTGATCCTTCAGTTCTTCCGGCGTGATGGTTTCCTTCGCCGTGTTGCCGATGTGCGCCGGAAGCGGGTCCTTACCGACGAACACGTTCGCGCGGAACGTCACGCCTTCCGCCTCCATCTGGCGCATGCGACGGTCGATCAGCCACTTCTCCAGCTTGAAGTCGGGGATGCCGTAACGCAGCAGCCCGCCAACGCGGTCGTTCTTCTCAAACACCGTGACGTCATGACCGACGCGCGCGAGTTGCTGCGCAGCCGCCAGACCCGCCGGGCCCGAACCGACGACGGCAACCTTCTTGCCCGTCTTGTGCTTCGGAGGTTGCGGCGCAACCCAGCCTTCGGCCCACGCCTTGTCGATGATTGCGTGCTCGATCGACTTGATGCCGACCGGGTCGTCGTTGATGCCGAGCGTGCACGCCGCTTCGCACGGCGCCGGGCAGATGCGGCCCGTGAACTCGGGGAAGTTGTTCGTCGAATGCAGGACGTCGATCGCGTTCTTCCAGTCCTGGCGGAATACCAGGTCGTTGAAGTCCGGGATGATGTTGTTCACCGGACAGCCGTTGTTGCAGAACGGGATGCCGCAGTCCATGCAACGCGCGCCCTGAATCTTGGCTTCGTCGTCGGTCAATGCCGAGACGAATTCCTTGTAGTGCTTCACACGCGTGAGGGGTGCTTCGTACGCCTCGTGGCGGCGCTCGAACTCGAGAAAACCGGTTGCCTTGCCCATGTGGTTCTCTATGTCTATCTAATCGGTGAGGGGATCGGCGCCCGCTGCGTGTTGCAGCGGGCGCGCTTCGTTATGTCGTCAGGGGTTGGGGCGGGAAACGATCAGGCCGCGAGTACTTCCTTGGCTGCCTTCTTCGCGCCCATTTCGCCCAGCGCGCGCTTGTATTCCGTCGGGAACACCTTCACGAACTGACGGCGCGACGCATCCCAGTTTTCGAGCAGCGCCTTCGCGCGCGGCGAACCGGTGAACTGGAAGTGACGTTCGATGAGCCCCTTGAGCAGCGCTTCGTCGGTCTGGCCCATGTGCCACAGCGCCTTGTCGACCGTGCGTTCCTGTTCGGCCTGTTGCAGCACCGGCTCCAGCGCGACCATCGACTTGTTGCACTTGGCCGCGAACGTACCGTCGACGTCGTACACGTAGGCGAGGCCGCCCGACATGCCCGCCGCGAAGTTACGGCCCGTTTCGCCGAGCACGACGACCGTGCCGCCCGTCATGTATTCGCAACCGTGGTCGCCCGTGCCTTCGACGACCGCCGTCGCGCCCGAGTTACGCACGCAAAAGCGCTCGCCCGCAACACCACGGAAGAACGATTCGCCTTCGATCGCGCCGTACATCACCGTGTTGCCGCAGATGATGTTTTCTTCGGACTTGCCGCGGAAATCATTGGTGGGACGGATGATGATGCGCCCGCCCGACAGACCCTTGCCGACATAGTCGTTGCCGTCGCCGACCAGATCCAGCGTGATGCCCTTCGCGAGGAACGCGCCGAAGCTCTGGCCCGCCGTGCCCTTCAACTGGATGTGGATCGCGTCGTCGGGCAGACCATCGTGGCCGTACTTCTTCGCGATCGTGCCGGACAGCATCGCGCCGACCGTACGGTTCACGTTGCGCACCGGCTGGATGAACGACACGTGTTCGCCCTTCTCGATGGCCGCCTTCGCCTTCTCGATCAGCGTGTGATCGAGCGCGCGGTCGAGGCCGTGATCCTGCGAATCGACGTGCATGCGCGCGACGCTCGCCGGAACGTCCGGCTGATAGAACACGCGCGAGAAGTCGAGACCCTTCGCCTTCCAGTGCTCGATGCCCTTCTTCATATCGAGGTATTCGCTGTGGCCGATCAGGTCGTCGAACTTGCGCACGCCCAGTTGCGCCATGATTTCGCGCACTTCTTCCGCGATGAAGAAGAAGAAGTTCACGACGTGTTCCGGCTGGCCCTGGAATTTCGCGCGCAGCACGGGGTCTTGCGTCGCGACGCCGACCGGGCACGTGTTCAGGTGGCACTTGCGCATCATGATGCAGCCTTCGACGACCAGCGGCGCCGTCGCGAAGCCGAATTCGTCCGCGCCGAGCAGCGCGCCGATCACGACGTCGCGGCCCGTTTTCATCTGGCCGTCGGCCTGCACGCGGATACGGCCGCGCAACTGGTTCAGCACCAGCGTCTGCTGCGTTTCAGCGAGGCCCAGTTCCCACGGCGTGCCGGCGTGCTTCACCGACGACAGCGGCGATGCGCCCGTGCCGCCATCATGACCGGCGATCACGACGTGATCGGCCTTCGCCTTCGCGACACCCGCAGCGACCGTGCCGACGCCCACTTCCGACACCAGCTTCACCGAGATGCTCGCCGCCGGGTTGGCATTCTTCAGATCGTGGATCAGCTGAGCCAGGTCTTCGATCGAATAGATGTCGTGGTGCGGCGGCGGCGAGATCAGGCCGACGCCCGGCACCGAGTAACGCAGCTTGCCGATGTACTCGGACACCTTGTGACCCGGCAACTGGCCGCCTTCGCCCGGCTTCGCGCCCTGCGCCATCTTGATCTGGATCTGGTCGGCGGAAGCGAGATATTCCGCCGTCACGCCGAAGCGGCCCGACGCGACCTGCTTGATCTTGGAGCGCAGCGAATCGCCTTCCTTCAGCGGGATGTCGGTCACGACTTCATCGCCGAGGATGGACTTCATCGTGTCGCCATTCTTGATCGGAATGCCGCGCAGTTCGTTGCGATAGCGGTTTTCATCTTCGCCGCCCTCACCCGTGTTCGACTTGCCGCCGATACGGTTCATCGCCACAGCCAGCGTGGCGTGCGCTTCCGTCGAGATCGAGCCGAGCGACATCGCGCCCGTTGCAAAGCGCTTGACGATTTCCTTCGCCGATTCCACTTCGTCCAGCGGAATCGCCTTCGACGGATCGACCTTGAACTCGAACAGGCCACGGAACGTCATATGACGCTTCGTCTGGTCGTTGATCAGGTGCGCGTATTCCTTGTACGTCTGATACGAGTTGCTGCGCGCCGAGTGCTGCAGCTTGGCGATCGCATCTGGCGTCCACATGTGGTCTTCGCCGCGCACGCGGTAGGCGTACTCGCCACCCGCGTCGAGCATGTTGGCGAGAACCGGGTTGTCGCCGAACGCGTCGCGGTGCAGACGGATCGCTTCTTCCGCCACTTCGAACAGGCCAATGCCGCCGACCTTCGACGCCGTGCCCTTGAAGTACTTGTTCACGAGATCTTCAGCGAGACCGACTGCTTCGAAAATCTGCGCGCCCGTGTACGACATGTACGTCGAGATACCCATCTTCGACATGACCTTGTGCAGGCCCTTGCCGATTGCCTTCGTGAAGTTGTAGACCGCCTTTTCCGCCGACAGGTCGCCCTTCATGCCCGCGGCCATCTGCGCGAGCGTTTCCATTGCCAGGTACGGGTGAACGGCTTCCGCGCCGAAGCCCGCGAGCAGCGCGAAATGGTGCGTCTCGCGCGCCGAGCCCGTTTCGACGACGAGGCCCGTGCTCGTGCGCAGACCTTGCTGCACGAGGTGCGAATGGATCGCGGACGTAGCCAGCAGCGCCGGAATCGCGACGTTGTCGCGGTCGGTCTTGCGGTCCGACACGATGAGCATGTTGTAGCCGGACTTGACGGCATCCACGGCTTCCGCGCACAGCGATGCCAGGCGCGCTTCGATGCCTTCCTTGCCCCAGCTCACGGGGTAGCAGATGTTCAGTTCGTACGAGCTGAACTTGCCGCCCGTGTATTGATCGATCGCGCGGATCTTCGCGATGTCCTTGAAGTCGAGCACAGGCTGCGACACTTCGAGGCGCATCGGCGGGTTGATGTTGTTCGTGTCCAGCAGGTTCGGCTTCGGGCCGACGAACGACACCAGCGACATCACCATGTTTTCACGGATCGGGTCGATGGGCGGGTTCGTGACCTGCGCGAACAGCTGCTTGAAGTAGTGATAGAGCGTCTTGTTCTTGTTGGACATGACGGCCAGCGGCGAGTCGTTGCCCATCGAGCCAACGGCTTCTTCGCCTGCCTGCGCCATCGGCGCCATCAGGAACTTGAGGTCTTCCTGCGTGTAGCCGAACGCCTGCTGGCGATCGAGCAGCGCAGCCGCTTCGCGGCGCTCCGTGACGACGTCTTCCGCGTTCGGCTCGATTTCGTCGAGCTTGATGCGCACGGCGTCGATCCAGCTCTTGTACGGCTTGGCGTTCGCGAGGTTGTCCTTCAGTTCCTTGTCGTCGATGATGCGGCCGTGCTCCATGTCGATCAGGAACATCTTGCCCGGCTGCAGACGCCACTTCTTGACGATCTTCGACTCCGGAATGGGCAGCGTGCCCGCCTCCGACGCCATGATCACGAGGTCGTCGTCCGTGACGATGTAGCGCGCCGGACGCAGGCCGTTACGGTCGAGCGTCGCGCCGATCTGGCGGCCGTCGGTGAACGCGATGGCAGCGGGGCCGTCCCACGGTTCCATCATCGCGGCGTGGTATTCGTAGAACGCGCGGCGGTTGTCGTCCATCAGCGTGTGCTGTTCCCATGCTTCGGGAATCATCATCATCACTGCGTGGACCAGCGGGTAGCCGGCCATCACGAGCAGTTCGAGACAGTTGTCGAACGACGCCGTGTCCGATTGGCCCGGATAGATCAGCGGCCACAGCTTCGGCAGGTCGTCGCCGAGCACGTGCGAGGCGATCGCGCCCGTACGCGCGTTCAGCCAGTTGACGTTGCCCTTCACCGTGTTGATTTCGCCGTTGTGGGCGATCATGCGGTACGGGTGAGCCAGCTCCCACGCCGGGAACGTGTTGGTCGAGAAACGCTGGTGCACGAGCGCGAGCGCCGACACGACGCGCTCGTCCTGCAGGTCGCGGTAGTACACGCCGACCTGGCCTGCCAGCAGCAGCCCCTTGTAGACGACCGTGCGCGCGGACATGGACGGCACGAAGTATTCCTTGCCGTGCTTCAGCTTGAGCGCCTGAATGCGGTGGCTCGCCGTCTTGCGGATCACGTACAGCTTCCGCTCCAGCGCGTCCGTCACCATGATGTCCTTGCCGCGGCCGATGAAAATCTGGCGGATCAGCGGCTCGCTCGCCTTCACGGTCGGCGAAATGGGCATGGTGTGGTCCGCGGGCACGTCGCGCCAGCCGAGCACGACCTGGCCTTCGGCCTTCACCGTGCGCTCCAGTTCCTGTTCGCAGGCGAGACGCGATGCGTGTTCCTTCGGCAGGAAGATCATGCCCACGCCGTATTCGCCCTCGGGCGGCAGCGTCACGCCCTGCTTCGCCATCTCCTCGCGGTAGAACGAGTCCGGAATCTGGATCAGGATGCCCGCGCCGTCGCCCATCAGCGGGTCGGCGCCGACGGCGCCCCGGTGATCGAGGTTTTCGAGGATCTTCAGGCCCTGCTGGATGATTTCGTGGCTTTTCTTGCCCTTGATATGCGCAACAAAGCCGACGCCGCATGCGTCGTGCTCGTTTGCGGGGTCGTAAAGACCTTGCGCGGCGGGAACCGTGGAAAGCGGCTGCTGATGGTCGTTCATGGGGACACCGTCTGTCAGGGGCCGTGGGGCCGTTGAACCATTTTGTTTTTGCCCGCGGTGCGGACTTCGACCGCGCGGGCGGCCGCGGACGCGCGATATTGCAGTTGCACATCGGGACGCCGGAAATCGGAATATACGCGACGAATCAAAGGAATAGCAAACAAAATGTGATGGTCGGGCCCCTATTATCAATGTGGTGCATTTTTCGCCCTGTTAATTGGTGCCACATCAAAACGGGGCAAAAGAAAACGGCATGCGTGGATGCCGTTTTCTTTCTGCTTTTGCCAGCAAGCCGTTGAACACAAAAGGCTTATTGGGTTTGCGGCGTCTCCCGGACCTTGCGCGGCCGGCCCCTTGGCAAGGGCGAGACGCGCCGGTTCGCGGCCCGCGCCGCCCACTCCCGATACGAGTCGCTACCGAGCACCCAGCCCTTCAAGGTGGCCTGCTGAAGCTGGCTGGCTTCGCGTTCGTCGAGCGGCTGCTCGCACAGTTCGCGGTACGCGCGCTGCCGCTCGAATGGCGTATTGCCGAGCGACCAGTACAAACGATGATCGGTGATCAAACTGTCTAAGGTCAGGCCGATGTGATGCCGATAACTGGACCATCGGTAGTCTTCGGGCGTGCTCACCAGCTGGTTGCGCACCGGCGACATTTCGACCACGCGGCTCGCGAGCAGGAAGTACTTCTCGCCTTCGATCACCGTCGCGCGATAGCGGCCTTCCCACAACGTGCCGCGCCGCGAGTACCGGCGATTGAAGTGCGCAACGTAACGTCGGCCGACCGCCTGCATCGCTTTCGGCAGGCTCGATTCGTCGGTGGGCGTGACGAGCAGTTGCACCGCGCCCGGCATCAGCGCGTATGCGTGAACGGATAAATGGTGATCGCGCGAAGCCGCCTTCAGGCAATCGATGAACAGTTCGTAATCCTGGTCGTCGACGAATGCGGGCTGCTGGTCGAGTCCGCGCAGGATCACGTGTTGCGGCTGGTCGGGGACATAAAGACGTGCAAGCCGTGCCATGCTGGATTATCCAAAGTCGCGTTGGTACATACCCGAAGGTCCGAAAAGCTGCGCCGGCGCGGCCTCACGCGCCAAGCGGGTCTGCCGGAAAACGGCAAAAAGCCTAGGCAGAACGCTCTAACCGGTGCGTATGGTTTGTTTGAAACGTTGTGGTCATAATTGGCGGGCCTTTTTTGGAGGAGCACAAATGAAATTAAAACAGGCCTTGGGGGTCGCGGCACTCGCTTGCATAACAACCACAGCGCACGCGCAATCGGCCGGCAGTTTCTTCGTTACAACAGGGTGGTTCCATCTCGCGCCTCAGTCCAGTAGTGACCCGCTGAGAGAGACAAACGTCAACGGCACGCCCGTCAATATCACTGTGCCCAACACGGGCGCCACACTCGGCAGCGGCGACACCATCGGTTTCACCGGAGGTTACTTCGTCACCGACCATATCGCCACCGAGTTCGTGATCGGCGTACCGCCGCAATTCGACCTGCACGGCAGCGGCGCATTCCAGCAATATGGCAAGCTCGGCTCAGCAAAACAGTGGAGCCCGACGCTGCTGTTCAAGTACTACTTCAACCAGCCGCAAGCGAAGTTCCGTCCGTATCTGGGCTTGGGTGTGAGCCGCGTCTCGTTCACCGACGAGCACATCACGAACGGTGCTTTCGAAGCCAACGTACTTCATGGTCCGACCACGGTAACAACGGATAGTTCGTGGGAGCCCGTGTTTAATGCCGGCTTCACGTACGCGTTCACCGACCACTGGTTCGCGGGCTTCTCGATCTCGTATCTGCCGCTCTCGACGACCGCCAAGCTGAACACCCAGGCGCAGACTCCCATCGGTACCGTCAACGTGCAGTCGGAAACGAAGATTCGTCTGAACCCGATCGTCACGTATGTGAACCTCGGTTACCGGTTCTAACACAACAGGGTAGACGAGATTTTCGGGCTTGAACAACGCCGATCTGCAAAAGCGCGTCGGCGTTTTTCCATGCGATCACGATACCTGTATGTACACGCCTTCGTCTCCGACGGATCGCGACATCATTCCCGCCATACACGCCGCCGCCCGTTGTAAATTTGACTGAAACGGGCGCGCCAGCGGTGCAATTTCTGCCGCATGCGGCATGCATCGGTCCAGTGGGAGCGTCTGTGTGGATCAGATCGCCGGGGCGGGCATCGAAGTTGCGTCAGAGGATACTTCCCGCGCTGTGTTGCGGGGACACTCAAACTACCCTCATCGACGGAGCGACCATGACTGCACTTCCTAACACGCGAGATGCCCTGGGCGAATCCTGGACCACGGCTGGACGTCGTGCGCGACGCATTGCGCGCCACAGTCGACATGCCGCAGAAGATATTGCAAGCGAACTGCGCACCCTGATGACCGAACTCGAGAATACGCTCGGAGACGGCACGCAAGCGGACGCCGCGGTGCTGCGCACGCAAATGCGCAAACGCCTCGATGAAGCGCGCACACGTCTGAACGACACGCGCGATGCGATGCGCGAGCGCGCCGAAGCGGCAATCCACGATGCCGACGATTACGTGCATGAAAATCCGTGGCGGACGATTGCCATTGTTGGTGGCGTCGCGCTGATCGCAGGCGCCCTGCTTGCGCGAGGCGGCTCGCGCTGACGCACGCGGCGCCGGGCTGGACCTCGGATAGTTGCGCAGCACGGGCACGGCGCGTGACTGCGCGCCGCTTCCCTTCGATATGTCGAGCCGGGCGAGCGGAAGTTCGCGCGCGCGGCATCGTTGCGCAGACTGCTGACGTCGCGGTTCGCGCGGCTCTGGCAGCGTTGTCAGGCGCGAGAAGTCACTACGTCAATCGCCGTCTACGATGAACAGTCGCTGGTATTCCTTCGAAGCGTAGCGGTCCGTCATGCCCGCGATGTAATGCGCGATGAGGCGTGGCTGCTTCGCTGCGTCCGGCGTCTGGTAGGCGGGCGGCAGCAGGCGGGGATCGTCGATGAACGCGTCGAACAAACCGGCGATCACCCGTTGAGCCTTGTTGGCCATCCGCATGACGCGATAGTGGCGATACAGGTTCTTGAAGAGAAACCGCTTGAGCTGTGTGGCCTGCGCAGCGACAGCGTCGCTGTGCGCGACGAGCGGCGGCGCGCGGCGCACGTCGTCCAGCGACGCGGGCGCATGCTGCGCAATATTGCGCGTGGTCGTGTCGATCAGATCGACGATCAGCGTGTTGATGATGCGCCGCACCGTCTCGTGAATCAGCCGGCGCCCCTCGATCTGCGGATAGTCGCGCCGCGCTGCGTCGTAGTGCGTGTGCCATAGCTCGACTTCGGCGAGCTGCTCGATCGTGAGCAACCCCGAACGCAGACCGTCGTCCACGTCGTGGTTGTTGTATGCGATTTCGTCGGCGAGATTGGCGATCTGCGCTTCGATCGACGGTTGGCGCCCTTGCAAAAAACGCTCGCCCAGTTCGCCCAGACGCCGGGCGTTTTCGCGTGAGCAATGCTTGAGGATGCCTTCGCGCGTCTCGAAGCACAGGTTAAGGCCGTCGAACGCACCGTAATGCTCTTCGAGATCGTCGACGACGGCGAGACTCTGCAAGTTGTGCTCGAAGCCGCCGTAGTCTCGCATGCATTCGTTGAGCGCATCCTGCCCGGCATGGCCGAACGGCGTGTGTCCGAGATCGTGTGCCAGCGAAATCGCCTCGACGAGATCTTCGTTCACGCGCAGATTGCGCGCGACAGAACGCGCGATCTGCGCGACTTCGAGACTATGCGTGAGCCGTGTGCGAAACAGATCGCCCTCGTGATTCACGAAGACCTGGGTCTTGTACTCGAGCCTTCGGAAAGCGGTCGAATGAACGATGCGGTCGCGATCCCGTTGAAATTCTGTGCGCGCGCTCGGCGGGGCTTCGTGATGGCGCCGGCCGCGCGATTGGGAAGAATGCGCGGCATACGGCGCGAGGTGCGCTTCGAGCGCGGCGATGGTGGGCAGCGATACGACGCCGGTAACGGGCGTGACCGAAGCGGCGTCGAGTGATTCGCTCAGAGGGTCGCTGCGTATTTCACTCACCGATATCTCCGAATCAGATGCGACGGCCGCTGTCTGGCGGGGCCGCTGCGCTTCGCGTCAGGTGCCGACGCTGGCGTCGAGCGTTTGGAGCACCGCCTCGTCGGGGGCGCGGGTAATCAGTGTGTCGCCGAAACGCTTCAGCAGGATGAACTTGATTTCGCCCGCCTCCGCCTTCTTGTCGACGCGCATCAGATCGACGTAGCGCGCCGCGCCGAGCGTGGGTGCCTGAACCGGAAGATGCGCAGCCTCGATGACGGCGACCAGCCGCTTGCGCGCGGCTTCGTCCAGATGGCCGAGACGCACGGACAGGTCCGCCGCCATTACCATCCCGCAGCCCACCGCTTCGCCGTGCAGCCACTCGCCATAGCCGAGCCCCGCTTCGATCGCGTGACCGAACGTATGCCCGAAGTTGAGGATGGCGCGCAGACCGCCTTCACGCTCGTCGGCCGCGACGACGGAAGCCTTGATCTCGCACGACCGCTTGACCGCTTCGGCAAGCGCTTCCGGCTCACGGCGATTGAGCGCCTCGATGTTCGCTTCGATCCAGTCGAAGAACGTTGCGTCGGCAATCGCGCCCGTCTTGATGACTTCCGCGACCCCCGCCGCCAGTTCGCGCGGCGGCAGCGTGCGCAGCGCGCCGATATCGGCGATCACCGCTTGCGGCTGGTAGAACGCGCCGATCATGTTCTTGCCGAGCGGATGGTTGATGCCCGTCTTGCCGCCGACCGACGAATCGACCTGCGACAACAGCGTGGTTGGCACCTGGATGAACGGCACGCCGCGCATGTAGCAGGCCGCCGCGAAACCCGTCATGTCGCCGATCACGCCGCCGCCGAGCGCGATCAGCGTGGTCTTGCGATCGGCCCGCGCGCCGAGCAGCGCGTCGAAGATCAGGTTCAGCGTTTCCCAATTCTTGTGCGCCTCGCCGTCAGGCAGCACGACCGTCGTCACGTCCTTGCCGAGCGGCGCGAGCGCCTTGCGCAGGGTGTCGCCGTACAGGGGATCGACCGTCGTGTTGGTGACGATCGTCACCGACGCGCCGCGAATATGCGGCGTGAACAGTTCGCTGCGGCCGATCAGATCGGCGCCGATGTGTATGGGATAGGCGCGCTCGCCCAGTTCGACGTTGACGGTAATCATGGAATTCATCTCGCCATTATGACGTAGCAGGCTTGGCGACGCCCGCCATCTCGAGCTGCATCAGCACCATGTTGACGAGCCCGTTGACGGACGGACGGCCCGTTTCGATCACGAAATGGGCGCATTCGCGGTAGAGCGGATCGCGCACTTCATAGAGGGCTTCGAGGCGCCCTTTCGGGTCTTCGGTCTGCAGAAGCGGCCGGTTCTTGTCGCGGCGCGTGCGCAGCCAGAGGTCGTGCGGATTGGCGCGCAGATAGACGACGATGCCGTGCGCTCGCAGCGCGTCGCGGTTTTCCGGGCGCAAGACCGCGCCGCCGCCCGTCGCGAGCACGATGCTTTCGCGTCCGGTGAGTTCGGCGATCACTTGGGCCTCGCGGTCGCGAAAGCCCGATTCGCCTTCGAGTTCGAAGATCACCGGGATGCGCGCACCCGTGCGCGCCTCGATTTCATGATCGGAGTCGAAGAACGGGCGATCCAGCCGGCGCGCCACGGCCCGGCCCACGGTGGTCTTACCTGCCCCCATGAGCCCTACAAAAAAAACGTTGGCGTGTGCGTCCCGCGGTTGCAACTTATCCTCTGGCTAATCCGGTGTAGTTCGTGCGGCAGCTTACTGGCAAAGCGCCTGCCTTGTCGAGCCTGACGGCCGGAGCGGCTGCCGCCGATCATGCTTTCGGCCCGCGCCCATGGCGCTTTCCCGACGATCCGTCAATTTGTCTGCACAACCCTCGGGGTGATGAAAACGACGAGTTCGCTGGTCAGATCGCGGTGGGCGCGATGCCGGAAAAGCGCGCCCAAAAGCGGTATTTTGCCCAGGAGCGGCACGCGCGTCACATCATCGCGGTCGTCCGACTCGTAGATTCCGCCAATCGACACCGTTCCGCCGTCCTCCACCTCGACGCGCGTCTGCACATGTTTGGTGTTGATGGCGGGCCCCGACGCCGTCTGCTCGCCGACACTGTCCTTCGCGACGTCGAGATCCAGCACGACCCGGCCGTCCGGCGTGATTTGCGGCTCGACCTCCAGTTTGAGGCTGGCGCGGCGAAACTGCACGCCCGACACGCCCTGCCCGACTTTCGCCTGATACGGCAGTTCGGTGCCCTGCTCGACGATCGCCTTCATCCGGTCCGCCGTCACCACGCGCGGACTGGACACGATTCTTCCGAGCCCTTCCGCTTCGAGTGCGCTCAACTCGATGTTCACGAGCCGCGTCGCCTGCGCGGCGAACAGCGTGAAACCCGCCGTGGCCGCGTCGAAGCCGGAGATCGGCCGCGCCGACAGATCGTAGATCGCGCCCTCCTTGCCGCCGACGACACCAATCGCCTTGCCGTCTTCGTTCGTGGCGAGCATCGACAGTTTCACGCCGAGGTTGCGCGAAAAACCCTTCTCCGCTTCGACGATGCGCGCCTCGATCAGCACCTGACGCGTCGGCCGGTCGAGCGACGCGATCAGTTCCGCGATCTGCGCGAGGCGCGCATCGAGATCGGTGACGAACAGCAGATTGGTGCGCGGGTCGGCCATCGCCGCGCCGCGTTTGGACAACACACGCTGATTGCCCGACGCCGTCAGCAGCTTGCGCAGTTCTTCGGCGTGCGCGTAGTGCAGCTCGAAAGTGCGGCTCGCGAGCGGCTCGAGCTCGGCGGCGCGTGCATGCGCTTCGAAGCGCTGACGCTCGCGCGCCGCCAGTTCGGACAGCGGCGCGACCCAGATCACGTTGCTGCGCTGCTCCATCGCGAGGCCGTTGACGTCGAGCAGCGTATCGAACGCGGCGCGCCACGGCACGTTGTCCAGATGCAGCGTGACCGCGCCGCGCGCCTTGTCGCTGGCGACGATATTCAGGCCGGTGAATTTCGCGAACGCGCCGAGCACCGCACCCAGTTCGGCGTGCTGGAAATGCAACGTAATCGGGCTGTCCGCGGGAATCGACGGCGAGGCGTTCGTGCTCAGACGCGCGGCGGGCGGAAGCGGCACGGGCGGGCCTTCCAGCGGCTCCGTGCGCGCTTCGTCCTGGCGTTTCGGTTCGGTTTCGACGCGCGCGGCGGAAGGCGGTTGTGCCGCATCCCGCGCCGGGTCCGTCTCGCGCCCGGCCGCGCCCGCTTCATCGGTTGCATCCGGCGTGAACGGATTGGCGACGTCCGTCGTCACCACGCGCGGCAACGGCGGCATGCCGGCGGGTGTGAGCGCCTCGTCGAACGGCATGTCGGCGGGAAGCGGCGGCAACGATGCGCGCGCTGCCATGGCGACGAAAGCAGCACACGCGAGCATCGAGCGCATGACATTGAGCCGCATCATTCGACGGCCTCCGCAAGCGTCAGCGAATACGAGCTGCCATCGCGCTTTGCAAACGTGAGGGCGCGTGCATCGACATGCGCAACCCGCTCTTCGCCCCACTGTTGCCCCGGTTCGAGCGTCTCTGCGTTGTCGCCCGCTTCGATCAGCGCGAGACCTCGCAGGCGGTCGGCCAGAAGCCCGACCAGCCGCATCGATGACGAAGCGTCCCCCTGGACCGACGCAAGCGCCGCAGGTTGAAACGGATCGTAGAACACGATCTCTTCGTCGGGATCGAACGCGTCAGGATCATCGCGCACCGTTCGACGCGTGACATCCCGCACTGGATGAACCGCGCTGAACGAATGCAGCGTCGCATTGATTGACAAGACCTCGCCCTGACGCTTGAGCGTCACGTCTTCAGGCACCACGAGGACGGGCAAACCCGCAAGCCCTTCCAGAAAATCGACGACATGATCGAAGTCGGCTTGAGCCGTCACATGCAGCGGACGCATGGCGTCGAATCCGCTACCCGTGACGACGCCCGGCTCGATTGCGAGCAGCGTCACCTCGTTGCGCGCCGCAAGCTGTGAGATCACGCGTATGTCGTCGGCCGAGGTCCAGTTCGAAGGCATCGGCGCGACGCTTGCCTCCCGACGCAATGCAGGCAACTGCGTGACGACCGCTTCCGCTTCGCCCAGCTTGCCCTGCGCCGCCGATAACATTTCGCGGCTGGCCTGGACTCCGCTCATATCCGTGGCGAGCCATGCATTCGCGCCGAGCACGAAGGCAGCCACAGCTATGCACAATGCGACGGCCCAACGTCGTCGCACGCTCCATGCTTCGAGTGGCACGCGCAAGCGCTCGACCAGCGTGTGGCCGAACCGCTCGCGCGTCGTTGGCATGCCGATGCGGCCAGCAATAGTCGTGTTCATTGCTTCCCTCTCGTGTTCTGATGCGCCTCTGCCTGCGCCCGTTTTTTCTCAGGCGGCCCGTCCCATTTCAGATGGGCTTTGATTTCGAACGCCGACGATGCCTCCGTTGCGCCCGTCGCCCGACGCATGTCGCTCAAGTCGGAGTCCTTCACGCCTTTCAACGCGGCGAGGCGGTTCAGCCACGCCGCCGACGCTGCATGATCGGAAGACGCGGCAAGCAGTTCCGTATCCCATCCGCGTTGCCGCAACTGCCTGACGGCGACAGCCTCGGACGACTCCCGGCCCAACGCATCGAGCAGATCGAGCAGGTGCATGAGCGGTTCGGAAAGCGTCGCGGCGCGCTCGTTTCTCAGACGCTCCTCGCGTGCCTCGCCCACGAGCCGCGTGTGTTCGGCAAGCGGCGGCGCAAGCACGGCAAGGCGTTGCTCGATCGCCGCGCGCTGCCTGTCGATACGCACCCGCTCGAACGCCTGCCACACCATCAGCAATGCCACAGCGGTGCAACCACACAGCGTCGCACTCGTCCATTCGACATAGCGGCGCCGGCGCGCGAGCCGCGCATCGCGCTGCCGGTGCGGCAACAGATTGAAACCGTGGGCGAAGGTCATTGCGTCACGCCCCGCAATGCAAGACCGAAGGCGACCGCGAACGAAGGCTCATGCAACAGCTCCGAGTCGGGTATCACGTTGCCGTCGCTGAGTGAAGAACAGTCGAACGGCAACACGGAACAGCCCAGCACATCACCGACATCGGCAAGTGAAAAGCACACGCCATCGAGCAATTCGATTTCGCCGCCCACCAGCGCGCACACGTTCAGGTTGTTTTCCGCGAGATCGCGCAACGCGTCGGCGACGCACGAATATTCAGGCGACGGGTAACGGATTTCTTCCGCGATCGTTTCCCCTTCGACGCGCCAGCCGTACACGCCATCGCTGCCGATCCAGATCGCCGCATACGGCTCGTGCAGCTCGAGTTCGAAAGTCGCGGCGTGACGCAGCGCGCGCAACGCCGCATGCGGCTCGACGTCGACCGTGGTCAGCGTCACGCCTGCCATGGCCGCGCTTTCGATGCGCGCTTCGAGATGCGCGCGCGCCGTCGCGGCAATCGACACCCTGCCAGGATTCGACGGCGACTCGTCGACGTACCAGTCGACGGCGAGCGCGTGACGCTCGATGCCCGCAACGCGCTCGGCTTCCATCAGCACCGTGGGCTCGAGTGACGCACCCGAACCACGCGGCCCGCTCACGTGATTGATGGGGAGATGCGCCGTGAAGGTCGCGGAGCCCGGAATCGCCATTGCGCATCGCAGTGCCGCCGACATGCATTGCTGGGGCACCCGACAGAATGCCTCGGACACCGCGCGCGCCACCGCTTGCCGGTCCACGATCTCCGCGCCAGCCATCGCGCCCGGCGCGAGCGGCTCCAAAGCAATGCATTCGATGCGCACAGGTCCCGCCTTTCGCGCGCTGCCGCTCAACGCCACGATCCTCACCGCCTGCGCACCGACATCGATGCCGACTGCCTGACGCCGCATCGCCATTCGTAACGAGTCTTTCAACGCCATTCCATCCTCCCTCAGATACCAACGGAAACTGAAGGCCCGCGGCATCCGGAGAAACGCGGGCAACGGAAGGCATTCTGCGCAGCGCGGCACACAGGCGAAATTCAGCCGAATGGCTAATGGTCGGGTGACGGATATCCGGCGACAATCAAAGGCACTACAGTGTTCTCATAGCCGTGCGGACCGCGTCGGCCGTAAGCACGCCGAAAGCTGGCGGGTCGGGCGGCTATAATCGCGGGACCGTTTTCTGGTGTTCATATGCAATCCACGACTCCTACGTCTCCGCCTCCACCCCCGCAGAAGCGCAAGCGTCCGCTGTGGCTGAAGATCATCCTTGGCTTCGTCGGGCTGATCTTCGCCGGAATCCTCTGCGTTTTGCTCGTGCTGGGTTACGCGCTGGTCGTCGCCACGCCCAATCTGCCTTCGCTCGACGCGTTGACGGACTATCGCCCGAAGGTGCCGCTGCGCATCTACACGGCAGATCACGTGCTGATCGGCGAATTCGGCGAAGAGCGCCGCGACATCGTGCACATGCGCGAGGTGCCGGACAATCTGAAGAAGGCCGTGCTCGCCATCGAAGACGCGCGTTTCTACGACCACGGCGGCGTCGATCTGATGGGTATCGCGCGCGCCGGCGTGGTCGCGCTCACGAACGGCCACGCAACGCAAGGCGCGAGCACGATCACGATGCAGGTTGCGCGCAACTTCTTCCTGTCCAGCGAGAAGACGTACACGCGCAAGATCTACGAGATGCTGCTCGCGTATAAGATCGAATCGAAGCTGAGCAAAGATCAGATTCTCGAGGTGTACATGAATCAGATCTATCTCGGCCAGCGTGCGTACGGCTTCGCGAGCGCGGCGCGGGTGTACTTTGGCAAGGACCTGAAAGACCTGTCGCTGGCCGAATGCGCGATGCTCGCCGGTCTGCCCAAAGCGCCTTCCGCGTATAACCCGGTGGTGAATCCGAAGCGCGCGAAAGTGCGTCAGGAATACATCCTTCAACGCATGCTGGAACTCGGCTATATCACGCAGGACCAGTACGACACGGCGAGCCGTCAGCCGCTCATCGTCAAGGGCGCTGGCAAGGAGTTCAGCGTGCACGCGGAGTACGTCGCGGAAATGGTGCGGCAGATGATGTATGCGCAGTACCGCGAAGAGGCGTACACGCGCGGCCTGAACGTCGTGACGACCATCGATTCCGCCGATCAGGACGCCGCATACCGGGCGTTGCGCAAGGGCTTGATGGACTATGAACGGCGTCACGGCTATCGCGGTCCGGAAGCATTCATCGACCTGCCCGCCGACGCGGACGAACGCGAGCAGGCCATCGACGACGCGCTGCTCGAGCATCCCGACAACGGCGAAATCATCGCAGCCGTCGTCACGTCGGCAAGTCCGAAGCAGGTTCAGGCGACGCTGATCGACGGCAACGCCGTGACGATCCAGGGCGACGGGCTGCGCTACGCGACATTCGCACTGAGCACGCGCGCTCAGCCGAACCAGCGCGTGCGGCCGGGCGCGATCATCCGTATCGTGAAGAACGACGACGGCAACTGGTCGATCACGCAATTGCCGCAGATCGAAGGCGCGTTCGTCTCCGTCGTGCCGCAGGATGGCGCGATCCGCGCGCTCGTCGGCGGCTTCGACTTCAACAAGAACAAGTTCAATCACGTGACGCAGGCGTGGCGTCAGCCGGGTTCGAGCTTCAAGCCGTTCATCTATTCGGCGTCGCTAGAAAAGGGTTTGGGACCGGCAACCGTCATCAACGACGCGCCGCTCTTTTTCAGCGCAGCTGAAACAGGCGGCCAGGCGTGGGAGCCGAAGAACTACGGCGGCGGCTTCGACGGCCCGATGTCGATGCGCACTGCGCTGCAGAAGTCGAAGAACCTCGTGTCGATCCGCATCCTCAACCACATCGGCACGAAGTACGCACAGCAGTACATCACGCGCTTCGGTTTCGATGCTGAACGTCACCCCGCCTATCTGCCGATGGCACTGGGCGCGGGCCTCGTCACGCCGCTGCAGATGGCGGCTGGCTACTCGGTGTTCGCCAACGGCGGCTTTCGCGTGAATCCGTATCTGATCGCCGAAGTCACCGATCAGCGCGGCATGGTCGTCGCGCATGCTGACCCGCTCGTCGCCGGCAGCAACGCGCCGCACGCAATCGAAGCACGCAATGCGTACGTGATGAACAGCCTGCTGACGAGCGTGGCGCAGCGCGGCACGGGGGCGAAGTCGAACGTTCTGAAGCGCACGGACCTCGCAGGCAAGACGGGCACCACCAACGATTCTCGCGACGCGTGGTTCGCCGGCTATCAGCACACGCTTTGCGCGATCGCGTGGATGGGCTATGACAGCCCGCGCAGTCTCGGCGACAAGGAAACGGGCGGCGGGCTCGCACTGCCCGTGTGGATCGACTACATGGGACGCGCGCTCAAGGGCGTGCCCGAGTACAAGATGCCGATGCCGGAAGACGTCGTGTCGATCGGCGACGAGCTGTACTTCGACGACTTCACGCCGGGCAACGGCTTTGTGTCGACGGTCGGGGTGACGCTGCCGCCGCCGGGAGCCAGCGATGCAGCGAGCGCTGCGCCGGCCGCGGTCGGCGCGCAGGAAAAAGAAGACATCATGAACCTGTTCAAAGGCCACTGAGTCCCGATTTCCGCGCAGAAACAAAGCCGCCGCGTGTCGAACGCGGCGGCTTTTTCATTTCGGCAAACGCGCATCGGCATCAGACGCGCAGGCTCGAGACGCTCAGGGCGCGATATGGACGTCTTCGCCTGCCTGCTGCGTCGCGTAGTCGGAAAGCGCCGCGTAGAACTCGGTGCCATTGCGCGTATCGCGCCACGCACCGTCGACAAAACGGAAGTGGTATCCGCCCGACTTTGCGGCGATCCAGATCTCCTGCATCGGCGGCTGAAGATTCACGATGATCTTCGTGCCGTTCTCGAATTCGAGCGTCAGCACGTTGCCGCTGCGCTCGAATTCGACGTCGGCGTCCGTATCGTCGAGCGAGCGTTCGATGGCTGCCAGCACAGCCTCGGCGCGGGTCAGGTATTCACTGTCGGACATGCTAAACTCCAGCGATTAATTATTCAGGGACAGTCATGCGAGTCGTTTTCCGGACGAGCGCCACGGCCACGATTCTAGCGACTCTGGCTATTGTCGCAGGTGTAGCGCTCAGCGGTTGCGGACAACGCGGTTCGCTGTATATGCCTACCGTTCCGCCTCTTCCGGCCAAACCGAACGAACAGACCCAGCCGCGCTCGCCCAACGAAGTGAAACCCGACGCCGAATCCGCTCAGGATTCCGTGCCGGATACGTCGGGCACGCCATTGTCCCTGTCGCCCGATTCCGAACTGCGCACTGCGCCGACGTCGAACGCGCCCGCCCAACCGGCGTCCGGCGCGTCCGAAGCTCAATAAGACTGCCGTATGACTCAATCCGCTTTTGCCTACGTCGACGGCGTGCTGCACGCTGAAGGCGTGTCCGCCGCATCGCTTGCCGAGCAGTTCGGCACGCCGCTGTATGTCTACTCGCGCGCCGCGCTCAGCAACGCATGGCACGCCTACGCGGACGCATGCGCCGGCCGGCGCGCTACCGTGCACGTCGCCGTGAAGGCGAACAGCAACCTCGCCGTGCTCAACCTGTTCGCGCGCATGGGCGCGGGCTTCGACATCGTGTCGGGCGGCGAGCTGGCGCGCGTGCTCGCTGCGGGCGGCAAAGCGGAAAACACCGTGTTCTCGGGCGTCGGCAAGAGCGTCGCGGAAATGCGCGAAGGGCTTGCGGCGGGCGTGAAATGCTTCAACGTCGAATCGATTCCCGAACTCGACCGCCTCAATGCCGTAGCGGGTGAAATGGGCAAGAAGGCGCCCGTGTCGCTGCGCGTGAATCCTGATGTCGACGCGAAGACGCATCCGTACATTTCGACGGGCCTCAAGTCGAACAAGTTCGGCGTTGCGTTCGACGAAGCGCGCGCCACGTATCGCGCCGCCGCCGCAATGAAGCACCTCGACGTGGTCGGCATCGACTGTCATATCGGTTCGCAGATCACGGAAGTCGCGCCGTATCTCGACGCCGTGGACAAACTGCTGGAACTCGTCGAACAGATCGAGGCAGACGGCGTGAAGATCAAGCATATCGATGTCGGCGGCGGCCTCGGTATCACCTACGACGACGAAACGCCGCCGGATATCGGCGATTTCGTGCGCACCTTGCTCGACCGGATCGAAGCGCGCGGGCATGGCCACCGCGAAGTGTATTTCGAGCCGGGCCGCTCGCTCGTCGGCAATGCGGGCATGCTGCTCACGCGCGTCGAGTTTCTGAAGCCGGGCGTCGAGAAGAATTTTGCGATCGTCGACGCGGCGATGAACGACCTTGCGCGCCCCGCGATGTACGAGGCTTATCACGCAATCGAACCCGTCCTGCAGCGCGCAGGCGACAAGCATGTTTATGACGTCGTCGGTCCCGTGTGCGAAAGCGGAGACTGGCTCGGACGCGAACGCAAACTCGCCGTCGAGCCCGGCGATCTGCTGGCGATCCGCTCCGCGGGCGCCTACGGTTTCGCGATGAGCTCGAACTACAACACGCGTGTGCGCGCAGCCGAAGTGATGGTCGACGGCGACAAGGCGTACGTCGTGCGCAAACGCGAAGAAGTGAAAGACCTGTTCGCGGGCGAGACGGTTCTGCCGGAATAACACTGATAGACAGCGTGCGTTTCGAACGCTCAAAGCAAAAAGGCGATGCGCTCACCACGCATCGCCTTTTTTTCGCCTGTCGATTCGGGCTCGTCAGATTTTTGCGCGCTGCCTGATTCTGTCGCGCGCCCAAACCAGAACGCGCCAGCCCAGCAACGCAATCACGATCGCCCCGTAGATCTTCGGCAAGATCAGATCGTGCTTGCCCGCCTTCATCCACCAGAAATGCAGGATCGCGAGCGCGGCGATCGGATAGATGGCGCGGTGCAGCGTCTGCCAGCGTCGGCCGAGCTTGCGCACCATGGCTTTCGGCGACGTGACGGCAAGCGGCACCAGCAGAACGAACGCCGCAAAGCCGACTGTGATGAACGGCCGCTTGCCGATGTCCTTCACGATCGCGGCGATGTCGAACCACTTGTCGAACCAGAAGTAGGTCGTGAAATGCAGCGCGGCGTAGAAGAACGCGTAGAGGCCGAGCATCCGGCGAAAGCGCAGCAACGCGTTCCAGCCTGTCAACTTGCGTAGCGGCGTCACCGCGAGCGTGATGCAGATGAACACCAGCGTCCACAAACCCGTCGAGCGCGTGATGAACTCGATGGGGTTTGCGCCCAGTCCGCCCGTGAAGCCGAACAACACAATGCGCGCAAGCGGGTACAACGCCGCGACGAATACCGCGATCTTCGCCGGGCCGACCCAGCGGCTGGCGTTGGCGCTCGCAGTGCCGGCTTGTCGCGTCGAACGCACGGTGTTCGAGGCGGTTTTGGCGCTTGCGGCGCTGCTCGTTGCGGTCGCGGTTCGGGTCGTGTCGGTTGCCATGCGCGCCGCCATCAAAAGTTCTTCTTCAGGTCCATGCCCTGATACATCGACGCGACCAGATCGCCGTAGCCGTTGTACATCAGCGTGTTCCGCTTGGGCGTGAAGATGCCGTCACCGATGCGCCGTTCAGTCGCCTGGCTCCAGCGCGGATGGTCGACGTTCGGGTTCACGTTCGAATAGAAACCGTACTCGCTCGGCGCGTAGGTGTTCCAACTGGTCGGCGGCTGCTTTTCGACGAAGCGGATTTTCACCAGCGACTTCGCGCTCTTGAAGCCGTACTTCCACGGCACGATGATGCGCACGGGCGCGCCGTTCTGATTCGGCAGCACCTGGCCGTAGACGCCCATCGTCAGCAGCGTCAGCGGATTCATTGCTTCGTCCATGCGCAGACCTTCCGAATAGGGCCATTCGAGAATCGGCTCCGACAGTCCGGGCATCTGCGACGGATCGGCAAGCGTGATGAACTGCACGTATTTCGCGTTCGCCGTGGGCTGCGCGCGCTTGATGAGTTCCGACAGCGGAATGCCGATCCACGGAATCACCATCGACCAGCCTTCCACGCAACGCAGCCGGTACACGCGCTCCTCGAGCGGCGCGAGCTTCAGCAATTCGTCGATGTCGTAGACCTTCGCGTTCTTCACCTCGCCTTCGACGCTCACCTTCCACGGACGCGGCCGCAACGTCCCGGCGTTGTGCGCGGGGTCGCTTTTGTCGGTGCCGAACTCGTAGAAGTTGTTGTACGTGGTGATGTCCTTGTAAGACGTGACCTTGTCTGCGACGACGAATTTCGGGTTGGCCTTCGCGCCGAGCTTCAGCGCTTTCGGATCGGGCGACGAATATTCCGCGTACGCCTCGCCGTGCACGCCGATCAGGCCGCCGAGCGCGACTGCGCCCGCCGCCTGCAGGATGCGCCGGCGATTTTCGAACACGCGCTGCGGCGTAATTTCGCTGCGCGCGATGTCGTCGCCATACAGCTGGCCTCGGTCGCTTCGCTTGATCCACATGCTGAAAACTCCTTGCCGGGCGCCTTCGCCCGATCGATATTCGTTCGACTCGCGCAGGCGAGTCACCGTTCTACGTTACCGGTTCTTCGTTCTGCTTCGTTCTGTTAACACACGCGGCGGGCGATTCTTCCATACCGGCATAAAAAAACCGCCGGTGCGGCGCACACGGCGGTTTCTGGTTGTTCCAGCCCGGAGAAACTGAAACTTACAGCTTGCCGTAGCTGTGCAGCCCCGACAGGAACATATTGACGCCGAGGAACGCGAAAGTCGTCACCAGCAGGCCCGTCAGCGCCCACCATGCGGCGACCGCGCCGCGCAGGCCTTTCATCAGACGCATGTGCAGCCACGCCGCGTAGTTCAGCCAGACGATCAGCGCCCACGTTTCCTTCGGGTCCCAGCTCCAGTAGCCGCCCCACGCTTCGGCCGCCCACAGCGCGCCGAGAATCGTCGCAATCGTGAAGAACGCGAAGCCGACGGCTATCGACTTGTACATCACGTCGTCGAGCACGTCGAGCGTCGGCAGACGGTCGGCCAGCACGCCGCGTTCTTTCATCAGATACGCGACGCCAACCATCGCCGACAGCGCGAAGCTGCCGTAGCCGATGAAGTTCGCCGGCACGTGAATCTTCATCCACCAGCTTTGCAGCGCGGGGACGAGCGGCTGGATCTGCTGGGCGTCGCGCGCGATCGAGTACCACATCAGGAAGCCGACGGCCGCGCTGATCACCAGCAGCACAAAGGCGCCAAGCGAGCGGGTGTTGTAATGCTGCTCGTAGTACAGGTAGAACAGCGCCGTAATCAGGCTGAACAGCACGAACACTTCGTACAGGTTCGAGATTGGAATATGGCCGACGTCCGAGCCGATCAGATACGACTCGTACCAGCGCACCATGAGGCCGACGAAGCCCATCAGCACCGCCACCCACGTCATCTTCGAGCCGATCGCGGCGCCCGTCGGCGAACGCGACAACGTGCCGATCCAGTAGAACAGCGTGGCCAGCACGAACAGTGCGCTCATCCACAGGATGGCCGACTGGCTCGACAGGAAATACTTGAGGAAGAACGCGTGATCGGCGCGGGCGAGATCGCCGCCGTAAATCTGGATGGCCGACAGCGACAGCACCGCGATGCACGCCATCAGCAGACGGGCGGGCTTCCAGCGCCAGCCTAGCGCGACGAAAGCAGGTACCGTGCACACCAGCACCAGCTTGTCGTAGTAATTCATGTAGTCGTGGTAGCGCGACAGCGCAAACCCAGCGCCCGCAACCAGCGCGAGCGCGAACAGCCAGTCGAACGGACCGAGGCGCTTCAGGAATGGACGATCGTCCAGCAGCGCTTCGCCCGTCAGATGCGGGGTCGAGTGAGCCGCCGTATCGGCACGCGGCTTGGCGCGCGAGGATGAGGAAACTTGAGTCAGGTCCATGATCTTACCGGGTCGAATCGGATGAATCTTCGGACGCTTCGCTCGCTGCACGCGCGGCGCCCTTCGCCTCGTAGGCGGGATCGGCATCGACAGGCTTGCCGCCCAGCGCGACGCCAACGGCTTCGCGGGTTTGGACGAATTCCTTCTCGAAATCGAATGTCTTGCGCGCCGTCGACATCGCCATCACGACGTTCACGCCATTTCCGCTGCGATCCGCGTCCTTGAGCCAAAACCACAGCCGCCGCTCACGAACATAGAACATCGAAAAGATGCCCAACACAAGGAGCAGGCTGCCAAGATACACGACTTTTTTGCCGGGCGCGCGCGTCAACTGAAATACCGAAGCTTGCACCTGCTTGAAGGAGTCAAGCTGCAAATAGACCGGCGAACCGTACAGAAAGCTGTCCGAAATCGCGTTGATCGAGCTTTGGACAAAGCGGCTCGTGGTCGGATCGGCTGTCGCCGGGCCTTCTCCCGCCTGCTTGCGCGCGAGTTGCCACACATCCCACATCGAGCCTTCGAGCATGCGAAGCAAGAGTCCTGCCGCCTTCTCTTGCTCAGCCTTGGGGACAGAACGGTCGATGAAGGCGGCGACTGCCTGGAAGCCGCCAACCTTCTGACCGTTGGCGGCCTTGCCCAGGCTCGGATCGTCACCGGCGAACAGCGTCAGCACGCGCGATGCGCTTTCCTCCAGATGCTGCTGCAGTTCCGCGTTCGACTGCACCGAGCGCTGCGCGAAATCGCGTGCCGCCTGTGCACGGATGGCGGGGTCCTCGAGCGCCGCGCGCATGCGCATCCATTCGTTGACCGTGCCGCCCGCGTCGGCGGGGATGCGCAGATAGCGGAAGGCATCGTCAGGATTGGCGCGCATGCCCGCGAGAAACACCCGCTCGCCGCTTACATCGACGGGCAGCATGTAGTTGTTGTACTCGCGCGCCTGACCGTCCTTGTCGCGCACCTTGTATTGCACCGACGGGCCGACGTTACGCAGATCGACCGGCTTCGACGTCTTGGCGCCGGAGCCGAGGCGCTCGTCGAAGGCTTCCTTCAGCGACTGATGCGCGGCGACGCCGCGCGCATCGTTCTGGCCGTTGCCGTTCGAGATGTTCTCGACATTGATTGCGCGGAAATCGGCAAATTCGACCGTCTGGCCGTCCGCGCCGGGCATCGACGCGCTCAATACCTTCGAGCCGCCGATCTCGCCGCTGAACGGCTCGCTCTTGACGCTGCTGCCCGTCATCGGCCACGCCGTCGTCTGCATCTGCGAGCCGCCGTCCTGGAAGCTCGACTGATAGATCGACACGCCGTCGTATTCGAACGGCTTGTTCACCTCGACGCGTGCCGGCACGCGCGCGCCCGTCTTGTGGTCGATCACGACGATGTCGCTGGCAAAGAGCTTCGGCATGCCCGTCGAGTAATAATCGACGATGAACTTGTTGAGTTCGATCGAAAACGGCAAATCCTGGATCAGCGAGCCGTCCTGCTGGTTCAGGATCGCCGTCGATACATGCTGGCCTTCCGGCACCCACGCGTAGCCGCGGAAGGTCGGATTGCCTTGCGACAGGCGATGCTCGGGCGGGATCTCGTTGATGACGGTGTTGCTGCGGATCGGCGTCTTGTCGAACAGCCACATCTGCAGCTTGATGGGCAGATTGCTGTCGAGCAAACCGCCGATGCAAATGATCACGATCGCGATGTGCGCGGAGATGTAGCCGAGCTTGGTCAGCGCGCCGCGCTTTGCGGCGATCAGCGTGGCGCCTTCCGATTCGCGCGTCACGTACTTGTAGCCGAGCTTCGCCGACAGCTTGCCGAGCGTGGCTGCGGCTTGCGCGCGCGTCGCGTTCGGCACCGCGAACTCGCCCTTGTGGTGGAACGCGCGCAGGCTGCCTTCGCGGACCTTGTCCTTCCAGCTTTTCGTGTCGGCGATCATCTTCGGCGCGTTGCGGATCACGCACAGCGAGACCGACACGACCAGAAAGCCGAGGATCAGCATGAACCACCACGCGCTGTACACGTTGTACAAGCTCAGCGAGCGGAAGATGTCAGCCCAGAACGGCCCGAACTGGTTGACGTAGTTCGGATACGGATCGTCCTGCGTGAGCACCGTGCCGATAATGCTCGCAATCGACAGGATCACGAGCAATGCGATCGCAAAGCGCATCGAACTCAGCAATTCGACCGACGTGCGCAGGAAGCGCTGCCGCGACTTCAACTCCAAACCCGACGTGGTGACGCTCATTCAAACTCCGACTGAACAGCAAAAAAGGGTGCAGGGATATCGCTGCGTGCGATTCCCTCACCCTTTTCTTGTTTTTTCGCCGGCCATCTTACGACTCGCCTTAGGCCGGCTTCGCTTTCGTACGGGCTCTTAATGCAAGCCCGCGATGTAATCGGCCACCGCCTTGATTTCGCTATCCGACAAACGCGATGCGACGGCGTGCATTGCTTCGTTATTGTTACGCGCGCCCGGGCCCTGCGTGAATGCGGTCAACTGTGCCACGGTGTAATCCGCCCATTGTCCCGACAGGCGCGGATACTGTGACGGAATGCCCTGTCCCGTCGGCCCGTGACAGCTTGCGCACGCCGGGACGCCCTTGTCAGCGAGTCCTGCGCGATAAATCTTCTGCCCGAGGGGCACGGTGTCCTTGTTGTGCGCGTAACCGGGCTTCGGTGCCTGCGACGCGAAATATGCCGACACGTTGACCATGTCCTGATCGGTCAGCGCCGCGGCCATACCCGCCATGATCGCATTGTTGCGCGCGGGCTGCTTCGCACCTGGCTGGGTTTTGAAATCCTTGAGCTGCTTGACGAGATACTCGGGATGTTGGCCGGCGAGCTTCGGATACGCGCCACCCGCACTGTTGCCATCCGCACCGTGACATGAGGCGCACACCTGCGCTGCGATTGCCTGTCCCCGATTCAAATCCGGCTTTGCCTGATCTGCTGCTCTTGCCTGTACCGCCAAACCTGAAAGACCTGCTGCTGTGTGAAGTACCACCAGAAACTTGCCCAGTCGATTCATTCGCACACCCTGTTTCGTCTTGTGGGAATTAGAGGTTTTGCAAAATACGACAGCGACCGATCAGCCGCCGAGGCCCGCGCGGCGGCCTCTCAGGTTTTCAGTAAACCATCGTATTGTACAATAACTCGCTAATCGATCTGGCGCCAGTCGGGCCTCTCCGGCCTTTACGGCGGGGCTGCATCGCCCTTGCAGGGCAATTCATCACGTCCGCCGATGTGCGCAGGACGTCCGCTCGACGTCCATTCACCCCTCCATCTGGTCTTCTCCATGTCTTTTCTGCTCCACCAAGCGCGCTTCTTCACGACCGTCAACCATTTGCGCGATTTGCCGCCTACGCCGCAACCCGAGGTCGCTTTCGCGGGGCGGTCGAATGCGGGAAAGTCGACGGCCATCAACATCCTCTGCAACCAGAAGCGGCTCGCGTTTGCCAGTAAGACGCCGGGACGCACGCAGCACATCAACTATTTCTCGGTGGGACCGGCCGACGAGCCTGTCGCGAATCTCGTCGATCTGCCCGGCTACGGCTATGCCGAGGTGCCCGGCGCGGCGAAGGCTCATTGGGAGCAGTTGCTGTCGAGCTATCTGCAAACGCGATCGCAGCTGCGCGGCATGATCCTGATGATGGATTCGCGCCGGCCGCTTACGGAGCTGGATCGACGGATGATCGAGTGGTTCGCGCCGACGGGCAAGCCGATTCACACATTGCTCACCAAGTGCGACAAATTGACTCGTCAGGAGAGCATCAATGCGCTGCGGGCGACGAAGAAAGGGCTGGAAGAATACCGTGCGGCGGGCTATCAGGGCGAACTGTCGGCCCAGCTCTTCTCCGCGCTCAAGCGGGTCGGCCTCGACGAAGCGCACGAACTGATCGAAAGCTGGATCGCGCCCGGCACGGCGGGCGATTCCGACGAACCTGCCGAGGCTGAATAAAGTCCAGATAACGCGCAAAGGCCCGCCGCGAAACGCGGGCAGCGCTTTTCGTTCGCCCAGAAAAAAACCCGCCGCTAGATAACGGCGGGTTAAACAGCCTAATCGAAAAACGACAGGCACCCGCTCAGGGAGGAGAAGCGGGGAGGTCAGCGCTAGGCGCCTTGCTCGATCGGTATGATATACCATTGTCTCGAAAAGTTTCTGGCAGGGTGCCGCCAGCATTTTTGACTTTTGCAGATATCCTCACATGAGCTTCTATCCGCATCACCGCCCGCGCCGCATGCGCCGGGACGACTTTTCGCGCCGCCTGATGCGCGAAAACATCCTCACCACCAATGATCTGATCTACCCCGTCTTCGTGATCGAAGGGACGAATGTCCGCCAGGCCGTACCGTCGATGCCGGGCGTCGAGCGAGTGTCCGTCGATCTGTTGATGGGCGTCGCCGAACAGTGTCTCGAGCTGGGCGTGCCCGTGCTGTCGCTCTTCCCGGTGATCGAGCCGTCGCTGAAGACGCCCGATGGCCGCGAGGCAACCAATGAAGCCGGCCTGATTCCGCGCGCGGTGCGGGAGTTGAAGCAACGCTTTCCCGAGCTCGGCGTGCTGACCGACGTCGCGCTCGATCCGTACACGAGCCACGGCCAGGACGGCGTGCTGGATGAAAATGGCTACGTGATCAACGACGAAACGGTCGAGAGTCTTGTCGAGCAGGCGCAGACGCAGGCTCAGGCGGGCGTCGACATCGTTGCTCCGTCCGACATGATGGACGGCCGGATCGGCTCGATTCGCGAGATGCTGGAGAGCGAAGGCCATATTCACACGCGGATCATGGCTTACTCGGCGAAGTTCGCGTCGGCGTTCTACGGCCCGTTCCGCGATGCTGTCGGTTCCGCAGCGAATCTCGGCAAAGGCAACAAGATGACCTATCAGCTCGACCCCGCCAACTCCGACGAGGCGCTGCGCGAAGTGCGCGCCGACATCGACGAGGGTGCGGACATGGTGATGGTCAAGCCGGGCATGCCTTATCTGGATATCTTGCGCCGTGTGAAGGACGAGTTCCGCTTCCCGACTTACGTGTACCAGGTGAGCGGCGAATACGCGATGCTGAAGGCCGCCGCGCAAAACGGCTGGCTCGATCACGACAAGGTGATGATGGAATCGCTGCTCGCGTTCAAGCGCGCTGGCGCGGACGGCGTGCTGACCTACTTCGCGCTGGACGCTGCACGCTTGCTGAAGGCGCAGAAGTAAGGTTGCGATTCCCGCCGCGTACTACGGCGTCACGGTGTCGCAGTGGGCAGGGACTGGAAGCGGAGATCGCCTTGAGGCGATCTCCGCTTTTTTGATTGCGGGCTGACGCGGGCGGCGTCGCTTATGGTGGGTGACGTTTTGATGCTCAGGTCTGTGGTGCCGCCATTGCGCGGTCGAGACTTCTCAGGAATTTGTCCGCCGATTCGTATCCGACGACGCGCAGTATTTCTCTCCCGCCGCGGTCGAAAAAGATGATTCCCGGTGGCCCGAACAAGTTGAACCGTTTGAGCAGAACCTGATCGTCTGCGTTGTTCGCCGTCACGTCCGCGCGCAGCAGATTCATTTGCTTGAGCTTCGCCTGGACGCGCGGGTCCTTGAAGGTGAACTTCTCCATTTCCTTGCAGCTGACGCACCAGTCCGCGTAAAAATCGAGCATGGCGGGCTGTGCGGCCGTTTTGACGGCTTCGTCGAGCTGACCGGATGTGCTCACCGGCGCGAAGGCCAGATCGGCCTGTTGGGCCTCCCCGGACGGCGCATTCGATGTCCGACTCGCGAGCACGGCGAGCGGCTTCAACGGGTCTGTCGATCCCGCAGCCAGGCCGACCAGTAATGTGGCGGCCCAGATCGCAAATGCGGCGCCGATTCCGCGCCCAAGACCGCGCCAGATCGAGCCTGCGCCCGCATGCGGAGAAAATAGCCCCAGACCGGCAGCCGCGACCAGTAGCCACAGCGCGGCCAATAGCATTTGCGCAACCGGGCCCAAGACCGGCCACACGATCCAGAGCGCGGCCGCGAGCAGCACAATGCCGAAGAGAACCTTGACGCTGTCCATCCAGGCACCCGCACGCGGCAGCAACGTGCCCGCACCGAGCCCGATGATGAGCAGCGGTACACCAAGCCCGATCCCCATCGAAAACAGTGCCGCACCGCCCAGCACCGCATTACCGGTATGCGCTACGAACGCCAAGACGGCAAACAGCGGTGCCGTCATGCACGCACCGACCACCAGCGCAGAAAGCGCCCCCATCACCGCGACGGCCGCGAATTTGCCTCCCGCATGCTTGCCGGACGCCGCTGGAACGCCGCTCTGCAAGCGCTGAGGCAACGCGATATCGACACCCGCGATCAATGTGAGCGCAAAGAGGGACAGCAAAACGCCAAACGCGCCGAGCACCCAAGGGTTTTGCAGCCAGGCGCCGAGGCTTTGTCCAACGAGCGCCGCCGCGATGCCAAGCACGGTGTACACGAGCGCCATCCCGACAACGTAAGCTAACGACAGCGTGAAACCGCGTGCGCGTGTGACCCGTGGCCCCTCGCCGATGATGATTGCCGACAGGATCGGGATCATCGGGTACGAACAGGGAAGTAGACTCAACACGATACCGGCGACGAAATACAACCCGACGATCGCGAAGAAACCGCCGCCTTGCAGCAGCGATTGCGCATAGTCTGCGCTGGTCGCGCGCTCGTACCACGAGCCGCTGCTTTGAGCGTCCGGAGCCGACAGCGTGTTCGTATTGCCCGCAATGGCAGCGTGCAACGCCGCTCCCGTCACGTGATAGACGCGCTCCATTGGCGGGTAGCAGATGCCCGCGTCGGCGCAGCCCTGCGACGTAACGGCGAGATCGAACGGACCGCTCGCTTGCTTCACGGGGACACGGACGGTCAATTCTCCGCGATAAGTCTCGACATTTTTCCCGAAGGTTTGATCGAACTTCACATGTCCCGCGGGCAATTGCGCGTCACCGACCGTGGCCGTACCGTTGCGAGTCATGAAGGCGAATCGCTCCCGGTACATGTAGTAACCGTCCGCGATCTTGTAGTGAACCAGCACCTCGCCTGGCTGCTCGGATGCGCTGAATCTGAATGCGACCGAGGGATCGAGAAAGTCGTCCGCCGCACGAACGACCGTCGCCGTAGTCAGCGACAGCAGCAGTACGCCTGCGACAAAGGTGAGAAAGCGCGCGACATTCCGCCCGCGCCGGAACAAACCGTTAAACATGGATTGGGCGTTGCGTTTCGGCATTCACCCATTGGCCATACGCGGCCGACGCAGTGACTTGCCAGGAAAGGATTTCGGGCGTGTCGTACGGATGCGGAGCCAGGATGAACTGTTCGAGCTCAAGCGTTCGCACGACGCTCGTCTTGAACAGCAACTGGATCTCTTCCGCCGATTCGATCTTGCCCTGCCAGTGGTAGCTCGACTGCACGCTGCCAAGTTGCGTCACACACGCAGCGAGACGAGCAGAAAGCACATGCTCAGCCAATGTTTGCGCCGTTTCGAGGTCCGGTACGGTCGTCAAGACCAAACTCACATTCACGTTCACCGACGGCTCCAGCGCTTCCAAAACAGGGTGACGTTATCGTATCACCTTGCCCTGATCGCTCGCTGTCGCTCGAATGGCATAGGCAAAACGCACGGTGGAAAACAAAAAAGCCAGGCTCAAGCCTGGCTTTTTTGGTCGCTGTCAGAAACCTTATTCAGCTTCTGCAACGTTCTCGACTTCCTCGACTTCCGGACGGTCGAGCAGTTCGACCAGCGCCATCGGTGCATTGTCGCCGACGCGGAAACCGAATTTCAGGATGCGCAGGTAGCCACCCGGACGGTTCGCGAAGCGCGGGCCCAGCACGTCGAACAGCTTCGTGACCGAGTCACGGTCGCGCAGGCGATTGAACGCCAGACGACGGTTAGCCAGCGACGGCTTCTTGCCGAGCGTGATCAGCGGCTCGACGACTTTACGGAGTTCCTTCGCCTTCGGCAGCGTCGTCTTGATGACTTCGTGCTCGATCAGCGAGTTGGACATGTTACGGAGCATTGCCAGACGGTGGCTGCTCGTGCGGTTCAGTTTCCGCAGACCATGACGGTGACGCATTTCAATTTCCTTGAATCAAAGTTTTGGTCCAGCTCTTCTATCGCTTTCCCTGTGTAACCTGGAAAGCACGGGCCGGTAGTGAAAAAGGCAAGACGCGGATTTTAAAGGAAAATCCGCGTCTTCGCCAGACGCTACTACGTGTCTTACTTGTCGAGACCGGCCGGCGGCCAGTTTTCGAGCTTCATGCCAAGCGTCAGGCCACGCGAAGCGAGCACTTCCTTGATCTCGTTCAGCGACTTGCGGCCCAGGTTCGGCGTCTTCAGCAGCTCGTTTTCCGTGCGTTGGATCAGGTCGCCGATGTAGTAGATGTTCTCGGCCTTCAGGCAGTTCGCGGAACGAACCGTCAGTTCGAGATCATCGACCGGACGCAGCAGGATCGGATCGATCTGCGGAGCGCGCGACGGCGCTTCTGCCGCTGCTTCCGTACCTTCCAGCGCTGCGAAGACCGACAGCTGATCAACCAGAATACGCGCCGATTGACGGATCGCTTCTTCCGGCGAAATCACACCGTTGGTTTCGATGTTCATCACGAGCTTGTCGAGGTCGGTACGCTGTTCGACACGCGCGCTTTCCACTGCGTAGCTCACGCGGCGAACCGGCGAGAACGACGCGTCCAGCACGATACGACCAATGATCTTGGCCGATTCTTCACCGTAACGACGCACGTTGCCCGGGACATAGCCACGGCCCTTTTCGACCTTGATCTGCACGTCGAGCTTACCGCCCTTCGACAGATGCGCAATCACGTGATCCGGGTTGATCACTTCGCAGTCGTGCGCGAGTTCGATGTCGCCAGCCGTGACAACGCCTTCGCCTTCCTTGCGCAGCGTAACCGTCACTTCGTCACGGTTATGCAGCTTGAACACCACGCCCTTCAGGTTCAACAACAGGTTGACCACGTCCTCCTGCACACCATCGAGCGTCGAGTATTCGTGCACGACGCCTGCGATCGTCACTTCGGTCGGCGCATAGCCCACCATCGACGACAGCAACACGCGCCGGAGCGCGTTACCCAAGGTGTGGCCATAACCCCGTTCAAACGGTTCCATGACCACTTTCGCATGGCTTTCGCCAAGCGACTCAACAGCGATGATCTTGGGCTTCAACAAACTGGTTTGCATAGGTTTTCCTTTTCAATACCCTCGGCTCGTTACACCGATAAGGCTGACCGGTAACAACCTGAAAATAAACAGCCGAGGTGCCCCCTTGCCTAACGCAATCGGGGAACCTCGGCCGTCAATCCGATTAGCGCGAATACAATTCGACGATCAGGCTTTCGTTGATGTCGCCAGCGATGTCGCTGCGTTCCGGCATTTGCTTGAACGTGCCTTCGAATTTCTTCGAATCGACAGCAACCCACTGCGGCAGACCGCCCTGTTCGGCGAGCGACAGCGCTTCGAGAATACGAGCCTGCTTCTTCGCCTGTTCGCGCACGGCAACCACGTCGCCAGCCTTGACTTGCAGCGACGGGATGTTCGCAACGACGCCGTTCACCGTGATCGACTTGTGGCTCACGAGCTGACGCGCTTCAGCGCGCGTCGAACCGAAACCCATGCGATACACGACGTTGTCCAGACGCGACTCGAGCAACTTCAGCAGGTTCTCACCCGTGTTGCCCTTGCGACGGTCGGCTTCAGCGAAGTAACGGCGGAACTGGCGCTCGAGAACGCCGTAGATGCGCTTCACTTTTTGCTTTTCGCGCAGCTGCGTACCGTAATCGGACGTACGCGCGCCCGAGGTGCGGCCATGTTGACCCGGCTTGCTGTCAAGCTTGCACTTGTCAGCGAGCGAACGACGGGCGCTCTTCAGGAAGAGATCGGTGCCTTCACGGCGAGACAGCTTGGCTTTAGGGCCGATATAGCGTGCCACTTTGCATTCCTTCTATGATTGATCACGTGAACTTCCATTCACGCTAGTCCTAACCCTTTGGGTCGAACGGTGGGCTTAGTCAATTCAATAACGCAAGCAGCCTGTTACCGCCGTTAGCGGCAACAGGCGCAAGCGGCGCGTGCGTCTTAGATACGACGACGCTTCGGCGGACGGCAGCCGTTGTGCGGAACCGGCGTCACGTCGGAGATCGCGGTGATCTTGATGCCAAGACCATGCAGCGCGCGCACCGCGGACTCACGGCCAGGACCAGGGCCCTTGATCCGCACTTCGAGGTTCTTCACGCCGTATTCCATCGCCACACGACCAGCCGATTCCGCAGCGACCTGAGCAGCAAACGGGGTCGACTTACGCGAACCCTTGAAGCCCTGGCCACCCGACGTCGCCCAAGCCAATGCATTGCCTTGACGATCGGTGATCGTGATGATGGTGTTGTTGAACGACGCGTGAACGTGAACCACGCCCTCGGCGACGTTCTTCTTGACCTTCTTGCGAACGCGTTGCGCCGCGGAGTTGTTCGAAGCCTTAGCCATTACGTTTTCCTGTAACTGTCAGTCTCGCTTACTTCTTCAGCGCTTGCGCTGCACGACGCGGACCCTTGCGCGTACGAGCATTCGTACGCGTACGCTGACCACGCAGGGGCAGGCCCTTGCGATGGCGCACGCCACGATAGCAACCGAGATCCATCAGGCGCTTAATGTTCATCGTCGTTTCACGGCGCAGATCGCCTTCAACGATGAACTTGCCGACCTCTTCACGCAGCTTTTCGAGATCTGCGTCGTTCAGGTCCTTGACCTTCTTCGAAAATGCCACACCAGCAGCGACGCAAATGTCGCGCGAGCGCGTGCGGCCGATACCGTAAATTGCCGTCAGGCCGATTTCGGTATGCTGGTGGTTCGGGATGTTAACCCCTGCGATACGAGCCATTGTTTTTCCTCAAACAAAAAGCGCAAACAAAAGCGCGGCGTTCAGCCTTGACGCTGCTTGTGGCGCGGATCGGAGCTGCAAATCACGCGAACGACGCCCTTGCGCTTGATGATCTTGCAATTGCGGCAAATGCGCTTAACCGATGCCATCACTTTCATGATATTACCCTTTTTTCAAATCACTTCGCCCGGAACACGATCCGCGCACGCGACAGATCGTAAGGCGTCAATTCAACCGTAACCTTGTCGCCCGGAAGGATACGGATGTAGTGCATCCGCATCTTGCCGGATATGTGTCCCAATACGACATGGCCGTTTTCCAGCTTCACCCGAAAGGTAGCGTTGGGGAGGTTTTCGATAACCTCGCCCTGCATCTGGATTACATCGTCTTTGGCCATAAGTCCTTTCAACGCATCGGGACGCCGCCGCCCTTGAAGTTAGCCTTCTTCAGCAGCGACTCATACTGTTGCGACATAACGTACGACTGCACCTGCGCCATGAAATCCATTGTGACGACGACAATGATCAGCAGCGACGTTCCACCAAAATAAAACGGCACATTCCAGCGCAGCACCAGAAACTCGGGCAGCAAGCAAACGAACACAATGTAGATCGCACCGGCCAGCGTCAAACGCGTCAGGATGCGGTCAATATAGCGTGCCGTCTGGTCACCCGGACGAATACCCGGGACGAATGCACCACTCTTCTTCAGGTTGTCGGCCGTCTCCCTGCTGTTGAACACCAGCGCGGTGTAGAAAAAGCAGAAGAACACGATCGCCAACGCGTACAGCAACACGTACACCGGTTGACCGGGCTTGAGCGCTTCAGCCACATTGTGCAGCGTGTCCGCGAACCAACCGGTCCGCGACCCTGAACTGAACCAGTTCAGGATGGTTGCCGGGAACAGGATGATCGACGATGCGAAGATCGGCGGAATCACACCCGACATGTTCAACTTCAGCGGCAGATGCGACGACTGTCCACCGTAAATCTTGTTGCCGACTTGCCGCTTCGCGTAGTTCACAAGAATCTTGCGCTGGCCGCGTTCGATGAACACCACCAGATACGTCACAGCTGCAATCAGCGCGACCACGATGATCGCCGAGATGATACTCATCGAGCCAGTACGAACCAGTTCGAAGAGACCACCGATCGCATTGGGGAAACCCGCTGCAATGCCGCCGAAAATAATGATCGAAATACCGTTACCCAGACCGCGTTCCGTGATTTGCTCACCGAGCCACATCAGGAACATCGTGCCGGTCACGAGCGTCACAACCGTCGTCAGCCGGAAGACCATGCCAGGATCGATCACCAATGCCGGCTGATTCTCCAGCGCAACAGCGATACCGAAAGCCTGGAACGTGGCAAGAACCACGGTAAAGATACGCGTGTACTGCGTAATCTTCCGTTGCCCCGCCTGTCCTTCCTTCTTCAGCGCTTCGAGTTGCGGCGAGACGATCGCCAGCAACTGCATGATGATCGACGCCGAGATGTACGGCATGATCCCCAGCGCGAAAATCGTGAACCGCGAAAGTGCGCCACCCGAGAACATGTTGAACATGCCAAGGATGCCGCCCGACTGGCTCTGAAACAACTTCGCCAGCTGGTCCGGGTCGATACCCGGCACCGGAATATGCGCGCCGATGCGGTAGACGACCAGCGCCAGCAGCAGGAACACTGCACGCCGGCGCAGATCGCCAAACTTCGCCGCGCTTCGACCGGGTTTTGCGAGACTCGGGCTGTTAGCCAAGAACCTTCTCCGATGCAAATGCTAGTGACGGCAATCGACTTGCACGTTACTCGGCGAAAGAACCGCCAGCTGCTTCGATCGCAGCGCGCGCGCCCTTCGTCGCACCCAGCCCCTTCACAACGACCTTGCGCTTCAGCTCGCCCGTCGCGATGATCTTGGCGCTAGTCATCAGCTCGCCGACCAGACCGGCTTGCTTCAGTGCCAGCAGATCGATTTCATCGACCGGCAGCTTCTCCAGATCGCCGAGACGCACTTCACCAACGAATTCCTTCGTCAGCGAGGTAAAGCCACGCTTCGGCAGACGGCGTTGCAGCGGCATCTGACCGCCTTCGAAGCCGACCTTGTGAAAGCCACCCGAACGCGACTTCTGACCCTTGTGACCACGGCCAGCGGTCTTGCCGAGGCCGGAGCCGATGCCGCGACCAACGCGACGCTTTGCGTGCTTCGCGCCTTCAGCCGGCTTCAGGTTATTCAATTCCATTATCAACTCCTTGAGTGCCCGAACGGCCGCTTAGCCGATGACCTTAACGAGGTACGAGACCTTGTTGATCATGCCGCGCACAGCCGGCGTGTCCTGCAGCTCGCTAACCGAGTTCAGACGGCGCAGGCCAAGACCTCGCACCGTTGCGCGGTGCGATTCGCGGGTCCCAATCAGGCTCTTGACGAGCTGAACCTTGACAGTTTTTTCAGACATGGTGACCACCTTAGCCCAGAATGTCTTCGACGGACTTACCACGCTTCGCCGCGATGTCAGCCGGCGTCGACTGCTTGCGCAGACCATCCAGCGTCGCACGAACGAGGTTGTACGGGTTCGTCGAACCGTGGCTCTTGGCCACAACGTTTTGCACGCCCATCACGTCGAACACTGCGCGCATCGGGCCGCCAGCGATCACCCCGGTACCGTCCTTCGCCGGAGCGAGGAGAACCGTCGATGCGCCGTGCTTGCCGTGCACTTCGTGTTGCAGCGTACCGTTCTTGAGCGGCACCTTGAACATGTTGCGGCGGGCTTGTTCCATTGCCTTCTGAACAGCGACCGGAACTTCCTTGGCCTTGCCCTTGCCCATACCGACGCGGCCATCACCGTCGCCAACCACGGTCAGTGCGGCGAAACCGAGAATACGGCCACCCTTCACGACCTTGGTCACGCGGTTGACCGAAATCATCTTTTCGCGGAGGCCGTCGTCGCGTTCGTCAGCCTGAACTTTCGCTTGCATCTTTGCCATGACGAATTCCTTCCTTAGAACTTGAGCCCGGCTTCGCGCGCCGCATCAGCCAGCGCTTTCACGCGGCCGTGGTAGCGGAAACCCGAGCGGTCGAAGGCGACGGATTCGATGCCGGCAGCCTTAGCCTTTTCTGCGATGCGCTTGCCGATCAGGGTCGCAGCGGCAACATTGCCACCCTTGCCCGACTGGTCGGCCAATTGCGCACGCACTTCGGCTTCGAGCGTCGACGCGCTGGCGAGCACCTTGGTGCCGCACGGCGAGAACACTTGCGCATAGATGTGCGTGTTCGTGCGATGCACGGCCAGACGCGCGACTTGCAGCTCAGCGATCTTGATACGCGTCTGACGAGCGCGGCGCAGGCGTGATTGAGTCTTATCCATGATTGCGCACCCTTACTTCTTCTTCGTTTCTTTGAGGATCACAACCTCGTTGGCGTAACGCACGCCCTTGCCCTTATAAGGCTCCGGCGGACGGTAGCCGCGCACTTCTGCAGCGACTTGGCCAACTTGTTGCTTGTTGATCCCCTTGATCACGATTTCGGTTTGCGACGGGGTTTCTGCCTTGACGCCTTCCGGCATCTGGTGCACCACCGGGTGCGAGAAACCCAGCGACAGGTTCAGCTTGTCGCCTTGCGCTTGCGCACGATAACCAACGCCAACCAGCGTCAGCTTGCGCTCGAAACCCTTGGTCACGCCTTGCACCATGTTCGCGACCAGCGCGCGCATCGTGCCCGACATAGCATTTGCTTCGCGGCTTTCGTCAACCGGCTCGAACTTCAGCGTGCCGTTGTCGTTCACCACCTTTACGAGACGATTCGCGTTCTGCGAGATCGTACCCAGCGGACCCTTGACGGTAATGCGCTCGTCGCTCAGGGCCACTTCTGCGCCTTGCAGCGCGATCGGGCTTTTACCTACTCGAGACATGTTTCTTCTCCCTTCGGTCTTAAGCGACGTAGCAGATGACTTCGCCGCCCACGCCAGTAGCGCGCGCCTTGCGGTCGGTCATCACACCCTTCGGCGTCGAAACGATCGCAACGCCCAACCCATTCATGACTTGCGGGATGTCGTTACGGCCGCGATACACACGCAGACCAGGCTTCGAGACGCGCTCGAGGCGCTCGATAACCGGACGGCCAGCGTAGTACTTCAACGCGATGTTCAATTCCGACTTCGCACCTTCAGCCTTCACTGCGAAATCGTCGATATAGCCTTCATCCTTCAGGACTTGCGCGATCGCAACCTTGACTTTCGACGAGGGCATCGCCACCGAAACCTTCTCAACCATCTGCGCGTTGCGGATGCGAGTCAGCATATCGGCGATAGGATCACTCATGCTCATTTACGTTTCTCCTATTACCAGCTCGCCTTGGTCAGGCCAGGGATCTCGCCGCGGAACGCGATTTCACGAATCTTGTTACGCGCCAGCCCGAATTTACGGAAGGTGCCACGCGGACGACCGGTGATTGCGCAACGATTGCGCTTGCGGGTCGGGTTCGAATTGCGCGGCAGTTGTTGCAACTCCAGACGAGCCGCATAACGCTCTTCTTCCGATTTGCTTTGGTCGTCGATGATTGCCTTCAGCTCAGCACGCTTCGGTGCGAACTTGGCAGCCAGGCGCGCACGCTTCTTTTCACGTTCGATCAGTGCCAGTTTAGCCACGGTAACCTCAGTTTCTGAACGGGAACTTGAAGCTGGCGAGCAGTGCCTTTGCTTCGTCGTCAGTCTTCGCAGTCGTCGTGATGCTGATGTTCAGCCCACGCAGCGCGTCGATTTTGTCGTAGTCGATTTCGGGGAAAATGATCTGCTCTTTCACACCGATGTTGTAGTTGCCACGACCGTCGAATGCACGGCCCGACACGCCACGGAAGTCACGCACACGCGGGAGCGCAACCGTCACGAAACGATCGAGAAATTCGTACATTGCCTGGCCACGCAGCGTGACCATCGCGCCGATCGGGTAACCCTGACGGATCTTGAAGCCTGCGATTGCCTTGCGTGCCTTCGTGATGACCGGCTTCTGGCCCGCGATCTTCGTCAGATCGCCAACGGCGTTCTCGATGATCTTCTTGTCAGCGACGGCTTCGCCAAGACCCATGTTCAGGGTGATCTTGGTGATGCGCGGCACTTCCATCACGGACTTGTAACCGAACTTCTCGATCAGGCCGGGAACAACCTTCTCTTTATAAAATTCTTGCAAACGTGCCATTTTTTACTCCGCAGCGTCAGGCGCTCAGCACAGCACCGGTCGACTTCAGGAAACGAACCTTCTTGTCTCCCTCGACCTTGATGCCGACACGCGACGGCTTGCCATTCGCGTCGACCAGCGCGACGTTCGAAATATGCAACGGCATTGCCTTCGCTTCCACGCCGCCCGTCGTACCCTTCATCGGGTTCGGCTTAACATGCTTCTTGGCGATATTCAGGCCTTCGACGGTCACGCGGTCATCAGCAACAGCCAGCACGACACCGCGCTTGCCCTTGTCCTTGCCGGTGATGACGACGACTTCGTCACCCTTGCGAATCTTGTTCATCTCGGCTCCTTACAGCACTTCCGGCGCGAGCGAAACGATCTTCATGAAACGTTCGCTGCGCAGCTCACGCGTAACCGGCCCGAAGATGCGGGTGCCGATAGGCTCGAGCTTGGTATTCAAAAGCACGGCTGCGTTGCCGTCGAACTTGATCAGCGAGCCGTCTTGACGACGCACGCCCTTGGCGGTGCGAACCACCACGGCGTTGTAGATTTCGCCTTTCTTCACGCGCCCGCGCGGCGTTGCCTCTTTGACGCTCACCTTGATGATGTCGCCGATGTTGGCATAACGACGCTTCGAGCCGCCGAGCACCTTGATGCACATGACTTCACGCGCACCCGTGTTGTCGGCCACTTCTAGCCGAGTTTCGGTCTGGATCATGGTTTATCTTTCCCAACTTAATCCGGTTGCACCACCATGATGCACTCGGTCAGTCTTGGTCCCGTCAGCCAACGGCTGCTTGGGTTAGAACAGCAGCGACGGCAAACGAAACCCGCCATCGCAATCCGGTGATTCTGTCGACATGGACTGGCGCCCAGGTCGCTTCCCCCACCTACGACTTCGCCCGCGATGGGGCTCCCACAAAGAGGGAAGACCGAGATTATAACAAATAATCTCGGTCTTGCAAGCGAAATCTACTGCGATTTCAACTACTTCTTACAGCTCAGCCGCTTTAGATGATTCGAGCAGCTTCGATCAGACGCGACACCGCCCAAGCCTTCGTCTTCGACACCGGACGAGTTTCCTGGATTTCAACGAGATCGCCCTCGTTATAGGTGTTCGCTTCGTCGTGAGCGTGGTACTTCTTCGAACGCACGACGTACTTGCCGTAGATCGGGTGCTTCACGCGATGCTCGACCAGCACGGTAACCGTCTTGTCCATCTTGTTGCTGACGACCTTGCCGACCAGCGTCCGCTTGAGCGAGGTTTTTACGCTATCGTTCATTTCTGGTTCGCCTTCTCAGTCAGGACGGTCCGCACACGTGCGATGTCGCGACGGACCTTCTTCAGCTGGCTCGTGTTCGTGAGCTGCTGGGTCGCGAGTTGCATGCGCAGGCCGAATTGCGCCTTCAACAGGTCCGACAGCTCCTTGTTGAGCGCGGCCTGATCTTTCTGGTGAAGTTCGGATGCCTTCATCATTCACTCCTTAGGCGCCGAGCTGGCGAACCATGAACGTCGTCTTCAGCGGCAGCTTGGCTGCAGCCAGACGGAACGCTTCACGTGCCAGTTCTTCGGTCACACCATCCATTTCGTACAGCATCTTGCCCGGCTGAATCTCAGCGACGTAGTACTCAGGGTTACCCTTACCGTTACCCATACGCACTTCCGCCGGCTTTTGCGAGATCGGCTTGTCCGGGAAAATACGGATCCAGATGCGGCCGCCGCGCTTGATGTGACGCGTCATTGCACGACGCGCTGCCTCAATCTGACGCGCGGTCAGGCGGCCGCGACCGATAGCCTTAAGACCGTACTCACCGAACGACACCGCGTTACCACGCGTTGCGACGCCCGTGTTACGACCCTTCTGCTCTTTGCGATACTTCCTGCGTTTCGGTTGCAGCATCGTTATTCTCCAGTCTTACCGTCGCCGGCACCGCCACGGCGCGGAGCACCACGGCGAGCACCTGCCGGTGCACCTTCACCATCGCGACGCGGGCGGCGATCGCCCGGACGTGCGTTGCGGCGCGGACGCTTTTCTTCGGCGACTTCTTCCACCACCGGAGCGTCATTGCGGCCGAGCGTGTCGCCCTTGTAGACCCACACCTTCACGCCGATGATGCCGTACGTCGTCTTCGCTTCCGAGGTTGCGTAGTCGATGTCCGCACGCAGCGTGTGCAGGGGCACGCGACCTTCGCGATACCATTCCGTACGGGCGATTTCGATGCCGTTCAGACGGCCAGCGCTCATGATCTTGATGCCTTGGGCACCCAGACGCATCGCGTTTTGCATCGCACGCTTCATTGCGCGGCGGAACATAATCCGGCGCTCGAGCTGCTGAGTGATCGAATCGGCGATCAGTTGCGCGTCGGTTTCCGGCTTGCGGATTTCTTCGATGTTGACGTGAACCGGAACGCCCATGCGCTTTTGCAGCTCGGACTTCAGCAGTTCAATGTCTTCACCCTTCTTACCGATCACCACACCCGGACGCGAGCTGAAAATCGTGATACGTGCGTTCTTTGCAGGACGCTCGATCACAACGCGGCCGACGGACGCGTTCTTCAGCTTCTTCTTCAGGTATTCACGAACACCGATGTCTTCCTGCAACATCGCCGCGAAATTGTTGTTGTTCGCGTACCAACGCGAAGCCCAATTGCGGCTGACGGCCAAACGGAAGCCAGTCGGATGAATTTTCTGTCCCATCGTATGGCTCCTTAATTCCCGACCGTCACAGTGATGTGACAGGATTGCTTCTCGATGCGGTTACCGCGACCCTTTGCGCGTGCGGTGAAACGCTTCAGCGAAGCAGCCTTGTCGACGTAGATGCTCGTGATCTTGAGCTCGTCGATATCGGCGCCTTCGTTGTGTTCCGCATTCGCGATCGCAGACAACACGACCTTCTTAACGATACCCGCCGCCTTCTTCGGCGAGAACGTCAGAACGTTCAGCGCCTTGTCGACCGGCAAACCACGAATCTGGTCAGCCACAAGGCGCGTTTTCTGCGCCGAGATGCGGGCACCGCGATGAATTGCTTTCACTTCCATCTTGATTGCCCCTTATTTCTTGGCCTTCTTGTCGGCCGCGTGACCCTTGAACGTACGGGTCAGTGCGAACTCGCCAAGCTTGTGGCCGACCATGTTTTCCGTGACGTACACCGGAACGTGTTGACGGCCGTTATGAACGGCGATCGTCAGACCGATGAAGTCCGGCAGGATCGTCGAGCGACGCGACCAGGTCTTGATTGGCTTCTTGTCGCGCGATGCTGCAGCCGCCTCAACTTTCTTCAGCAAATGGGCGTCGCAGAACGGACCTTTTTTAATAGAACGTGCCATTGCCTACTCCTTAACGCTTGTGACGGCGCTGGACGATCATGCTCGTCGTGCGCTTGTTGCTACGGGTGCGATAACCCTTCGTCGGCGTGCCCCACGGGCTCACCGGATCGCGACCTGCAGCCGTCTTGCCTTCACCACCACCGTGCGGGTGATCGACCGGGTTCATAACAACGCCACGCACCGTCGGACGGATACCGCGCCAGCGGTTCGCGCCAGCCTTACCGATTTGACGGAGGCTGTGCTCTTCGTTGCCTACTTCACCGATCGTCGCGCGGCATTCGATGTGAACGCGGCGGATTTCGCCCGAACGCAGACGAACCTGCGCATAGGTGCCTTCGCGAGCCAGCAGCATCGCCGACGTACCAGCCGAACGCGCCATTTGCGCGCCCTTGCCCGGCAACATCTCGATGCAGTGAATCGTCGTACCGACCGGGATGTTGCGGATCGGCAGCGTATTGCCTGCGCGGATCGGAGCTTCCGAACCCGACATCAGTTGCGTACCAACCGTCACGCCCTTCGGAGCGATGATGTAACGACGCTCGCCGTCTGCGTACAGGACCAGCGCGATGTTCGCGCTACGGTTCGGATCGTATTCGAGGCGTTCAACCTTTGCCGGAATACCATCCTTCGTGCGACGGAAATCGACGATACGGTAGTGTTGCTTATGACCACCGCCTTTGTGACGTGTGGTGATGTGGCCGTTGTTGTTACGGCCGGCGGTCTTGCTCTGCACGTCGAGCAGCGGCGCGTACGGCTTGCCCTTATGCAGATCCTTGTTGACCACCTTGACCATCGCGCGGCGGCCCGGCGAAGTCGGCTTAACTTTCACGATTGCCATGATTACTTGGCCTCCGCTTCAAAGTTGATTTCCTGGCCGGGCTTCAGGCAGACGTAGGCCTTCTTCACGTCCTTGCGCTTGCCCATGAAACGGCCAAAGCGCTTTGCTTTGCCCTTCTGGACCAGCACGTTGACGGAATTGACTTCCACCTTGAACAGCAGCTCGACAGCAGCCTTCACTTCCTGCTTCGTAGCGTCCGGCGCAACTTCGAACACGACTTGCTCGTTCTTGTCAGCCACCAGGGTCGCCTTTTCGGAGATCACCGGCGCGAGCAGAACTTGCATCAAACGATGATCGTTTTTGCGAACTTCGCTCATGACAGCAACTCCTCGATCTGGGCGACCGCAGCCTTCGTGATCAGCACTTTCTTGAAGTAGATCAGCGACAGGGGGTCGGCGTAACGCGGCTCGACAACCGCCACATGGGCCAGGTTGCGCGACGCGAGGTACAGGTTTTCGTCAACCGTGTCGGTGATGACCAGCACGGAGTCGAGACCCATTGCCTTGAACTTTTCGGCCAGCAGCTTCGTCTTCGGTGCTTCGAGCGTCAGCTCGTCGACAACCGCGATGCGGCCTTCGCGGGCCAGCTGCGAGAAGATCGAGCAGAGACCTGCGCGATGCATCTTCTTGTTGACCTTGTGCGAGAAATTTTCTTCCGGCGAATTCGGGAAGATACGACCACCGCCACGCCACAACGGGCTCGACGACATACCGGCACGAGCACGGCCCGTACCCTTCTGGCGCCACGGCTTTTTCGTGGTGTGCTTGACCTGCTCACGATCCTTCTGAGCGCGGTTACCGCTACGTGCGTTCGCCTGATAAGCGACGACGATCTGGTGGATCAGGGCTTCGTTGTAGTCACGGCCGAACACGACGTCCGACGCGTTAACTGCTGCGCCTTCCTGACCGTTGGCATTCAGGAGCTTAAGTTCCATTATTTCGCTCCTTTCACGGCGCGCGTCTTCACAGCCGGCGTCACGAAAACCTTGCCGCCCTTCGCACCCGGAACAGCACCCTTGACCAGCAGCAGCTTGCGATCTGCGTCGATACGTGCGATTTCGAGGTTCTGCACGGTGACCGTCTCGTCACCCATATGACCCGTCATGCGCTTACCCGGGAAAACACGACCCGGATCCTGCGCCATACCGATCGAACCCGGCACGTTGTGCGAACGCGAGTTACCATGCGATGCACGACCCGACGCGAAGTTGTAGCGCTTGATGGTACCGGCGTAGCCCTTACCGATCGAGGTGCCTTGCACGTCGACCTTCTGACCTACTTCGAAGAGATCCACACCGATCACTGCGCCATTCGACAGCTCGGCGGCCTTGACGGCGTCGATCTGGAATTCCTTGAGGATTTCACCGGCTTGAACGCCGGCTTTGGCGAGATGACCTGCCAACGGCTTCGTCACACGCGATGCACGGCGCGTACCGAAGGCAACCTGAACGGCCGTGTAGCCGTCGGTTTCAACAGTCTTGATCTGCGTCACGCGGTTGTCGGACACGTCCAGCACGGTGACGGGAATCGAATCCCCTTCAGCCGTGAAGATACGGGTCATGCCAACCTTGCGACCTACGAGTCCAAGGCTCATCGTTTTCTCCATTCCCGACTGCGATTGGTCGGGGCTAATTTACAAAATGCCTCGCGCTTCAGAGGCGAAACGCGACGGCTTTTTTACGCAAATGCGCGAAAAGCCTTGCATTATAGCGAGGCTTTTCGTTTTCTGCAAGCAATCAAAGACTTAGCGGCATCCAATAACCCGGTAACCGCTCGCAGCCTTTACTGCAGCTTGATTTCGACGTCGACACCAGCCGGCAGATCCAGCTTCATCAACGCGTCGACGGTCTTGTCCGTCGGATCGACGATGTCCATCAGGCGTTGGTGCGTGCGGATTTCGAGCTGGTCGCGCGACGTCTTGTTGACGTGCGGCGAACGAAGGATGTCGAAACGCTGGATGCGGGTCGGCAGGGGCACCGGACCACGAACGATTGCGCCAGTCCGCTTTGCCGTGTCGACGATCTCAGCTGCCGATTGATCGATCAGACGATAGTCGAACGCTTTGAGGCGAATGCGGATTTTCTGGTTCTGCATGACGAATTCCTTGGAAAGAGCGAGGCGATATTGCACCGCCGATTAAAAAAGAGCGTAGGTCTGGGCGCCCGCTTGGCGCGAGTGCCCAGACCCGGGCACTGCATACTGCTACAGCAATCTTCGATTTTACTCGATGATCTTAGCAACGACACCTGCGCCGACGGTACGGCCACCTTCGCGGATTGCGAAGCGCAGACCTTCTTCCATGGCGATCGGAGCGATCAGCTTCACCGTGATCGACACGTTGTCGCCCGGCATCACCATTTCCTTGTCCTTCGGCAGTTCGATCGAGCCCGTCACGTCCGTCGTACGGAAGTAGAACTGCGGACGGTAGTTGTTGAAGAACGGCGTGTGACGGCCGCCTTCGTCCTTGCTCAGCACGTACACTTCAGCCGTGAAGTGCGTGTGCGGCGTGATCGAACCCGGCTTGGCCAGCACCTGGCCACGCTCCACGTCTTCACGCTTCGTGCCGCGCAGCAGGATACCGACGTTGTCGCCTGCCTGCCCCTGGTCGAGCAGCTTGCGGAACATTTCCACGCCCGTGCAGGTCGTCTTCACCGTCGGCTTGATACCGACGATTTCGATTTCTTCGCCGACCTTGACGATGCCGCGCTCGACGCGACCCGTCACCACCGTGCCACGACCCGAGATCGAGAACACGTCTTCCACCGGCATCAGGAACGCGCCGTCAACCGCGCGCTCCGGCGTCGGGATGTACGTGTCCAGGGCGTCGGCCAGGTTCATGATCGCCACTTCGCCCAGCTCGCCCTTGTCGCCTTCGAGCGCCAGCTTCGCCGAACCCTTGATGATCGGCGTGTCGTCGCCCGGGAAGTCGTACTTCGACAGAAGTTCGCGCACTTCCATTTCGACCAGCTCGAGCAGCTCGGCGTCGTCCACCATGTCGCACTTGTTCAGGAACACGATGATGTACGGCACACCGACCTGACGCGCCAGCAGGATGTGCTCACGCGTTTGCGGCATCGGGCCGTCAGCAGCCGAGCACACCAGAATTGCGCCGTCCATCTGCGCTGCGCCCGTGATCATGTTCTTCACATAGTCAGCGTGGCCCGGGCAGTCGACGTGCGCGTAGTGGCGGTTCGCCGTTTCGTACTCGACGTGTGCCGTGTTGATCGTGATACCGCGCGCCTTTTCTTCCGGCGCTGCGTCGATCTGGTCGTAGGCCTTTGCTTCGCCGCCGAACTTCGCGGTCAGCACCGTCGTGATCGCTGCCGTCAGCGTGGTCTTGCCGTGGTCAACGTGACCGATCGTGCCGACGTTCACGTGCGGCTTGGTCCGCTCGAATTTACCTTTAGCCATGTTTCTCTTCTTTCAAAAAAGTTGTTCGATGAATGACTATGCGAGGTCTTACTTCGACTTCGCGTTGATGATCGCTTCCGACACGTTACGCGGAGCTTCTGCGTAGTGCTTGAATTCCATCGTGTACGTTGCGCGGCCTTGCGTCAGCGAGCGCAGCGACGTCGAGTAGCCAAACATCTCCGACAGCGGCACTTCAGCGCGGACGATCTTGCCGCCGCCCACCATGTCTTCCATGCCCTGGACGATACCGCGACGGCCCGACAGGTCGCCCATCACGTTGCCCATGTAGTCTTCAGGCGTTTCGACTTCCACGGCCATCATCGGTTCGAGGATGACCGGGCTCGCCTTGCGCATTGCTTCCTTGAACGCCATCGAACCAGCCATGCGGAACGCATTTTCGTTCGAGTCAACGTCGTGGTACGAACCGAACGTCAGGTGGACCTTCACGTCGACAACCGGGAAGCCCGCCAGCACGCCGGCCTTGAGCGTTTCCTGGATACCCTTGTCGACCGCCGGGATGTATTCACGCGGAATCACACCACCCTTGATCTCGTCCAGGAACTCGTAGCCCTTGCCTTGTTCATTCGGCTCGAGCGTGATGACAGCGTGGCCGTACTGGCCGCGGCCGCCCGACTGCTTGACGAACTTGCCGTCAACGTCGGCTGCCGTCGCGCGAATCGTTTCGCGGTATGCCACCTGCGGCTTACCAACGGTTGCTTCGACGCCGAATTCACGCTTCATCCGGTCAACCAGAATTTCGAGGTGGAGCTCGCCCATGCCCGAAATGATGGTTTGACCCGATTCTTCGTCCGTCTGAACGCGGAACGACGGATCTTCCTGAGCCAGACGGTTCAGTGCGAGACCCATCTTCTCCTGGTCAGCCTTGGTCTTCGGCTCGACAGCCTGCGAGATCACCGGCTCCGGGAAAATCATGCGTTCCAGCACGATCGGGTTTTGCGGATCGCACAGCGTGTCGCCCGTCGTCGCTTCCTTCAGGCCAACGGCTGCAGCGATGTCGCCCGCGCGCACTTCCTTGATTTCTTCGCGCTGGTTCGCGTGCATCTGCAGAATACGGCCCAGACGTTCCTTCTTGTCTTTGGTCGCGTTCAGAACCGTGTCGCCCGAATTGACGACGCCCGAATACACACGGAAGAAGATCAGCTGGCCGACGAACGGGTCGGTCATGATCTTGAATGCCAGTGCCGAGAACTTTTCGTCGTCAGCAGCGCGGCGCTCAGCCTTCTCGCCGTTTTCCAGTTCGCCGGTAACCGGCGGAATGTCGACGGGCGACGGCAGGAAGTCCAGAACTGCGTCCAGCATGCGTTGCACGCCCTTGTTCTTGAACGCGGTGCCGCACAGCATCGGCTGGATTTCGCAAGCGATCGTACGGTCGCGCAGACCCTTGATGATTTCCGCTTCCGACAGTTCGCCGTCTTCGAGGTACTTGTTCATCAAGTCTTCGCTCGACTCAGCGGCGGCTTCGATCATCTTTTCGCGCCATTCGTTGCACGAATCGACCAGTTCAGCCGGGATGTCTTCGTACGAGAACTTGGTGCCTTGGGACGCTTCGTCCCAAATGATCGCCTTCATCTTCATCAGATCGACGACGCCCGTGAAGTTCTCTTCCGCGCCGATCGGCACGACGACGGGAACCGGGTTCGCCTTCAGACGCAGCTTGAGCTGGTCGTAGACCTTGAAGAAGTTCGCGCCGGTACGGTCCATCTTGTTGATGAACGCGAGACGGGGAACCTTGTACTTGTTAGCCTGGCGCCACACCGTTTCCGATTGCGGCTGCACGCCGCCCACTGCGCAGTAGACCATGCACGCACCGTCGAGCACGCGCATCGAGCGCTCAACTTCAATCGTGAAGTCGACGTGGCCCGGCGTGTCGATGATGTTGATGCGGTGCTCGGCACGGTCGCCCGCCATGCCCTTCCAGAACGCCGTCGTAGCAGCGGACGTGATGGTAATACCACGTTCCTGTTCCTGCTCCATCCAGTCCATGGTAGCGGCGCCGTCGTGCACTTCACCGATCTTGTGGTTCACGCCGGTATAGAACAGGATGCGCTCGGTCGTCGTCGTTTTGCCGGCGTCGATGTGAGCGCTAATACCGATGTTGCGGTAGCGCTCGATAGGAGTCTTGCGAGCCACTTTGATCCTCTATTGGGATGACACGATGGAAACCAGTCCATCGCGCTCTAACACAAACGGGCGAGGCGCTTTGCAAGCGCACCCGCCCGGAATTTCTTTCCGCTTTACTGCCAGCCCGGGGACGGGATGCTTAGAAACGGAAATGCGAGAACGCCTTGTTGGCTTCTGCCATCCGGTGAACTTCGTCGCGCTTCTTCATCGCGCCGCCACGGCCTTCAGCCGCTTCGGAGAGTTCACCAGCCAGACGCAGAGCCATCGACTTCTCGCTGCGCTTCTTCGCGGCTTCACGCAGCCAACGCATCGCCAATGCCATACGACGCGACGGACGCACTTCGACCGGAACCTGATAGTTCGCACCACCAACGCGACGGCTCTTCACTTCGACCACCGGCTTCACGTTGTTGAGCGCTACCGTGAACACTTCCAGCGGGTCCTTGCCACCCTTGGTCTGGATCTGTTCGAAAGCGCCGTACACGATGCGCTCGGCAACCGACTTCTTGCCGGAGAGCATCAGCACGTTCATGAATTTTGCAACATCAACGTTACCGAACTTCGGATCCGGCAACACTTCCCGCTTGGGGACTTCGCGACGACGCGGCATGTTTCTTCCTTTGACTTTTCAGTTGGAGCAGTGCCTCTGCACTCACCCCGCGGCCACCAACTAACCCGATTCATCCATTACGACTTACCAGCCTGGTCGGGTGACCACTTACTCGACAGCACCGGCTATCCGGCACCACCGCTAAACCGCTCTTGTGAGCGACCTGTTACTGCCGACCGGCTTCTTACTTGCCAGCCTTGGCACGCTTCGCACCGTACTTCGAGCGAGCCTGCTTACGATCCTTGACGCCCTGGGTATCCAGCGAGCCACGAACCATGTGGTAACGCACACCCGGCAAGTCCTTCACACGGCCGCCGCGAATCAGCACGACCGAGTGTTCCTGCAGGTTGTGGCCTTCACCACCGATGTACGAAATGACTTCGAAGCCGTTCGTCAGGCGCACCTTGGCGACCTTACGGAGTGCCGAGTTCGGCTTCTTAGGCGTCGTGGTGTACACACGGGTGCACACGCCGCGACGCTGGGGGCAGTCCTGCAAGGCCGGGCTCTTGCTCTTCGTCGTTTCCGACGTGCGGCCTTTGCGAACCAGTTGATTGATGGTTGGCATTGTTTATTCCTGAAATTGAACAAAATCGACGCGTTCATTTCTGGGCAAAGCAGAAAATGACGCGTTCTGACTACTGCTGATTTCCAGCCCTGGCGTTTTGGCGACGCGCTCGCGCCGCACGGAATCCTGCCAAGAACCGGAACCTAGCATCATATTCCGAAAATCCCAAACGAGTCAACAGGTTGCGCCGATTCGAAAGGGTTGGCGGCGCACCAAGACTCAATCCGCAGCGACGACTTCGAGCAGTTCGTCGCCGAAACGGTCGAGCTTACGCGCGCCCATACCCGGAATATGGCGCAAATCTTCGAGCGACCCCGGGGAGTTGCGCGCAATTTCGGCCAGCGTGGCATCGTGGAAAATGACGTAAGCCGGCACGCCATCGCTCTTCGCGGTTTCCGTGCGCCACGCGCGCAGACGGTCCCAGCGCGCGCGCTCGCGTGAATTCATGCCCGCTGTCGGATCGGCGCGTTCGCTTGTGCGTCCGGAGGATTGACGCGTGCGCACTGGCTTCACATAGCGCCGCATCGTCACTTGTTGCTCGCCTTTTAGGACAGGCTTGCTGGCTTCCGTCAGCACGAGGGCACCGAAACCGTCGTGATCGACGGTGAGAAATCCGAATGCGACCAACTGGCGAAACACCGCTCGCCATTCATGTTCGGATAACGCCGCACCAATTCCGAATGTGCTCAGCTTCTCGTGGCCACGCTGCAGAATCTTCTCGGTACGATTGCCGCGAAGAATGTCGATCAGATGTCCTGCGCCGAAATTGAATCCGCTAGCGCGCTGCGCACGAAACGCGCATGACAGCGCCATCTGCGATTCACGCGTGGCATCCCACGATGCCGGCGGCTCGAGACATGTATCACAGTTGCCGCAGGGCTTGCCCTCTTCGCCGAAGTAAGCCAGCAACCGCACGCGCCGGCACGTAGCCGTTTCGCATAAACCGAGCAACGCATCGAGCTTGCCGGTTTGCACGCGCTTATGCGCATCGTCGGCGTCGGATTCGTCGATCATCTTGCGCTGCTGCACGACATCGCCGAGACCGTACGTCATCCAGGCGTTCGCCGGCAAACCATCGCGGCCGGCGCGCCCTGTTTCCTGGTAATAGCCTTCGACGCTCTTCGGCAAATCGAGATGCGCGACAAAGCGCACGTCCGGTTTGTCGATGCCCATGCCGAACGCGATCGTCGCGCACATCACGATGCCCTCTTCGCGCTGGAAGATTTCCTGGTGCCGCTGGCGCACCTCAAACTCCATTCCCGCGTGATACGGCAGCGCTCGCACGCCCTGCGCCTTCAGCCATTCAGCCGTCTCTTCGACCTTGCGGCGCGACAGGCAATACACGACCCCCGCGTCGGTCGTGTTGTCCGGACGCGTGTGTTCCGCGCGGATGAAATCGAGCAGTTGCGAACGCGCGTTGTCCTTCTCGACGATCCGATAGCGGATATTCGGCCGATCGAAACTCGATACGAACACACGCGCGTCGTCGAGCGCGAGGCGATGAATGATTTCGTCGCGCGTGATCGCGTCGGCCGTGGCCGTCAGCGCGATGCGCGGTACCGAAGGGAACCGCTCGTGCAACACCGACAGCTGGATGTACTCGGGTCTGAAATCGTGCCCCCATTGCGACACGCAATGTGCTTCGTCGATAGCGAACAAGCCGATTCGCGCGCGCTCGAGCAGATCGAGAAAGCGCGGCGTCATCAGCCGTTCAGGAGCGACGTACAGCAGATCGATTTCGCCCTCACGCAAGGCGCGCTCCGTCGCGGCCGCATCGGCGCCTGACAGCGTCGAGTTCAAATACGCCGCGCGCACGCCGACTTCCCGCAAGGCCGCCACCTGGTCCTGCATCAACGCGATCAGCGGCGAGACGACGATCCCTGCGCCCAACCCGGCTTCGCGGCGCACCAGCGACGGAATCTGATAGCACAGCGATTTGCCACCGCCTGTCGGCATCAGCACCAGACAGTCGCCGCCAGAAGAAACGTGTTCGACGATTTCTCCCTGCTGCCCTCGAAACGCGGGATAACCGAAAACTTCGTTGAGGATCTGGAGCGGACGGGACATGAAGGAGAGAAAAAAGTGCGCGGAGCGGGTGACTCGAATTTTACCAATGCAATCGCACTTCGCCCGAGGTTTGTCGTGTAACTGACCGTCCGGCAGAGTCCGAAGGGCATAGGAAGAAACGCAAATCCGCAAGGCGAAAAAAAACCGCCCGGTCGAAACCGGGCGGTTCATGCAACTTCAGCGAACTTCACAGGCGTGGCGGCATAAGCCGCCTGCCGGCTTATTCGTTGGTGTGCGGCGTTTGCTCGGCGGCCGGGGTTTCCGGCGTACCGAACTCGAAGGCCTCTTCTGCTGCGATCTGGTCGAAACGTTCGCGATCCGCCATTTCCTTGGTCTTGCGTGCCTTGTGGAACGCGAGACCCGTACCGGCCGGAATCAGACGACCGACGATCACGTTTTCCTTCAGGCCACGCAGATCGTCGCGCTTGCCCATGATCGCCGCTTCCGTCAGCACGCGGGTCGTTTCCTGGAACGATGCCGCGGAGATGAACGAGTCGGTCGACAGCGACGCCTTCGTGATACCCAGCAGGATGTTCTCGTACGTTGCCGGACGCTTGTCTTCCGCGATCATGCGATCGTTTTCGTCCAGCATGTCCGACCGCTCGACCTGCTCACCCGGGATGAAGCGCGTATCGCCGTTGTCAGTGATCTGCACGCGACGCAGCATCTGACGGACGATCACCTCGATGTGCTTGTCGTTGATCTTCACGCCCTGCAGACGGTACACGTCCTGCACTTCGTCCACGATGTAACGCGACAGCGCTTCGATACCCTGCAAACGCAGGATGTCGTGCGGATCGGCCGGCCCGTCGACGATCATTTCGCCCTTGTTGACGACTTGACCATCGTGCACCAGAACCTGCTTTTCCTTCGCGATCAGGAACTCGTGCTGATTGCCTTCGAGGTCCGTGATAACGAGACGCTGCTTGCCCTTCGTGTCCTTACCGAACGACGTCGTACCCGTGACTTCCGCCAGGATACCTGCGTCCTTCGGCGAACGTGCTTCGAACAGTTCCGCCACACGCGGCAGACCACCCGTAATGTCACGCGTCTTCTGCGCTTCGGTCGGGATACGTGCGAGCACTTCACCCACCTGAACCTGCTGACCATCCTTCACGGTGATCAGTGCGCCGACCTGGAAGCCGATCTGAACCGAGTGCTCCGAGTTCGGGATCTTGACTTCGTCGCCGTTCGCGTCGAGCAGCTTCACCTGCGGACGCACGCTCTTCGAAGCCTGCGAGCCGCGGCGCTTCACGTCGATCACGACGAGAGTGGACAGACCCGTCACGTCGTCGATCTGCTTCGCGACCGTCACGCCTTCCTCGACGTTTTCGAACTTCACCGTACCGCCCCACTCGGTGATGATCGGACGCGTCAGCGGATCCCACGTGGCCAGTTGCGTGCCCGCCTTGATCTGCGCGCCGTCGAGTTGCAGCAGCGTCGCGCCGTACGGCACCTTGTGACGCTCGCGCTCGCGGCCGTGATCGTCGGTGATCATCGCTTCGCCCGAACGCGAGATGACGATCTGCTCGCCCTTCGCATTCGTCACGTAACGCATCGTCGACGTGAAACGCACCGTACCGTTCGACTTCGCTTCGACCGACGACGCCACTGCCGCACGCGATGCCGCACCACCGATGTGGAACGTACGCATGGTCAGCTGCGTGCCCGGCTCACCGATCGACTGAGCAGCGATCACGCCGACTGCTTCGCCGACGTTGACCGACGAGCCGCGGCCCAGGTCGCGGCCGTAGCAGGCTGCGCACAGACCGTAACGCGTTTCGCAAGTCAGCGGCGTGCGCACGCGCACTTCGTCGATACCCAGGCGTTCGATTTCTTCGACCGCGTCTTCGTCGAGCAGCGTGCCCGATTCGAACAGCGTTTCCTGCGTTTCCGGATTGACGACGTCAGCCACCGCAACGCGGCCCAGAATACGGTCACGCAGTGCTTCGACGACTTCACCGCCTTCGACCAGCGCCTTCATTGCCACGCCGTTCGACGTACCGCAATCGTCTTCGACCACGACGAGATCCTGCGTCACGTCGACGAGACGACGCGTCAGGTAACCCGAGTTTGCCGTCTTCAGTGCCGTATCAGCCAGACCCTTACGTGCACCGTGGGTCGAGATGAAGTACTGCAACACGTTCAGGCCTTCACGGAAGTTCGCCGTAATCGGCGTCTCGATGATCGAGCCGTCCGGCTTCGCCATCAGGCCACGCATACCAGCGAGCTGACGGATCTGAACTGCCGAACCACGCGCACCCGAGTCGGCCATCATGTAGATGGAGTTGAACGACTCCTGACGCGTCTGGTTGCCGTCGCGGTCTACGACCGGTTCCGTCGACAGTTGCTCCATCATCGCCTTGCCGACCGCTTCCGACGTTGCCGACCAGATGTCGACCACGTTGTTGTAGCGTTCCTGCGAGGTGACGAGACCCGACATGTACTGACGGTCGTATTCCTTCACCTTCTTCGCGGCGTCGCCGACGATAGTCTCCTTCTGCGGCGGCACGAGCATGTCGTCGACGCAGATCGAGATACCGGCGCGCGTGGCCAGGCGGAAGCCCGACTGCATCAACTGGTCGGCGAAAATCACCGTTTCACGCAGACCGCACTTGCGGAATGCAGTGTTGATCAGACGCGAGATTTCCTTCTTCTTCAGCGGCTTGTTCAGCACCGAGAACGGCAGGCCCGGCGGCAGAATTTCCGACAGGATCGAACGGCCGACGGTCGTCGCGTACAGCGTGACCTTCGGCACGAATGCCGGCGCACCTTCCGACTTGTCTTCGTTATGGACCATTTCGGTGATCCGCACGTTGACGCGCGAGGCCAGTTCGACTTCCTTGTTCTCGTACGCGCGCAGCGCTTCCGACACGCCCGTAAACGTCAGGCCTTCGCCCTTGCCGTTGATCGCTTCGCGCGTCGCGTAGTACAGGCCGAGCACGATATCCTGCGACGGCACGATCGACGGATCGCCGTTGGCCGGGAACAGCACGTTGTTCGACGCCAGCATCAGCGTGCGCGCTTCCATCTGCGCTTCGAGCGACAGCGGAACGTGAACAGCCATCTGGTCACCGTCGAAGTCGGCGTTGAACGCCGCGCAAACGAGCGGGTGCAGCTGGATAGCCTTACCTTCGATCAGCACCGGCTCGAAAGCCTGAATGCCAAGACGGTGCAGCGTCGGCGCGCGGTTCAGCATCACCGGATGTTCGCGAATGACTTCTTCGAGAATGTCCCACACCACCGGCGTCTGGTTCTCGACTTCCTTCTTCGCAGCCTTGATGGTGGTAGCAACACCCATCACTTCCAGCTTGTTGAAGATGAACGGCTTGAACAGTTCGAGCGCCATCAGCTTCGGCAGACCGCACTGATGCAGCTTCAGCGTCGGGCCAACCACGATGACCGAACGGCCCGAGTAGTCGACGCGCTTGCCCAGCAGGTTCTGACGGAAGCGACCGCCCTTACCCTTGATCATGTCGGCGAGCGACTTCAGCGGACGCTTGTTTGCGCCCGTCATCGCCTTGCCGCGACGACCGTTGTCGAGCAGCGAATCGACGGCTTCCTGCAGCATCCGCTTTTCGTTGCGAACGATGATTTCAGGCGCCTTCAGTTCGAGCAGACGCTTCAACCGGTTGTTACGGTTGATCACGCGGCGATACAGGTCGTTCAGGTCCGACGTCGCAAAACGGCCGCCGTCCAGCGGAACCAGCGGACGCAGTTCGGGCGGCAGCACCGGCAGCACTTCGAGAATCATCCACTCGGGCTTGATGCCCGAACGCTGGAAGGCCTCGAGCACCTTCAGGCGCTTCGCGTACTTCTTGATCTTCGCTTCCGAACCCGTGTTCTTCAGCTCCGAGCGCAGCGTTTCGACCTGCTCGTCGATGTTGATCGCGCGCAGCAGTTCGCGCACGCCTTCCGCGCCCATTTCAGCGCGGAATTCGTCACCGTACTCTTCGACCTTATTGTAGTAATCCTCTTCCGTCATGATCTGACGCGCCTTCAGCGGCGTCATGCCCGGATCGATCACCACATATGCTTCGAAGTACAGCACGCGCTCGATGTCGCGCAGCGTCATGTCGAGCACCATGCCCAGACGCGACGGCAGCGACTTCAGGAACCAGATGTGCGCGACAGGCGAGGCCAGTTCGATGTGGCCCATGCGTTCGCGACGCACCTTCGCGAGCGTCACTTCAACGCCGCACTTCTCGCAGATCACGCCACGGTGCTTCAGGCGCTTGTACTTGCCGCAAAGGCATTCGTAGTCCTTGATCGGACCGAAAATCTTCGCGCAGAACAGACCATCCCGCTCCGGCTTGAAGGTGCGGTAGTTGATGGTTTCCGGCTTCTTGACTTCACCGAACGACCACGAACGGATCTTGTCCGGCGAGGCCAGACCGATCTTGATCGCGTCAAAAACTTCTTCCTGTTGGACTTGCTTGAATAGATCGAGCAGAGCTTTCATTGCTTTCTCTCCGTAGTCCGATTAGTTGCGGTCGAGGTCGATGTCGATACCGAGCGAGCGGATTTCCTTCACCAGCACGTTGAAGGATTCCGGCATGCCCGCGTCGATCACGTGATCGCCCTTCACCAGGTTCTCGTAAACCTTGGTCCGGCCCGTCACGTCGTCCGACTTGACCGTCAACATTTCCTGCAGCACATACGATGCGCCGTAGGCTTCGAGCGCCCACACTTCCATTTCACCGAAGCGCTGACCACCGAACTGCGCCTTACCACCCAGCGGCTGCTGCGTGACCAGCGAGTACGGACCCGTCGAACGCGCGTGCATCTTGTCGTCGACCAGGTGGTGCAGCTTCAGGTAGTGCATGTAGCCAACCGTCACCGTACGTTCGAAGGCTTCACCCGTGCGGCCGTCAAACAGACGCACCTGGTTCTTCGACTTCGTCATGCCGAGGTTCTGCGCGATGTCGTCCGGGTAGGCGAGATCCAGCATGCTGGACATTTCCTCTTCCGTCGCACCGTCGAACACCGGCGTTGCGAACGGCACGCCTTCGCGCAGGTTCTTCGCGAGTTCGAGGATTTCGTCGTCGGAGAAGCTTTCCAGCTCTTCCGCACGGCCCGACTCGTTGTAGATCTTGGTCAGGAACTTGCGAACTTCTTCGATCTTCGCCTGACGCTGCAGCATTTCGCCGATACGCCAGCCCAGACCCTTCGCGGCCCAACCCAGATGCACTTCGAGAACCTGACCCACGTTCATCCGCGACGGAACGCCCAGCGGGTTCAGCACGACGTCAGCCGGACGGCCATCGGCCATGTACGGCATGTCTTCGATCGGAACGATCTTCGACACGACACCCTTGTTACCGTGACGGCCTGCCATCTTGTCGCCAGGTTGCAGGCGGCGCTTCACAGCCAGGTAGACCTTGACCATCTTCAGCACGCCCGGCGGCAGTTCGTCGCCTTGCGTGAGCTTCTTGCGCTTCTCTTCGAAAGCGAGGTCGAACTGGTGACGCTTCTGTTCGATCGAATCCTTGATCGCTTCGAGCTGTGCCGCTGCTTCTTCGTCCGCGAGGCGGATGTCGAACCAGTGGTAGTGATCCAGATCTTCCAGGTAAGCGCGTTCGATCTTCGTGCCCTTCGCGAGCTTCTTCGGACCGCCGTTCGCCACCTTGCCTTCGAGCATACGTGCAAGACGCTGGAACGCGTCGCCTTCCACGATACGCAACTGGTCATTCAGGTCCAGGCGATAGCGCTTCAGTTCATCGTCGATGATCTGTTGCGCACGCTTGTCGCGCTGGATGCCTTCACGCGTGAACACCTGCACGTCGATAACCGTGCCGCTCATGCCCGACGGCACGCGCAGCGACGTGTCCTTCACGTCCGACGCCTTCTCACCGAAGATCGCGCGCAGCAGCTTTTCTTCCGGCGTCAGCTGGGTTTCGCCCTTCGGCGTGACCTTGCCGACCAGCACGTCGCCTGCTTCGACTTCCGCGCCGATGTACACGATGCCCGACTCGTCGAGACGGCCAAGCTGCACTTCAGCGAGATTCGAAATATCGCGCGTGATTTCTTCCGGTCCGAGCTTCGTGTCGCGAGCAACGACGTTCAATTCTTCGATGTGGATCGACGTGTAGCGATCGTCCGCAACGACCTTCTCCGAGATCAGGATCGAGTCTTCGAAGTTGTAGCCGTTCCACGGCATGAACGCGACCAGCATGTTCTGGCCAAGCGCCAGTTCACCGAGGTCCGTCGAAGCGCCGTCAGCCAGCACGTCGCCGCGCGCAACCTTGTCGCCGACCTTCGCGATCGGACGCTGGTTGATGTTCGTGTTCTGGTTCGAACGCGTGTACTTGATCAGGTTGTAGATGTCGACGCCGACGTCGCCAGCCACCGCTTCATCATCGTTCACACGAATCACGATACGGCCTGCATCGACGTAGTCGACCACACCACCACGCAGCGCCTGCACGGTCGTGCCCGAGTCGACAGCCACCGTGCGCTCGATACCCGTACCGACGACCGGCTTCTCCGGACGCAGACACGGCACAGCCTGACGCTGCATGTTCGAGCCCATCAATGCACGGTTCGCGTCGTCGTGCTCGAGGAACGGAATCAGCGATGCGGCCACCGACACGATCTGCGACGGCGCCACGTCCATGTACTGGATGCGGTCCGGCGTGACCATCAGCGTTTCGCCCGCTTCACGCGACGACACGAGTTCGTCGGTCAGCGTGCCATCTTCCGCCACGGCCGCGTTCGCCTGAGCGATCACGTAACGGCCTTCTTCGATTGCCGACAGATAGTCGATCTGATCCGTGACCTTGCTGTCCGTCACCTTGCGATACGGCGTTTCGAGGAAGCCGTATTCGTTCAGGTGCGCGTACAGCGCCAGCGAGTTGATCAGGCCGATGTTCGGACCTTCCGGCGTTTCAATCGGGCACACACGGCCATAGTGGGTCGGGTGCACGTCGCGGACTTCAAAGCCAGCGCGCTCGCGCGTCAGACCACCCGGGCCAAGTGCCGAAACACGGCGCTTGTGGGTGATTTCCGACAGCGGATTGGTCTGGTCCATGAACTGCGACAGCTGCGACGAACCGAAGAACTCGCGAATTGCCGACGAAATCGGCTTCGAGTTGATCAGGTCGTGCGGCATCAGGTTTTCGCTTTCGGCCTGGCCGAGGCGTTCCTTCACTGCACGTTCGACACGCACGAGACCCGCGCGGAACTGGTTTTCCGCCAGTTCGCCGACGCAACGCACACGACGATTGCCCAAGTGGTCGATATCGTCCACTTCGCCCTTGCCGTTACGCAGTTCGACCAGGATCTTGATGGTCGCGAGGATGTCGTCGTCCTGCAGCGTCATCGGGCCGACGATTTCGTCACGGCCGACGCGGCGGTTGAACTTCATACGACCCACCTTCGACAGGTCGTACGCTTCTTCGCTGTAGAACAGACGGTTGAACAGCGCCTCGACGGCTTCTTCCGTCGGCGGTTCGCCCGGACGCATCATGCGGTAGATTGCGATGCGCGCGGCCATCTTGTCGGCCGTTTCGTCGATACGCAGCGTCGACGAGATGTACGGACCTTGATCCAGATCGTTCGTGTAGAGCGTCTGGATGTCCTTGATCTTCGCTTCGCGCAGCTTTTCGAGCACGCTTTCGGTGACTTCGTCGTTCGCGTTTGCGATCACTTCGCCCGTGTCGCCATCAACCACGTTCTTCGCGAGCACGCGGCCGAGCAGGTAGTCTTCGGGGACCGAAATGTACTTGGTCTTCGCGTTTTCGAGGTCGCGAATGTGCTTCGCGTTGATACGCTTGTCCTTCTGGACGATGACCTTGCCGTCGCGATCCGTAATGTCGAAGCGCGCGACTTCACCGCGCAGACGCTCCGGCACGAACTCCATCTGCGCGCCTTCCGGCATCAGCGTGAAGTTATCGAACACGAAGAAGTTCGCGAGGATCTGTTCCGGCGTCAGGCCGATTGCCTTCAGCAGGATCGTGACAGGCATCTTGCGACGACGGTCGACGCGGAAGTACAGCACGTCCTTCGGATCGAATTCGAAGTCGAGCCACGAGCCACGGTAAGGAATGATCCGTGCCGAGAACAGCAGCTTGCCGGAGCTGTGCGTCTTGCCCTTGTCGTGTTCGAAGAACACGCCAGGCGAACGGTGCAACTGCGACACGATCACGCGTTCCGTGCCGTTGATGACGAACGAGCCAGTCGGCGTCATGAGCGGAATTTCGCCCATGTACACTTCCTGTTCCTTCACTTCCTTGACGACAGGCTTGCTCGGCGATTCCTTGTCGAGCAGCACCAGACGCACCTTGGCACGCAGCGCCGAACAGTAAGTCAGACCGCGCTGCTGACATTCCTTGATGTTGAATGCCGGCGGCGACAGCATGTAGCTGACGAACTCTAGACGAGCAAACCCGTTATGCGAAACAATGGGGAAAACTGACGTGAACGCAGCTTGCAGACCTTCCGGTTTGCGCTGCACTGTGGGCACTTCCGCTTGCAGAAACGTGCTGAATGATTCAAGCTGGGTAGCCAGCAGGAAAGGTACTTGGTGAACGATGGGGCGCTTCGCGAAACTCTTGCGAATACGCTTCTTCTCGGTGAAGGAATATTGCATACGATCTCCGAATCACGGCGGGCATTGTTGTCGAGGCGGGATACCTTGATGTGACAACCCGAGTGTTCACCGACTGAGACCCGTTGGCCGTCCGATGGCTTGAACGAGCCTAGAAGCTTGGTGGTTGGCCGCTACCAACCGCTGGCTGACGGCAGCGGATGCCTGTGTTGCCCGCTACCCGACCAAACTTGCCTTCTGCAGTCGCTTCAGAAGACAAAGAGAAACGCCAGTCGAACTTCCCGAACGGCGATTTTCTTTGGCTTCTGGGATTACGTTTTTGCCGAAACTTGAGAGCAAAAACGTCGTTCCCACAAAGCACAAAAAGGCCGGCGGTGGAAAACCGCCAGCCTTCGCACAGCGCGCCGAAACTTACTTGATTTCAGCCTTCGCGCCGGCTTCTTCCAGCTTCTTCTTGGCTTCTTCAGCAGCAGCCTTCGGTACCGCTTCCTTAACAGGCTTCGGTGCACCGTCGACCAGGTCCTTCGCTTCCTTCAGGCCCAGGCCCGTCAGTTCGCGAACTGCCTTAATCACGGAAACCTTGTTTGCGCCCGTTTCGGTCAGGATAACCGTGAACTCGGTTTGCTCTTCAGCAGCAGCAGCGCCGCCGCCAGCGCCTGCCGGGCCAGCAACTGCAACAGCAGCAGCCGACACGCCAAACTTTTCTTCGAATGCCTTGACCAGTTCGTTCAGTTCCAGAACCGACATCGCGCCTACGGCTTCGAGGATGTCTTCTTTTGCGATTGCCATTTGAAATACTCCTAAATTGAATTCGGATACAGCCAGCGATCAATTACGCTCGACTGAAGTGCGTCGATGCACTGCTTACGCAGCTTCGCTTTCCTTCTTTTCTGCCAGCGCGGCCAGAGCACGCGCAAAGCCAGAAACAGGAGCTTGCATAACGAACAACAGCTTGGAGAGCAGTTCCTCGCGGCTCGGGATGTTGGCCAGCGCTTGCACGCCCGCCTTGTCCATCACTTTGCCTTCGTAGGAACCGGCCTTGATGACCAACTTGTCATTGCTCTTGCTGAAGTCATTAACGACCTTCGCAGCAGCAATTGCATCTTCCGAGATGCCGTAGATCAGCGGACCAGTCATCTGCTCAGCCAGCGGAGCAAACGGGGTACCTTCGACAGCGCGACGCGCCAGCGTGTTCTTCAACACGCGCAGATACACCTGTTGCTCGCGCGCTTTCGCGCGCAGCTTGGTCAGATCGCCAACCGTGATCCCACGATACTCAGCCAGAACCACCGTCTGGGCTTTCGCGACTTGCGCGGAAACCTCAGCTACGACGGCCTGCTTACTTTCTTTGTTAAGTGGCACGGTTAACCTCCAGATTCGATGCGCTTGGCACATGCCTCGCGCATCGCGTTCAACAACGGCGTCCGACCAGTCAGGAGTACTTCGACCGCTCGATTTCCACATGGCTGTGCAAATCAAACGGCTTCACCACTTCAAAACTTTTTCGGGTTCGCCATCTGCGTTGGCTTGAATTAAGGAAGCTCCCAACTGCTGCGCCTCCACCAACGGTCTTTGACAACCGGTCGCCAGATTCAGATTGCAACCTCGCGACCGCCCAAAGCCCTTAAATCGCCCCAGCCTTTCGACCGAAGCGGTTAAAACTTTACTGTGCTGCCAGCGTTGCCTGATCAACACGCACGCCAACACCCATGGTGCTCGACAATGCGATCTTGCGCAGGTATACGCCCTTGCTCGTCGCCGGCTTCGCCTTTTGCAGCGCTTCGACCAGCGCGCTCAGGTTCGAACGCAGAGCCGTCGGCTCGAACGATGCGCGACCGATCGTTGCGTGGATGATACCGGCTTTGTCGACACGGAACTGAACCTGACCGGCCTTCGCGTTCTTGACCGCGGTCGCGACGTCCGGCGTGACCGTGCCGACCTTCGGGTTCGGCATCAGGCCGCGCGGGCCGAGGATCTGACCCAGCGTACCGACCACACGCATCGTGTCCGGCGAAGCGATCACGACGTCGAAATTCAGGTTACCGGCCTTCACTTGCTCAGCCAGGTCTTCCATACCGACGATTTCAGCGCCCGCTGCACGAGCCTGCTCGGCCTTTTCACCTTGCGCGAACACAGCAACACGGACCGACTTACCGGTACCAGCCGGCAGAACGACCGAACCGCGAACAACCTGGTCCGACTTCTTTGCGTCGATGCCGAGTTGCACTGCGACGTCGATCGATTCGTCGAACTTCGCGCTTGCGCACTCCTTCACGAGCGACAGAGCCTCATCGATCGCGTACAGCTTTTGACGATCAACCTTGTTTGCAAATGCTTGCAGACGCTTCGAAAGCTTAGCCATTTACACGCCCTCCACGGTGATGCCCATCGAGCGGGCGCTACCAGCGATCGTACGAACCGCTGCGTCCAGATCAGCAGCCGTAAGATCCGGCATCTTGGTCTTTGCGATTTCTTCAGCTTGAGCGCGCGTGATCTTACCGACCTTGTCGGTGTGCGGCTTGCTCGAACCCTTGTCGAGCTTCGCTGCCTTCTTGATCAGAACCGTAGCCGGCGGCGTCTTCAGAACGAACGTGAAGCTCTTGTCTGCGAACGCGGTGATGACGACCGGAATCGGCAGACCCGGCTCCATCGCTTGGGTCTGCGCGTTGAACGCCTTGCAGAACTCCATGATGTTCAGGCCGCGTTGACCCAGTGCCGGACCAACCGGCGGCGACGGATTGGCTTTACCTGCAGGAATCTGCAGCTTGATAAAGCCGATGATTTTCTTTGCCATGTTGAAAACCTCTTTGGAACGCAAGTGCGTTCAGTGAGTAGTAGCGCGCCCTCGTCGAACTTCGACTATCGACGCTCCTCAACGGCCATTACGCGGACCGTAAGCGCGAAAGACGGACCGCGCCATCCGGCGCGATCCGCGAAACCTGACTCACAGCTTTTCGACCTGACCGAATTCCAGTTCTACTGGAGTCGCACGACCGAAAATCGTGACAGATACTCGGACACGCGACTTTTCGTAGTTCACTTCCTCGACGCTGCCGTTGAAGTCGGTAAATGGGCCATCCTTCACCCGAACCATCTCGCCCACTTCGAACAGGGTTTTCGGGCGCGGCTTCTCGACGCCTTCCTGCATCTGGGACATGATTTTCTCGACTTCCCGCGGGGAAATCGGGCTCGGACGGTTGCGCGCGCCGCCCACGAAACCCGTCACCTTTGCCGTGTTTTTCACGAGGTGCCACGTCTCGTCAGTCATTTCCATTTCGACGAGCACATAGCCCGGAAAGAAGCGACGCTCGGTCACCGACTTGTGACCACCCTTCACCTCGACGACTTCTTCGGTCGGGACGAGAATCTGTCCAAACTTGTCCTGCATGCCAGCACGTTCAATGCGCTCTTGAAGCGCACGTTGCACGCTCTTCTCCATACCGGAGTAGGCGTGCACTACGTACCAACGTTTTCCGCTCGGGGATGCCGGAATATCACTCATATCATTTCCAACCCAGAATCGCCGAGAAAATTGTCCACTCGATGGATTTATCGCAAATCCAGAGGAACACCGCCATGACCAGTACAAACCCGAAAACCACCAAAGTTGTCTGGCTTGCTTCCTTGCGGGTCGGCCAGACAACCTTGCGGACTTCTTTGTACGAATCTTTGGCGAACGCGATAAAACCTTTGCCGGGCGCTGAGAGAAGACCGACTGCGACGCCTGCGATCAGTCCGACAGCCAAAGCCGCTCCGCGGACGTACCACTCTTGGCCATTCAGCCAGAAGAACCCCACGAACCCGGCCAAGACCAACAATACGCCAGCGACGAGCATCAGCTTGTCGCTGGAAGTATTAACAGTTTCGACGGAAGGATTCGCCATAACACCTTAACGAGCGCCACACATGACGCGAGAGTTGGCAGGGGCAGAGGGAATCGAACCCCCAACCTTCGGTTTTGGAGACCGACGCTCTGCCAGTTGAGCTATACCCCTAAACCATTGGGGTCGGCGGCATCGCCAACCCGAAACAACCGATCAACGAGAACTGGCTGGCTTACTCGATGATCTTAGCAACGACACCTGCGCCGACGGTACGGCCACCTTCGCGGATTGCGAAGCGCAGACCTTCTTCCATGGCGATCGGAGCGATCAGCTTCACCGTGATCGACACGTTGTCGCCCGGCATCACCATTTCCTTGTCCTTCGGCAGTTCGATCGAGCCCGTCACGTCCGTCGTACGGAAGTAGAACTGCGGACGGTAGTTGTTGAAGAACGGCGTGTGACGGCCGCCTTCGTCCTTGCTCAGCACGTACACTTCAGCCGTGAAGTGCGTGTGCGGCGTGATCGAACCCGGCTTGGCCAGCACCTGGCCACGCTCCACGTCTTCACGCTTCGTGCCGCGCAGCAGGATACCGACGTTGTCGCCTGCCTGCCCCTGGTCGAGCAGCTTGCGGAACATTTCCACGCCCGTGCAGGTCGTCTTCACCGTCGGCTTGATACCGACGATTTCGATTTCTTCGCCGACCTTGACGATGCCGCGCTCGACGCGACCCGTCACCACCGTGCCACGACCCGAGATCGAGAACACGTCTTCCACCGGCATCAGGAACGCGCCGTCAACCGCGCGCTCCGGCGTCGGGATGTACGTGTCCAGGGCGTCGGCCAGGTTCATGATCGCCACTTCGCCCAGCTCGCCCTTGTCGCCTTCGAGCGCCAGCTTCGCCGAACCCTTGATGATCGGCGTGTCGTCGCCCGGGAAGTCGTACTTCGACAGAAGTTCGCGCACTTCCATTTCGACCAGCTCGAGCAGCTCGGCGTCGTCCACCATGTCGCACTTGTTCAGGAACACGATGATGTACGGCACACCGACCTGACGCGCCAGCAGGATGTGCTCACGCGTTTGCGGCATCGGGCCGTCAGCAGCCGAGCACACCAGAATTGCGCCGTCCATCTGCGCTGCGCCCGTGATCATGTTCTTCACATAGTCAGCGTGGCCCGGGCAGTCGACGTGCGCGTAGTGGCGGTTCGCCGTTTCGTACTCGACGTGTGCCGTGTTGATCGTGATACCGCGCGCCTTTTCTTCCGGCGCTGCGTCGATCTGGTCGTAGGCCTTTGCTTCGCCGCCGAACTTCGCGGTCAGCACCGTCGTGATCGCTGCCGTCAGCGTGGTCTTGCCGTGGTCAACGTGACCGATCGTGCCGACGTTCACGTGCGGCTTGGTCCGCTCAAACTTACCTTTGGCCATTTTCGACTCCTAAGAGGATTTTTCCGTACGTTGCGCCGGGCGCAAACAATCACTTTGGTACCAGCTGGTGCCCATGGGCAGGATCGAACTGCCGACCTCTCCCTTACCAAGGGAGTGCTCTACCACTGAGCCACATGGGCGCTACATCTACTTTGCTTGCTGGAGCGGGTGAAGGGAATCGAACCCTCGTCGTAAGCTTGGAAGGCTTCTGCTCTACCATTGAGCTACACCCGCAAGGATCTATCGATTCCCAACAACTGCGTTACAGCACTTTGAAATCTGGTGGAGGAGGTTGGATTCGAACCAACGTAGGCGTAAGCCAACAGATTTACAGTCTGCCCCCTTTAGCCACTCGGGCACCCCTCCGCAGAGAACTGATGATTATGGGGGAGCGATTACATCTTGTCAAGTGGCTCTTGACCGCTCGAAACCCATAGGCTCTCACTTATAGTAGAGCCAGAAACGCCAAGACCCCGCTTTTGAGGGCGGGGTCTTGTCTTGGGTAAGGAGCCTGACGATTACCTACTTTCACACGGGCAATCCGCACTATCATCGGCGTGGAGTCGTTTCACGGTCCTGTTCGGGATGGGAAGGGGTGGTACCGACTCGCTATGGTCATCAGGCATGACGGGTTGCTGCGTCGCGCTGGAGGTTGGGTAACCTGGTCGCGCCACAGCCAATCGGGAAGAAGCGTAAAGAGGGTATGGGTTGTGTTGTTTCTGGCACAACACCGATCTCAACCTGATGCGTAAAACACACCGGTTATAGGATCAAGCCTTACGGGCAATTAGTATCAGTTAGCTTAACGCATTACTGCGCTTCCACACCTGACCTATCAACGTCCTGGTCTTGAACGACCCTTCAAGGGGCTCGAAGCCCCGGGGATATCTCATCTCAAGGCGAGTTTCCCGCTTAGATGCTTTCAGCGGTTATCTCTTCCGAACATAGCTACCCGGCGATGCCACTGGCGTGACAACCGGTACACCAGAGGTTCGTCCACTCCGGTCCTCTCGTACTAGGAGCAGCCCCCTTCAAATATCCAGCGCCCACGGCAGATAGGGACCAAACTGTCTCACGACGTTTTAAACCCAGCTCACGTACCTCTTTAAATGGCGAACAGCCATACCCTTGGGACCGGCTACAGCCCCAGGATGAGATGAGCCGACATCGAGGTGCCAAACACCGCCGTCGATATGAACTCTTGGGCGGTATCAGCCTGTTATCCCCAGAGTACCTTTTATCCGTTGAGCGATGGCCCTTCCATACAGAACCACCGGATCACTATGACCTGCTTTCGCACCTGCTCGACTTGTCGGTCTCGCAGTTAAGCACGCTTATGCCATTGCACTATCAGCACGATTTCCGACCGTACCTAGCGTACCTTCGTACTCCTCCGTTACACTTTGGGAGGAGACCGCCCCAGTCAAACTGCCCACCATGCACTGTCCCCGACCCGGATCACGGGCCAAGGTTAGAACCTCAAACAAACCAGGGTGGTATTTCAAGGACGGCTCCACTGAAACTAGCGTTCCAGCTTCATAGCCTCCCACCTATCCTACACAGATCGGTTCAAAGTCCAATGCAAAGCTACAGTAAAGGTTCATGGGGTCTTTCCGTCTAGCCGCGGGGAGATTGCATCATCACAAACACTTCAACTTCGCTGAGTCTCGGGAGGAGACAGTGTGGCCATCGTTACGCCATTCGTGCAGGTCGGAACTTACCCGACAAGGAATTTCGCTACCTTAGGACCGTTATAGTTACGGCCGCCGTTTACCGGGACTTCAATCAAGAGCTTGCACCCCATCATTTAATCTTCCGGCACCGGGCAGGCGTCACACCCTATACGTCCACTTTCGTGTTTGCAGAGTGCTGTGTTTTTATTAAACAGTCGCAGCCACCAGTTTATTGCAACCCCTTCACCCTCCGCCCGCAGGGGCGTCAAGCTACAGGGGCGTACCTTATCCCGAAGTTACGGTACCAATTTGCCGAGTTCCTTCTCCCGAGTTCTCTCAAGCGCCTTAGAATACTCATCTCGCCCACCTGTGTCGGTTTGCGGTACGGTCAATGTGAAACTGAAGCTTAGAGGCTTTTCCTGGAACCCCTTCCGATTGCTTCGCTTCCGAAGAAGCTCGCGCCACGCCCTTGAATTCCGTGCCCGGATTTGCCAGAGCACCTTCTCCAACGCAGCGACCGGGACTTCCAACACCCGGACAACCTTCCGCGATCCGTCCCCCCATCGCATTTCACACTGGTGCAGGAATATTGACCTGCTTCCCATCAGCTACGCATTTCTGCCTCGCCTTAGGGGCCGACTCACCCTACGCCGATGAACGTTGCGTAGGAAACCTTGGGCTTACGGCGAGGGGGCCTTTCACCCCCTTTATCGCTACTCATGTCAGCATTCGCACTTCCGATACCTCCAGCACGCTTTTCAACGCACCTTCGCAGGCTTACGGAACGCTCTCCTACCATGCGTGCAAAGCACGCATCCGCAGCTTCGGTATATGACTTAGCCCCGTTACATCTTCCGCGCAGGACGACTCGATCAGTGAGCTATTACGCTTTCTTTAAAGGGTGGCTGCTTCTAAGCCAACCTCCTGACTGTTTTAGCCTTCCCACTTCGTTTCCCACTTAGTCATATTTGGGGACCTTAGCTGGCGGTCTGGGTTGTTTCCCTCTTGACACCGGACGTTAGCACCCGATGTCTGTCTCCCGTGATTGCACTCTTCGGTATTCGGAGTTTGCTATGGCGAAGTAATCCGCAATGGACCCTTCAACCATGACAGTGCTCTACCCCCGAAGGTGATACACGAGGCACTACCTAAATAGTTTTCGGAGAGAACCAGCTATTTCCAGGTTTGTTTAGCCTTTCACCCCTATCCACAGCTCATCCCCTAACTTTTCAACGTTAGTGGGTTCGGACCTCCAGTACGTGTTACCGCACCTTCATCCTGGCCATGGATAGATCACCTGGTTTCGGGTCTACACCCAGCGACTGAATCGCCCTGTTCGGACTCGCTTTCGCTACGCCTGCCCTAATCGGTTAAGCTCGCCACTGAATGTAAGTCGCTGACCCATTATACAAAAGGTACGCCGTCACCCCTTGCGAGGCTCCGACTGTTTGTATGCATGCGGTTTCAGGATCTGTTTCACTCCCCTCCCGGGGTTCTTTTCGCCTTTCCCTCACGGTACTGGTTCACTATCGGTCGATCACGAGTATTTAGCCTTGGAGGATGGTCCCCCCATCTTCAGACAGGATTTCACGTGTCCCGCCCTACTTGTCGTACACCTAGTTCTTCCTCGCTGTTTTCGCCTACGGGGCTATCACCCACTATGGCCGCACTTTCCAGAGCGTTTGGCTAACAACGAAGATAAAGAGTACAGGCTGGTCCCATTTCGCTCGCCACTACTTTGGGAATCTCGGTTGATTTCTGTTCCTGCGGTTACTTAGATGTTTCAGTTCACCGCGTTCGCTTCACATGGCCTATGTATTCAGCCATGGATACTCCATAAGGAGTGGGTTTCCCCATTCGGATATCGGTGGATCAAAGCTCGTTTGCCAGCTCCCCACCGCTTTTCGCAGGCTACCGCGTCCTTCATCGCCTGTGATCGCCAAGGCATCCACCACATGCACTTGTTCGCTTGACCCTATAACGGGTGTGTCTCGTCGTGTTGCCACGCCAGACTCACTCGCTACAGGCTGAGTATTCGCGTTGTGCCGTATTCCAGGTTCGTCTTTCGATGAACTCAAAAAATACATTGATACAATCACAACCCTGATTCACCTACTCGCGCGCCCATCTCTAAGCACGCTTTCGTGAATCTCTTTACTACTTCTTCCTGATTGTTAAAGAACGACAGCCGATATCTAACTGCAATACCGCATCTGACTGGCTCAATTGCCAATGTTTGTCACACTGAACCGCCAGCATCTTTCGACGCTCGCGCCAATGAAACCAACATTGGGAATTGGTGGAGGATGACGGGATCGAACCGACGACCCCCTGCTTGCAAAGCAGGTGCTCTCCCAGCTGAGCTAATCCCCCAGTCATACAGTACACAGGGGGTTTTGCGATCAGCCACCGCAGACAAGACGCTGGTGGGTCTGGATGGATTCGAACCATCGACCCCCGCCTTATCAAGACGGTGCTCTAACCGACTGAGCTACAGACCCCTGAGCCTGTCTTCAATTAACAGCCGACAAGTGTGAGCGCTCAACTTGTGAAACGCTAAAGCTCTGGAAAGGAGGTGATCCAGCCGCACCTTCCGATACGGCTACCTTGTTACGACTTCACCCCAGTCATGAATCCTACCGTGGTGACCGTCCTCCTTGCGGTTAGACTAGCCACTTCTGGTAAAACCCACTCCCATGGTGTGACGGGCGGTGTGTACAAGACCCGGGAACGTATTCACCGCGGCATGCTGATCCGCGATTACTAGCGATTCCAGCTTCACGCAGTCGAGTTGCAGACTGCGATCCGGACTACGATCGGTTTTCTGGGATTGGCTCCACCTCGCGGCTTGGCAACCCTCTGTTCCGACCATTGTATGACGTGTGAAGCCCTACCCATAAGGGCCATGAGGACTTGACGTCATCCCCACCTTCCTCCGGTTTGTCACCGGCAGTCTCCCTAGAGTGCTCTTGCGTAGCAACTAGGGACAAGGGTTGCGCTCGTTGCGGGACTTAACCCAACATCTCACGACACGAGCTGACGACAGCCATGCAGCACCTGTGTTACGGCTCCCTTTCGGGCACCCTCACCTCTCAGCAAGGTTCCGTACATGTCAAGGGTAGGTAAGGTTTTTCGCGTTGCATCGAATTAATCCACATCATCCACCGCTTGTGCGGGTCCCCGTCAATTCCTTTGAGTTTTAATCTTGCGACCGTACTCCCCAGGCGGTCAACTTCACGCGTTAGCTTCGTTACCAAGTCAATGAAGACCCGACAACTAGTTGACATCGTTTAGGGCGTGGACTACCAGGGTATCTAATCCTGTTTGCTCCCCACGCTTTCGTGCATGAGCGTCAGTATTGGCCCAGGGGGCTGCCTTCGCCATCGGTATTCCTCCACATCTCTACGCATTTCACTGCTACACGTGGAATTCTACCCCCCTCTGCCATACTCTAGCCCGCCAGTCACCAATGCAGTTCCCAGGTTAAGCCCGGGGATTTCACATCGGTCTTAGCGAACCGCCTGCGCACGCTTTACGCCCAGTAATTCCGATTAACGCTTGCACCCTACGTATTACCGCGGCTGCTGGCACGTAGTTAGCCGGTGCTTATTCTTCCGGTACCGTCATCCCGCCCCTGTATTAGAGAAGCGGTTTTCTTTCCGGACAAAAGTGCTTTACAACCCGAAGGCCTTCTTCACACACGCGGCATTGCTGGATCAGGGTTGCCCCCATTGTCCAAAATTCCCCACTGCTGCCTCCCGTAGGAGTCTGGGCCGTGTCTCAGTCCCAGTGTGGCTGGTCGTCCTCTCAGACCAGCTACAGATCGTCGCCTTGGTAGGCCTTTACCCCACCAACTAGCTAATCTGCCATCGGCCGCCCCTTGAGCGCGAGGTCCGAAGATCCCCCGCTTTCCTCCACAGAGCGTATGCGGTATTAATCCGGCTTTCGCCGGGCTATCCCCCACTCCAGGACACGTTCCGATGTATTACTCACCCGTTCGCCACTCGCCGCCAGGGTTGCCCCCGCGCTGCCGTCCGACTTGCATGTGTAAGGCATGCCGCCAGCGTTCAATCTGAGCCAGGATCAAACTCTTCAGTTCAAACCTGTTACTGTTTTTCGGTTTCGTCAGAAACCGGTCGCTCACTCAAAATCACTGACGAAAGATCTGCGCTGGGTCTTTCAACCCAGTCAAACCTTCCTCAATTTCTTCCGTGTGAGACTCGATTACTTTCGCTATCAGTGACCCGAAGATCACCGCGCGCCTCGTCATCGAGCGCCCACACTTATCGGCTGTTGATTGTTAAAGAACATTCGCGGGAAGCGCCTTGCTTTCACCACGTTGCTGCGTCAGCAGCAGAGAAACGAGATTATGAAGAACCTTTTTCGTTTCGTCAACCGGTTTTTTTAGCATCGCCTGAAAAACCTTGCTGACTTCACGACCGCGCCGTCTCTGCCGCGGCCCCGTTGTGTCGCATCCAACTGACTGCTGCTCAACGAGGACGCGAATCTTAGGCCATCCCGCGCCACGTGACAAGGGTGGGATGCAAAGTTTTTTCAGCGGTCATTTCTTCGCAGCGTTCACCACCGGCTGCAGCGGGATCGCATCCGCCATCGCTGAATAGCCTGCGTCGCTGGGATGGATCTGGTCCCCACTGTCGAACGCGCGGCGCAAGCGCGTCGCATCGGCCGGGTCGCGAAGCGCGGCGTCGAAATCCACGACGCCGTCGAACGCATGGCCTGTCCGGATCCATTGATTCACCTCCGTGCGAATCGCCTCGCGCTGCGGCGGCAGCGCCGCCGGCGTCAAGGTGGCGCCGAAAATCCGCACCCCACGAGCGTGCGCCGCCGCAATCACGCGCTTGTATCCCGCGATCAGGCTATCCACGGTCACTTGCGTATGCGGCGCATCGCAATCCAGGCCGCCATGCGCCGGCATCGCTGCGAAGTTGATGTCATTGATACCGATCAGCAGGATCACCGTCTTCACGCCCGGCTGAGCCAGCACGTCTCGCCCGAAGCGCGACGCGAGCGCGTCACCGTAGCAGGGGGAATCCGTCAACAGCCGGTTTCCACTGATTCCCAGATTCACGACCGCCACCGACCGGTCGCCGCTCTGCGCCACCCTGTGCGCCAGCGCGTCAGGCCAGCGCCGGTTCTCGTTCAGGCTCGAGCGCATTCCGTCTGTGATCGAATCGCCAATCGCCGCAATCGTCGTCGACGATGGGGCCTCGACCTGCACGCCCGTGACCCACGCGAACTGGGTGATCCGCTGCCGGTAAGCATCGGCGGACGCGTCGCCGGCATGGTTGCCCGGCATCGACAGATAGTTGACCTGGCTCGACACGCGATGCCACGCGATCAACTTTTGCTCGCGCCCCATATAACTGCTGACTGCGTACGGCACGCCGGCGGAAATCCCGACACGAACGGGGTCGCTATCGACCTCTCCGCCCGGCGGCACGCTAACCATCGGCTTTCCGCCGAAAGTCACCCGCGCCTCTGTCCCGGCCTGAACGGTCGCGCGCGCGCCGCCACCCGACCGCGCGATCCGCAGATCCTCTATGACGAGCGGCGCTTTCCCATACGCATTACTTATATGGATGCGCGCGACCTCACCCGACAGCGTCGGATACACGATCTGCCGAAGCGTCCGCCCCGCGACGTCAGGCGCCCGGTACAACGGCGGCGGATTGGATATTTGCGGAATCGGCTGGAGCGCGGTCGCCCACGCGGTCACCCAGGGCGACGGGCTATCGGCAGCGGCCACGGGAGCCGACGCCAGCAGAAAGGAAGACAGAACCGCGCCACACACGACGGCGAGAGAACGAATGGTCATTGCGACTGATCGGTGAAAAATGGTTGAGAACGCGAGTCGCCCATTGTGCACGATTGCATAGTGCAAACCCCTACCGGTTCATCTTGAAAAATTTATTAACCGACCGGACGGTTGGTTTATACTGCCGAACACACCCTTACTCATGACGAGAGCGTTCGACATGTACACGCAATCCCTCGACATCCCGGGCAACGTCGCCCCGCTCGACACGGCTGCCAGTTCGCCCGAGCAGGCGCGTTTCGATGCAGTCATGGCCGCCGACGGCAAGATCGAACCGCAAGACTGGATGCCCGACGCGTACCGCAAGACGCTGGTGCGTCAAATCTCACAGCACGCGCACTCGGAAATCGTCGGCATGTTGCCGGAAGGGAACTGGATCACGCGCGCGCCTAGCCTGAAGCGCAAGGCGATCCTGCTGGCAAAGGTGCAGGACGAAGGCGGCCACGGTCTCTATCTCTACAGCGCGGCTGAGACGCTCGGCGTGTCGCGCGACCAGATGATCGACGGGCTGCACTCCGGCAAGGCGAAGTACTCGAGCATCTTCAACTATCCGACACCGACCTGGGCGGACGTCGGCGTGATCGGCTGGCTGGTCGACGGCGCGGCGATCATGAACCAGATTCCGCTGTGCCGCTGCACGTACGGGCCGTATGCGCGCGCGATGATCCGTATCTGCAAGGAAGAGTCGTTCCATCAACGTCAGGGCTTCGATGCGCTGATCGCGATGATGAAAGGCACCGACGCCCAGCGCGAGCTGGTCCAGCAAGCCGTGAACCGCTGGTGGTATCCGGTGCTGATGATGTTCGGCCCGAGCGACAAGGATTCCGTCCACAGCAACCAGTCGGCGAAGTGGGGCATCAAGCGCATCACGAACGACGACCTGCGTCAGAAATTCGTCGACGCGACCGTCGAGCAGGCGAAAGTGCTGGGCGTGACGCTGCCGGACCCGAAGCTGAAGTGGAACGAAGAACGCGCCCACTACGACTACAGCGACCTCGACTGGGATGAATTCTGGCGTGTCGTCAACGGCGACGGCCCCTGCAACAAGGAACGCCTCGCCACGCGCGTAAAGGCGCACAACGACGGCGCCTGGGTCCGCGAAGCCGCCCTCGCCCATGCCGAAAAACAGCGCCAGCGCGCGCAGCAACACGCCGCCTGAGTGGCGCCCCAAATCTGGAAGGACTGGTAGGAGATAGCGATGAACAAGGAATGGCCGATCTGGGAAGTCTTCGTGCGCAGCAAGCAGGGACTCGACCACAAGCATTGCGGCAGCCTGCATGCCTCGGACGCGTCGATGGCGCTGCGCATGGCGCGCGATGTCTACACCCGCCGGCAGGAAGGCGTGAGCATCTGGGTGGTGCCGTCGTCGGCGATCACGGCATCGGCGCCTGACGACAAGGCAGAACTGTTCGAACCGGCGGCGGACAAGATCTATCGCCACCCGACGTTCTATCAGTTGCCCGACGAAGTCAACCACATGTAAGCGCGCGTCATGACCACTACGCCTCAACACCTTGCCTACGTGCTGCGCCTCGCCGACACCGCGCTGATCCTCGGTCAGCGCAATGCGGAATGGTGCGGACACGGACCGATTCTCGAAGAAGACATCGCGCTGTCGAACATGAGCCTCGACCTGGTCGGCCAGGCACGCCTGCTGTACACGCACGCCGCCGATCTCGAAAAAACGCTGACGGGCAAAAGCCGCACGGAAGACGACTACGCGTTCTTCCGGGTCGAGCGCGAATTCGCGAACTACACGCTGGCCGAGCTGCCGCATGTCGGGCCTCTCGCCGGCACGGCGCGCGCCGACAAGGATTACGCGGTCACGATCGTGCGCAACTTCCTGTACTCGACGCTGATGCTGCACGTGTGGTCGGCTTTGACGGGTTCGTCGGATGACCAGTTAGCCGCCATTGCCGCCAAGTCGATCAAGGAAACGCAGTACCACGTGCATCACTCGCACGAGTGGCTCGTGCGTTTCGGCGACGGCACGGACGAATCGCATCGCCGTGCACAGGCTGCGCTCGATTATCTGATGCCGTACACGCGTGAATTCTTCAGCGCGGACGCGACGGAAGACGCGATCGCCGCTGCCGGTATCGGTCCGAAGACGTCCGAACTGGAAGCGCTGTGGCTCGAAGACGTGCGCGCCGCGCTCGACGAAGCGACGCTGAAGCTGCCCGAACCCGTCAAGCACATCACGACGGGTAAGCACGGCGAGCATTCGGAGCACATGGGCTTCCTGCTTGCCGAAATGCAAAGCCTCGCGCGCCAGCATCCGGGCGCAAGCTGGTAATCCGTCGATCCAACAGGTGAGTCCAACGATGACGTCGACTGCTCAAATCGCCGCCGTGGCCCCGGATCACGCGCTCGCCCAGGCGTGGGCCGTGCTCGAAGCCGTGCCCGACCCGGAAATCCCCGTCGTGTCGATTCGCGAACTGGGCATTTTGCGCGACGTGCGCCGCGCCGCCGACGGCGCGCTCGAAGTCGTCATCACGCCGACTTACTCGGGCTGCCCGGCGATGTCGCAAATTGCGGAAGACATCGGCCATGCGCTCGACGCAGCGGGTTTCGCGCCGTATCGCGTCGAAACCGTACTCGCGCCCGCCTGGACCACCGACTGGATCACCGACGACGCCCGCGACAAACTGCGCGCCTACGGCATCGCACCGCCGACGGGCAACTGCGGCAGCGGCGACGCCAGTGCGAACGGTGGATCGAAAGAAAAAGTGATCCGCTTCGTTCCCCGCTCGCTGCCCGCGCCCGCCTGCCCGCGCTGCGGCTCGAAGCACACCGAGCGCCTCGCGCAATTCGGCTCGACAGCCTGTAAGGCGCTGTACCGCTGTATCGACTGCCGCGAACCCTTCGACTATTTCAAACCGTACTGATATGGCCACCCCGCAATTTCATCCGCTGCGCATCCGGGAAGTGCGGCCCGAAACCGCCGATGCGGTCTCCGTCGCCTTCGAAGTCCCCGCCGAACTGCGCGAGCAGTATCGCTTCACGCAGGGCCAGTTCGTCACGCTGAAGACGCATATCGACGGTGAGGAAACGCGCCGTTCGTATTCGATCTGCGTGGGCGTCACCGATTACGACCGCGACGGCGAGTTGCGCATCGGCATCAAGCGCGTGCGCGGCGGCCGCTTTTCGAACTTCGCGTTCGATACGCTGCAACCCGGCCATATGCTCGACGTGATGACCCCGGACGGGCGCTTCTTCACGCACCTGAACGCCGATCACGGCAAGCAGTACGTCGCGTTCTCGGGCGGTTCCGGTATCACGCCCGTGCTGGCCATCGTCAAGACAACACTCGAAATCGAGCCGCGCAGCACGTTCACGCTGATCTACGGCAACCGCAGCGTCGATCAGATCATGTTCGCCGAAGAGCTCGAGGATCTGAAGAACCGGTTCATGAACCGCTTCGTGTTGTATCACGTGCTGTCCGACGATATCCAGGACGTCGAGCTGTTCAACGGCGTGCTCGACCAGGCGAAGTGCGAGTCGTTCCTCCAGACCTTGGTGCCTGCGGACTCGATCGACGAAGCCTTCATCTGCGGCCCCGGGCCGATGATGGATGCCGCCGAAGCGGCGCTGAAGGCAGCGGGCGTGCCGCAGGCGAAGGTGCACGTCGAGCGTTTCGGCACGCCGCTGCCGCAAGCCGGGGTGCCCGTCGCGGAAATCACCGACGATACGCCGACCGCCGACCTCGAAATCGTCCTCGACGGCAAGAAACGCAAGCTGAAGTTGCCGTATCAGGGTTTGAGCGTGCTCGACGTGGGGCTGCGCGCCGGACTCGCGCTGCCGTATGCGTGCAAGGGCGGCGTCTGCTGCACCTGCCGCGCGAAGGTGCTCGAAGGCGAAGTGAAGATGGAAAAGAACTACACGCTGGAGGAACACGAAATCCGCGACGGCTACGTGCTGACCTGTCAGTGCCATCCCGTCAGCGACAAGGTCGTGGTTAGCTACGACGAACGCTGATGTCCGCATGGCGCAGTGCGCCATGCACCGTACGTGCGCATCGTCGCTTTCGGCACACACGCGATCCGCTTACACTAGGGGCCGCTCGTCATGGGAAACGCATTCCCTGGACGAGCGGCCTTTTCCGTTACTTGACCAACCTGCGCGACCGAGCTGCGCTCAAAGGGCGCACGAACCGCCCGTCAATGACCATGAGCACGATCCACATCACCAATGGCGACGTCGCCGCCGATTCTCTACGCGAGGCGCTCGATCAGGCGCGCCGCGCAGACATCGTGCTGGCCCTGCGCGACGATCTGGCCGTTGGTCCGCTGCATGGCATCGACGAAGCGCCGCAGATACGCGCCGACTTCTGGCGAGGCGTGACCGGCGACACCACCCGCGATTTCCTCGCCGAGCTGGAACAGCAGGCGAAGGAGCTGAAAGCGGTGGTCGACGGTACGGCGCATGTGGTCGTCTGGCACGGTCAGAGCGCCGCCGATCAGCTGACGCTGCGCCGCGTGTGCTTCCATCTGCGCGAGTTGCCGCAGCGGCTCAACGAAGTGCGCCTGTCGATCGACGACCTGACGGGCGACGCAAGCGCCCCGCTCCGCCGTTCCGATCGCGCGACGTCAGTCGGCATGTTCGCCCCCGATCTGTTGCAAAAGCACCTGCCCGAGGCCGCGCCTGTTTCGGTGCTGCGCATCGGCAGGCTCGCGCTCGAATGGCAGGAAGTGAAACTCGTCGATGCCGAACTGCGCCGCTGGCACGACGAGACCTTGACGACCGGCACGTTCGCCGAACTGGACGCGCTGGTCCTCCAATACGCCGTCGACGGCTGGCAGGCCGCCGGGCGCGTCGCGGCTTGCGTGATGGCGGCGCACAGCGGCTTGCTGGTCAGCGACAAGCTCGTGCTGTGGCGGATGCGCGAGCTCGCGGTCGCGGGCCAGTTGCAGTTGCGCAGCGACGCGGATAACTGGCGTTCGCTCGAAATGCACGTCACGCGCACCACCCTTTCTCCCGTATAAGACCAAACAGAACAATCATGGCCCGTACACGAGCCCCAGACCATGAAAGCCAGCGCGACCAGATCCTCGATCTGGCCGCTGAGAAATTCGCTCAAACGAGCTATCCCAGCACGTCGATGGCCGATCTGGCTGCGGCGAGCGGCACGTCCAAGGCGCGCCTCTATCACTATTACGAGAGCAAGGAAGCGATTCTTTTCGACCTGCTCGACCGCTACACGAAGCGACTGATGCTGATCATCGCCGAGGTCGAAGGCGCGAGCCAGCGGCGCGGACTCACTGAACGCGAAACCTTCGCCGAGCTGATCCGCGCGTTCCTTTCCGAGTACGAGACGTCGCACAGCCGGCACGTCGCGCTGTTGAACGACGTCAAATATCTGGTCGAGTCGCAGCGGGAGATCATCCTGAACCGCCAGCGCGACGTGGTCGCCGCGTTCGCCCGGCAATTGGCGCGCGCGTACCCCGAACGCGTGGCGCGCGAAAACCAGACGGCCCTCACGATGATGGTCTTCGGCATGATCAACTGGACGTTCACCTGGCTCAAGCCGGGCGGCCGGATGGGTTATCGGGAATTCGCGGAACAGGTGGTCGCGATGGTGGATCACGGGCTGGCCGCAAGTGCATCGGATGGGGACGCTGGCGGTCGCTGAGATCCGCGCCGCCGCTCGCAGGGCCCCGTGCGGATGCTGTTGTGCAGCAATAACCGTGCCGTCGTTGTGACAACACGACGCAGTCCAAGCACGTAGCCATTTAAAATATTTTTCTTAAAAATCAATAACATAAGCAAAGCCGAGCATAATTTTAGATGCCGCACTCGGGTTATCTCAGGGTTTTCCCCAGTAAGACCTCGGGTTTTCCATTAGAATGCTTATTGCGGCGCGTCATGCCGCATAGCTAAAGGAGAACCCACCATGAATCTGCAAACTGTCCGCGCCGCCGAGCCGATCGTCGTCGATCGCTCGTTGAACGTCGCTGGCCGCGCGCCTGTTCTGATCCGGGAACTCAGCGAGAAAGACCGCGAGCGTCTGCTCGCTCACTTCCTCGAACTCGACGAAGACGATCGCCTGCTGCGCTTCGGTCAGGTCACGCCGAACCACGTCATCGAAAACTACGTTCGCATGCTGGATTTCAGCCGCGATACCGTGTTCGGCGTGTTCGACCGCCATCTGCAACTGGTCGGCGTCGGCCATCTGGCTTATCTGCCCGCTGAGGGCGACACGCGCACCGCTGAATTCGGCGTGTCGGTGTCGGAAAGCGTGCGCGGCCAGGGAATCGGTACGAAGCTGTTCGAGCGCGCCGCCATCCGCAGCCGCAACACGCACGTCACAACGCTGTATATCCACTGCCTGTCGCGCAACACGACAATGATGCACATCGCCAAGAAGGCTGGCATGAAGATCGAGTACGCGTACGGCGAAGCCGACGCCTACCTGACGCTAGCGCCTGCGGATCAGAACAGCATCATCTCCGAGATGCTGCAGGAACAGGCCGCCGTGTTCGACTATGTGCTCAAGCGCCAGGCGCGTAACACGTCAAAGCTGATCGAATCGTTCATTCCGACCGCGATCGCCGCGTAAACTTCAGCGAACGGGAACATCCAGAAAGGGCGGCTCTTCACGGAGCCGCCCTTTTGTTTTTGTCCAACGCACCCGTCAAATCGGCAGCGCGGTCGTCTCCTTGAATTTCTCCAGCGAGAAGCTCGACTTCACATCGATCACCGACGGATGCCGCAGCAACTGGTCCTGCACAAATCGCGAAAAGTGCGCCATGTCGCGCACCTGCACGCGCAGCAGGTAATCCATATCGCCCGTCATCGCGTAGCACGCGACCACCTCTGGCCAGCCCTGCACAGCCGCGCGGAACAGTTCCGAGTGCGTCGCGCCCGCACGCCCCGGCGTGCCGTCGGCGCGTGCGCTGAGTGCCGGACCGCCACGCTTTTCCAGCCGCACATTGACGTAGGCGAGCAGATCGAGCCCGAGAATTTGGGAATCCAGCAGGGCGACATAACCGCGAATCACACCGATTTCCTCCAGCCTGCGGATGCGCCGCAAGCACGGACTCGGCGACAGGTTCACCCGCTCGGCGATCTCCTGATTCGACAGCCGCCCGTTTTCCTGAAGAATCGCGAGAATGCGCCTGTCGATCGCGTCTATCTCAATTTGAGCCATGTTCTGCCATCCAAGGCGTATCGCACGCCAGAAAATAGCCCGAGCGTAGTGTTCGCCGATTAATTTCGCAAGTTTTCTTCCTGACCCGGCAACTACACTGTTCTTCATCGGATCGCGCGATGCGCCCCCGGACATAGTCGAGGAGACAGACATGAAGGTTTCTACCTGGGAAAATCCCGTCGGCACCGACGGCTTCGAGTTCATCGAATACACCGCGCCGGACCCCGTCGCGCTCGGCAAGCTGTTCGAGCGCATGGGTTTCACGGCGATAGCGAAGCATCGTCACAAGAACGTGACGCTGTACCGTCAGGGCGAGATCAACTTTATCGTCAACGGCGAGCCCGACTCGTTTGCACAGCGCTTTACGCGCCTGCACGGGCCGTCGATCTGCGCGATCGCGTTCCGCGTGCAGGACGCGGCGAAGGCGTATCAGCGCGCGCTCGAACTCGGCGCCTGGGGCTTCGACAACAAGACGGGCCCGATGGAACTGAACATTCCGGCCATCAAGGGGATCGGCGACTCGCTGATCTATTTCGTCGACCGCTGGCGCGGCAAGAACGGCGCGGCGCCGAACAGCATCGGCGACATCAATATCTATGACGTCGACTTCGAACCGATTCCGGGCGCGAATCCGAATCCCGTCGGCCACGGCCTCACCTATATCGATCACCTGACACACAACGTCCATCGCGGACGCATGCAGGAATGGGCCGAGTTCTACGAGCGTCTGTTCAATTTCCGCGAAGTGCGCTACTTCGATATCGAAGGCAAGGTGACGGGCGTCAAGTCGAAGGCGATGACGTCGCCGTGCGGCAAGATCCGCATTCCGATCAATGAGGAAGGTTCGGAAACAGCGGGCCAGATCCAGGAATACCTCGACGCGTACCACGGCGAAGGCATTCAGCATATCGCGCTCGGCACGAACGACATTTACGCGACCGTCGACGGACTGCGCGGCGCGAACATTTCGCTGCTCGATACGATCGACACGTACTACGAGCTCGTCGATCGCCGCGTGCCGAATCACGGCGAGCCGCTCGATGAACTGCGCAAGCGCAAGATTCTGATCGACGGCGCGCGCGAAGACCTGCTACTGCAGATTTTCACCGAGAACCAGATCGGACCGATCTTCTTCGAGATCATCCAGCGCAAGGGCAATCAGGGCTTCGGCGAGGGTAACTTCAAGGCGCTGTTCGAATCGATCGAATTGGATCAGATTCGTCGCGGTGTCGTGCAGGACAAGGCCTGACACGCTGCTCAAGCGTTAGAGCCAAATAAGAAAAAGGCGAGGAACGTACGTTCCTCGCCTTTCGCATTTTGGAACCGGCGCTCCTAACTCAACCGGCTCTCGACTGTCACGCGCCGCGGATGATCATCCGATCACCCGCCAGAGCGCGTCAGCCACGCTGCTCCGTTTCGTCGGACTCACGCCGCTGGTTCACGGCGGCCGTCGTCGCGGCGACCTGCGTGGTGCGCGTGACGGCATTCGCGAGCGCATTGGCGCTGTTCGGGCGCATCGGCGCGCTCATCGCGAAGAATGCCGCCGAGACCATCAGGAAGGTCTGGATGTGTTTCGTGTTCATGCGTACTCCTTGTTCGACTGCACAGCGAAGCTCCGCAGCATGCGGAACGTTGCGATTCGTGCAGATGGGGAGTTTAGACCGACATTTCAAGCGCAGTTCCACGCGTTTCAAGCTTTTACACCCTGTAACACCATCAAATGAAAAAGCTCGCGCGCGGTCATACAGGTGACATTTTGTTCGTGCGCGGTCTCGCATCGTGGTGTTTTCGACGATAGGCGGCGGGTTTTCACCAGTGCTACCATCGAACGAAAGCCGTCAACATGGCGACCCCGGCCGAAGCATTCACAAGATGCCGAGGCCAAGCAGATTTTGGTGATCCCAAACTGGGTGGAGGAGTACACATAATGAATGCCCCGCTAGACGCCGGTCAGCGAGCCTCGCTCGAAGCCGCGCTGACGTCCGTCACGCTCGACGACAAATACACGCTTGAACGCGGCCGCGCGTACATGAGCGGCATCCAGGCGCTGGTCCGTCTGCCGATGCTGCAGCAGGAACGCGACCGGGCCGCCGGGCTCAACACCGCCGGGTTCATTTCCGGCTATCGCGGATCGCCGCTCGGCGGTCTCGACCTGTCGCTGTGGAAAGCGAAGAAGCATCTCGCCGCGCACCAGGTCGTATTCCAGCCGGGCGTCAACGAAGACCTCGCCGCCACCGCCGTGTGGGGCTCGCAGCAGGTCAATCTCTATCCCAGCGCCAAATACGACGGCGTGTTCTCGATGTGGTACGGCAAAGGCCCCGGCGTCGATCGCTCGGGCGACGTGTTCAAGCACGGCAATTCGGCCGGTTCGTCGCGACACGGCGGCGTCCTGGTGCTCGCCGGCGACGATCACGCCGCCAAATCGTCGACGCTCGCGCATCAGTCGGAACATCTGTTCAAGGCCTGCGGCCTGCCCGTGCTGTTTCCGTCGAACGTGCAGGAATATCTGGACTTCGGCTTGCACGGCTGGGCGATGAGCCGCTACTCGGGCCTGTGGGTCGCGATGAAGTGCGTGACCGACGTGGTCGAATCATCGGCTTCCGTCGATATCGACCCGCACCGCACGCAAATCATTCTGCCAACCGACTTCGCCATGCCCGAAGGCGGCCTCAACATTCGCTGGCCCGATCCGCCGCTCGTGCAGGAAGCGCGTCTACTCGACTACAAGTGGTACGCCGCGCTCGCTTACGTGCGCGCGAACAAGCTCGATCGCGTCGAGATCGATTCGCCGAACGCGCGCTTTGGCATCATGACGGGCGGCAAGGCGTATCTCGACGTCCGCCAGGCACTGACCGACCTCGGACTCGACGACGAAACCTGCTCGCGCATCGGCATCCGGCTGTACAAGGTCGGCTGCGTGTGGCCGCTCGAAGCGCAAGGCGCGCAGGCATTCGCGCGCGGGCTCGAAGAAATTCTGGTGGTCGAAGAGAAGCGGCAGATTCTCGAATACGCGATCAAGGAAGAGTTGTACAACTGGCCCGATGCGCAGCGTCCGCGCGTGTTCGGCAAGTTCGACGAAAAGGACGGTGCAGGCGGCGAATGGTCAGTGCCGATGGGCAACTGGCTGCTGCCCGCGCACTACGAACTGTCGCCCGCGTTGATCGCGAAGGCGATTGCGACGCGGCTCGACAAGTTCGACCTGCCGTCCGACGTGCGCGCGCGCATTGCCACGCGCATCGCTGTGATCGAGGCGAAAGAAAAGGCGCTCGCGCGCCCGCGCGTTCAAGCGGAGCGCAAGCCCTGGTTCTGCTCCGGCTGTCCGCACAACACGTCGACGAATGTGCCCGAAGGCTCGCGCGCGATGGCGGGCATCGGCTGCCACTACATGACCGTGTGGATGGACCGCAGCACCAGCACGTTCAGCCAGATGGGCGGCGAAGGCGTCGCGTGGGTCGGCCAGGCGCCGTTCACGAACGACAAGCACGTGTTCGCCAATCTCGGCGACGGCACGTACTTCCATTCGGGCCTGCTCGCGATTCGCGCGGCGATCGCGTCGAAGGCAAACATCACGTACAAGATTCTCTACAACGACGCCGTCGCGATGACGGGCGGCCAGCCCGTCGACGGTGTGCTGACGGTGCCGCAGATCACGCATCAGCTCGCCGCTGAAGGCGCGAAGAAGATTGTGATCGTCACCGATGAACCGGAGAAGTACCACGCGAACGTCGGCCTTGCGCCCGGCATCACGATTCATCATCGCGACCAGCTCGACGACGTGCAGCGCGAACTGCGCGAGATCGAAGGCACGACGATCCTGATCTACGACCAGACCTGCGCGACGGAGAAGCGCCGCCGCCGGAAACGCGGCGCCTATCCCGATCCGGCGAAGCGCGTCGTGATCAACGAGGCGGTTTGCGAGGGCTGCGGCGATTGCTCGGTGCAGTCGAACTGCCTGTCCGTCGAGCCGCTCGAAACCGAGTACGGCACGAAGCGGCAGATCAACCAGTCCACCTGCAACAAGGACTATTCGTGTCTGAAGGGCTTCTGCCCGAGCTTCGTGACGGTCGAAGGCGGGCAACTGCGCAAGCCGAAGGCGTCGGGCGTTGCGGGCGACGCGATGCCGCCCGTTCCCGATCCCGAGATTCCGGCGATCGCGCGGCCATATGGCGTGCTGGTGACGGGCGTCGGCGGCACGGGCGTCGTGACGATCGGTGCGTTGCTCGGCATGGCGGCGCATCTCGAAAGCAAAGGCGTCACCGTACTCGACGTGACGGGCCTGGCGCAAAAGGGCGGCGCCGTGATGAGCCACGTGCAGATCGCGAACCAGCCCGCCGACATCCACGCAACCCGTATCGCGATGGGCGAAGCGGATCTGGTGATCGGCTGCGACTCGCTGGTGACGGCCAGCGACGAATGCGTGTCGCGGATGCAGGCCGGTCAAACGCACGTCGTGCTGAACAGCGCGCCGACCCCGACCGCGGAATTTATCAAGAACCCGAACTGGCGCTTCCCCGGCGCAAGCGCGGATGCGGACGTGCGCGCGGCGGCGGGCGACGAGCATGTGGCCGCCGTCGATGCGAATCACTTTGCGGTTGCGCTGCTCGGCGACGCGATCTACACGAACCCGTTCGTGCTCGGCTACGCATGGCAAAAGGGTTGGTTGCCGCTCACGCACGAGTCGCTGATTCGCGCGATCGAGCTGAATGCCGTGCAGGTCGAGAAGAATCGCGCAGCGTTCGAATGGGGCCGTCGCGCGGCTCACGATCTGGCTACCGTGCGCAAGCTCGCGCGGATGCAAGATCGTATCGACGACGGCAACACCGCGAATGCCGCGAACAGCAAGATCGTTTCGCTGCATACGCCGAAGGCGCTCGATACGCTAATCGATAAACGCGCGCAGTATCTCGTCGAGTACCAGAACGAAGCGTACGCGGCGCGTTACCGCAAGCTGGTCGAAACAGTGCGGGCCGCCGAAACGAAGCTCGATGCCGCCGACGGCCAGATGTCGTTGACGGAAGCCGTCGCGAAGAATCTGCATAAGCTGATGGCGTACAAGGACGAGTATGAAGTGGCGCGGCTCTATTCGGACCCGGCGTTCGTCGAGAAGCTGAAGGCGAATTTCGAGGGTGACTGGAAGCTCAAGTTCCACCTCGCGCCGCCCGCCACGTCGAAGAAGGACGCGCATGGGCATCTGGTGAAGAAGCAGTACGGTCCATGGATGCTCAACGCGATGCACGTGCTCGCGAAGATGAAGTTCCTGCGCGGCACCGCGCTCGATGTGTTCGGCAGGACGGAGGAGCGTCGCACCGAACGGGCGCTGATCGTCGAGTACGAAACGCTCGTGCATGAACTGGTCGGCGGGCTCACGGCGGAGAAGCGTGCTCTGGCTGTCGAACTGGCGAATCTGCCGGATGCGATTCGCGGTTATGGCCACGTCAAGGAGAACAACCTGAAGGGCGTGCGGGCCAAGTGGGCGTCGTTGCTCGCGAAGTGGCGCGCGCCGACGGGTGGTGTGGAGCGGCACGTGGCATAACCTTCTGCCACTCCCGAAATAAAAAGGGCACCTCGCGGTGCCCTTTTTTCATCGCATCAACGAACGAAGACTACTTCGCGACGTTGCGGTCCACGTTGGCGTTCGCCGAAGCGACCGCCGTCATGTTGATGATCCGGCGCACCGTCGCTGCCGGCGTCAGGATGTGCACCGGCTTCGCAGCGCCGAGCAGGAACGGGCCGACCGTCACGCCTTCGCCGCCGATCATCTTCAGCAGGTTGTACGTGATGTTCGCCGCTTCGACGTTCGGCATGATCAGCAGGTTCGCTTCGCCCGTCAGCGTCGTGCCGGGGAAGGCGGCCTTGCGCACCGCTTCCGACAATGCGGCGTCGCCGTGCATTTCGCCGTCCACTTCGAGATGCGGCGCGCGTTCGGCGATCAGCTTGCGTGCGGCCGCCATGCGTGCCGAAGACGACGACGGGACGCTGCCGAAGTTCGAGTTCGACAGCAGCGCGACCTTCGGTGCGATGCCGAACTTCTCGATCTCGCGCGCTGCGAGGATCGTCATGTCGGCGAGCTGTTCGGCCGTCGGCACTTCGTTCACATAGGTGTCGCTGATGAACAGATTGCGGCCCGGCAACATCAGCAGGTTCATCGCGGCGAAGTTGTCCACCTTTTCCGCCTTGCCCAGCACCTGCTCGACGAACTTCAGATGCTCGTGATACGTGTCGATCAGACCGCAGATCATGCCGTCCGCGTCGCCGAGATGCACGAGAATCGCGCCGATCAGCGTGTTGAACTTGCGCATCGCGGCCTTCGCGACTTCCGGCGTGACGCCTTCGCGCGCGCCGATCTCGTGATACGCCTGCCAGCTTTTCTGATAACGCGGATCGTCTTCCGGATTGACGATCTCGACATCCTCGCCGCACTTGAGCTTCGAGCCCATCTTCTTCAGACGCATCTCGATCACGCTCGGGCGACCGACCAGGATAGGCTTCGCGATCTTTTCGAGCAGCACGAATTGCGCGGCACGCAGCACGCGCTCGTCCTCACCTTCCGCGAACACGATGCGCGCCGGTTGCGCCTTCGCTGCCGCGAACACCGGGCGCATCACCATGCCCGTGCGGTAGACGGTTGCGCCGAGTTGCTCGCGGTACGCGTCCATGTCCTGAATCGGGCGCGTCGCGACGCCCGAATCCATCGCGGCCTGCGCAACAGCGGGCGCGATCTTGATGATCAGACGCGGATCGAACGGCTTCGGAATCAGGTAGTCGGGGCCGAATTCGAGCGAGTGGCCTTCGTACGCCTTCGCGACTTCATCGCCCTGATCGGTTTCTTCGGCGAGTTCGGCGATCGCGCGCACGCATGCGAGCTTCATTTCTTCCGTGATCGTCGTCGCGCCGACATCCAGCGCGCCGCGGAAGATGAACGGGAAGCACAGCACGTTGTTGACCTGGTTCGGATAGTCCGAACGGCCCGTCGCAACGATACAGTCTGGGCGCACCTTCTTCGCTTCTTCCGGGCGGATTTCCGGCTCCGGGTTCGCGAGCGCGAGAATCAGCGGTTGCGTGCCCATCTCCTTGACCATTTCCGGCTTCAGCACGCCCGCGCTCGAGCAGCCGAGAAACACGTCCGCGCCCTTGATCGCGTCAGCCAGTGTGCGCGCTTCGGTGTTCGCTGCGTAACGTTCCTTCGACGGGTCCAGATTGCCGCGGCCTTCGTAGATCACGCCCTTCGAATCGACGACGAGCACGTTTTTCTTCGAAAGGCCCAGATTCACGAGCAGGTCCAGACAGGCGATCGCCGCCGCGCCCGCACCCGAGCACACCAGTGTGACCTCTTCCAGCTTCTTGCCGACCACTTTCAGGCCGTTGAGAATCGCCGCCGACGCAATGATCGCCGTGCCGTGCTGGTCGTCGTGGAAAACGGGAATCTTCATGCGCTCGCGCAGCTTCTTCTCGATGTAGAAGCATTCGGGCGCCTTGATGTCTTCGAGGTTGATGCCGCCGAGCGTCGGCTCCAGCATCGCGATCGCGTCGACGAGTTTGTCGGGATCGGACTCGTTCAGCTCGATATCGAACACGTCGATGCCGGCGAACTTCTTGAAGAGACAGCCCTTGCCTTCCATCACCGGCTTCGCGGCGAGCGGCCCGATATTGCCGAGACCCAGCACGGCCGTGCCGTTCGTGATCACGCCGACGAGGTTGCCGCGCGACGTGTACTTCTGCGCGTCGAGCGGCTCGTCGAAGATGGCCATGCACGCGGCTGCGACGCCCGGCGAATACGCGAGCGACAGGTCCAGCTGGTTCGAAAGCGGCTTGGTCGGGGTGACCGAAATCTTGCCGGGCTTCGGATTCTGGTGATATGCGAGAGCGCTTTGCTTCAGTTGTTCGTCCATTTTCTAACCTGCGAGACGTTGATAATTGGGCCCGGCTCAATGTCACGTGCTGCGCTGGCCAATGTCGACGGGTTGCTCGACGGCGGCGATTCTCGCGTGCGCCGGTTAGGCGCGGCGTCAAACCTCAGCGGAAAGCAAACGGCGCTGAGCTTTTTCGGGTCGATTAGTGTACACCCCGGATGCGACGATTCGGGGTAGGTTTTGTACCGGATGGATAAGCCGCAACCGCGCCGGCGCTTGCTGCAGCGCGGCATGAAAACACTCCCACCCCGCCCTTCGCGACGTGGCGGCGGGGCCTTATTCGAGCGTTGCGCCGCGGCGTTCCGGGATCAAAAAGAGCGTGGCGAGAATGTCGAGGATGTAGATCGAAGCGAGCATGCCGAGCGCCGCCGCGAACGAAAACCGCGCGGCCAGCGCGCCGACGGCGACAGGCCCGAACCCGCCAACTGCGCGCCCGATGTTGAACAACACGTTCTGCGCGGTGGCGCGGGCCTCGGTCGGATACAGCTCGGAGATCAACGCGCCATAGCCGCCGATCATCCCGTTCACGAACATGCCCATCACCGCGCCGCCAATCAGCAGCGCGAACGGGGTGCCCAGTTGCGAGTAAACGAACACCATCACCACGGCGCCCGCCTGGTAGAACAGAAACGTGGGTTTGCGGCCGAAGCGGTCAGCCGCGACGCCAAACAGCCAGATACCGGCGGCCATGCCGAGCACCGTGACGGCCGTCCACAGCCCGGAGCGCGTCAGCGAGTAGCCGAAGGTCTTCGACAGATAACTGGGTAGCCAGATCATCAGGCCGTAGTAGCCGAAGTTTTGCACCGAGCACAGAATCGCAACGCCTACGCTTGCGCAGGTCGTGCGGGCGTCGGCGACAAGCAGTTTCATCGGAGCCTTGCGCATGCCGCGCGCGACCCGCTCGGTGAAAAGCGCCGGTTCCTCGACGCGCCGCCGCACGAAAAACGACACGACAGCAGGCAGCAGCCCGAGCGCGAACATCCCGCGCCAGCCGATCACGGGCAGCAGCAAAGGCGTCAGCAGCGCCGCCGCCAGCACACCCAGTTGCCAGCCAAGCCCGACATACGACGACACGCGCGCCCGCTGTGCCGCTGGCCAGGCCTCCGCCACGAGGGTCATGCCGATGCCGAACTCGCCGCCCAGCCCGATGCCCGCGATGGTCCGGTACGCGAGCAGATCGCCGTAACCTTGCGCGAGCGCGCACAGGCCCGTGAAGACGGCGAAGATGAGAATCGTCCACGTCAGCATGCGCACGCGGCCGAAATAATCGCTCAACACGCCGAAAATCACGCCGCCCGCAACCGCGCCGACCAGCGTCCACGTCACCAGCGACCCGGCCTGCGTCGATGAAAGCTGCAAGTCGGCAGCGATGACAGGCAGCATGAAGCCGAGGATCAGCAGATCGAAGCCATCCATCGCGTAGCCGAGCACCGACGCAATCAGCGCGCGCGCCGCATAGCCGGGACGGGCGGCCGGCGCGGCCTGGGTCGTGGAAGGGGCGATATTCATGGGCGGCAACCTTGCAGCAGACGTGAGCAGAAGGCCATCCGAAGGCCGTCTGTGAAAATTTGCCGTGAGTGTAAAGGCGCCAGATTGGCGTCACAACCTGGCCAGAATGCATAGGCGAAACGCACGTCCGGCGGCCGTGCCTATCTGGCGCCTACCCGCTTTCGCCGCCTCGCGCCCTGGGAACAGTCCGAATCGGGTAAAATATCGGGCTACGCGCGCAGCAAACCGGCCGGTTTCTCAACTCGTCCGGCATGTCTCGCCCACCAGGCGCGAAACGTTACGCCTGCTGCGCCACAGGGCTCCGCGCCCGCCCTCCAAGCTCACCACACCGAAGGATTCGCCCATGACAGGCTTCGATCGCCAGACGATCTCCGACACGACCGCCAAAATGCTGCTGGAAGTCCAGGCAGTGCATTTCAACGCGGAAAAACCGTACATCTTCACTTCCGGCTGGGCGAGCCCGGTATATATCGACTGCCGCAAGTTGATTTCGTATCCGCGCGTGCGCCGCGGCCTGATGGAAATGGCAGAAGCGACGATTCTGCGCGACGTCGGCTACGAGCAGATCGACGCCGTCGCCGGCGGTGAAACGGCGGGCATTCCGTTCGCCGCCTGGCTGTCGGACCGCCTGATGGTGCCGATGCAATATGTGCGCAAGAAGCCGAAGGGTTTTGGCCGCAATGCGCAGATCGAAGGTCTGTTGACGGAAGGTCAGCGCGTGCTGCTGGTCGAAGATCTGACCACGGACAGCCGCAGCAAGATCAACTTCATCAATGCGTTGCGCACGGCGGGCGCGCAGGTGAACCATTGCTTCGTGCTGTTCCACTACAACATCTTCAAGGAAAGCGTGTCGGTGCTGAAGGATATCGACGTCGACCTGCACGCGCTCGCCACGTGGTGGGACGTGCTGCGCGTCGCGAAGCAACAGGGCTACTTCGAAACGAAGACGCTCGACGAAGTCGAAAAATTCCTGCACGCGCCTGCCGAGTGGTCGGCAGCGCACGGCGGCGCGACGGCGGCACCGCAATAAGCGAGCAACCGGACTCAGCGCGCCATACGAAAACGCCGCCTGTCTCACGACAGGCGGCGTTTTTGTTTGATCCGCCGTCCCGGTTTGAGAACCGACGGCCAACTTCCGCGTTAGCGCTTAAGAACTTCCCTGCGACGAACTGCCAGTATCCGCCTCACCCGGCGCATACGACGACAGATTCATCAAGCCATTACTCTGCGCATACTGAAATAGTTCGGAATCCCTTTCGAGTCCGAGCTTGCGCATTGCGGTGTTCTTTTGCGTGCTGATCGTCTTAATGCTGCGGTTCAGCTGCTCGGAAATTTCCTTGATGGTCATTCCCGACACAAAGAGCCGCACGACTTCCAACTCACGCTTCGACAGAATCACCTCGTCGCTCTTGCCGCCAGCATTCATGCGCAACGTATCGAGCGATGACTTCACCGACGGGCTCATGTATTCGATATGCCGGCTGACGTGCTGCACTGCAAGACCGATATGACTTAGGTCGTCTGATTTATTGACGACGGAAATCACACCAAGCTCGCTCAGCCGCTTCAATAGCGCGGCGTTTTCGAGCATCGTCAGGACGACTATAGGTAGGTCGGGAAAATTCCGACGCAGGTAACCGATCAACGGTAAGCCGTCGCCGTATTGTCCACCTGGCATTGCGAGATCCGTGACGAGAACGTCGCACGGCGTCGTCTGCAATATCTTCACCAACTCAGTGGACTGCTTTGCGCGCGCGACCACACGAATGCCCTGAAACTTGAGCAACGCCTGTTCGGCACCAAAGAGAATTACTGGATGGTCATCGGCGACCACGACCCTGATTGGATCTTGCATGGCCCTCCCTTCAACTGACAATCCGCGCTCCGAAACTTCAGTCATGCAACTGTTCTTAGTTCTAAATTTCTAGGACTTGTCTGCTTGCGTGCAACTACAGACGATTGCAGCGACTATAGCCGATTTCGCGCTGTACTGGCCCCTCGTCGAGCACAAATGGCTTCGTAAGATGTAATGTTAGACTCGATTTGTCGCTTGGGCACAAAAAAGGATAACAATCGCTCGTAAGGACAATCTTTACGAGCCTGACAGGAGATTCGGCACATGCACTTGCGTTGCCCGGTCGTTCCGCCCCGTTCGTCTCGTTCGTCCCGTCCGTTTCTGCCGCCGCTGCTCTTCGCGCGATCGCGCGTTGCTTTGCTCATCGTCTGTTCATTTGCAATTCATGCGGGCGCGGCTTCTGCCGACACCGCGTTCACCGTGACGAGCGCAAACCTTCGCGCAGGCGGCACCGTCGACAACGCGCAAGTGTTCGACCGCAACGACTGCAAAGGTCTTAACCGTTCGCCGCAATTGAACTGGCACAACCCGCCCGACGGCACGCGCAGCTTCGCAGTGACCATGTTCGATCCCGATTCGCCCGGACGCGGCTGGTGGCATTGGGCCGTCGTCGGCATTCCTGCCAACGTCGACCGGTTGCCCGAAAACGCTAGCGCGTCCGGCTTTCTTAAAAATGTCGGCGCCGTCGAGGCGCGCAACGACTTCGATATCGACGGCTATGGAGGCCCCTGCCCGCCGCCCGGCAAGCCACATCGCTATGTGATCACCGTGTACGCGCTGAACACGTCGAACCTCAGGCTCGCGCAAGGTCGGCCGTCGCTCATGTTCGACCACGAGATCCGCACGGCGACGCTCGGCTACGCGCGAATGACCGTCACCTACGGCCGCTAGTCTTTCGCATCAGCCATAAGTGCGAAGTCGTTGCCGCGTCTCGAACCACTCATGCGCGGTGACAGAATGAGCTAGGCTCAAGGCCGTTCATTCCGAATCGCATCATTATTCGCAACAAGGGAGCTGGCTATGTCAAAAATCATCATCGTCTATCACAGCGGCTACGGCCATACGAAGAAGCTCGCGGAAGCCGTGCTCGCGGGCACGCTCGACGGCGCCGCCGACGCAAGGATGATCGCGGTAGGTGAACTGGACGACGCGGCCTGGGCCGAGCTGGACGCGGCCGACGCCATCATTTTCGGCGCGCCGACCTACATGGGCGGCCCGTCCGCCGACTTCAAGAAATTCGCCGACGCCAGTTCGAAACCGTGGTTCGCGCAAAAGTGGAAGGACAAGGTGGCGGCGGGCTTCACGAATTCGGGGTCGATGAACGGCGACAAGTTCTCGACGATCCAGTATTTCATCACCCTCGCGATGCAGCACGGCATGATCTGGGCAGGCATGGGCATGATGCCCGCCAACACGAAGGCGGCGACGCGCAACGACCTGAATTTCGTCGGCGGCTTCGCAGGCCTGCTGTCGCAGTCGCCTGCCGACGCCACGCCCGACGAAGCGCCGCCACCCGGCGATCTCGACACGGCAAAGGTGTTCGGCGCGCGGATCGCGGCCGTGACGGCGCGCTGGAAGGCCGGACAGCCGGGATGAACGCACCGCGGCGCCTGGCGCGTGCGTAAAACGCCGCCTGTCATGCCGGCGTCACTGTTGCGGCGCAACGTGTTTTTCGGCCAATTTCGCGCACGCGCCGCCTCACGGTCTTAAAATAACGTTCCGGCGCAGCCAGCGCCGCGTTTTCCCGCCGTTTTTATCAGCCAGCGAGATCGAGATGAGCACGAAAGTTTTTGTCGACGGACAGGAAGGCACGACCGGCCTGAAGATTTTCGAATACCTGTCGCAGCGCGCAGACGTTGAAATCCTCCGCATCGAAGAAGCGAAGCGTAAGGATATCGGCGAGCGCCGTCGTCTCATCAACGCTTCGGACGTCACCTTTCTGTGCCTGCCCGACGTTGCGTCGCGCGAATCAGCGTCGCTCGTCGAGAACGACCGCACGGTGCTGATCGACGCGAGCACCGCGTTTCGCACCAGCGCGGACTGGGCGTACGGTCTGCCCGAGCTGGCTCGCGCACAGCGCGAGCGCCTGCGCACCGCGAAGCGCATTGCCGTGCCGGGCTGCCATGCGTCGGCATTCGTACTGGCCATGCGTCCGCTCGTCGAAGCGGGTGTCGTGTCGGCGGAATTCGCTGCGCACAGCTACTCGATCACCGGTTACAGCGGCGGCGGCAAGAAAATGATCGCGGACTACGAAGCGGGCGGCAACGCGAAGCTCGACAGCCCGCGTCCTTACGCGCTCGGTCTGACGCACAAGCATCTGCCGGAAATGGCCGCGCACACCGGCCTGAAGAGCGCGCCTGTCTTTACGCCGATCGTCGGCAACTTCTACAAGGGCCTGGCCGTGACGACTTACTTCACCCCGGGCCAGCTGTCCAAGCAGACCACGCCGCAAGACGTGCAAGCGTTGTTCGCCGAGTACTACAGCGGCGAGCAGTTCGTGCGCGTCGCGCCGTTCAACGCTGACGACAACCTCGACAGCGGCTTCTTCGACGTCCAGGCGAACAACGACACGAATCGCGTCGATCTGTTCGTGTTCGGCAACGAAGAGCGCTTCGTCACGGTCGCGCGGCTCGACAATCTTGGCAAGGGCGCCTCGGGCGCGGCGATCCAGTGTATGAATCTCGCCATTGGCGCGGACGAAGCCACGGGCCTCAAACGTTGATCCTTCGCTAGCGGACGGCGCCCGCCGTCCTGCGCGTCACAAAGCCGGCATTCAAACGCCGGCTTTTTATTTTTTTGCTTGTTAATCGGCAATTTGAAACGCCTCATTCAAACGCGAATTAATACCTTTCAATTTTCTCACTATCGCCAGCAGTCCTTATAGCAGGTATTTGCTGCTCCTCTCTTTATCGCCATGCGCATCTATTACCGCATAGGGATATTCCGGACTTTTTTACGAACGAGCGTTCGAAGATGATAGATGCGCTTTTCCGGACCCGCGTCGTTAAAGGCTTAGCGGCGACACGGAAAATCCGTCCAGTCCGAAAATGCTGTTTTGTTTTAAAAGGCGCGCTTCGAAGCGCCATGCGACTCTCCGCGAAAAAAGCGCTGTTTGAATCGGGTTATTTAGACGGTTCGTTCAATTGACAGCCTTAAATCGCGCGGCGAAATTAGCTCGCAAATTACACGAATCAGGGAGACAGCAGCATGTACGCCAATTCAAAATGGCTGGCATGTGCCATTGCCAGCATGCCGTTTTTGATCGCCTGCGGAGGAGGAAAAGCCGACGATCCCGGTGCAATCAACGCGAACCAGTGCTCGGGATCGAGCTGCGGCGTGCAAGGGCCGCCTGGGTCGACGGCCGCCGCGGGCTCGCTTTGCCCCGCCGACGCCGACATCGGCCGGAGCACCTATCTGGGCGGCGCAGGCAGCGGCGAAGTGGTGTCGTTGAACATCGACGCCGTGAAGATGACGTACACGCTGAAGTTTCTGGAGTCGCCGATCCCGGTGTCGGCGGGCCAGGTCGACAATACGCGGGCCGGCGCGACCGTTACGGGCGCCGTCAAGCATCCGCCGGCGGGCATGCTGCCGAACGCCGAGCAGACGCGCTGCGCGTTCATGCTGACGCCCGCGTCGGGCACCGCGCCGTCGACGGGCGCGACCTACACGACGCCCTTTTCGTCCACCAATCCGCCCATTGTCTTCGTCGGCAAGGGCGTGGCGGGCGGCGGCATTCCGGGTGCCGACGTCTCATACGCTGGCAAGACGTTTCTCACATTCCAGAACGTCGGCGCCGTGACGCCGAGACATTTCGACTTCTATCCGTTCCTCGGCTTTGCAAGCACGACGACGAACCTCTCGAAGCTCGCCGGCAACTATAACGGGCTGCTGTATCACATCGTCCCGTCGGGCAATTACGCGGCGGCGGCCACCCAGACATCCGAAACGTTCGATGCAAACGGCGCCTGCTCGTCAGCGACCAACAGCCCGCCCGCGAACGGCAACGCAAGCCCGACGCGCTGCCTGTCGATGGGCGACACGCCGACGCTCAACGCGAACGGCTATTTCGACAGCACCAATGCGCCGCGCATCGAAAACCAGCTGGTGCTGCCGCTGCTGGGCGCGAAGGGCAGCTCATCGGCCCACATGATCATCGGGCAGGTAAACGGCGCAACCGTCCCGGTCGTCGTCAGGACGGGGCACGTGTTCACGGGCACCGGCGCGATTCCGCTCGACGCCGAAGTCGACGACGAATCCGGCATCGCGCTGCTGGAAAGCGCGACTCCGCTCGCTTCGGGCGGATTCGACGGCGGCTATGTCGGCGCGGACTCGAACTTCAAGTACACCGCTTCGCTGATCCAGGGCGGCCTCGGGACCTTCATCAATCCTTCCACGCAGGCGGCCGAAAGCGGATTCGGTCTGGGATACGGCAGCAGCGTTCCGGGCCTCGTCAGCGTCACCGACAAGCAGGGCAACACGGGCTACGCAATCGCAGGCGGCGGCCTTTACGCGATCTTCATCAACGGCACCGAAAACGGCGGCCTCACGCCGAGCTCCGCCAATGCCGACACCGCCAGTTCGCCCTACTTCAGCGTCGGCGCGCAGATCAGCAAGTAAGCCTCACCCGGATCGACAGAAAGGGCCGTGCATGGCAGGGAGGCAACACGCGCATCAGCAGCATCGCTAGATCAACAAGACCGAGAGGCGGCTGGACTGGGAGCTGGCCGCCCATAACAAGACTGGAGGCACGATGAACTGGAAGATCCTTTCGGCGCTGGCGTTTGCGGCGCCCTTGCTCGGCGCGTGCGGCGGTGGGAGCAGCGAAGGCGCGCCGCCCGTGGAAGCGCGCCTGTGCCCCGCCTCACTCGATTACGGCACGACCTTCACGGGCGGCGGCGGCGACGGCGAACTCGTCAAACTGCAACTCGATACGACGAAGATGACCTGGCAGGTCGCTTACATCGAATCGCCGATTCCCGCCACCACGGGCACGGTCGCACCGACCCGCAAGGGCCAGACGGCCTCGGGCACGCTGACCCAGGAAACGCTGCTTCCTACCAACAAGCTCAACCAGTGCGCGTTCCGGCTGAACGGCGCGAGCCTCGACCCGAACCGGCCGGCGCGCATTTTCGTCGGTGAAGGCGTGGCGGGCGGCACGATTCCAGGTGCCGAGATTTCGTTCGGCGGCATTCTCGGGCAAGGCGCGGTCCCTGACACGAAATTTCCGTACTACCCGTTCATCGGCTTTTCCACGATCGAGACGAATCTGGCGAACATCGTCGGCACGTATAACCAGCTTGGCTATCACCAGATTCCGTCGCAGAACTTCGCGCCGACTGTCGTCGATACGAAGATCACGATCAACGCCGACGGCACCTGGACCGAGTGCGATAACGCTGGCGTCAATGCCGGCAAGTGCCAGCAGCCGGGTACGAACTGGACGCAGGCGTCGAATGGCAGCGGCGCATTCGAAACCGACAACTTCCAGGGCCAGGGCAAGCCGACGCTCGCGACGTCGCCCGTCGGCAAGGGCTTCATGATCGTCGGCAAGCTGCGCAACCAGAACGTGCCGATCCTCGTCCGCACGGGCGTCGCGAACTCGACGCTGACGCCGAACCCGCAGAACGGCATCAGCGGGCCGGTCGCCGACGACGAATCGGGCATCTCGATCCTCGCGCCGCAGTCGAACATCGCCGTCAACTCGCAGAACGGCGAGTACATCGGCGTCGACAGCGAGTTCAACTACCGCACCAATGCGCTCGTCGGCACGCAGGCGACGCTGCTCGATCCGTTCAACGCGTCGCAGGCGTCGCTGACCAAGGCGCTGAATCTCGATTTCACGCAGACCGTGCCCGGCGTCGTGACGTCGACGTACACGAACGCGGCAGCGGGCAGCGCGCCGACCGGCAAGTTCATCTTCACGGGGGGCGTGTTCGGCTTCCTGGACTTGTCGAACGCGTCGTCGCCGTACTTCACGATCGGCGCCTTCGTCCAGTAACGGACGCGAGGTCCACCGCATAGAACGCAACGAGGCGACCGCCGCCCGGCCGCTTCCCTGCCCGCGCAGGGAAGCCGGCAACCGGGAAGCGCAGCAGACGGCACGGATAACGCCGTCGCGCGAGGCAGGCCGCCCGCTCAGGAGGAACAGAATGAGAAAGCCCTTGGACGCGGCAATGCCCCATGCATTCGCCGCCGTATGCGCGGCTGCGCTGGCCATGTTCGCGATGACGAATGCTCATGCGCAAAAGGCGGGCGACAACCTCGTCTCGCTCGGCTGGTTTCACGTGATGCCACAGGATTCGAGCACGCCGCTCACGACGCACGTCGCGCCCGTGCCGATCAACACGCCGCTGCGTCTGCCGAACTCGTTCACGTCGGCTGGCACGAGCCTGTCGACGAACAGCGCCGATACGCTCGGCCTCGTGTTTTCGCACTTCGTCACGGATCATTTCGCGGTGACGTCGGTGGCGGGCGTGCCGCCCAAGTTCAAACTGTACGGGCACGGCACGATCCAGCCGCCCGGCCCGGCAGGCGCGCTGGGCAAGCAGGATATCGGCGACCCGGCCGTCAACCCCATTGTCAAAAGCGTGCGGCAATGGAGCCCGGCGCTGATTTTCCAGTACTACTTCGGCGAATCCACGGCGAAGTTCCGGCCGTTTGTCGGCATTGGCGTGTCGTACAACTGGTTCAGCGACATTCAGCTGAATGAGAATTTCGTCACGTCGACGCAGAACAACCTCGGCGCGATTCTGGCCGCAGGGGCGGGCAAGACGGGAAAAACGACCGTGGAGGCGAAAGCGTCGTCGTCGTGGCAGCCGGTCTTCAATGTGGGCGCGATGTACAGCATCACCGACCGCTGGGGCGTCATCGCGTCCGTCACCTACATCCCGCTGAAGACGACCTCGTCGACGATCATCAAGGCAGCGGACGGCACGGAACTGGCCGTATCGAAAGCCGAACTGAAGGCCGATCCGATCATCACGTACCTCGCGCTGTCGTACAAGTTCTGAGCGGGCGGCGGATGGGCAAATGCAGGGCGAAAAAAAAGCCCGCCATGGTGGCGGGCTGAATCCATATCAGAGGAGACATGGAGGAGACAAGACGAACTATAGCAAATCGCTTGGTGCGTTGCAACATGATGCGTTAGAGCGCCGGTTCTACGTTACTAAAGGGTGACAAAACGTCGCATGAATGGTTTTTGGCGGCATTTTGTGCTCTGCGTCATGCGACGGAACGGACCACCGCCAGACAGGCCGCATCCTTTTCCAGCTTGTCGACCAGCGCGTCGCGCATCAACGCGACGGGACGCACGAGGCGTCCGGGCAGCGCGCCATGCACGAGCCACACGTTCAGGCCGTTCCGGAAGTCCTGCACGTCGATGACCTGCAGCGCCTCCCGATGCGGACTGCGAGCGAGCACTTCCGGCGTCGCCAGCCCCACCCCTAGCCCACGCGTCACCAGCGACAACTGCAGTTCCGAGCCGAACGCCTCGACAGCGACGTTGAACGGCAAACCCGCCGCCGCCATCGCGCGACTCAGCGCGGAGCGCATCCCACAGCCGTCCTGATTCAACACCCACGGGTAGGCTGACAAGCTCGCGAGCGTCGCCGGCTCGTCGGCAATGCCGAACGAGCGCGGCGCGACAACCACGGTCGGCTTGTAAGCGAGGAGCTTCGATGTCAGCCCTTCCGGCAACGGCACGCTTTCCGGCAGCAGCACCACGGCGGCATCCACTTTCGCCTGCTCGACGATCTGCAACAAACCGGGCGACCAGCCCGCCGTCACGCGCAACGTCAGGTTCGGGAAGGCGCTGCGCAAACGGTCGATAGGCTGCTCCAGCGCAAGCTCGGAAAGAAACGGCGGCACGCCGATCCTGAATTCGCCCGTCGGCTCGCTGTCCGGCGACGCAACCGACATCAGATCGTCGACGGCGCGCAGCACCGTGCGTGCGAGACCGTACACCTCGTTGCCTGCTGCCGTCGGCTTCAGTGGCTTGCTCTGCCGGTCGAGCAACTCGATACCGAGCATCGTTTCCAGGTTCTGCACGCGGCGCGTCAGACCCGGCTGCGTCAGGAACAACCGCTCCGACGCCCGCACCATCGATCCGCTTTCGACCACCGCCACGAAAGCCTGCAAATCACGCGTGTTCAAAACAACCTCGCATAAACATTATCGAGATAATTCAATTGTCGCATAACACAGGCATCCCTACGATAGGGCGGATCGAAATCTTCCGGAGCCGAACCATGAACCAGCCGGCCGACACCTGTCCGCGCCGCCTCGCCGCCGCGTCACCGCCGGAGTCAGCGCAGTCGCCGCCGCCACACCCATCGGCGCCGCCCGGCACGACGTTGAGCACGCCGCTGACGCTTTTCTTCGCCGCAGCCGTCGGCGTGATCGTCGTCAATCTGTCGGCAGCGCAGCCGTTGACGGGGCCGGTCAGCCGCGCGCTGGGTCTGCCGCCCGCGCTGGCCGGCCTCATCGCGATGCTCCCGCAACTCGGCTATGCAGCAGGTTTGCTGCTGTTCGTGCCGCTGTGCGATCTGCTCGAAAATCGCCGGCTCATCGTCCGGACGCTCGCCTGCTGTGCCGTGTTTCTCGCGCTGTCGTCGTTCGCGCGCTCGGGTTGGATGTTTCTGGCGTCGGTGTTCATGGCGGGCGCGACGTCGAGCGTGATCCAGATGCTCGTGCCGATGGCGGCGTCGATGGCGCCCGAAAGCCGCCGCGGGCGCGCCGTCGGCAACGTCATGAGCGGACTGATGTCCGGCATTCTTCTTTCACGTCCGCTTGCTAGCGTGATCGCCGGAACATTTGGCTGGCGCGCTTTCTACGGCATCGAAGCGTTTGCGGACGCGTTGCTGGCGGTCGTGCTGTCCATCCAGTTGCCGAACCACGCGCCGCCCGCCACCGCGCGCTACGCTGAGTTGCTGCGCTCGCTCTGGACGTTGCTGCGTACTGAACCCGTGCTGCAACGGCGCGCTACGCTGGCCGCCCTTGCGCTTGGCGCATTCAGCGCGTTCTGGACGGCCATCGCATTGCGGCTCGCGCAGCCGCCGTTCTCACTCGGCATGCAAGGCGTCGCCGCGTTTGCGCTGGCGGGCGCGACGGGCGCGATCGTCACGCCGTTTGCCGGTTATCTCGGCGATCGCGGCGCGGGCCAGGCGACGCAGATCGTCGCGCATCTGGCGATGATCGCGGCCGTCCTCGTGCTGGGCGTCGCGGGCGCTGGCTGGGGCGGATTCTCGCCGGCGGCGCATTCTGTGACGGCGCTGGCGTTGCTGGTCGCCGGCGCGGCAGCGCTCGACGCTGGCGTCATCGCCGATCAAACGCTCGGACGACGCGCAATCAATCTGATCAACCCCGCTGCACGCGGCCGGTTGAATGCACTCTTTGTGGGAATTTTCTTTGTCGGCGGCGCAATCGGCGCGGCGCTGTCAGGCGTTGCGTGGGCCAGAGCAGGATGGAGCGGTGTGTGCGCAGTCGCGCTGGGATTCGCGGTTGCCGTATTCCTGTTCGGTTTCGTCGATCGAGCCGCGCAAACAGGCCGCCATTGACGAACAAGCGCTCGCCGCCGCGCCATGAGACGCAGCGAGCGCTGAAAGGCGAGCGTCAGTGCCGCATCAGCGCCATCATCGCGCCGAAGCCGACGAACACGCCGCCCGTCAACCGGTTGAAAGCTTTCGCGACGCTGCTGCTTCTCAACTTCGCTCCGATCTGCGTGCCGCAGCCCGCGTAGACGGCGTACCAGCTGACTTCCATCACCGCCGTAGTGGCGACGAGCACCGCGAACTGCGGCAGCGTCGGGCGCGAAGCGTCGATGAATTGCGGCAACAGCGCAGCCGAAAACAGAATCGCCTTCGGGTTGCTGCTTCCGACCAGAAAGCCATTACGCATCAGCGCACCGCGCGACGGTGCGCGCTTGCCACCCATCGCGTCGGCGCAAGCGTCGACTTGTGCCGCCGCCGCTTCGCTCGCGGGCGCGCGCCACGCCTTCACACCTAGCCAGATCAGATAAGCCGCGCCAAGCAGGCGCAGCGCGTCGAACGTCGTCGGCCACGCTTTCAGCAGCACACCGAGGCCAGCGACGGAAACAGCCAGCATCAGCATCAGCGACATCAGGCAGCCGGCCATCGTGGCCGTTGTTTGACGCATGCCGTGACGGGCGCCGTGCGTCATCATCAACAGCATGTTCGGGCCGGGAATCGCGCAGACAACGAAGATCGTCGCGAGGTAGAGCCACCAGGTATGCAGACTCATGATGCGTATTGCTCGATCAAAATGAAAAACGGGCGGAACGAGCATTATGCTCGCCCGCCCGCTCCCACGCAGTTGCGCGATGCCGGCCTGCGCGAATGAGCGCAAGCAAAGACAAGCGCAGCGCCCTCAACGCCCCGCGCGACGCGATGCGACCTGGCCCAGCACGGCGAAATCCTTCTCGCCGTCGCCGTGCGCGACGGCTTCGATCAGACTGTCGCGCACCACGCTCGCAACGGGCAGCGGCGTCGACACCGACTCGGCTGCCGCCAGCGCGAGGCGCACGTCCTTCAGGCCGAGACGCGCCTTGAACAACGCCGGCTCGTAGCGCTGCTCGGCGATCATCTTGCCGTAGCCCTGATACACGGGACCGGGGAACACGCTGTTCGTGATCACGTCGAGAAAGTCCTGCATCGCGACGCCATGACCGCCCAGCAAGGCCGACGCCTCGCCAAGCGACTCCACCGCCGACGCCAGCATGAAGTTCGCCGCCAGCTTCACGACGTTGGCCTGCTGCGGCAGCGAGCCGATCCGCCATGTCTTCTGGCCGATCGAATCGAACACGGGCTGAACACGGTCGATCGCTTCGGCGGGCCCGGCGGCGACGATGGTCAGCTTCGCGGCCGCCGCGACGTCCGGCCGGCCCATCACGGGTGCCGCGACGTAGTTCAGGCCGCGCCCGGCGTGCGCCGTCGCCAGTTCTTCCGCCAGCGCGACGGAAATCGTCGCCATGTTCACGTGAATCAGTCCGCGCGGCGCGTGCTCGAGCAACGGCGCGCTGATGACGTCGCGCAGCGCGGCATCGTCGGCGAGCATCGAGAAGACGGCGTCGCCCGTGAAAGCTTCGGCGGGTGAGCCGACGATCTGCGCGCCCAGTTCGACGAGCGGCTGCGCCTTGTCCGGCGAGCGGTTCCAGACGCGCACACTGTGCCCGGCTTTCAGCATGTTTGCCACCATTGCGGCACCCATTTCGCCGAGACCGATAAAACCGATGTCCATCAATCACTCCTGTTCAAGAACCCGAAGTAGAGCATAGCCGCGCGCGTCGTGCAGGTAATTGCCCATCGGCGCTGCGTGAGGCACGGTGCCATACTGGCGTCATGGTTACGGCCACCTTCCGCTTCTACGAAGAATTGAACGACTTTCTGGCGCGGCCGCTGCGCCGGCAGTCGTTCAGTTGCGAGTGTGCGCGCGCGGCCAGCGCAAAGCACATGATCGAGGCGCTCGGCGTGCCGCATACGGAAGTCGAACTGATCGTCGTGAACGGCGAATCGGTCGGTTTCGATCATCTGTTGCAGGAAGGCGACCGCGTTGCCGTCTACCCGAAATTCGAAGCGCTCGACATTCAGCCGATTCTGCGCGTGCGCGAGCGCCCGCTGCGGGTGGTGCGCTTCGTCGCCGACGCGCATCTCGGCGGACTGGCGCAACTGTTGCGGCTGGCCGGCTTCGACACACTTTACGACAATCACTACGCCGATTCGCATATCGAGTCGATTGCATCCGATGAAGGCCGCATCGTGCTGACGCGCGACCGCGAACTGCTGAAGCGCCGCACGATCACACATGGCTGCTATGTCCGCGCCCTGAAACCCGAGGCGCAACTGCGCGAGATTTTCGACCGGCTCGATCTGGCGCGCAGCGCGCGGCCGTTTCGCCTGTGCCTCACGTGCAACGCGCCGCTGCGGCGCATTGCGAAAGACGAGGCGGTCGGACGCGCGCCCGAAGGCGTGCTCGAACGGCACGCACAGTTCGTGACCTGCGACGTGTGCCAGCGCGTTTTCTGGGAAGGCTCGCACTGGCGGCGCATGCGCGCGCTGATGGACAGCGTGACGAACGCGGAAGCGTCGGCGAAATAGCTGCGGCATTCCCCTTCAGCGAATCGGCATCAGTCGGGCATTCACGCGCCGCGCGATGCGTACAATGGTGGATTGCTTACCTGTTTAGAGGCCTTTCCGCATGGCAATGAAGAAATTCGACCTTGAGAAAAACAAGGCGCTGAAACTCGGCAACGAGATGAAACAGTCGCTCTCCGCCGATCGCTTCGGCAAGGCGTCGTCGCTACAGCCGCAACTTGACCGGCGCGAGCAGCGCAAGCTCGATCAGGCCAAAGGCCTCGTGCCGTTCGCGTGCAAACTGCCGGGTTCGCTGGTCGATCAGTTGAAGGAGCGCGCCGCGAGTCATCCCGAAGGCATGAACGGATTGATCGCCGAGCTGCTGGTCAACGGACTCGCAGCAGGCGTTTGAGCGGCGTTGCGGGTGTCGCGCAGGTCGAGACGCGGGCGCGCGGACCGGATGCGCCACGGGCGTGTCGAAGGCGCGTCAAGAGCGCGCCACAAAAGCAAAAGGCCGAAGCATCGCTTCGGCCTTTCTTTTTGCTGCGCGAACGGGCTGCTTAGTTCTGCGTGCCCTTGTCGTTCGTGCCTGCAGCCGATGCTGCCGACGACACACCTGCGCGCTTGCCGTGGGTCTTCAGTTGCTTGTGCGCATGCTTCGGCTTCGCGGCGCTAGCTGCTGCCGGCGCTGCGTCGGATGCCTGTGCGAAAGCTTGAACGGACACCAGCGCGAGCGAGGCGGTGACGAGCGAGGCGATGATCTTCTTCATGTGTGTTATCCCCAAACCTGACGACTGTAAGTCAAATGTTGAATTGGAACCGCATGATGGCGAAGCCTGCCGGGCCACACAGCGCCCGGCGGCTCCCCGCGGGGAGTATCACGCAGCGTTGGCTGTTTGTCATCCCATAAGCTTCGATATGTATTTTCCGGGAGACAGCTTCCTTACCGATTGCTTTCAATTGCAGAACGCTTCGCCGACGGTCAACAGGTATCATATCGGCTGCCATTTAACGGCCGTCGTTTCGTCTAAACAGAAGGCGCGCAACGTGCCTGCGCGGCCTCGAAAGCCTGCCGCGAAACGCGCCCGGCCCTGTCAGGAATTTCCGCTTGAAAACCGCCACCCGCCAACACCTGCGCGCGAATCTGCTGATGCTCGTCGCCGCGATGATCTGGGGCAGCGCGTTCGTCGCGCAACGCTTGAGTCTCGATTCGATCGGTCCGTTTCTCTTCACGGGGCTGCGCTTCCTGCTGGGCGCGTTCGTTGTCCTGATAGTGTGGTCGATTGCGCGGCGGCGGCGCGGCAAGCACGCGGGCGCGAACGACGTCCCCGCTTCTCCTGCGCCTTCCCGCGCAGCCACGCTATGGCGCGATGGCGCGCTGCTCGGCCTGCTCGTCGCCGTGTCGATCTCGTGCCAGCAGATCGGCCTGCAATACACGAAGGTCGCGAATGCGGGGTTCATCAGTTCGCTCTATGTCGTGATCGTGCCGCTGATCGGCGTATTGCTGCGCCATCAGACGGGCATCGGCGTATGGCTCGGCGCGCTGTTGGCCGCGCTCGGCATGTATTTCCTGAGTGTCGATGAACATTTTTCCATCCTGTATGGCGACTGGCTGCAACTCGCGGGATCGATCGTCATTTCGGCGCAGGTCGTACTCGTGAGCCGCTTTGCGCGCCGTCACGATCCGCTCGCGCTCGCGCTGGTGCAGTTCGTCGTTTGCGGCGTGGTGAGCCTTGCGGTGGGACTTGCCGTGGACCCGTTGCGCATTGCCGACATCGTGCGTGCCGCGCCGACGATTCTTTACGGTGGCGCACTTTCGGTGGGCGTGGCGTACACGATCCAGGTCGTTGCGCAACAAGATGCGGCGCCCGCGCACGCGGCCGTGATTTTCAGCATGGAGGGTGTGTTCGCCGCGCTCGCCGGCTGGCTGGTGCTGGGTGAAACACTGGCGCCGCGCGCGCTGCTCGGTTGCGCGCTGATGCTGGCGGGATTGATCGTCTGTCAGGTGATGCCGATGTGGACGGCGCGGCGCGAAGTCTCGTCAGACTCGGCGGAACCCGCCTGAAACGCGGCTGGCGGGCTGGCGCACATGGGCCAGCCGTTGCGGACGATGCTACGCGGCCGCCTGTGCCGCCACCTGGCGCCAGCTTTCGACGGGGCGACGGCGGTTCGACGTCGGCGGAAACACGCACCAGCATCCGTCGTCGTGACGGAAGAAGAACAACGAACGCAAACCATCGGGCGCGGACGTTTCGACGCGCACGTAGCGCGTGTGGTCCCATTTGGTGCGCCCGAACTGCGTGACGTGCACCGGCGCGGAAACCGGCCCAAGCCATTTCTCGACCAGAAAACGCAGCGATTGCTCGGTGGCGTTTCTCATGACGTTCTCCACGTCGTCTTGTCGCAAGTGCTCTCGCGGGCGGTGTCGGGCTTCTCCTGCTCGTCTTGCGCCTCTTGCGCAGCAAGCTCGATGGCCCGTTGCGTCGCAGCTGCGCGCAGCGCCCTGCAATCTGCCGCATGCCGTATGTCCGATAGCATCCGGACCAGTTGTCGCGCGTTCCTGCGTTTCATAAGCACCCCCGCACCGCACAAAAGACTTGAGAAAGCACTTTAACTCTAGGCGTTGATCTCGCGTCTCTCTAGTCGTTTTGACGAAATAGCAACAGTCAAATTCGAATTCGATGACTGAGTGTTTCATCGGTTTCCATCCTGCTCCCGGCTGTGCGTGCAATCTGTACGCTGGCGACCGCAACGCAGCAACTGTGTGACCCAAATGACACCTGGCATGGCACCGAATATGCGGTCGTACGTTGTGCATTGCTTTCGACCAAACCATCAGTTCACCGAATGGGCGTCCGCAGCAAGCTTGTCTGTAATGCAGCAAGCATCGCGCCAGCGGCAAGCAAGCCTGCCGAATAGATGAGTCCACGTTCCAGTCCGACGCCGTCGGACACCAGGCCGATCACGGTCGGCCCGACGATCTGTCCGAACGCGAACACGATCGTGAATGCGCTGATGCCTCGGCCCCAATGCGCGGCGGGCAGATTGTGGCGCACGAATGCCGTCGTCGACGCGACGGCCGACAGGAATGTCGCGCCGAACAGCACACCCGACGCAAACGCCACGACAGGATGCGCGACGATGGCGGGCATCAGCGTCGCCAGCGCGAGCAAGGCGTTGAGCAACGCGAGCGCCTGGCCGCCACGCATGCGGTCGAGCAGCCCGGACCAGATGCGCGCCGACACGATCGTTGCAACACCGAGCAGCAGATAGAACCCGGTCACGACGCCTTCGCTCATGCCGCCGTTGCGCAGCAGCGCGATGATGAACGTCATGTAGCCGATGTAGCCGACTCCAAACAGCCCGTAGCCGGCGAGCGCGAACGCATAGCGCAGCATCGGCGCGGCGGGCTGCGCAGCCGCCGCGTCATTGGACGTGGCCGCGCTGATCGCGTGCTGCCAGTCGATGCGCCGCGCGGCACGCCCAGCGATCAACGACAACGCGACGCACGCCACAGCAAGCGCGAACCACGCCATCTGCCAGTCGTGCGCGCGATGCACGAGCGCGAAGGAAGCGAGCGAAACGGGAACCAGCAGTGCCGACGCGACGATGCCCCATCCGGTGCCGCCGTAGTATAGGCCGAGCACGAGGCCTGCATCGCGCGGGTGCGAGGTTGCGAGGCGCGCCGCCAGTACGCCGCCGCTCACGAAAATGAATGCGCTCGCGATGCCCGTCGCCACGCGCTGCGCAAGCAGCGCGCCCGTATCGGACGACAGACCCGTGATCGCCATCAGCAAGGCTGTCGCAACGCATCCGCCGACGAACAGCGCGCCCGCCGACCAGCGACGCGACAGACGCGGAAACGCTAGCGCGCCAAGCAGATAGCCGAGCGCATTCGCGGTGTTCATCGCCCCCGCCTGCGCGAAGCTCCAGCCGAGGTCGCTTTTCATCGGCGGCAACAGCAATGCATAGGAAAAGCGCGCGAGCCCCAGCGCGATCGCGCTGCCCATCGACAGACTCACGGCCAGCCAGAGCGTCGGCCCGCGGCCTGGTGAGCGGGTGGCATGGGCGGCATCGGCGGCTTCACCCGTTGGTGGCGCCGCGCGTGATGGCTGTCGCGCGTTGCTTGCCGTAATGCTGCTCAGGACGCAGGTCCAGACCATCACGCGTCGGGCGAAACCAGTCGTCATGTCGTTGTTCGTATCGATCGATTGGGCTATCACTGTACATCGCGAACGTTCGTTCGGCGTGCGCGTCGCATGCGAAGCAAGCGCGACGAGCCAAACGTCATCCTCGGCGTCGCTCGTGACGAGACCGCGCCGTGCTTGCCGCGCGCTCAATCGTCCACCGCTCACGGGAGCCGTCAGACCAGGCACCACGCGTGAGCATGGCGACACGCCGGACCTCGCAGCGATGCACAACGCCCGCACGACCCGCGGAATTGCGGGCAAAACTGCTCACTGTTCACGCGATGGCCGCGCCCTGCGTCCAGGTAGACTTGATTCCGTCTCCACGTTCTCCGTGATTCTTCACGCAGTCGGAATCATTGGAACGCTTCGCGCCACGGCTTCGTCCGTGGCGCTTTTCTTGAGCGACACGGCGGACCTGGGACGCAAGCCGCGCTTCGACGACGCGGCGAGTTCGGAGACCCATCTGCACCGATATGAAATCGATTCAGGATCTGCGTACCGACGACATCGCCTGTGAAGCATTGCTCGGCGCCCTCGACGGCAAAAACAAGCTGGTCGCGATCTACGATACGAGCGACCGGCTCGTGTTCGCGAGCAGCGCATTCAAGCACGCCTTCCGCCTGAACCGCGAGCGCGGCGAAATCACCTTCGCCGATCTCGTGATGCGCGGCATCCTCGGTCAATGCGGCACGCGCATCGAGGGCGACAACGCCGCAGCCGTGATCGGCGACGCGATCGCCTTACGCCGCGAACGCGCCGGGCAACGCAGCTTCGCGACCGAGCTGATCGACGGGCGCTGGTTCTGGATGACGGAAACGCTGCTGGAGAACGACTGGATCGTGCTGATCGGCACGGACATCTCGGCGTTGCGTTCCAGCGAGCAGGCGTGGATCGGCGCGCACGAACGCGCGGTGCAGGAAGCGCGCACCGACGTGCTGACAGGCCTGTCGAACCGGCGTCATTCGATGTCCGCGCTCGAACTCGCGATCACGGCCGCCGTCGGTACGGAAACGCCTCTCACGGTCGCGCTCGTCGACCTCGATCATTTCAAGCAGATCAACGACGCACACGGCCACGCCGCCGGCGACGCCGTGCTGCGCGACTTCGGCGAAGTCTGCCGGCATGCGACGCGTCAGACGGATATCGCGGGGCGCATCGGCGGTGAGGAATTTCTGGTGGTGTTTCCATCGACGCCCGTCGAGCATGGCGTGTCGGCGGTCGAGCGGATGCGCCGCCAGGTGATGACCCGCCGTGTGCAGGTCGCTGGCGACCGCGCGATCCGTTATTCGTTTTCGGCGGGCGTTTGCAAGGTCGAAACGAGCGACGATCTGAACACGACGCTCGCGCGCGCCGACAGCGCGCTTTACTCGGCCAAGCGCGAAGGGCGCAACCGCACTGTAGCGTGGACGGCGCCGCTGCAGTGAAGCACGGCCGCTGAGGACGCGCCGCGAACCGCGCGAGCCCATCGTACGGAGTAGTCTCATCGTCAGTGCGCAGCGTGTGCTCGCGCAGGTGTGCGCGTCCGTTCAGCGCGCGGTCGACGGTCATCATGCAGAGGCCCATCCGCAAAGCGATTTCCTCGAAGACTGGCGACTCGCCATGCAAATCCGCCGCCCCCTCTTGATGTGTTTTTGATGTTTCGTTGATCACTCAGCGCAGGAGATTGCGGATAAGCTGGTTCGCAACATCGGACCACCCGATGGCATCGGAGGAGACGAGATGAACCCACGGCCTCTGCCTTCAGGCGGACACACATGGTTTCGCGAAGCCGACTGTTCCGTCGACGACTTCGCGACGCTGATCGAAGCCTCACGTGAAATGCGTCCACGCCCGCGCCTTGCGGCGGACATCGCGCAAGGCATACCGGTCTACGACGGCGATGCGCTGCGACCCATCGTGGCCGACGCGGCGCGTCGCCCCGAGCTGCTCGCCGAGTGGGCCAGCGTTCTGCTCGACGGAGCGGGCGTGTTCGTGCTGCACCGCGCATACGACGACACGACCGCCATCGACGACGCGACCGCGATCTTCGAATCGATCATTCGCAGCGAGCGCAAGGCGGGCGGCGGCGCCGATCACTTCGCGAAGGCGGGCGCGAACGACCGCATCTGGAACGCGCAGGAAAAGCTGTGTCTCGCCGCACCCGACGTGTTCGTCCGCTATTTCGCGAATCCCGTTCTGGTGGCGGCCGCCGAAGCCTGGCTCGGGCCCGCGTATCAGATGACCTCGCAGGTGAACGTCGTGCGGCCGGGCGGCGAAGCGCAGCAGGCGCACCGCGATTTCCATCTCGGCTTTCTCACCGTCGACGAAGCGCAGCGCTTTCCCGCGCATGTCCACACGATGTCCGCGCTGCTGACGCTGCAAGGCGCCGTCGCACACACCGACATGCCCGTCGAGAGCGGCCCGACCAAGCTGCTGCCGTTCTCGCAGCGTTATCCGCAAGGTTATGTCGCGTGGCGCCGCGAGGACTTCCGCGCGTATTTCGAATCGCACTACGCGCAGTTGCCGCTGCAAAAAGGCGACGCGCTGTTCTTCAGCCCCGCACTCTTTCACGCAGCGGGTTCGAACCTCACGCGCGACGTGCAACGGATGGCGAACCTGTTGCAGGTGTCGTCGGCGTATGGGCGCGCGATGGAATCGCTCGACCGGACTCGCATGTGCAATGCCGTGTTTCCCGTGCTGCGGGCGATGCGTGCGCAACAGCGTCTCGATGCGGCGCAAACGGCGGCCGTTGTCGCGTCGTGCGCGGAAGGCTATGCGTTCCCGACGAATCTCGACCGCAATCCGCCCGTGGGCGGACTCGCGCCCGCAAGTCAGCAGCAGATCCTCATGATCGCGCTCGACGAATGCTGGTCCGACGAGCAATTCGCCGACGAGCTGCGCAACCTCGAATTTCGCAATGCGACGCACTAGCCCCGCACATTCGACAACGACGGAGACGATATGGTGACAAGCACGATTGGCCGGCGCATCCGGCTGGGTCTGATCGGCGGCGGGCCGGGCTCGATCATCGGCGAGACGCATCGCATTGCGGCACGCCTCGACGGTCAGTACGACATCGTCGCAGCCGCGCTGTCGTCGAATCCCGAGCGCGCGCGGCAGGCGGCACGCGACCTCGGCATCGGTGCAGAACGCGCGTATGCATCGTGGCAACAGATGCTCGAAGCGGAAGCGGCGCGCCCCGATCGCATCGACGCCGTCGCGGTGATGACGCCCAACGACTCGCATCACCCCATCTGCATGCTGGCGCTGGAGCGCGGCTTTCACGTGATCTGCGACAAGCCGCTGGCCAGCGATCTCGCGCAGGCGCGTGAGATCGCCGCGCGCGTGAAGACCACGAACGCCGAGTTCTGCGTGACCTATTGCTACACAGGCTTTCCGATGGTGCGCCAGGCGCGCGACATGATTCTCGCGGGCGAGCTTGGCGAGATTCGCCAGGTGCATCTGCAATATGTGCAGAGCTATCTGGCCGGCCACGATCTGCCCGCGGGCTGGCGTACGGACGGGCGCGCGGGCAGTTCGCTCGTGCTGATGGACATCGGCACGCATGCGTTTCATCTGGGCGCGTTCGTGACGGGGCTGGACGTGACGCGCCTGTGCGCGGACGTCGGGTCCGCGATTCCAGGCCGCACCATCGACGATTACGTGTCCGCGTTGTTGCGCTACGAGAACGGCGCGCGCGGCTCGCTATGGGTCACCAATGCCGCGGCGGGCTCGGAGCATGGATTGAGCTTCCGCATTCACGGCGACAAGGGCGGGCTCGAGTGGCATCAGGAGGAGCCGAACCGGCTGATCCATCGGCGGCAGGACGCCTTCGAAGAGATCATCACGCGCCGGCTGGGACCTGCGACGAGCGCAGGCGCACAGCGTTCGACGCGTATCGCGATCGGTCATCCCGAGGGTTATCTGGAAGCGTTCGCGAATCTCTATACGGAGTTCGCACAGCGCGTGGCGACACGCATTGCGGGAGCCCCTGGCGACGACCAGCCGATACTCTTCCCCGGCGTCAGCGATGGCGTGAAGGGACTGGCATTCGTTGCCGCATCGGTGAAGAGCATGACGACGGGCGGCTGGCAGGAGGTCGAGCGTATGTGAGAAACGCTCGCTGCACGAAAAAAAGCCCTGTTCCGCGGGGAACAGGGCTCGGTGGATGAGTCATATCGAACAGGCGCGTGGATGCTTGCCGACTGCTGCTCATCACGAGAAGCTGTTATTAGTAGAACATCTTTTTGCTTCGATTGGCCCCGCGCCTACTCCTTGCTGCTAACCCCAACTGCATTCGATGAACCGGTCTTTCGACGGCCTGTTGTTTGTGTTGCTTATGTTGCTTGTGCTGCGACTGCAACTTCAAACCACCCATTCAAACTGCTGATTCCAGTGCTGCGCGTACTTCGTTTGTTGCATGAACTTCCGTTGCTGCGCGTACGGCCACTTCGTCGACTGCCACTGCCGGTGCTTCCGGTGCTTCTGCTGCTTCTGTTACGACTGCTGGCAACCTGCGGTCTTGCGCAACGCGGAGGGGAACCGCGTCGATGGGCTGTTGAATCGTCGCGCCATGGAAAGAAGTATAGGAGCGAGCACGCGCATTCAATCGGCGGAAGCGAGGGCGAATCGTGGCTCAGTTCGGCCGTTTGTCCGGACGGCCGTCAGCGCGCCAGCAAGGCTCCGTGTCGTGTTCAGCTCGCGTAGCGGATGCTGATCGCGTTCGACCGATAGTAGCTGCCGAACAGCACATCCGGATCGGCGCGTTCTTCGACAGGCGTTTCGCTCAGTTCGCGGAAGGTCGCGACGAGGCTTTGCCACGACGCGGACCAGCGTGTTTCTCTTAGACGACTGCCCGTGCTGTCGGTGATGCGCAGAACGCCGGTGTCGGGGAAAAAGGTCAGCGTGACCGCGATTCCATCGATGACACATGTCGCAGTACACGGTTTTGTTGCCAGCACGATCGCCTCCGGGGGTTTTGGTGAAGTCCGCTTCATTGAGCGGGCGCGCCTTCTAACAGCAATGTGTATGCCCGTTTGCGGCTCGCAGACCTTGCGGCTTGCCACGCATGCTTTGGCGGCGGATGAGACGCGTGTGATTGCGCGCGGCAAACGACTTATGGCGCAGAACTGTCGGCTCGCGGCATACACATGGCCCGCGTGCCGGAGACGAATTCCGACAACGCGTTTTTCCAGACCGATGCTGTTGATCGCGCTGTTGATCGCGCTGTTCATCGCGCAGTTCATCGAACAGGCAGATTCATCGCCCTGCCGTACATGCAGGCGGCACGCGCGGTTTGTTTACCGTCTTTGAAGTTATAGATATGTATACGTAGTAGCAGTTAACAAGGGCATCCACTTCCTGTGGACAAGCGCCAAATCCGCTTTGCGCTCAACGCATTGCGAAACGTATACCCTTGCGTATAAGCGTGGGACCGTTCGCCGCAAGTTTGAATAACTTGTCCCATGTTCGAGCACGCCTCGTGTCTACCCAGAAACCGCCCACAGCAATCGCCTCCGTGATATCCCCATGTTGTCCATAGCATCGTGTGGACATCTCGGTGTGGAGAGAATCGCCGGGTGGTCTGGCGGCGGTTGGTCGTGATTGGTCGTTGACCTCTGACGCGAGGGTCCTATAACGGAAGTGACTTGAAGCACTAAGGGGACGGCCATGAAAGAAGACCAGTTCAGTGCCTTCGAACATCGAGGCTGGGAGCGCGTCGCGCAGCCTTATCACACGTTTTTCGGCAACCTGACCATCCAGTCGCACTGCGCGTTGCTCGATGCGCTCGCCGTGCGCCGTGGCGTGCGTCTGCTCGATGTCGCCTCGGGCCCGGGCTATCTCGCCGCGGCGGCTGCGCAGCGCGGCGCGGATGTCGTCGGCGTGGACTTCGCGGATTCGATGGTCGATCAGGCAAGGCGCATCTATCCCGCGCTGACGTTTCGCATCGGCAGCGCGGAAGACCTGCCGTTTCCCGACGACGATTTCGATGCCGTCGGCATCAGCTTCGGCATGCTGCACTTCTCGCATCCCGAGAAGGCAATCGAGGAAGCGTTCCGCGTGCTTCGGCCGGGTGGCAAGGTGGGCTTCACGGTTTGGGCGTCACCGGACAAGGCGGTCGGCTTCTCGATCGTGCTGAAGGCAATCGAGACGCACGGCCGGACGGACGTCCAGTTGCCGCCCGGGCCGCCGTTCTTCAGATTCAGCGACTGGGCCGAGTGCGAGCGCGTACTGCTGGACGCAGGATTTCGCGAGCCGCGCATCGAGGAAGTCGGGCAGACTTTGCATGCGCGCTCGCCGGATGCGTTGTTCGAGATGCTGTTGCGCGGCGGCGTGCGGGTGTCGGCAATCCTGAACGCGCAGACGCCGGATGCGCTGGCTGCGATCAGCAAGACGGTGCGCGACGGCGCGGCGGCCTATGCCAGCGACGATGAGGTGAGGATACCGATGCCCTGCGTGCTGGCCTGTGCGACGAAGCCTTGAGGGCCGCGCGAGGGAAACATCAGGGGAAGAGAAAGGACATGCGACTGGTTCTGGATACGTCCGCGAGCGCGGCGCCGTATCCAGAACGCGGGTGAGACGGTTACGGCAAAAACAACGACATCAGCACGAAGCCAACCGCCTCACTCCACCGTCACCGATTTCGCGAGATTACGCGGCTTATCCACATCCGTGCCGCGCGAGCAAGCCGTGTGATACGCGAGCATCTGCAGCGGCACCACATGCAGGATTGGCGACAGCAAGCCGTAATGCTCCGGCATGCGGATCACGTGAATACCTTCATCGTTGACGATCTTTGTATCGGCATCCGCGAACACATACAGCTGGCCACCGCGCGCGCGCACTTCCTGAATGTTCGACTTGAGCTTTTCGAGCAGCGCATCGTTCGGCGCGACTGTCACCACCGGCATCGCTTCCGTCACGAGCGCAAGCGGCCCATGCTTCAGTTCGCCCGCCGGATAAGCCTCGGCGTGGATGTAGGAGATTTCCTTTAGCTTGAGCGCGCCTTCCAGCGCGATCGGATAGTGCAGGCCGCGGCCGAGAAACAGCGCGTTTTCCTTGCGCGAGAACTCTTCCGACCACGCGATGATCTGCGGCTCCAGCGCCAGCACGCTATTGAGCGCAGCAGGCAAGTGACGCAGCTGGCGGATGTAGTCCGCTTCCTGCGCAGCGCTGACATGACCGCGCATCTTGCCGAGCGTCGCGGCGAGCACGAACAGCGCGACCAACTGCGTCGTGAAGGCCTTCGTCGAGGCGACGCCGATTTCGCGGCCAGCATGCGTGAGGAACGACAACTCCGTCAGACGCACGATCGCGCTCGTACCGACGTTGCACACCGACAGCGTGTGCTTGTGTCCCAGCGACTGTGCGTGCTTCAACGCTGCGAGCGTGTCGGCCGTTTCGCCCGATTGCGAAATCACGACGACGAGCGCCTTCGGATTCGGCACGGAATCGCGATAACGGTATTCGCTCGCGATCTCAACCTGCGTCGGAATCTTCGCGACGGATTCGAGCCAGTACTTCGCCGTCAGCCCCGAGTAGTAGCTCGTGCCACACGCGAGAATCAGCAGGCTGTCGATCTCCGAAAACGCCTTCGGCGCGTTTTCGCCGAACAGCGCTGCATCGAATGCGTCGGCTTGCGGGATCGTGTCGGTGATCGCGCGCGGCTGCTCGAAGATTTCCTTCTGCATGAAGTGGCGATACGGTCCGAGTTCGACCGCGCCGCCGTAGGCTGCCACCTGGCGCACTTCGCGCCCGGCGGGATTGCCGTCGCGATCGAACACGCGCACCGTTTCCAGCGTCAGTTCGCAGACGTCGCCTTCTTCGAGGAAGATGAAGCGGTCAGTGCTGCCCGCCAGCGCGAGCGCGTCGGATGCGAGGAAGTTCTCGCCCTCGCCCAGGCCGACGACGAGCGGCGAACCTTGACGCGCGCCCACCACCGTATGCGGCTGCCCCTTGTGCAGCACGGCGATGGCGTATGCGCCATGCAGTTGCGCCGTCGCTTCGCGCACGGCCGCGAACAGATCGCCGCGATACAGGCTATGCACCAGATGCGCGATCACTTCCGTATCGGTCTGCGAGACGAACTCGTAACCCTTGCCGCGCAGCATCTCGCGCAACGACTCGTAGTTCTCGATGATGCCGTTGTGCACGAGCGCGAGTTCGTTGCGCGAAAAGATGGGATGCGCGTTGTCCGTGACGGGCGCGCCGTGCGTGGCCCAGCGCGTGTGGGCAATGCCCGTCGCGCCTTCGAGGTGCGTCTCGCGCACCTGTTCGTCGAGATCGGCGACGCGCGCCACGCTGCGAGCCCGCTTCGGCTCGCCGTTCGCCAGCACGGCGACGCCGCACGAGTCATAGCCGCGATATTCGAGGCGACGCAGTCCTTCGATCAGGACGGGAACGATGTTTCGCTGCGCAACAGCGCCGACAATGCCGCACATATTGAATGATCCTTTGCAGAGTTAGGGGTCGAGGCGCGCGCCTCGCGCACGCGGTTCCCTTCAGCTTTTCTTTTTCGTCGGGCGCACGTAGCCCGTCTTGCCTATCTGGGTCTTTTCGTTGAGCACCAGCAGACCTTCTTCGACATCCTTCCAGACCGTCGTGCCCGCCGCGATTGTCGCGCCACGGCCGACGCGCACGGGCGCCACCAGTTGCGTATCCGAGCCGACGAACACATCGTCTTCGATGACCGTGCGGAATTTGTTCGCGCCGTCGTAGTTGCAGGTGATCGTGCCCGCGCCGATGTTCACGCGCGCGCCGACATCCGAATCGCCGATATACGACAGGTGGTTCGCTTTCGATCCGTGGCCGAGCACCGCGTTCTTCACTTCGACGAAGTTGCCGACGTGCGTTTCGTCCGCCAGCGTCGCGCCCGGACGCAGCCGCGCATACGGGCCGAGCACGGCCTGCGCGCCGACCTGTGCGCCTTCGATATGCGTGTACGCGTCGATGCGCGTGCCCGCGCCAACCGACGCATTGCGGATCACGCAATTCGGCCCGATCGACACGTTGTCGGCCAGCGTCACCTTGCCTTCGAACACGCAGTTCACGTCGATCGACACATCGCGGCCGCATTCGAGCGTGCCTCGCACGTCGATGCGCGCCGGATCGGCGATCGTCACGCCCGCGACGAGCAGTTCGTCAGCGACGTTGCGCTGATGGATACGTTCGAGTTCCGCGAGCTGCTGCTTGCTGTTGACGCCCAGCGTTTCCCATTCTTCGTCGGGCTGCGCGGTGACGGCTTCGATGCCCGCTTCGATGGCCAGTTCGACCACGTCGGTCAGATAGAACTCGCCCTGCGCATTGTCGTTCTTCAACGACGACAGCCAGCCTTCGAGACGCTTCGTCGGCATCACGACGATGCCCGTGTTGATCTCGGCGATCTTCTGCTGTTCCGGCGTCGCGTCTTTCTGCTCGACGATGCGCTCCACCTTGCCCTGCGCATCGCGCACGATGCGCCCGTAACCGGTGGGATCGTCGAGCGTGACGGTCAGCACGCCGTAGCCGTCGTGGCCCGCCGCGTCAGTCAGACGCTTGAGCGTGCTGGCCTTCGTGAGCGGCACGTCGCCATACAGCACGAGCGTGGGCGCGGACGGATCGAGCAGCGGCAATGCCTGCTGTACTGCGTGCCCTGTGCCGAGCTGCTGTTCCTGCAAGGCGAACTGCACATCGGGCGCCGCCACGGCTTCGCGCACCTGATCTGCGCCGTGACCGATCACGACGACGAGACGCGTCGGATTCAGTGTGCGGGCGGTGTCGATGACGTGAGCAAGAAGCGGCCGGCCGGCCAGGGGATGAAGCACCTTTGGCAATGCCGAGCGCATGCGCTTGCCGGTGCCTGCCGCCAGAATCACGATGTTCATGACGTGGGCGTATTTGACGAGTTTGGAGTGGGCGATTCTAGCACGCTGAGTGTGACTGCAACCTGGCCCACCAAACCGGAATCACCCCGCAAATGCCTGTTTTAAAAGGCTTTGCGGGATGGATAAAGCGTCAAACATCGTCGAATTGCACGAAGGAAATCGTTTGCGATGCCGGCTGCGTCCCTTCCGATGCGGAATCGGTCGAACACGGCTCTTCGTCGAACGCGATATCGCCTTGTGCGTCGGCTTCGCCCGTGGCGCGCAACGACGCAAACGGAAACAGCTTGTGATCCATCAGATGCGACGGCACGACGTTCGTTAAAGCGTTAAACATGTTGTCGACGCGGCCAGGAAAACGCTTTTCCCATTCGCGGATCAGCGCCTTCATTTCCGCACGTTTCAGATTGGGCTGGCTGCCGCACAGGTTGCACGGAATGATCGGGAATTGACGAAGTTCCGCGTATTTCTCGAGATCGGTTTCCTTCACGTACGCCAGCGGCCGGATCACGACGTTCTTGCCATCGTCGGATTGCAGCTTGGGCGGCATGCCCTTCAGCTTGCCGCCGTAGAACATGTTCAGCAGCAGTGTCTGCAGGATGTCGTCGCGATGATGGCCGAGCGCGATCTTGGTCGCGCCGAGTTCGCCCGCCACGCGATAGAGGATGCCGCGCCGCAGGCGCGAGCACAGCGAACACGTCGTCTTGCCCTCCGGCACCAGCCGCTTGACGATGCTGTACGTGTCCTGATTCTCGATATGAAACGGAATATCGAGCTTGCTCAGGTACTCGGGCAGCACGTGCTCCGGAAAACCCGGCTGCTTCTGGTCGAGATTCACAGCGACGATGTCGAAGTTGATGGGCGCGCGCTCGCGCAGCCGCATCAGGATCTCCAGCATCGCGTAGCTGTCCTTGCCGCCCGACAGGCACACCATCACCTTGTCGCCGTCCTCGATCATGTTGAAGTCGCCGATCGCCTGGCCGACCTGGCGCGCGAGGCGCTTGAACAGCTTGTTGTTCTCGTACGCCTCTTTCTGCTCGCGGCGCGTCAGCGCGCGCTTGGGCTCGGCGGCTTCGACGGCAGCTTCGGCAATCGGCGCGGCCGCGTCGACGCCCGTCAGCGTTTCGGGAGCGTTCATCGCTCAGACCTCTTTGATATGGAAGACTTCGACGCCCACGGCATCGCAGTCGGGATAAACATCGGGCTTTTCCGTCGACAGACGCACGGCGCGCACTTGCGGATGCGCGAGCAGCGCTTTCGCCAGGTCGTCGCAGAGCGTTTCCTGCAGATGGATGTGCCCCTGGCTCACGCGCTGCGCGATCGTCGAGCGCATGAAGTCGTAATCGACGACTTCGCGCAGCTTGTCTTCGACGGGCGTGGACAGCGCGAGCGGCACGAACAGTTCGACGTTGATCACCACGCGCTGCTCGCCGCGCTTTTCGAAGTCATGCACGCCGATGTTGATGTGCACCTCGTAATCGCGCAGAAAGAGCCGGCGGCAATCAGCGAGCCGGGGATGAAGCAAAGCGGCAGACATGTTCGTTCCAGTACAAAAAAGGGTGCGTGCGAACGCGCACGCAGTTGCAATTGGGCGCGCTGTGCGGCGCGCCGGAGGGCGCAACGTCTAACGGCCGATAACTGTCGGGCTATCGGTCGGCGCCCGTCAAAAACATCACGTCGCGCGGCAGCGGCACCAGGTGCTGGCCGCCGTCGACCACCAGCGTCGTGCCCGTGACGCCGCGCGCATCCGCGAGATACAACGCCGCCGCGACGAGATCTTCCACGCGCGACGCATGGCCGAGCGGGGTCACCTTGTGCGCGGCCGCGAAGCTTTCCGGGGTCTGATCGCCGGATTGCAGCGTCAGGCCCGGCGCAAGACCGACGACGCGCACCTTCGGCGCCAGCGCCTGGGCAAGCGCGACGGTCGCCGTGCCGAGCGCGGCCTTCGACAGCGTGTACGACAGGTAATCCGGATTCATGTTGTACAACTTCTGGTCGAGCACGTTGATGACGGCCGCGCGCAGCGATTCGTCATGACGCGCTGCCTCGGGCGTGACCTCATGCAACATCCGCGCGAGCACGAGCGGCGCGCCGACGTTGATCGACGTCAGATGCAGCAGCTTCGCGTAGCCGACGTCGAGCGCGGTGTCCTCGTCGAACATCGACGCATTGTTCACGATGCACGACGGCCGCCCGAGCGCCGCCGTGCAATCGGGCACGAGCCGCTCCACCTCCGCCTCGACGGACAGATCCGCCTTCAGCGCGACGGCGCGCCGCCCGAGCGCGGCGATTTCCGCGACGACTTGGTCGGCTTTCGCCTTCGACGAGCCGTAATGCACGGCCACGTCCCAGCCCGCCGCGGCAAAGCCCAGAGCCAGCCCACGGCCGATCCGGTGGCCGGCGCCCGTGACCAGCACGGTGCGGACGGGCCGCTCGGGACGGCCGCTGGCGGCGAAAGTATCGTTCGAGGCGGTCATTTACAATGCGGGGATGAATCCGAAAGCTCACCAACCCGATAGTTTACCTGCTCCCGGCCCGACCGCGCTCGCGCAGTCGGAAGCGCTGGTTTCGCAGATTCGCGCGGAGATCGACGCAAACGGCGGCTGGATGCCGTTCGATCGCTACATGGAGCGCGCGCTCTACGCGCCGGGACTGGGCTATTACAGCGGCGGCGCGGTCAAGTTCGGCCGGCGCGCCGAGGATGGCAGCGACTTCGTGACGGCGCCGGAACTGTCGCCGCTGTTCGCGCAGACGCTCGCCCGGCCCATCGCGCAGGCGCTGGACATGAGCGGCACGCGTCACGTGATGGAGTTCGGCGCGGGCACGGGCAAACTGGCTGCCGGCCTGCTGAATGCTTTGGATGAACTGGGCACGCAGTTCGACACGTATTCGATCGTCGATCTGTCTGGCGAATTGCGCGAGCGCCAGCGCGAAACGATCGAAGCGCAAGCGCCCGGCATGGCCGCTCGCGTGCGCTGGCTGGACGCGTTGCCCGAGAAATTCGAAGGCGTCGTGGTCGGCAACGAAGTGCTCGACGCGATGCCCGTGCGCCTGTTCGCGCGCATCGACGAAGCGTGGCACGAGCGCGGCGTGGCGATGAAGGACGGCGCGCTGCAATTCGAAGACCGCCCCGTTCAATCGACGCACGATGCCGCCTTCCTGCGCGATCTGGAGATCGAAGGCGACCACGATTATGTGACGGAAACCCACGACGCCGCCCTCGCCTTCACGCGCACCGTCTGCACGATGCTCACGCGCGGCGCCGTGCTGCTGATCGACTACGGCTTTCCGCGTCACGAGTTCTATCATGCGCAGCGCGCGCAGGGCACGCTGATGTGCCACTACCGGCACCGCGCGCACGGCGATCCGTTTCTCTACCCCGGCTTGCAGGACATTACCGCGCACGTGGAATTCACCGGTATCGCCGAGGCGGGCGTCGATGCGGGCGCGGACCTGCTCGGCTTTACGTCGCACGCGCGTTTTCTGATGAACGCCGGTATCACGGAAGCATTGAGCACGATCGATCCATCCGACATCCCCAACTTCCTGCCCGCCGCCAACGCGGTGCAGAAGCTGCTGTCGGAAGCCGAGATGGGCGAGTTGTTCAAGGTGATCGCGTTTTCACGCGGGATCGACGGCACGCTCGACGCGTTCGCGCGCGGCGACCGCTCGCATACGCTCTGAGCGTCGAACCGAGGCCCATACGATGATCCGCTGGCTGCTGACCACCTTCATCGCCGTCGCCGTGCTGTCGGCGTGCTGGCCGTGGCTGCGTAAGCTCGGGATCGGCAGGATGCCGGGCGATGTCACGCTGCGGCTGTTCGGGAAGGAATATCCATTCCCGTTCATGTCGACGCTGGTGCTGTCGATGCTGCTGTCGCTGCTTGCGCGGTTGCTCTGAGCTACTCCGCCTCTTCCTCCGACGCCGTTTCGCTCAACGCCTGCGCAACCGCCCGCACGCGCTCGCGATGCACGGCATCCTTGATCTTCGCCGGCTCGCTTTCGTAGGCTTTCGCGACTGCGCCCGCATCGACGGCACGCGCGGCGACCAGAGCCTGGCGCAGACGCTCCGCCTGCGGATAGGCCCTGGCTTCGAAGCCGAGCCGGCCGCGCGCATCGGCCTCACAGGCCTGAAGCGCTTCGGCGAAACGCGCGGGCTTGCGCAGCGCGTCGCTGCGCTCGAAAAGCCGCACGATGCCCGCCGCCTTCGTCTCCATCACGCGATGAATATTGCCGTGCTCGCGCGCCACCAGCAGCGCAAGATCGCGGCATTCGTTCGGCACCCGCAGGCGCTCGCATAAAGGCTTCAGCAGATCGACACTGCGCCCTTCGTGGCCGATGTGACGCGGCAACACGTCTTCTGGCGTGGTCGCCTTGCCGAGGTCGTGCGTGAGCGCCGCGAAGCGCACGGCGAGCGCATAGTTCTGCGCGGCGGCGTGATCGACGACCATCATCACATGCACGCCCGTATCGACTTCGGGATGATAGTCGGCGCGCTGCGGCACGCCATAGAGCGCGTCGATTTCCGGCAGAATGCGCGCGAGCGCGCCGCATTCGCGCAGCACATCGAACATCCGCGAAGGCTTCTTTTCCATCAGTCCGCGCGACAGTTCCTGCCACACGCGCTCGGGCACGAGCGCATCCACTTCGCCCGCCTCGACCATCTTGCGCATTAGCGCCAGCGTATCGGGCGCGACAGCGAAATCCGTGAAGCGCGCCGAGAAACGCGCGACGCGCAGAATGCGCACCGGGTCTTCGAGAAACGCATCGCTGACATGCCGGAACACGCGGTGCTTCAAATCGTCCTGGCCGTCGAACGGATCGATCACGGGGCCGATCAACTCGCCGTCGGGCGTGACTTCGCGCGCCATCGCATTGACCGTGAGGTCGCGCCGCGCGAGGTCTTCTTCTAGCGTCACATCGGGCGCATAGAAAAACTGGAAGCCGTGATAGCCCGCCGACGTTTTGCGCTCGGTTCGCGCAAGCGCGTATTCCTCATGCGTGTCGGGATGCAGAAAAACCGGAAAGTCCTTGCCGACGGGACGAAAGCCCTTTGCGACCATCTGTTCGGGCGTCGCGCCGACCACGACGTAATCGCGGTCCTGCACGGGCATGCCGAGCAGCTCGTCGCGGATCGCGCCGCCTACTGCGTAGATATTCATGCGCAGGTGTCTTGATAGGGGATGCGATGTGTCTCTTGCAGCGCGTCGTCGATCCACGCCTTGACCGCGGGCAGCGACGTCACGCGGCGTGAATAGGCGAGCGCCGCTTCCGACAGCTTGGGTTGCCACGTATTGAAGCGCATCACGACGGGCGCATACATTGCATCGGCAATCGTGAATTCGCCGAACAGGAACGGGCCGCCATAGGTTGCCAGGCATTCGCTCCAGATCGCGTCGATGCGCGCGATATCGGCCAGTGCTTCGGGCGTCGCGCCCTTGCCCGGAAACGACGCGCGAATGTTCATCCACATGTTGTTGCGCAGCGCGCCGAAACCAGAATGCATCTCGGCGCTGACGCTGCGCGCACGGCCGCGCGCGATTGCGTCGCGCGGCCACATTGCGTGTTGCGGATAACGTTCGGCGAGCGTCTCGCAGATGGCGAGCGAATCCCACACGGTGACGCCGTCGTCGGCAATCAGGCACGGCACTTTGCCCGAAGGCGAATGCTCGAGGATCGACGCTCGGGTCTGCGCCTCGTTTAGCCAGATGATCGCCTCTTCGAATGCAATGCCGAAGTGTTTGAGCACGAGCCACGGCCGCATCGACCACGACGAATAGTTCTTGTCACCGATAACGAGTTTCATGCTTCGCCATAAAGTGGAGTGAACGACAAAAGTTTTAGCGGCCCGCGCTCGCGCGGAACGCGTTGAAGCGCGAGCGGAACGACGAACCCGTCAGATACACGGGCGCGATCGTTTCGATGCTGGCCGGCTCGATATCGAGCTCGGGCGCGAGCGGCGCGCTCAGCACGGCGTCGATTTTCATCGAATCGAGATTGTCGCGCGAAATCACGGGTTCGCCGGGCGCCAGCTCGAACGACAGCGCCTGCAATCGCGCCAGCGAATCGGGCAAGCGGATGATGCGCGCATGCTTGCCGATCACGTCGCCGCAATACTCGACGAGCGCTTCGAGCGTGTACACCGACGGCCCGCCAAGCTCGTAGGTACGGCCCGTCGACGCATCGAGATCCAGCACGTTGACGATTGCCTTCGCGACATCGCCGACAAAGATCGGCTGAAAGCGGGCGTTGGGTTTCGCCAGCGGAATGACGGGAAACATGCGCTGCAGGAACGCGAACTTGTTGAGGAACGCGTCTTCGGGGCCGAACACAACGGACGGGCGAAAGATGGTCGATGCGAGCATCGACGAAGCGTGCACCGCGCGCTCGCCGTCGCCCTTCGAGCGCAGATACATGCTCGGCCCGCGCGGGTCGGCGCCGATCGCGCTCATATGGATCAACCTGTGCACGCCCTTGCCTTCGCAGGCGGAGACGATCTTCGTCGGCAGCTCGACATGCGCTTTCGCGAACTCGGGCCCGTATGGATCGCCGCGATGGCCATGCAACACGCCGACAAGATTGACGACGGCATCCGCGCCCTCGACGAAGCGCGCAAGCTGGATGGGATCGAACACATCGGTTTCGATCACGTCGATGGGAAGCAGTGTGAGATGTCGCGCGTGATAGCGGCGGCGGGTCGCAATGCGCACCGTTTTGCCGAGTTCGACGAGCGCGTTGACGAGATGACTGCCGATAAATCCAGAACCGCCGACGATTGCGATGGTTTGATGTCGCATTTTTCGACTCCCTGATGGAAGCCGCAGCAACGGCTGAGGTCGTGCTCCGCCGCCTGCGTGACGGATCACGCGGCGGCGGCATGGCGCATCGTTACTGCAACGGCTGGATATAACCCAGACGCGCCTTCAGCGATTGCGGACGGCCTTCGAACAACGCTGCATAGTAGACCGTGTTGGACAGCACGTTCTTCACGTAGTCACGCGTTTCCTGGAACGGAATGGCTTCCGCGAAAATCGCGCCTTCGACACCGCGCGGCAACGTTGAGCGCCAGTTGCGCGGACGGCCCGGACCTGCGTTGTAACCTGCCGTGGCGAGCACGGCGGACCCGTCGAACTCATTGTAGATCATCGACAGGTAGTTCGTGCCGAGCAGGATATTGGTGTTTATGTCGTTCATCTGCGCACGCGAAATCGGGCCGAGACCGATCTTCTTCGCGACCAGTTGCGCGGTGCCCGGCATCAGCTGCATCAGGCCGCTCGCGCCGACTTCCGAGCGCGCGTTCATGATGAAGCGCGACTCCTGACGGATCAGACCATAGGCCCATTCGACGTCGAGACCATTCGACTGCGCGTCGCGCTCGACGATATCGCGGAACGGCGACAGGTAGCGCAACGAAAAGTCATGCTCGGTCTTCGTGCGGTCGGCCGTGTTCACCGCGCGGTCATACAGTTCGATACGGCGCGCGTATTCGGCTGTCGCGATCAGTTGACGGTCTGTCATGCTGCGCAGCGGCCAGTTCCATTCGCGGTTGCCTTCCAGACGCAGATTCAATTGATAGAACTTCTGCGCAAGCGCGAAGCCCGGCGTGTTGCCGGCCTGTTCGACTTCGGCGTCCGTGACGGTGGTTTTCGGCGGCACGACGATTTTCTGGCCGAGTTCTTCAGCGGCAAGCTGGCCGTAGAAATTGAACTGCGGCGCGATCGACTCGAATTCCTGGTTGGCCGTGACGACATCGCCTGCCTGTTTCAGGGCCCGCGCGTGCCAGTAAGTCCACGTGGGCTGGCTGCGCAGCGCCGGCGGCATCTGTTCGATCGACCAGCGCACCATCGTCCAGTCGCCATTGAGCAGCGCGAGGCGCGTGCGCCATTCGTATGCGGGATTCGACAACGGCGCGTTCGCCGACAGCCGGTACCAGTCGATGGCGCCCGGCATCTGCTTGGCGGCTGCCTGATAGGCGATCGTGCCCCAGCCGATGGCGCGTTCGGGCGAAGTCAGCGACGGTGCGACGGAACCGAAGGTTGCGGCGGCCATGGCGGGATCGTTGCGGGCCATGCGCGTGATCGCGAGGAGCGCGAGCTGATGCGATTGCGGATCGCCGCCGACGCCGCGCGCGAGCAGCAGCGGCGGCGTAGTCGCGGCCTGGTCGAACAGCGTCGGATCGGGACGGTTATTGCCGAGCGCGTCGACGAGCTTGGCGCCCGTGCTGGTCTGATTCTGTTCGTATGCGAGACGGATCTGCTGCCAGACGTCGTCGGTGGTGAACTGCTGGTTGATGGCCAGCGACGTGATCAGATCGACACAGCCGTCGCCATAGTTGCGCGGATCGACGAGCAGCGCGCGCGCCGCATCGACCACGTTCTCACCTTTCGCCGCGCGCGATTCGAGCGCGTAGCACTTCACCTGTGTGTCGTCGTTCAGCACGAAGCGTGCGTATTGCTGGTCGAAGTTGCGCCAGTCGTGACGCGCGCCGAGCACGACGAGGTAGTCGTTGCGCATTCGGTCGGCGATAGCCTGGCCGTCGTAGCGTTGCAGGAACGACAGCACGGGCGCGTCGGGCGCGTCGATACGCGGATGGCCCGAGCTGTCGAACAACTGTGGCTTCAACTGGAAATATTCCAGATACGACGGCGCCGGGTAATCCGGAATCATCGCCGCGAGCTGGGCGGCGCGGCCTGCGTCGTTATTGCGCGCTGCCTCGCGCAATTGCACGAAAGTCTGGTCGTCGTTGGTGAGTTGGGAAAGCGGGATCGGCTTGACGGCGGAGGCCGTGCTGCACGCGACGAGCGCCGCCGCGGCGAGGGCCAGGCTGGCCGCGCGATATACTCGGAAGAGGCGTTTGGACATCGTTATTTCTAGAGCGTTTCTGGAGCGCGAATTGAACTCAAGCATAGCATGCAACCCCATCGCGAAATCGAAAAAGGAACTGCGCGCCACGCTGCTGGAAGCGCGTCTGCATGCGGCTCTCGATGCGGCGGGCAATGATGCCCTGAGGCGTCGGGTGCTGGATGTGTTAACGGTTTATTCGCCTGCGAGTGTAGGGTTGTACTGGCCTTTGTCGGGCGAGTTCGACATCCGGTCTGTGATTGCCGCGTGGCTCGCTGGCGATGGTGCGCGGCGCGCGAGCCTTCCCGTTATTACTGGCCGTGACCGGCCGCTGGAATTTCATGTCTGGACGCCTGATATGGCGATGCAGGTCGGGGCGCATCGGATTCATGAACCGACTTCCGGCGAAGTGATTACGCCTGATTTACTGTTTGTGCCGTGTGTCGGGTTTGATGTCGATGGTTATCGGCTCGGGTATGGCGGAGGGTATTACGATCGGACGCTCGCCGGTTTTCGCGCGGCAGGGAAGGTGCCGGTGACTGTCGGTGTCGCGTATGAGGTGTGCCGGATCGGCACGATGCAGCGGGAAGCGCATGATGTTCCGCTTGATGTTGTTGTTACTGAGGGGGCTTGTTATCCTGGTTTGTTGTAGTGGTTTTTTTTGCTGGTAGCGGAGGGGGTGGTTTTTTGGGCTTTGCGTGGGCATCCGCGTTTTTGTTGGCGTGCTTCACGCGGTGCGGTTTGGTGTTTTGGGCTTTGCGCTGGCATCCGCGATACGTTAGCTCGCTTCAGGCGTCGCCCCTGTGCGGGGCGGCACCTACTTTTCTTTGCCGCCGCAAAGAAAAGTAGGCAAAAGAAAGCGGCTCACACCGCCAATTCTTGACGTCTGCCCACGGGCCCCCAACGTCCCCACACTTCACACGGCAACGCCCTTGTCCGTGTGCGTTGCCAACGCGCTGAATGAGCGCCTCACCCACTTCAAACACCCATACATGAGCCAGCGGCAGCGAATGGTACGTGCCGCCCAGGTGGCAAACTGTGTGTAGGTTGTCGCGTCGTATGGCTTGGCGCTCTTACAGGGTGGGAGGCGTGCGCTATCGGTCCGGAGTGAGGCGCGTATGGCGCGAAAGCTGACACACAGTTTGCCACCTGGGCGGCCGTGGACTGTCTGGTGAGGCATGCTGAAACGCAGATGCGTGAAGCGGGTGAGGCGCTCATTCAGAGCGTTGGCAACGAACGTGGGTCACGTGATTGCCGTGTGAAGCATAAGAACCTTTGGGGGCCCTCAGGCAAGAATTAGCGCTGGCGGTTTGAGCCGCTTTCTTTTGCCTACTTTTCTTTGCGGCGGCAAAGAAAAGTAGGTGCCGCCCCGCACAGGGGCGACGCCTGAAGCACGCTAACAATTCGCGGATGCCAGCGCAAAGCCTAAAACACCAAACCGCAACGCGTGAAGCACGAAAGCAAATCGCGGATGCCCGCGAGAAGCCCCAAAAACCCACACTGCTTGCGCAGCAAACACAGCCACGCGAACGTCAGCGAAAACCCAAAACCCAAAATCGTAGCCAGACAACAAAAAAAACCTACAACGATGCAGCCGCCCGCGCCGCGGTGTCATAAAGCCCGGAAGCATTCCGCATCAACTGCGCCGCCTCTCCGATCTGCTCATTGGTGAGCCCGCTCTCCTTCAGCGTCGCGATCAGACAACTCTCCCTGACCTCCCGGTACTTCATACACAGATCACGCCCCGCCTGCGTAGCCGAAAAAAACACTTCCTTGCCGGTCTTTTCGCTTTTTACATACCCTCTAGCTACGAGCTTCTTCAGCGCATAAGTCGCGACATGCGTGTCCTCGATATTCAGTACGAAGCAGATATCGGCAATCTTCTTGCGCCGCTCGCGATGGCTCACATGGTGCAACAGCGAAACTTCGATCGCAGTCATGTCCTTGTCGCCCGCCGCCGCCATGCAACGGACCATCCACCGGTTGAACGCGTTGCTCGCCATGATCAGTCCATATTCGAGTTCGGATAACTCCGCACTGAATTCAGACACAAGATGTTCCGATGAGACGATTTTGGTCGGATGGCGCGCCATGGTGATTTTTCTAAGCGAAGCGTGGTGGTTGACCGAAGTGTACGACTTCCCTCCACCACGGGCGAGCCTGGGGACATCGCTTATTGATAAATTGTCGATATTTTATTGAGAATGTAGGCTAGCTCGATCGTGAGAAGTTCGCATGCATCGTCGGACGAATCTGCTGCTTCTCTACTTGACTCAGGATATTGATGACTGAACCCCGCATCTTTCCGTTTGGCGATACCGCGCTGGTCTGTGAAGCGCCGCCACCTGCCACGCTGGATTGCCAGCGCCGCGTGTGGTCGGCCGCCCAGGCGGCGCGCGACTGGCCGCACGTGCTCGAGGTGGTGCCCGGCATGAACAACCTGACCGTGATTTACGATCCCCTCGAAGCCGATCCCGACGACCTGACGGCCCGGCTCAAGGCCGCGTGGGCCCAGCCAGGCATCGCCCAGGACCTCGGCCGCGAGGTGGAAATCCCCGTCCACTACGGCGGCGAATTCGGCCCGGACCTGAAGACGGTCGCCGATCACACGGGCCTCACGGTCAAGGAAGTCGCCGAGCGGCACGCCGGCGGCGAGTACATCGTGTTCTTCCTCGGTTTCCAGCCCGGCTTCGCGTACATGGGCGGACTCGAGGCGGCACTGCACACGCCGCGCCGCGCCGAGCCACGTCTGGAAGTGCCCGCCGGCTCGGTCGGCATCGGCGGCGCCCAGACGGGCATCTATCCCGCCACTTCGCCGGGCGGCTGGCAACTGATCGGCCGCACCGCGCTGAAGCTCTTCGACCCGTCGCGCACGCCGCCCACCCTACTACAACCGGGCGATCGCGTCCGCTTCACCATCGCGGGGCTGCACGCATGATCGACGTAATACGCGCGGGTCTGTTGACCACGATCCAGGACCTCGGCCGGCACGGCTTCCGGCACCTCGGCGTCGCGATGGGCGGCGCGCTCGACAGGCTGTCGCTCGAAGTCGGCAATCGCCTGGTCGGCAACCGGCCGGATGCCGCCGGGCTCGAAATCACCTTCGGCCCGACCGTGCTGCGTTTTCTGCGCGCGACACGCGTCGCGATCACAGGCACCGAGTTCGGCGCGACGCTCGACGGCAAACCCGTCTATTCGTACTGGAGCCTGCCCGTGCAGGCCGGTCAGGAGTTGACCCTGAACGCGGCGAAACGCGGCATGCGCGGCTACGTGTGCATCGCGGGCGGCGTCGATGTGCTGCCGATGCTCGGTTCGCGCAGCACCGACCTGCAAGCGGGCTTCGGCGGCCTGGGCGGCCGCGCGCTGCGCGACGGCGACCGCCTGCCCGTCGGCGTGCCGCGCGCCGGCGCGGGCTCGGGCTTTTCGCCCGATGCGCCCGAGTTCGGTGTGAAGGCGCCCGCCTGGTGCAAGTTCGTACTGGTCGACGAGCCGGTGCGGCGCGGCCGTCATCCGTCGGGCGTCGCGTGGGCGCCGCCGATCCGCGTGCTGGCGGGCCCCGAGTACGACAGCTTCACTGCCGAGGCGCACAACGCCTTCTGGAACGACGAATGGCTCGTCACGCCGAACAGCAACCGCATGGGCTTCCGGCTGGCGGGCACCGAACTGAAGCGCACCCACAAGAGCGATCTGCTCTCGCACGCCGTGATGCCCGGCACGATCCAGGTGCCGCCGAACGGCCAGCCGATCATCCTGATGAGCGACGCGCAGACCACGGGCGGCTATCCGAAGATCGGCGCAGTCATTCACGCTGATTTATGGAAGCTCGCGCAGGTGCGCCTGAACGGCGCGGTCCGCTTCATTCCGACCACGCCTTACGAGGCTCGCCAGGCGCTGATCGAAGAACGCAAGTACCTGCGGCAGATCGATGCCGCAATCGGCATGCATGAAGAACGCTGCGCGCGCCTCGCCGCGCCCGCAGCGGTGTAAGACCTACGAGGACATCATGGAAATCGATTTGAACGCCGATCTCGGCGAAGGATGCGGCTCCGACGAGGCGCTGCTCGATCTCGTCAGCTCGGCGAATATCGCTTGCGGCTGGCATGCAGGCGGACCCAACGCGATGCGCGAATGCGTGCGCTGGGCAGTGCAGAAAGGCGTGTCGATCGGCGCGCATCCGAGTTTCAACGACCCGGAAAACTTCGGCCGCAAGGAAATGGACTTGCCCGTGGGCGAGATCTACGCGGGTGTGCTGTATCAGCTAGGCGCGCTGTCGGCGATCGCGCAAGCCGAGGGCGGCCGCATCGCGCACGTGAAGCCGCACGGCGCGCTCTACAACCAGGCTGCGCGCGACCCGAAGATCGCCGATGCAATCGTCTCCGCCGTGCATGACTTCGATCCGTCCGTGGCCGTGTTCGCGCTCGCCAACAGCGGGCTCGTGACGGCCGCGCGCAACGCGGGGCTCATCGCCATCGAAGAAGTGTTCGCCGATCGCGGCTATCGCGCGGACGGCTCGCTCGTGCCGCGCAAGGAGCCGGGCGCACTGCTCGACGACGAAGACGAAGTGCTGCACCGCACGCTGGCGATGGTGCGCGAGCAGCGCGTGAAAGCCGTGAGCGGCGAATGGGTGCCCCTCAACGCGCAAACCATCTGCCTGCATGGCGACGGCCCGCATGCGCTCGCGTTCGCGCGCCGCATCCGCAAGGCGCTCGAAGAGGCAGGCATCGACGTGCATGCAGCCGGCGCGGCACGCGCCTGATTTTTCCGCGCTGACGCCGCTGATTAAAGGCCATTACGCAACATTCGACGCCCCGCTTTTCGCGGGGCGTTTTCGAGAAAGTAGGCCAGAAAGCAACATCGCCAGTTGCCAACGGCTTTTTGAAGCAGCACAAGTGCGGCAGCAACCGTAGAGAAGTACCCGCAACAACGACAGGGCAAGCAGCCTGAGCGGCCATTGAAGAGCCGCAGGGCAACGAGGAAAGCCGGACCCCAAATAACCAGGGCCCGGCGTCATTACAGTGCGCCGCCACGAGCGGTGTCCCAATGCAGGACCACCTCTGGAGATCTAGATGCAGTCAACCGTCAACCTATGGCCGCTCATTGGCGTCGCGGTCATCATCGTCGGGTTTGTGTTGCGCTTCAACCCGATGCTGATCGTGGCCGCCGCCGCCGTCATCACCGCCATCGCCGCGCACTTTCCTCCGGACAAGATCCTGGCCGCGATCGGCACCGGCTTCATCAAGACACGCAATATTCCCCTCATCATCCTGTTGCCGCTCGCGGTGATCGGCCTGCTCGAACGGCACGGCCTGCGCGAGCGCGCCCAAACGTGGATCGCCAGCATCAAGGCCGCGACGGCCGGGCGTCTGCTGATCGTCTATCTGCTCGTGCGCGAGCTGACGGCGGCCGTCGGCCTGACAGGTCTCGGCGGGCATCCGCAAATGGTGCGTCCGCTGATCGCGCCGATGGCAGAAGGCGCCACGGAAACGCGCTTCGGCAAGCTCAGCGATGCCGTGCGCTACAAGCTGCGCGCGTTCTCGGCGGCCACGGACAACGTCGGCCTGTTCTTCGGCGAGGACATCTTCGTCGCGTTCGGCGCGATCGTGCTGATGGTCACGTTCCTGAAGGAAGCGGGCATCACCGTCGAGCCGATGCACGTCGCGCTGTGGGGCATTCCGACGGCCATCAGCGCCTTCCTGATCCACGGCTTCCGGCTCTGGCTGCTCGATCGCAGGCTCGAACGCGAGTTGCGCGGCAACGCGGCATCGCCGGGGGCGGCGAGCCTCAACACGAACAACCACGCGAACCAGAACGCAAACCACAACGCGACGCGCACGACCGGGGACGAAGCATGACACTCACCATCAACTATCTGTTCTGGCTGCTCGGCATCGTGCTGCTGGTGATCGGCGGCATGATCGCCACCGATAAGGATCATCCGCGCCGCCTCACGGCGGGCGGCTTCTGGATCATCTACGCGCTGATCTTCCTGGTCGGCGACAAGCTGCCCGCCGAACTGGTCGGCGTGCTCGTCATCGCAATGGCGCTGATCGCGGGCTTCGGCGGCGTGACGGCTGCCAAACCCAAAGTGCTGTCCGAAGCAACGCGCAAGGCGAGCGCCGCGCGCCTCGGCAACAAGCTGTTCGTCCCCGCGCTGACGATTCCCGTCGTCACGGTGATCGTCACGTTGTCGGCGAGTCATCTGGTGTTCGGCGGCACGCCGCTGGTCGAGCAGAAGAACGTCACGCTGATCGGCTTCGGCATCGGCTGTGTGATTGCGCTGGCGTTCGCCTGCATCATGACGCGCGACACCGTCGGCCAGTCGATGAAGGAAGCGCGGCGACTCGTCGATGCGCTGTCGTGGGCGGCCGTGCTGCCGCAGATGCTCGGCATGCTCGGCCTCGTGTTCTCCGACGCGGGCGTCGGCAAGGCAGTCGCACACGTGACGACGGCGTACATCAGCCTCGACTACCGGCTGATCGCGGTGGCCGTCTACTGCATCGGCATGGCGCTCTTCACGATGGTGATGGGCAACGGCTTCGCCGCGTTCCCGGTCATGACGGGCGGCGTCGGCGTACCGATCCTCGTCAACGTGTTTCATGGCAACCCGGCCGTGATGGTCGCGATCGGCATGTTCTCCGGCTACTGCGGCACGCTGATGACGCCGATGGCCGCGAACTTCAATATGGTGCCCGCCGCGCTGCTCGAACTGCCCGACAAGAACGCGGTGATCAAGGTGCAGGTACCGACGGCGCTCACGCTGCTCGTCGTGAATATCTTCCTGCTCAACTTCCTGATGTTCCTGTAGCGCCTGTGCTGTAATCCCGACCGCGGGCGGTTCGCCACTGCCTATTTATGAGATATGTGACCCGCCCGCGCGACTGATTTCAAAAGGCTTACCGCCATTTTTAGGATGCATCTGATAGTTTGGCCGAAGCCCCGGACCTAATCTGTGAATGTTCCATCGTTCACTTACCGGCGCATCGACAGGTTTGCGCCGGCTCTTTCGAGAGTCTGGAGAGCACGCCATGCAACCGCAGTCCGCCGTTTCTGTTTCCTCCGCTTCTACTTCCTCCGCTTCTACTTCCTCCAACACCCGGCTTTTTCCCGTCACGCTCGCTTTCGCGCTCGAGGCGCATCGCGCGGGCCGTTTCATCGAAGCCGAGTCGCTGTACCGCGAAGCACTCGCGATTTGCCCGGAACAACCGGACGCGCTGCACTATTACGGTGTGCTGCTGCATCAGCGCGGCCAGCATGGGCTTGCGCTCGAATACATCGACCTTTCGCTCGAACTCGAGCCGGATAACGCGGAGTGCTGGAACGACCGTGGCTTCGTGGCCGAAGCACTCGGAGATAAAGCGCTCGCACAGCGCTGCTATCGTGTGTCGCTGGCGCTCGATCCCCGCTCGCCCGATGCACACAACAACATCGCCGTTGGGCTCGAAGCCCAAGGCAAGCTCGGCGAAGCGGTGCATCATTATCGCGAGGCGCTGAAGATCGACCCGACGCTCGCCGACGTGCATCTCAATCTCGGCTCGGCGCTCGACCGCCTGATGCGATTCGACGACGCCGACGAGCACTATCGCGCGTTGTTGTCGCTGAATGCGCGCACGGTCAACGTCCGCCTGAAGACGAATGGTTCGAAAGACCTGTCGCTCGACGCGCTGGAAGCGGCGCTGAAGCTCGCGTCGCAAGCGGGACGTAGACGTGTCGCCAACGGCGCATTTGGCGCGGTAGGCGCAGCCGTTTAACCGCCGCTCTCGTTGAGCGCGCAGGCAGCGCGCTCTTCAATAAGGCTCGACAACAAACCCGCGCTGCCGCAACAACTGCAGCACGCCCTTTTGCCCGCCCAGATGCAGCGCGCCGATCGCGACGAATACCGGTTTGTTCGGCGCCGCGATCAGCAGCATCCGGTTAACGAAGCGCCGGTTGCGATCGAACAGAATCTTGTTGTCCACCTGCGCGGAGATGCGCTTGTCACGTGCGAGCTTCTCCGACTTCGCCGCTTCCCACGCGGAAATCGCATCGGCATCGCCGAGGCGCCATAGCCGGTGCAAGGTTTGCACATCGGCGACATTCTCGGCGGGCGTCTGCACGAGATCCTGCGCGAGCATTTCGCGCTGCTGCGCCAGCGTGAGCCCCGTGAACGCCCGCATCTGCTCGGCGAGCGTCTCCAGCCCGACAATCTTTCCCTTCTGCCGCAAATACACATTCTGCAACTGCGCTTCCGTGCCGAATTCGGTTTGCAGCCCGGCGCTCAGCGAATCGTAGGTTTCCACCAGCAAGGACGCGAGCCACGGCCGCATCTTGCGGATTTCACCAAGCGCGGCGGGATTGCCGCGCAGACGCGTCGCGAGCTTGTGCCATAGCGGCTCGGGCAACAGCTTCGGCAGACATTCATACGAGCAGATGCCGTATTTCGACACATCGTCCTGCGAGACGAGCAGATCGTCGGGGGATAGTTCGAGTGCAAGCGTCGGCGATGCGGCTAGCGCACCGAGGATCGGCGCGCGGAATGGCTGGTTCGGCGGATAGTCGTTCGGGTCGCCGACATGCAGCGTGCCCAGAAGATAAATCGTGGTTTTGCCGCGTGTTGCGACGTAGAAAGGCATGCGCGCCGGTTGCGCGCGCACGGGACCGCTCGCCGTGGTGCCGCTTGCATAGGAAGGCGGCGGATTGAAGCCGGGCAGCGTCGCGCGCGGTTGCGGCGGCGTGTGCGGCACGGGAACGGCCGGGCGGCCGACCTGGTTGGCCTGCGCGGCCTGCACGGGCGTATTCGCCGAAGCCCCTGCGGCATGCGCGGAGGCGATCGGGTCGAACGAGGCGAAAGGCTGAAATGGAAGCAAGGCGCATTGCGCCGCCGCCGCGAGCAGCGCGCCCATCAGGACACGCACGACCCGCCGATGCGAAAGCACAGCGCGCGCGCCGCCCGCATGCTTCACATGCAAACGACGCGCGTGACGGCGCGTAACATCACGCGCCGCCACCCCATCATGCATTCGTGTCGTCCCCCACCTCCTCGGCGCGGTGACACGACACCTGGCGACCATCCACTTCACGCAGCTTTGGCTCTTCTTTGCGGCAACGCTCGATAGCATACGGGCAACGCTGGTGAAACGTACAGCCCGACGGCGGATTGAGCGGCGAAGGCATTTCGCCTTGCAGCTTGATCTGGATGCGGCGGTCGGCTTCGAAGATCGACGGTGTCGCCGACATCAGCGCGCGCGTGTACGGATGACGCGGCTTGCTGAAGATCCGCTTCTTGTCGCCGAGCTCGGCAACGCCGCCGAAGTACATCACCATCACGTCGTCAGCGATGTGTTCCACCACCGACAGGTTGTGCGAGATGAACACATAGCTCGTCTTGAACTGATCCTGCAGGTCCATGAACAGGTTCAGGATCTGCGCCTGGATCGACACGTCGAGCGCGGAGACGGGCTCGTCGGCGACGACGATCTGCGGGTCCAGAATCATCGCGCGTGCAATCGCGACACGCTGGCGCTGGCCGCCCGAAAACATGTGCGGATAGCGCTTCGCGTGCTCGGGCCGCAGGCCGACGGTACGCATCATGTGCGCAATGCGTTCGCCGCGTTCGCTGGCGCTCAATTGCGTGTTGATCGCGAGCGGCTCGCCGAGCGTCTGCTCGACGGTCTTGCGCGGATTGAGCGATGCAAACGGGTTCTGGAACACCATCTGCACGCGGCGGCGCAACTGCGCGATTTTCTCGCGGCTTGCGCCCGCGACATCTTCGCCGTCGATCAATAGACGTCCGGCCGACGGCGCTTCGATCATCGTCAGCTGGCGCGCGAGCGTCGATTTGCCGCAGCCGGATTCGCCGACCACGGCAAGCGTCTTGCCGCGCTCCAGATGAAACGACACGCCGTTCAGCGCCTTGACCGTGCCGTGGCCGAACATGCCGCGCTTCACGTCATAGTGGCGCGCGAGGTTGTCGGCGATCAGCACGTGATCGCCTGCGGGCTTGCCGGGCCTGTCACCATCGGGGCGCCGCGTTTCGGGTACTGCATTCATCGTGCGCCTCCCTGTTGAATGGCATCGCGAACCAGGTTCAGCGGCTTGATGCAGCGGACCTGGGCGGCGGGATCGTGATCGGCCAGCGGCGACAGCGCAGGCCGCGCCTTGTTGCAATCGTCGACGACGTACTTGCAGCGCGGCGCGAACAGACAGCCCTTCGGACGGTCATCGCGTCCCGGCACCATGCCCGGCAGCGCGGCAAGCCGCACCGCGCCGACGTTGTGCTCGGGGATCGCCGCCAGCAGCGCTTCCGTGTACGGATGATGCGGCGCCTTGAAGATATCGGGCACGCGGTTCGTTTCGATGACTTCGCCCGCGTACATCACGGCCACGCGCTGCGCGACTTCCGACACCACGGCCAGATCATGCGAAATCAGCACGAGCGCCATGCCGCGATCTTTCTGCAACTGCACCAGCAGTTGCATGATCTGCGCCTGGATGGTCACGTCGAGGGCCGTGGTCGGCTCGTCGGCGATCAGCAGCTTCGGGTTGCAAGCGACCGCCATCGCGATCATCACGCGCTGGTTCATGCCGCCCGACATCTGATGCGGGAACGTGTTGATGCGGTTCTTCGCGTCGGGAATGCCGACCTGATCGAGCAGTTCGAGCGCGCGCTTGTGCAATGCGTCGCCGCGCAGGCCTTCGTGCAGCTTCAGCACTTCCTTGATCTGATAGCCGACGGTGTAGCTCGGGTTCAGGCTCGTCAGCGCGTCCTGAAACACCATCGCCACGTCTTTGCCGATGATCTTGCGGCGTTGCGCCGGCGTCGCGTTCAGCAGGTCCTTGCCGTCGAAGGTGACTTCGTCGGCGGTGACCTTGCCGGGCGCGTCGATCAGGCCCATCAGCGCCATCATCGTCACGCTCTTGCCCGAGCCCGATTCGCCGACCACGCCGACCACTTCGCCAGGCGCCACGTTCAGATTGATTCGATCGACGGCGGGCAGGCCGCTGAAGTTCACCGCAAGATTGCGGATGGTCAATAGATTACCGTTGCTCATGTCAGGCCAGCCTTTTGAGTTTCGGGTCGAGTGCGTCGCGCAGCCCGTCGCCGAGCAGGTTGATCGCGAGCACCGAGATCAGGATGGCGAGACCGGGCATGGTGACGATCCACCACGCGCTGTCGATGTAATCGCGTGCCGACGCGAGCATCGCGCCCCACTCCGCCGACGGCGGCTGCACGCCGAGGCCGAGGAAGCCAAGCGCGGCGGCATCGAGAATCGCCGACGAAAAGCCGAGCGTGGCCTGCACGATCAGCGGCGCCGTGCAGTTCGGCAGCACCTGCGAGAACATCAGCCGGGCCGTGCCCGCACCCGCGACGCGCGAGGCCATCACGTACTCCTTGTGCAACTCGCCGAGCGCCGATGCGCGCGTCAGACGCACATAACCGGGCAGCGCGACGATCGCGATGGCGAGCATGGTGTTCACGAGGCCAGGACCGATGATGGCAACCACGGCCACCGCGAGCAGCAGCGACGGCAGCGCGAGCAGCACGTCCATGACGCGCATGATGGGCGTGTCGGCCCACTTCTCGAAGAACGCGGCGATCAGACCGAGCACGATGCCGGGGATCAGCGCGAGCACCACGGAAACAAAGCCGATCCAGAACGACAGCCGCGCGCCGTACATCAGGCGCGAAAGAATGTCGCGGCCGGCTTCATCGGTGCCGAGAATGAACTTCCAGTTGCCGCCGTCGAGCCATGCAGGCGGAATTTTCACGGAATCGCGGTATTGCTCGATCGGGCTGTGCGGCGCGATCAACGGCGCGAAGATCGCGACGAAGACCAGCACCAGCACGATGATGCCCGCGCTGACGGCGCCGCGGTTGCGCGAGAAGTTGGACCAGAACTCGCGGGCGGCCAATGCACGGCCGCTCGGAGGGGTGACTGCCTGGGGGACTGTATTTTGGATGTCTGCCACGGTATTACCTCGTATGGCGGATGCGTGGGTTGAGCACGCCGTACAACAGATCGACGACGAGGTTCACGACGATCACGAGTGTCGCGATCATCAGGATACCGCCCTGCACGACGGGATAGTCGCGCCGGCCGATCGCGTCGATCAGCCATTTGCCGATGCCCGGCCACGAGAACAGCGTTTCCGTCAGCACCGCGCCCGCGAGCAGCGTGCCGACCTGCAAACCGATCACCGTGACGACGGGAATCAGCGCGTTACGCAGTGCATGCACGACGATCACGCGCGCCGGCGACAAGCCCTTCGCGCGCGCCGTGCGGATGTAGTCTTCGCGCAGCACTTCGAGCATCGAGGAACGCGTCATCCGCGCGACGACCGCAAGCGGAATCGTGCCGAGCACGATCGACGGCAGGATCAGATGCGACAGCGCCGAGCGGAACGAGCCTTCGTCCGTGCCGGGCAGCAGCGAGTCGATCAGCAGGAAGCCCGTCACGTGCGGAATGTCGTATTCGACCGCGATGCGGCCCGACACGGGCGTCCAGCCGAGCTTCGACGAGAAGAACATGATGAGGATCAAGCCCCACCAGAAAATCGGCATCGAATAGCCGGTGAGCGCCGTGCCCATCACGCCGTGGTCGACGGCGGTGCCGCGCCGCAGCGCAGCGAACACGCCGGCGGGCAGACCGACGATCAGCGCAAACAGCATCGCGCAGATCGACAGTTCGACGGTGGCTGGGAAACGGGCAATGAACTCGTCCATCACGCTCGTATTGGTGATGATCGACGTACCAAGGTTCCCTTGCAGCGCGTGGCCGACGTAATGGAGGTACTGGATGGGCAGCGGCTCGTCGAGCCCGAGGCGATGCATCGCAGCCGCGTGCATGGCCGGGTCGACGCCGCGCTCGCCCATCATGACTTCGATGGGGTCGCCCGGAATCAGGTGAATGAGCGCGAACGCGAGGATCGTGATACCGATGAAAGTCGGTATGACCATCCCGATGCGGCGCAAAACGAATCGGAACATGGTTCGTCCCTATGGTCTTGGTGAGAAAAAACGCAACCGGCGACGAGGGCTCGTGACCCCGGTCGCCGGACCATTTCGACCAGTCTTCTAACCGAACGAAAAGCGTACTGCGTAAGGGATGCAGCAGGCAACGAAGCCCGCCGCATCACGTGATTTACTTCATGCTGACGCCGTCGAAGCGCGCATAGCCGAGCGGCTCGATGCGCATGTCGACAACCTTCTTGCTGACCGGCTGATACACCGTCGAGTGAGCGATCGGCGAGAACGGCAGTTGCTGCGCGAAGATCTGCTGCGCCTGCACATACGCCTTCGTGCGATCTGCCTGAGCCGTCGTTTCACGGCCCTTCTTGACCAGGTCGTCGAACGGCTTGTAGCACCACTTCGAGAAGTTGTTGCCGTTGACCGCGTCGCAGCCGAGCAGCGTACCGAGCCAGTTGTCCGGGTCGCCATTGTCGCCCGTCCAGCCGATCAGCATCGTGTCGTCTTCGCCCGCGTGCGCGCGCTTGATGTACTCACCCCATTCGTACGTGACGATCTTCGCCTTCACGCCGATCTTGGCCCAGTCGGCCTGGATCATTTCCGCCATCAGCTTGCCGTTCGGGTTGTATGCGCGCTGCACGGGCATGGCCCACAGCGTGATGTCGAAACCGTTCGGGAAGCCAGCCTTGGCGAGCAGCGCCTTGGCCTTTTCCGTATCGTATGCCGGCAGCTTCAGGCTCTTGTCGTACGACCATTGCGTAGGCGGCATCGGGTTCGTCGCGGCCTGGCCTGCGCCTTGATACACGGAATCGATGATCGCCTTCTTGTTGATCGCCATGTCGAGCGCCTGACGCACTTCGAGCTTGTCGACGGGCTTGTGCGAAACGTTGTACGACAGGTAGCCCAGGTTGAAGCCCGGTTGCGACGGCATGTCGATGTTCGAATCGGCCTTCAGCGGTGCGATGTCGGCGGGACGCGGATAGCTCATCACCTGGCATTCGTCGCGCTTCAACTTCTGCACGCGCACGCCCGCATCAGGCGTGATCGAGAAGATCAGCTTCGAGATCTTGACCGTATTCGGCTTCCAGTAGTCCGGATTGCCGTCGAAACGGATCGTCGCGTCCTTCGTGTAGCTACGGAAAATGAACGGGCCCGTGCCGACCGGCTTCTGGTTGATGTCGGCGGCGTTGCCGGACTTCAGCAGCGAATCCGCATATTCAGCCGAGAGGACCGACGCGTATTCCATTGCCAGATTCTGGATGAACGGCGCGTTGACTTCCTTGAGCGTGAACTTGACCGTGTACGGGTCGACCTTTTCGACCTTGTCGATCAGCTTGTCGAGGCCCATGTCGGTGAAGTACGGGAACTGCACCGGGTAGGCCTTGCGGAACGGCTGGTTCGTGTCCAGCATGCGCTCGAACGTGAACACGACGTCGTCCGCGTTGAATTCGCGGGTCGGCTTGAACCACGACGTGGTGTGGAACTTGACGCCGTGGCGCAGATGGAACGTGTACGTCTTGCCGTCCGGCGAGACATCCCACTTTTCCGCGAGACCCGGCTCGACCTTCGTGCCGCCGCGTTCGAATTCGACGAGGCGGTTATAAACGGTGAACGTATTGGCCGTGAAATCCACGCCCGTGGTGTACTGCGCCGGATCAAAACCCGCCGGGCTGCCTTCCGAGCAGTAGACGAGAGTTTTGTTCGGGATATCGGCGGCGTTCGCCAGTTGGGTCCCCGCCATCGATGCCGCTGCCGTCGCGACAAGCATCGTGAGCCGTGCCGCGCGCAACAGTTTGTTTTGCTTCATGTTTCCTCCAGGATCGGCGCCGGCAAAAACCAGCGTAGCGCGATATTACTGAGCTTTGCCAGGGGCCGCAATTGGAGGAAATTAACTTTGTTGACGATAGGAAACAGCTTTCAACCGGGTTGCCGCGCCTGGCGCGGCAACCACGTCGGATTTCAGTGAAATTGGGGTGAGAAGCTGTGAATTGTCTACTTGAGACCGACGTTCCAGAACTGGGTCGGGCCGAACGGGTCGATCTTGAAGCCCGTGACCGCCTTCGATAGCGGCTGGTACACGGTCGAATGCGCAATTGGCGTGAACGGCACCTGATCCTTGAAGATCTGTTGGGCCTCGGTGTAGTCCTTGGTGCGCGTGGCCGTATCGGTGGTGCTGCGGGCGGCCTTGATGAGGTCGTCGAACGGCTTGTAGCACCATTTGGAGAAATTGCTGCCGTTCACCGCGTCGCAGCCGAGCAGCACGCCGAGCCAGTTATCCGGGTCGCCGTAGTCGCCCGTCCAGCCGATCAGCATCGCCTCGTGCTCGCCGCTGTGCCCGCGGCGGATGTACTCACCCCACTCGTAGGTGACGATTTTCGTCTTCACGCCGATCTTCGCCCAATCTGCCTGCAGCATTTCGGCCATCAGGCGCGCGTTCGGGTTGTACGGACGCGAAACGGGCATTGCCCACAGTGTCAGATCGAAGCCATCCGGGTAGCCCGCCTGCTTGAGCAGGCCTTTAGCCTTGTCGACGTCGTACGGTGCGTCTTTCAGGCTCTTGTCGTAGCCCCATTGGGTGGGCGGCATCGGATTGGTCGCCGCCTGGCCCGCGCCCTGATAGACCGAATCGATGATTGCCTTCTTGTTGACGGCCATATCGAGCGCACGGCGCACGAGCACGTTGTCGAGCGGCTTTTTCGTCGTGTTGTACGCGATGAAGCCCAGATTGAAGCCCACCTGATGCGGCAGCGCGATCGACGGATCCGCCTGAATCTGCGCGATGTCGGCGGGCTTCGGATAGCTCATCACCTGGCATTCGTTGCGTTTGAGTTTTTGCAGACGCACGGATGGGTCGACGGTGATCGCGAAGATCAGCTTGCTCACCTTCACGACGCCGGGTTTCCAGTAGTTCGGGTTACCGTCGAAGCGGATCGAATCGTCCTTTGTATAGCTGCGGAAAATGAACGGTCCTGTGCCGACCGGGAACAGGTTGATGTCGGAGGCCTTGCCTGCCTTCAACAGCTGATCCGCGTACTCCGCCGACAGGATCGATGCGAACGGCATGGCGATCTGCTGCAGGAACGGGGCGTCGACTTCTTTCAGCGTGAAGCGGACGGTGTATGGGTCGAGCGCCTCGACCTTGGTGATGTTCTTCGCGAGACCGAGATCGCTGAAGTACGGGAAGGGCACGTTGTATGCCTTGCGGAACGGCTGTTCGGGATCGAGCATGCGCGTATACGTGAACACGACGTCGTCGGCGTTGAAGTCACGTGTGGGCTTGAAGAACGACGTCGTCTGGAATTTCACGCCTTTGCGCAGGTGAAAGGTGTATTGCAGGCCGTCGCTGGAGACCTCCCACTTTTCGGCGAGGCCTGGCTCGATGTCGGTGCTGCCGTGGCCGAACTCGACTAGCCGGTTGTAGACGGTGTATGAGCCGGCGCTGAATTCGACGCTGGTCGTGTATTGCGCGGTGTCGAATCCGGCGGGACTGCCTTCGGAGCAGAAGACGACCGTTTTGTCGGGGAGCGGGGCTGCCGCGCACAGTTCAGGTGCAATGCAGGCGGTGGTTGCGGCGATTGCGGATAGGATCGGCAGGAAAGACCTGCGGACGGCAGACAGCGTCGATGACATTTGCATGGCGTTCTCCGCGAGGCAACTGGGGGCAGTGCCTTTGGATCATAGTCAGCCAATATTCAGGTTCAATATGGGTTTTCACTCCGGGTTTGGGTTTGGGTTTGGTTTGGGTTTGGTTTGGGTTTGGTTTGGGTTGGGTTTGGTTTGGGTTTGGTTTGGGTTTTGGTTTTGCCTTCGTTGGCATCCCCAGTTTGCCTTTCCGCCGGCATCCGCTCTACGTTAGCTCGCTTCATGCGTCGCCCCTGTGCGGGGCGGCACCTACTTTTCTTTGCCGCCGCAAAGAAAAGTAGGCAAAAGAAAGCGGCTCACACCGCCAATTCTTGACGTTTGCCCACGGGCCCCCAACGTCCCCACACTTCACACGGCGACGCCCTTGTTCGTGTGCGTTGCCAACGCATCGAACTGGCGCCTCACCCACTTCAAACACCCATACATGAGCCAGCGGCAGCGAATGGTACGTGCCGCCCAGGTGGCAAACTGTGTGTAGGTTGTCGCGTCGTATGGCTTGGCGCTCTTACAGAGTGGGACGCATGCGCTATCGGTCTGGAGTGGTGCGCGTATGGCGCGAAAGCCGACACACAGTTTGCCACCTGGGCGGCGGTAGACTGTCTGGCGCGGCGTGCTGAAAAGCGGGGGCGTGAAGCGGGTGAGGCGCTCATTCAGAGCGTTGGCAACGAACGTGGGTCACGTGATTGCCGTGTGAAGCGTAAGAACCTTTGGGGGCCCTCAGGCAAGAATTAGGAGCCTGTCCGCATTTTTGTGGGCGAGGCGGTTAAAGGAATCGTTAGCCGCGCGCCTGCGTAAATCGATCGCCAAACAGAATAGCAAACTGGTTCATGGCTGACTTCCAGTCGAAGGCTGAGCGCACGTTTTTGGCCAGGACGTTGCGCAATGCCAGCCAGAGTAGCTTGATTGCAGCCTCGTCATTGGGGAAGTGACCGCGGGTCTTGATGATCTTGCGCAACTGCATGTTCAGACTCTCAATGGCGTTCGTGGTGTACACGACCCGCCGGATCTCGGGTGGAAACACGAAGAACGGCGTGACGTGCTCCCAGGCGCGCTGCCAGGACTGCACGATAGTCGGGTATTTCGCGCCCCATGGCCCATCAGCAAAGGCCTGCAGAGCCTGCTTCGCTGCCTCTTCGCTGGCAGCTGCGTAGATCGGACGCAGCGCCTGGGCGACAGCCTTGCGGTCCTTCCAGCCAGCGTATTCCAGGCTGTTGCGGATCAGATGCACGATGCAGGTCTGCACCGCCGTCTTCGGGTAAGCTGCGCCGATCGCGTCGGTCAGCCCCTTCAGGCCGTCAACGACCGCAATCAGGATGTCCTGGCAGCCGCGGTTCTTGAGTTCGTTGAACACCTTGAGCCAGAACTTCGCGCCCTCGGTCTGCTCAATCCACAGGCCCAGCACATCGCGCTGGCCGTCCGCCTGAATGCCCAGAGCCAGATACACCGCCTTGTTGCTGACCACACCGTCATCGCGGATCTTGACCCGCAACGCGTCGAAGAAGACCACCGGATACATCGTCTCGAGCGGACGGTTCTGCCAGGCCAGCGTTTCGGCCATCACCTCGTCGGTGACCGAACTGATGAAATCGGGCGACACCTCGGTGCCGTAGCTCTCGGCCAGAAAGGCCTGGATCTCGCGCACGCTCATGCCACGCGCGTACATCGCGATGATGCGCTCGTCAAAGCCGGTGAAGCGGCGCTCGTGTTTGGGGATCAGGATCGGCTCGAAGCTGCCGTCGCGGTCGCGCGGCAACTCGACCCGGACGACGCCACGATCGGTGATGACCGTCTTGCGGCTGGCGCCGTTGCGCTCGTTGGCCTGGCCAGCGGGTTTGGATTCGCCCGGTGGATACCCCAGATGCAGATTCATCTCCGCACCCATCGCGCGTTCGATAATCGCCTTGTTAAACGCCAGCATCAGATCCTGCACCTCGGTCGGCGTCATCGGCCCCTTGACCAGCTCGTCCAGCAGCGCTTTGGGCAGTTCAGGCAGCGGCCCTCGGGCCGCTGCCTGAGACGCCACCGTGCGTTTCTTCTTCATTGGCATATCCATGACTTTTACCTCTCATGATATGCCTCGCCCACAAAATGACGGATAGGTCCAGAATTAGCGCTGGCGGTGTGAGCCGCTTTCTTTTGCCTACTTTTCTTTGCGGCGGCAAAGAAAAGTAGGTGCCGCCCCGCACAGGGGCGACGCTTGAAGCGAGCTAACAATTCGCGGATGCCAGCGAAAGCAAAACCAAAACCGAACCAAAACCGAACCAAAACCAAACCTAAACTTCAGCCTCCCAACCGCTCACAAATAGCCTTCGTCGCACCCGCGCCATTAAGCGTATAAAAATGCAACCCCGGCACCTTCGCCTCAACAAGACGACGACAAAGATCAGCCACCACATCCAGCCCGAACGCGCGAATCGACTCGCGATCATCACCGAAGCTTTCGAGCCGCCGCGCGACCCATCTCGGCACTTCAGCGCCGCACATTTCGGAGAACCGCATCAACTGCGAAAAGTTCGTAATAGGCATGATCCCAGGCACGATCGGCACATCGACGCCGAGCTTACGCGCATCGTCGACGAAGCGGAAATACGCATCAGCATTAAAGAAATATTGCGTGATCGCTGAATTGGCACCCGCCTTCACCTTACGCGCAAAGTTCTCGAGATCGTGCTTCGGCGAACGCGACTGCGGGTGATACTCGGGATATCCCGCGACTTCGATCCGAAACCAGTCGCCGAATTCGGCACGAATGAAACTCACCAGTTCCGACGCGTAGCGCAGTTCTCCGACCGCACCCATGCCCGACGGCAAATCGCCACGCAACGCGACGATATGACGGATGCCATGCGAGCGATACTCGTTGAGAATCGCTCGCAGGCTTTCCCTCGACGAGCCGATGCACGACAGGTGCGGCGCGGCTTCGAGTCCGTCCTTCGCCATGTCGAGCACCGTGTCGAGCGTACCCTGCTGGGTCGAACCGCCCGCGCCGAACGTGACGGACACGAACTTGGGCTTGAGCGGCAACAGTTCCGCGCGCGTCGCACGCAGCTTGTCGAGCCCTTCCTGTGTTTTCGGCGGGAAGAATTCGAATGAAAGTTCGATGGGGTTCATGGTTCTGTTGGCACCCGTCAGCCCAGGCCGCGGTTGCCGAAGATGAGCGCGGACAGCAGCCACGAAACGATGCTGTACAGGATCGAGCCGAAGAACGCCGACCAGAATCCCGACACCTCGAAGCCCTTCAGCAGCGACGCGCACAACCAGAAGCACAGCGCATTCACCACCAGAATGAAGAGCCCAAGCGTCAGGATCGTGACGGGCAACGTCAGCAGGATCAGCACCGGCCGCAAGACGGCATTGATGAGCCCCAGCACGAGCGCGACGATCAGCGCAGTGCCGAAACTGCGAATGTGGATCGACGGCACGAGGTAGGTGATGATCAGCAGCGCGAGCGCATTGATCACCCAGGTCAGCAATACAGTCATGAACAGCTCCTGGTCGTCTGTGAGCGTGAAGTCCGGATTGAACTCGAAGGCACGCGAGAAGCATCAGCCCATGCAATGCTTCGCATGGGCCTGTGCTTCATCCGATGCAACTGCGTGCCGAAGCACGCCGCTGCATCTGTCATGCCGCCTTTTGCAGTTTGGTTTGCGGCTTAATAACGGTAGTGGTTCGGCTTGAACGGACCGTTCTTGTCGACGCCGATGTAGCCAGCCTGCTCCGCCGACAGTTCCGTCAGGTTCGCGCCGATGCGCGCCAGGTGCAGGCGCGCGACCTTTTCGTCGAGTTGCTTCGGCAGCACGTAAACCTTGTTCTCGTACTTGGCGCCGTCGACGAACAGTTCGATCTGCGCGAGCGTCTGGTTCGTGAACGAGTTCGACATCACGAACGACGGGTGGCCCGTCGCGCAACCCAGGTTCACGAGGCGGCCTTCAGCCAGCAGGATCACGCGCTTGCCGTCCGGGAAAATGATGTGGTCGACTTGCGGCTTGATGTTTTCCCACTGGTACTGGCGCGTCGACGCAACGTCGATTTCCGAGTCGAAGTGGCCGATGTTGCAGACGATCGCGTTGTTGCGCATCGCCTTCATGTGATCGTGGTTGATCACGTGGTAGTTGCCCGTTGCCGTCACGAAGATGTCGGCCTTGTCAGCCGCGTATTCCATCGTCACGACGCGGTAGCCTTCCATCGCCGCTTGCAGCGCGCAGATCGGATCGATTTCCGTGACCCACACCGTGGCGCCCAGACCGCGCAGCGATTGCGCGCAACCCTTGCCCACGTCGCCGTAACCCGCGACAACCGCGATCTTGCCAGCGATCATCACGTCGGTCGCACGCTTGATGCCGTCGACGAGCGACTCGCGGCAGCCATACAGGTTGTCGAACTTCGACTTCGTGACCGAGTCGTTCACGTTGATCGCGGGGAACGGCAGACGGCCTTCCTTCTCCATCTGATACAGGCGGTGCACGCCCGTGGTCGTTTCTTCCGTGACGCCCTTGATGTGCGCGAGGCGCTTCGAGTACCACGTCGGATCGATGTCGAGATGCGCAGCAATCGACTTGTACAGCGCGACTTCTTCCTCGTTGGTCGGCTTCGCGATCACCGAGCGATCCTTCTCGGCCTTCGAGCCGAGGATCAGCAGCAGCGTTGCGTCGCCGCCGTCGTCGAGAATCATGTTGGCGAACTCGCCGTTCGGCCATTCGAAGATGCGGTGCGAGAACTCCCAGTATTCGTCGAGCGATTCGCCCTTGAACGCGAACACGGGCGTACCGGCCTTCGCGATGGCGGCGGCAGCGTGATCCTGCGTCGAGAAGATGTTGCACGATGCCCAGCGGACGTCAGCGCCCAGCGCGGTCAGCGTCTCGATCAGCACGCCCGTCTGAATGGTCATGTGCAGCGAGCCCGCAATGCGCGCACCCTTCAGCGGCTGCTGCGTCTTGTACTCTTCGCGGGTTTGCATGAGACCGGGCATTTCGGTCTCGGCGATGGTGAGTTCCTTGCGGCCCCAGTCGGCCAGCGACAGGTCGGCAACAACGAAATCTTTGGAATCTTTGGAATCGTAGACTGCGGCGTTCATCACGCCCTCCTTTCTAAAAATGACTAGAAATTTGACGTGAGCGCCGTTCGATGCGGTTGGTTTGTTGGCGCGGCGCGCGTCCAATCCTTCCGATTGAAAGTCTTCGAGCCTGGCGGGCCGAACCCGTCGCAACGCTCCTCGAAGACGAACGGCGATTGTAGCAAAACGAGATGGCTTGCGGTATGACGATTCAGCTTATGCCGATTGATCCGGCGCTGAATCCGCGCCTGGTTGCGCGCTCAGATGCGGCGCGAGCTCGAGGCCACGCAATTCGTTTATCGCTGCAAACGCGCGGCGCACGAACTGCCAGGATGCTTCGCGCGTCGAGTTGACGAGTTCGTCCGTCGCTTCCAGCATGCCCATCGAAATGCGGAAATAGCGCTCCGCATGGATGTTCGGGTGATAGTGCATGCGCACGCGCTTGCTGTCGTCGAGCCGCGGATTGCCGAAGATATTCAGCAGCGCCAGCGAAAACGCACCGTCCTCGCCGCCATGACGCCGGAACACGTCGTCGAGCGGAAAGCCGCCGAACGCGGCATAGACGGAGCGCCTGATCACGAGGCTGCTCGGCACCGTGTTGCTCAGCGTTGCGGCGTGATTGTGGAACTGCGGATGGCCTGTGATGTCGGCGGGAAAGCCGCAAAACTCGACGTCGAGGCGGATCGAGGGCTGCCCCGGATGACCCTGCAGGAAGGCTGCGGCAGCGGCGAGCGCGTGCGGCATGTATTCGTCGTCGGCGTCGATGAAAGCCAGCAGCGGGTGTAACGCGTACATCGCGCCCCAATTTCGCGCGCGCGCCGCACCGCCGTTTTGCGGCATGCGCAGCAGTTCGATCTGCGGGTATTGCTGCGCATATTGCGCAGCGATGTCGGGCGAAGCGTCACGCGAGCCGTCGTCGATCACCAGAATCTGCGCGGCCTCGGGCTGGGCGATGCAACTGTCGAGCGTGCGTGCGAGCGTCTGCTCAGCGTTGTAGCAGGGAATGATGACGGAAATGGGAAGCATCGCCTGGACCGGTCTCTCGAATCAACGACGCCGACATCATAAAGCGAGCGCGCCGCCGACCATCCCAAATTAGCTGCCGTTCCCGGCTACGTCAAAGGGGAAGCATCCCTAACAGCGGCGCGAGCAGCACCATCACGACGCCGGCGATCATCATCGTCAGACTCGCGACGACGCCCTCTTCGCTGCCCAGCTCGCGCGCCTTCGCGGTCCCGACGCCGTGCGCCGCCGCGCCGAACAGCGCGCCGCGTGCAAGCCGTGTGCGCAGTGGCACGAGCGCGAGCACGAGTTCACCGAACAGCATCCCACAGACGCCCGTCGCGATCACGAACAGCGCGGTCAGGTCCTTCGGCGCGTGAATCTTGTCGGAGACGGCGAGCGCGAAAGGCGTCGATACCGAGCGCGTCATCAGGCTGCGCTGCAGTTCTGGCGACAGATGCAGCAGCTTCGACAGCGCGAGCGAGCCGCCCACGGCAACGACGATGCCGACCGTCACGCCAACGGTGAGCGAAATCCAGTGCCGCCGCAGCAGATCGCGGTATTCGTAGATGGGCACCGCGAAGGCGACCGTGGCCGGGCCGAGCAGCCACATCAGCCAGCGCGTGTCCTGAAAATAGACGGCGTACGGAATCCGCGCGATCACGACAATCGCAGCCAGCACGGCGGGCACGGCGAGAAGCGGCGTCAGCCACGGCGACTTGAAGCGCGCATACAGCGCCTTCGACGCGAAATAGAGCGCCACCGTCAGCACGAAACAGCCAGCGGCAATGAGCCGGGAGGCGTCGTCGGCGAAAAGAGACGTGTAGAGGGCGCTCATCGGCGGAACGGTCCGGGACGTGGATTAGAGGAAGTTGCGGCTGACAGGACGACGTTCGCCGGGCGAGCGCTGAACCATCGCGCGGCGCAGCGCAAGACGGCGTTCGAGCCGCGCGGCCTGTTCGACGGCGAATGCGACAGCCACCATCACCATCAGCGTGCCCGCGACCACGACCAGCGCAAGACGCCAGCCGTCCTCGCGGAACAGGCCGCCGTACTGAACTGCCGCAACGGCAGCGGGAATGAAGAACAGCAGCATGTCCGACAGCAGCCAGTCGGCGCCCGCCTTCACCCAGCGCGGCGCGACGCCGCCGCAGAACAGCAGCGCGAGCAACGCGACGAGGCCCACGACGCCGCCCGGCACCGGCAAGCCGAAACGGCGCACGACGCAGTCGGCGACGAACCAGACGCCAGCGATCCCGGCGCTCTGCACGACGATCCGGCCGATCTTCGCGACGGGCGACGTCGCATCGAGGCGGACTGAAGCGGCAAGACGAGCGATCAGCGGCGAGATCATGGCAAACCCTAGGTGACTTTTGGATGAGATTCAGTATAGGGTGCAGTGCAACATAAATATAATGACTTAGAATTATCCGCTTCATTCCAAATTGGAATTCCGAGGGCTACGAATATGGAACTGCGCGCACTCCGCTATTTCGTTGAAGTGGTGCGGCAACAGAGCTTCACCGTGGCAGCCGAGCAGATGTTCGTCACGCAGCCGACCATCAGCAAGATGGTGAAGGCGCTGGAGGACGAAACCGGCTCCCCGCTGCTGCTGCGCGACGGCCGGCAAATGGTGCTCACGGATGCCGGACGCATCGTCTATCAGCGCGGCCAGGACGTGCTCGCCGCCTACGCGCAGTTGCAGGCCGAACTGCAAGATCTCGACAAACTCGGGCGCGGCGAGCTGACCATCGGCATTCCGCCGATGGGCGGGTCGCTGTTCACGCCCGCCATCGCCGCGTTCCGCCAGCGCCATCCGAAGATCGAGCTGAAGCTTTTCGAACAGGGCTCGAAGGCCATCGAAGCCGCGCTGATTTCCGGCGAACTGGAACTGGGCGGCGTGCTGCAACCCGTCGACGACATGATCGACGTGCTGCCGATGAGCCGCCAGGTGCTTTGGCTGGTCGCGCGCCAGGGCTCGCGCTGGGACGAGTTGAAGGAAGTGCCGCTCGCCGATCTCGCCAGCGAGCCGTTCGTCTTCTACGGCGAAAGCCTCGCGCTCAACGACGTGGTGCTGACGGCGTGCCGCACGGCCGGTTTCGCGCCGACCATCGTCGGACGCAGCGGGCATTGGGATTTCATGGCGGCGCTGGTGCTGGCGGGCGTCGGCATTGCGCTTCTGCCCGCGCCGTATTGCCGGCGGCTCGACGCGGCGCAATTCACCTGCCGTCCCGTCGTCGCGCCGGAGATTCCGTGGGAAATGGCGATTGGCTGGCGGCGCAACGGTTATCTGTCGCATGCGGCGCGCGCATGGCTGGAGGTGGCGCGCGAAACGCTGCCGGGACTGACCACCGACAACTTCACGCACCCGCTGACCTTCGACGCGCCAGCGCCGGCGCCGGATCGCGCGAAACCGCCGCCGAAATGAAAAAAGCCGCCCGGTTTGCACCGGGCGGCTTCGTGTGCCGCATCTAGATCCTGTCTGGCGAAGCTTACTTCGCCGGAGTCTGCGCCTGATCCTGCGTCGTCTGAGCTTGCGTCTCGCTGAATTCGATCCGGCGATTCGCGAAGCGTCCGCTTTCCGTCGCGTTGCTCGCCACAGGACGGACGTTGCCGTAGCCATGCGCGACGAGCGCATCGGCGGACACGCCAGCCTTGACGAGGAAGGCGCGCACGGCGTCCGCGCGTTCCTTCGACAGTTCCAGATTCGCCGATTCGCTGCCGACGTTATCCGAGAAGCCCGCCACTTCGAGCTTCAACGCGTGGCCGCTCGCCGAGCACGACTTGAGGAGTTGCGCGGACTGGTTCAGATCGTCGAGTGCGGACTGCGGCACGTGCGCATCGCGCGAGGCGAAATTGACGACCTGCAGGTTCAGCGTCTTGACGACATCCGCGCTCGCGCACGAGGCGCCCAGCGACTTCGCCGCGTTCCTGAACGATTGCGCGGCGCTCGCAACGGCTTGCGCTGCGTCGAATGCGCTCACCTGGTACGGCGCGCCGAACAGCGATTTCAGCCGGTCGAGCCAGCCCGATTTCGGGTCGGCGGCCGCGCCGCTCAGTTCGACATGCGTGCCGTCGATCTTCACTTCCGCGCCGGGCGTAGACAGTAGCGGCATCAGCGCGTCGATCTGCGCGAGCCAGTCGGCAGGCTTACGGTTTTCGTCGACGGTGATGTCGGCGTTGAAGTTGCCAGCACCGAATTTCTTTGTCAGCGCGTTCAGCAGCGCCGCTTTCTCAGCGACATTCTCAACCGTCGCGGTAAGCGTCGGCTTGCCCTTCGCGTCGACGGCCACGATCAGTTGCGAGTCCTTCGCGACGGCGGGTGCCGCCTGGGCTTCGATCTTACCGGCGGCGCTTGCCGCATCGTCCTGCGGCGCTTGCGCAGCGGGCCGCACATCCGCTTGCTTCGGAACAGCCGGCGCCTCGACCGTCGCCGCGGCGGCACGGTAACCGAGCAAACTGGTCGCCGCCGGACACAAGGCCAGTGCCATCCACATGAGCATCGCAACGATCGCGCCGATCAGCGCGGACAAGGCGGCGATGCCGAACCAGTGCTTCGCCTTCGGGCCGACATGGCGCACTTCGCGCGCGGACGGCACAACGGAGGTCGCCGTGGTGGACGACGCGGGTTCGACGGGACCGTGCGCGGCCGTCGGCGCTGGCGCTGTGGCGGGATGTTCGAAATGCGATGAGACGGCGCGCACCTGCGAGCCGATCGTCTGCGCGAAGGCAGCCGCGCCGCCCAGGCCCAGTACGGTCGTGAGGCCGTCGTTCAGAAACGGCGCGATGGTCTGCAACTGCTGGCCGAGCACGGTCGGCAACTGACCGATGTTGCCCCGATGCTCGAGAATGTGGCGCTTGAGCACGCCCAGCAGAATGCTGCCCGCAATGCCCGACACGGCATGCGTCGCGTGCGCAGGCACGCCTGTTTGCATCGACACGGTGTCGCTCAGCCCGTCGATGCGGCGCTCGAACGTATGCTCGAGCAACTGACGCCCCGTCGACGACAGCTGCGTGACACCCGTCGTGCTCGACAACAGGCGCGGCAGCTGTTCGGCGACGTCCGCATTGACTTTCTGACCGAGGATCGTCGCGAACAGCGTACGCGCGCCCTCGAGCGTTGCGCACTTGTTCAGCAGGCCGGCGACGAGCGCGGGCGCGGTGACGTCCATGACTTTCGCCGTCGCTTCCGGCGGCAATCCGAGACAGTTCGACAGTTGTTGAACCACGGCGTCCGGCAACGCCGACCGGACCAGTTGAATCACATTGACACTCATCGATTCGCTTCCCTGAATTTCGAACGCGCGCCCATGCGCCCTTCGTTGGGCCGCGATTATAGGAGCGGGAAAATCTCAGAATTGAAGCGATCAATGATTTCCAAACTTTATCGGAATTCTCTTACGGCGTTCTTTGCGCTTTGTCACAATCGACGGCGTGCATCGCCGCAATCACGGCGTGTCACGTCACACGCACCGGCTCGCCCGCGAGCGCCTGGCGCGGGGTAGCACGGCGCGTCGCGGCAATGAAATCGGCGGCTCGCTCGCCAATCATCACCGTCGGCGCATTCGTGTTGCCGCCGATCAGTGTCGGCATCACGGATGCATCGACCACGCGCAGACCCGTCACGCCGCGCACGCGCAATTGCGTATCGACGACGGACCCCTCGTCGCCGCCCATCCGGCACGTCGAAACGGGGTGATAGATCGTGTCGGCATGCGCTGCGATCGTCGCGCGCAGTTCGGCGTCGGTCTGGCCATGCCGCGTATAAAGCTCGCGACCGCCGCACAGCGCGAGCGACGGCGCGTCGAGAATGCGCCGCGACAGACGCACGCCTTCGACGAGCAGGTCGAGATCGCGCGGATCGCTGAGAAACGCCGGATCGATCACGGGTGCTTCGCGCGCATCGCTGCTCGCCAGCGTGACAGCGCCGCGGCTATACGGACGCAGCACGCACACGTGCAGCGAATAGCCGTGCCCCCAATGCATGTGGCGGTTGTGATCGTCGACGAGCGCCGTGCAGAAGTGCAGTTGCAGATCGGGCCGGTCGAGCGTCGGCCGGCTTTTCAGAAAACCGCCCGCTTCCGCAACGTTGCTCGTCAGCATGCCGCGCCCGCTGCGCCAATACGAGACAAAGCCCGGCACCATCTTGGCGAAGCCGCGGAGCGAAAAGCCGATCGTTTGTGCCGACGACACGCGCTTGTTGATCGTGAAATCGACGTGATCCGTGAGATTGCGCCCGACCTCGGCCGCGTCGTGCAGCACGGGAATGCCGAGCGCACGCAGATGATCGGCGGGACCGATGCCCGAGCACATTAGCAGTTGCGGCGAATTGAACGTCCCCGCCGACAGCACGACTTCCGCGCGCGCCTCGATCGTCTCCGTGAGTCCGCCGCGCATCACTTCGACGCCCTTCGCGCGCTTGCCGTCGAACACCACGCGCAACACGGCTGCGTCGGCGATCGTGTGCAGGTTCGGGCGCGCGCGGCCATAGATATAAGCGCGCGCGACGCTCCAGCGCTGTCCGTCGCGCTGCGTCACCTGATAGAAGCCGACGCCTTCCTGCTGCGGGCCGTTGAAGTCGTCGTTGAGCGGGAAGCCTGCTTCGACGGCAGCGTTCACGAAGCGATGTGAGAACGGATTCTGAAAACGCAGGTTCGACACGCTGAGCGGGCCGTCCGCGCCATGCAGCGCATCGGCGCCGCGCTCGTTGCCCTCGGCGCGGCGGAAATACGGCAGCACGTCGCCGAATGCCCAGCCGTCGCAGCCGAGACGCGCCCAGTCGTCGTAATCGAGCGGATGGCCGCGCGTGTACACCATCGCATTGATCGCGCTCGACCCGCCGAAGCCACGTCCGCGCGGCTGATAACCGCGCCTGCCGCCGAGGCCGGGTTGCGGCGTCGTCAGATAGCCGTAGTTGGTTTTGCGCCGGAACGGCACGACGGCCGCGACGCCGAGCGGCATGTTGACGAACAGATTGCGCTCGGTGTGCGGCCCGGCTTCGACGAGCGCGATGGTCGCATCGGGACATTGCTCCGCGAGACGCCCGGCGAGCGCACAACCGCCCGAGCCCGCGCCGACGATGACGTAGTCATATTGCATCCGCTCCTCCTGTCGACCGCGCTGAATTGCTGGCGGCATCTGTCTCGTGCACACTTGTCTACGTGTATTTGCTTGCGCATTGTAGGGAGCGCTGGCCGTTCGCGCGCCGCCGGCGCCAGAGCGATCACTCTAAACGGAATCCGCAACGCGCCCCTATGATGAAAGGTGCTGTCCGCGCCCCGCCGCGCGCGGACCTCGTTCAAACACGGTCTTTCGCGCGCCGCCGCTTCCGCACCCGGCTCGCGCGCTCCAATAAAACAGTGCCCTGCACGATGGCAGGCGCGCGTGTATCGAATGGAGACATCAGATGGAACGGTTCGGCCCCGGCAACACGCACGAAGTGACCAATCAGGTCCCGCCGCTTGCGAACTACAACCTGTTTTCGAGCGATGCCGCGCTGGCCGCCGCCGTCGGGCGCGAAGGCGCGGCGTGGCATAGCGAGGCGCTCGCGCGCGACGGCGCCGCGCTGACCACACCCGACGTGCTCGCGCTCGCCGATCTGGCGAACCGCCACACGCCCGAACTCGCGAGCTTCAGCCCGCGCGGCGAGCGCATCGACGCGCTCGAGTTTCATCCTGCGTGGCACACATTGCTGAGCCTGCTGCGCCGCGAAGGATTGCACGCGCTGCCATTTTCCGATCCGCAGCCCGGCGCGATGGTCGCGCGCTGCGCGGGCTATTTTCTGCACGCGCAACTCGAATCCGGCTCGCTATGTCCGTTGACCATGACCTTCGCCAGCATTCCCGTGCTGCAACGCGAGCCTGCGCTGTTCGACACGCTGCGCGACAAGCTGTATGCGCGCGAGCACGATCCGCGCGACGCCCCGCTCGACCAGAAAATTTCGATGATGATCGGCATGGGCATGACCGAGAAGCAGGGCGGCTCGGACGTGCGCAGCAACCGCACGCAGGCAATTGCGGAGGCCGGCGGCGGACGCGGCGCGGCGTATCGGCTGGTCGGCCACAAGTGGTTCTTTTCCGCGCCGCAGTGCGATGCGCACCTGGTGCTCGCACGCACCGACGATCGCGAAGGCCTGTCGTGCTTCTTCGTGCCGCGCTTCGCGCCCGACGGCAGCAAGAACGCCGTGCGCGTGCAGCGCCTGAAGGACAAGCTCGGCAACCGCTCCAACGCCAGCAGCGAGGTCGAATTCTTCGACGCCTACGGCGTGATGATTGGCGACGAAGGACGCGGCGTGCCGACCATCATCGAAATGGCGAACTACACGCGGCTCGACTGTGTGATCGGCAGCGCGGCGCTGATGCGCGCGGCGCTCGTGCAGGCAATCCACCATGCGCGGCATCGCAGTGCATTCGGCAGGCATCTCGCCGATCAGCCGTTGATGCGCAACGTGCTCGCCGACCTGTCGCTCGAAACGGAAGCGGCGACGGTGCTGTTCATGCGCCTCGCGCGTGCTTTCGAAGACACCACGAACGCCCCTGAAGAACGTGCGTGGCGGCGGCTCGTCACGCCCGCCGCGAAGTACTGGGTTTGCAAGCGCACGCTCGAATTCACGGGCGAAGCGATGGAAGTCTGGGGCGGCAACGGCTACGTCGAAGAAGGGCCGATGGCGCGCTTCTACCGCGAAGCGCCCGTGAACTCGATCTGGGAAGGCTCGGGCAACGTGATGTGTCTCGACGTATTGCGCGCGATGGAGCGCGAGCCCGATGCCGCGCAGGCCTTACTGGCCGCATGGCGTGACGTGGCGCAAACCCATCCCGCGCTGAACACGGCGCTCGAAGGTCTGCTGCGCGCGCTGACGTCCGCACCCGAAACGCGCGAAGCTTCCGCGCGCCGCATCGCGCAGCAGATCGTGCTGATCGCGCAAGGGGTGCTGCTCGCGCAGCATGCGCCCGCCTTCGTCGCCGATGCGTTCATCGCGACGCGGCTGGGCGACGGCTGCGGCGAAAGCGGCCGCGTGTACGGTACGCTGCCCGCCTCGTTCGATCATCAGGCGATCGTCGACCGCGCGTTCACCAGCTGACTGCACGCAGCACACAACCACATCGGGAGACACAACGAAATGAAAAACGACCGCCCGGACATCGCGGCCCTGGAAGAGCTTCTGCGCGAACAGCGCGCCGCCTGTCTGCGCGCGCCCTATCCGCCATGGGAACAGCGCGCCGCGCATCTGAAAGCATTGCGCGACGTGCTGCTCGACAATCGAGACATGCTCGCCGATGCGATGCACGCCGACTTCGGCAATCGCGCGAAGGAAGAAATCCTGCTGGCCGAATTTCTGCTCGTCAAAGAGGAAATCGACGGCGCGCTGCGTCACGGCAAGCGCTGGATGAAAGCGCAGCGTCGCGCGACCAACAAGTGGCTCCTGCCCGCCCGCGCGAAGGTCGTACCGCAGCCGCTTGGCGTCGTCGGGATCATCGTGCCGTGGAACTATCCTGTGCTGCTGGCGGCCGGGCCGCTCATCAGCGCGCTCGCGGCCGGCAATCGCGCGATCATCAAGATGTCGGAACTGACGCCGCGCACCTCGCTGCTGTTCGAACAACTCATCTCGCAGACCTTCGCCCGCGATCACGTCGCCGTCGTGAACGGCGACGCTGCGCTCGCGGCGGCATTCAGCGCCCAGCCATTCGATCACCTGCTGTTCACCGGCTCGACCAAGGTCGGCCATGAAGTGATGCGCGCCGCCGCCGCGCATCTGACGCCCGTGACGCTCGAACTCGGCGGCAAGTCGCCAGCCATCGTCGGATTGCAGGCGCGCTTCGACTACGCCGTCGACAGCATCGTCGCGGGCAAGACGCTCAACGCGGGGCAAACCTGCATCGCGCCGGACTACGTGCTCGTGCCGCGCGGCAAGGAACAGGCGTTCATCGAGCGGGCGCGCTCGCGCATGGCGCGGCTCTATCCGGATTTCGCGCGCAACCCCGACTACACGTCGATCATTTCGCCGCGTCATTTCGAGCGCCTGCAACGGCTCGCCGACGAAGCACGCGAACAGGGCGCGCAACTGCACCCGCTCACCGATGCCGCGCCCGATGCGAGCGTGCGCCGCTTCCCGCTCGTCGCCGTGACGCAAGCGCCCGACACGTCCACGCTGATGCAGGAAGAGATTTTCGGGCCGTTACTGCCCGTGATTCCCTACGATTCGCTCGACGACGCCATCGCCTATATCAACGCGCGTCCTCGACCGTTGTCGCTCTATCTGTACGACGACGACAAGGCGGCGATCGCGCGCGTCACGCATGAAACGATCGCGGGCGGCATGTCCGTCAACGAAACGCTGATGCATCTCGCGTGCGAAAGCCTGCCGTTCGGGGGCGTCGGCGCGAGCGGGATGGGCGCGTATCACGGGTACGAAGGCTTCGTCACATTCTCGAAGATGAAGCCGGTATTGACGCAGGCGCGCTTCAATGCGCGCAGCCTGATCGCGCCGCCGTACGGCAGGCGCGTACGGGCGCTGCTCAGCTTGATGATGCGGTTCTGACGCCGGGCGTCAAAGCTCGCTGGAGGTGTCAGGCGGAAGGTCGGTGGCGACGACGTCGATGACGGGTGAAGCGTCGCCGGCGCCGCTCTCCAGCCGATGCAGCCACGCGAGCAACTCCGCGACGGCCTGATACAGCCGCGGCGGAATGCGCGAGTCGACATCGACCTGCATCAGCAGCGACACCATTTCGGGCGATTGATGCACGTACAGGCCAGCCTCCTTCGCGCGCTGCACGATCATCTCGGCGACGATCCCGTAGCCTTTCGCCACAATGCGCGGCGCGTCGTCGTGACCGTGCGAATCGTAGACCAGCGCCGCCGCGCTCTTTCGACTCGTGCGGCTCATTGCATATCCCAGTCGACATCGCGGTTGTCGGCGGCGTCGTTCCGCGCGGGTTTGTCCGCCGTCGAGCGCGCATACGCCGACGCCGCAGCGGCAGCCGCCGCCGCGCCGGCCGCCGGCATACTCCCGCCGATCTCGCGGATCGACAGGCCGCTCAGCTCGATGCCCGCTTGCGCGAGGCGCTCGCGAAAGGTGTCGCCCTGCGCCGCGAGCCGCGCCGCGCCGCCGGGACTCGCCTGCACGCGCGCGACGAGCCGCGAGCCCGTCAGCGTGAGTTCGGCGTCGACGGTACCGAGCGACGGCAGCGACAGCGTGAGGCGCGTGCGCCATGGGTATTCGTCGTCGGCGGAGGCCGCGCCGTTGCCGCTGCGCCGCCATTCATCGCCTTCCTGCTCGATCGTCCAGTCGAGACGCGCGCCCGGCCACGCTTCGCCCGTCCAGCGGAACTGCCCCGTCGCGAGCAGATCGAGCTGCTGGCGCACGAGGGGTATCGTCGCGGGATGCAAGGCCGCCGCCATCGATTGCTGTTGGCGCGCGCTGGCGTCGTCCATGCTCGCTGCATGAGCCGCCGCCGGATTTTGCGACGTCTGGCCAGGCTGGTCGGGTGTGTCGATGATGTCGTGCGTCGCCAGATCGAATGTCGTGAAGCGCGCCGACTGTGTCTGCGGGCCTTCCGGCGTGCCGCGCGCAGCGGCGACGGCGGCCGCGAATGCCGCGGCGCCCGAGTTGCCCGACGGGTGGCCTTGCGCCCACGAATTCGATTCATCGGCGTCGTGGCTCAAGTCGAGCGGCATTTGCGACGCCGCGTCGGCGAGGCGATTCTGTGCCTCGCCCGCAAGCGATTCGACGGGTCGTTGCCCCGACAGCCATTGCGCGAGATGCGATTCGTAGAAGAGCCCGCTTTCGTCGACGGTGCGCCTGAGTGCGGCCGCCAGCTCGGCGACGGGCAAAGGCGCGGCGACGATGTTCGCCGCCGCGTCCGCGCCATGCGCGGCGGTCGCGCCGCCCGCGTTCTGCGCCGTCGCGGCGCCCGCTGCGGCGTTACCGGAAGCCGCGGCCTGCGATGCGTTCGCGCCCGTGTCGAAGAGCGGCAACGGCGCGATATCGATGGCGGGCGCGGCGGGCCAGACGGGGACTTGCCCGACCAGCGCGGGCGTCGCCTCGCCGCCGGAGCGTGTGATCGCGTCGAGCGTCAGCGCCACGGCCGACAGCACCGTCTGCGCAGACGCCGGCAACGGCGCGGGCATCATCGCGATGGGCGCACCGGGCGGTTGCCTGACGTTGAGCGACGCGTCCGTCTGCGAGGTGGTCGCGCCGGATCGCGCGCCGATGGGGAGCAGGCTGTCGATGCGGCTAGCCAGCAGCGAGGCCACCGCCGTGTCGATTCCGTTCATGCCCGCTTCCTCTCGCGCATTGACGCTGCGTGGCCGCTAGCGGCTCGTGTGGGACGTTATGAAAGCGCTCAGCGCGCCTGGTAAAGTTCTTTCAGCACGATGGCCGGGCGGCTCGGCGCGAACAGCGCCTGCAGCTTGGCCATGCGCGGGTTCGCGAGATCGCGGACCGTCGCGTCGTTCGCGAGGATCTGGCGGATCAGGTCGAATTTGCGCGAGCGTTCGTCGTCGGACAGGCGTACGCCGTCTTCCGCGTGCTTCAGCGCGTCGACGAGATGCCGGTACTCGTCCTGCAACAGGACGAGATCGTTCCAGAGCGCGTCCCGCGCTGCCATCACCATCCGGACCGAAATCGCTGCGATCGCCTCGTAGCGGGCGAAATATTCTGCGTTCGAACTCATCTCATGCTTTCCGCGGACGACTGCATCGCCATCCGCGCAATCTCCGGCGCGATTCCAATCCAGGCTTCCTCGAGCGTGGCCAGCAAGCCGTCGACTTCGACGAGCATCGCATCGCTTTGTTTGAGGTTAGCCTCGAGCAGTCGCCGCGTCATATAGCTATAGAGCGCGTGGAGACGCTCCGCGATTTCACCGCCTGCTTCGACGTTGAGCGCCTGCTGCAACCCGTCGCCGATGATCTGAATGGCCTTGCCGATCGCCTCGCCGCGCGCCGCAATGTCGCCTTGCTGCAGATGCATGCGCGCCTGCGCAACGGCCTTGCGTGCCCCCTGGTAGAGCATCACGATCAGGCGATGTGGACTGGCGCCCATCACCCCTGTCTCCACGCCAACGCGAGCGTAGGCATTGGCTCCAGAGTGTCCCGGGGAAAACATCGGCGCTCCTCCTGTATTGCAGATGACGATCAGATCAGACTGACAGCGGACAGCCCGCCGGAGCGCTGCGCATCCTGCCGCACGCGTTCCCGCCAGCCCTTGTATCAAGGTTATCGGTTCATCCGAATAAAGCTTTAGCCCGCTGGAAGGAAGCGTCAGGAAAGATGCGCGGCGCCGCGCCCGGGCGCGGGTTGGCTGCAAGCGGCTGCAAGCGGCGGGCCGCCGCACCGGCACGGTGCATCGAACCGGCGCGCATGCCCGCCCGGCGAGGCGGGCGGCGCGCCGGTTGCGCGGCGCACGCTTGCGGCGCACGCGCTAGCGCCTGCATCGACCGCGCTCCGCCGACCAGAGGCTGGCGACGGCACGCGGTCGCAGGCGTCTTAGACGGCCATCTGCATGATGTCGTTGTAGGCCGACACCAGCTTGTTGCGCACCTGCAGTCCGAACTGGAAGCCGACGTTGGCCTTCTGCATGTCGACCATCACGTCGTTCAGCGACACGTTCGGCGCGCCGAGTTCGAACGCATGGGCTTCGCCAATCGCGCTTTTCTGGTCGCCGCTGATCTTGTCGATCGAGGCTTTCAGGGCCGACGCGAAACCGCCTGCCGTGGCCGCGCCATTGCCGTTCCCAACCGGGGCGCTGCCACCCGTGGCCTGGGCCGCCATCTCCTGCATCTGCTGCAAGGCCGACTGGATCGGATTGATGAGTGCCGTCATGTTCTCTCCTGAGTGAGATGCAGGCGAGCGTTCGCGCCATACACCGATTGGACAGGAAGCATAGCAGCGGCCCTGCTGCGAAAGCCGTGAAAGTAAGGGGGAAACCCCCCGCTATTCGGCGCATCGGGTTGCTTACCCATGCGGATAATCCCTAACGTGAAAGTCTCTGTCGGCAGGCAAGGTAAGGCGCCGTAAGCCGCAGAACGCAAAAGCATTCCGGAGAAACCCGACGCATGGATTCGTCAGCCAACTCTTTGATCAACCCCGACGCCCGCATGGGCCTCGCCGGCGCGCAGCCGGGCACAGCGGGAGCAGCCGGCGGCGCTGCAGGCCTCGACCTCGGCGGCACGGGCAGTGGCTTCGCCACGCGCTTCCCGGGCCTTCCCGCGTCGCTGTCGCAGATGCGCGGCAACCCGCGCGCGCCGCTGATCTTCGCCGTCGCGTTGCTGGTGGCCGTGGTCGCGGGGCTGATCCTCTGGTCGCGGGCGCCGGACTACAAGGTCCTGTATAGCAATGTCTCCGATCAGGACGGCGGCGCAATCGTTGCCGCGCTCCAGCAGGCGAACGTGCCGTACAAGTTTTCCGATGCGGGCGGCGCCATTCTGATCCCCGCCGATCAGGTGCATGAAATGCGTCTGCGCCTCGCGTCGCAGGGCCTGCCCAAGAGCGGTTCGGTCGGCTTCGAACTGATGGACAACCAGAAGTTCGGCATCAGCCAGTTCGCCGAGCAGATCAACTATCAGCGCGCGCTCGAAGGCGAGCTGCAGCGCACGATCGAATCCATTTCGACGGTCAAGACGGCGCGCGTCCATCTGGCGATTCCGAAGCCGACCGTGTTCGTGCGCGACCGCGAGGCGCCGTCGGCCTCGGTGATGGTCAACCTGTATCCGGGCCGCATGCTCGACGAAGGCCAGGTCGTGGCGATCACGCATATGGTCGCCTCCGCCGTGCCCGACCTGCCCGTGCGCAACGTGACGATCATCGATCAGGACGGCAATCTGCTCACGCAGGCGGGCGTCACCGGCAGCGGCCTCGACGCAACCCAACTCAAGTACGTGCAGCAGATCGAGCGCAACACGCAGCAGCGCATCGACGCGATCCTCGGACCGATGTTCGGCGCCGGCAACGCGCATTCGTCGGTGAGCGCGGACATCGATTTTTCGAAGCAGGAGTCGACCTCGGAGCGCTATGCGCCGAACAACGACCCGCAGCAGGCCGCCATCCGCAGCCAGCAGACCAGCACCGCGACGGAAATGTCGCAGAGCGGCGCCTCGGGCGTGCCGGGCGCGCTGTCGAACCAGCCGCCGCAGCCGGCGTCCGCGCCGATCGTCGCCAGCGCGAATGGCGCCAGCGGCGTGACGACGACACCGATCAGCGACCACAAGGATTCGACCACCAACTACGAGCTGAGCAAGACCGTGAGCCACACGGAGCAGGCGATTGGCGGCATCAAGCGTCTGTCGGTGGCCGTGGTGGTGAACTACATGCGCGTCGTCGACGCGAAGGGCCACGCGACGATGCAGCCGGTACCCGCCGACAAGCTCGCGCAGGTCAAGCTGCTGGTCAGCGACGCGATGGGCTACAACCAGGCGCGCGGCGACTCGGTCAACGTGGTGACCAGCGCGTTCACCCAGGTCGTCGATCCGGATGCCGACCTGCCGTGGTGGCGCACCAGGGACATGATCGCGATGTACAAGCAGATCGCGACGTACGTGGGCATCGGCGCAGTCGCCCTGTTCCTCTACTTCGTGATGGTCAAGCCGGCGCTGCGCCGCGCCTTCCCGCCGCCGGAACCGGTTGTCGCCGCGCTGCCGTCGCCGGACGAGCCGGTGCTCGACGGCCTGCCGAGCGCGGCCGCCATCGCCGCCGAAGAGGAAGTGGAAGGAACGCTGGTCTCGCTGGAAAGCGACAAGGCCAAATATGAGCGGAACCTCGAATATGCGCGTCAGATCGCGCGTCAGGATCCGAAGATCGTTGCAACCGTCGTGAAGAGCTGGGTGTCCGATGAGCACTGAAGGCGTATTGAAGAGCGCGCTCCTGCTGATGTCGATCGGCGAGGAAGAGGCAGCTCAGGTATTCAAGTTTCTGGGGCCGCGTGAGGTCCAGAAGATCGGCGTCGCGATGGCGTCGCTGAAGAACATCACCCGCGAGCAGATCGACGAGGTGCTGCACGAGTTCGTCTCCGAGGCGGACAAGCACACGGCCCTCTCGCTCGATTCGAACGACTACATCCGCTCGGTGCTGACCAAGGCGCTCGGCGACGACAAGGCGGGCGTGATCATCGACCGTATCCTGCAAGGCAGCGATACGAGCGGCATCGAAGGCCTGAAGTGGATGGATTCGGCGGCTGTCGCGGAACTCATCAAGAACGAGCACCCGCAGATCATCGCGACGATTCTCGTGCACCTGGACCGCGATCAGGCGTCGGAGATCGTCTCGTGCTTCACGGAGCGCCTGCGCAACGACGTGCTCCTGCGCATCGCGACGCTCGACGGCATTCAGCCCGCCGCGCTGCGCGAACTCGACGACGTGCTGACGGGCCTGCTCTCGGGCAGCGACAACCTGAAGCGCAGCCCGATGGGCGGCATTCGCACGGCGGCGGAAATTCTCAACTTCCTGCCGGGCAATCACGAAGAGTCGGTCATCGACAACGTCCGCCAGTACGACGCGGAACTGGCGCAGAAGATCATCGATCAGATGTTCGTGTTCGACAACCTGCTCGACCTGGAAGACCGCGCGATCCAGCTGCTGCTGAAGGAAGTCGAGTCGGAAACGCTGATCATCTCGCTCAAGGGCGCGCAGCCCGCGCTGCGCCAGAAGTTCCTGTCCAACATGTCGCAGCGCGCAGCCGAGTTGCTCGCGGAAGACCTCGACGCGCGCGGCCCGGTCCGGGTGTCGGAAGTGGAAACGCAACAGCGCAAGATCCTCCAGGTCGTGCGCAATCTCGCCGAGTCTGGAGCAATCGTGATCGGCGGCAAGGCGGAAGATGCATATGTCTGAGCACGACTCCACGCGCAAGGAAAGCCTCTCGGCCTACCAGCGCTGGGAGATGGCCTCGTTCGACCCGGTGCCCGAGCCGGAACCCGAAGTCGACGACGGCGCGTTCGAAGCCGAACTGCAACGCCTGCGCGACACCGCGCATGCGCAGGGCGTTGCGTCCGGCCATGTGGCCGGCCAGGCGCTCGGCTATCAGGCCGGCTACGAACAGGGCCGCGCGCAAGGTTTCGAGCAGGGCCAGGCGGAAGCGCACTCGGAAGCCGCGCAGCTTGCCGCGCTCGCCGAAACGTTCAAGGCCGCGCTCGACAACGTGCAGCATGAACTGTCAGAAACGATCGTCGCGCTCGCGCTCGACATCGCGCAACAAGTGGTTCGCCAGCATGTCCAGCACGACCCGACGGCGCTGATCGCCGCCGCGCGTGAGGTGATGGCGACGGAACCGGCGCTGGTCGGCGCGCCGGCGCTGATCGTGAGCCCTGCCGATCTGCCCGTCGTCGAAGCGTATCTGCTGGAAGAACTGCAGACGCGCGGCTGGAGCGTGCGCACCGATCCCGCGGTCGAACGCGGCGGCTGCCGCGCGGTCTCCACGACGGGCGAAGTGGACGCCGGCATCGGCACGCGCTGGGAGCGCGTGACGGCTGCGCTCGGCAAGGCAAGCACATGGTAAAGCCGACCATCGAAGACATTCAGCACAGCGACCTCACGCCGCTCGAGCGCGAGCTGGCGCTGGCGTCGTTCGGCGCGGAAGCGCTCACCGTCGCGCAGATGGAGGAGTCGCTGGCGGCGTTGGAATCCGCGATTTCCGACGCGCATTCGGCGGGCCAATCGCGCGATGAATCCCACCACGACGCAAACGACCACGCCAGCAGCGCACATCCCGCTGCCGCGCCCGCGAGCCGCGAATCGGCGGCTGCGCCAAAGCGCGCGCCCGATCCCGCCCTTGCATCCAATCCGCATCTGCAGGCGTGGCGCAATCGTTTGAACGGCCTGCGCGAGCGCAATCAGATAGCGCGCCCGCTGCGCGCCTGCGGCCGCCTGACGCGCGCCGCCGGTCTGGTGCTCGAGGCCGTCGGCCTGCGGCTCGCCGTCGGCTCGGAAGTGATGATCGAGCTTCCGCCCGGCAGCTCGCGCACGATGGCGGAAGCCGAAGTGGTCGGCTTTCACGGCGACAAGCTGTTTCTGATGCCGACCACGGAAGTCGCCGGTCTGCTGCCCGGTGCGCGCGTTTATCCGCTGGAAGTCGCGCCCATCGCCGATCCGATGGCGGGCGCGAAGCGTCTGCCCGTTGGCTGGGAACTGCTCGGCCGCGTGGTCGATGCATCGGGTAAGCCGCTCGACGGCTTCGGCCCGCTCAACGCGCGCAACGATGCGCCGCTCACGGCGCCGACCATCAACCCGCTGCATCGCGAGCCGATTCACAAGGTGCTCGACGTCGGCGTGCGCGCAATCAACGCGCTGCTCACCGTCGGACGCGGCCAGCGCATGGGCCTGTTCGCGGGTTCGGGCGTCGGCAAATCGGTGCTGCTCGGCACGATGGCGCGCTACACCAGCGCGGAAGTGATCGTGATCGGCCTGATCGGCGAACGTGGCCGCGAAGTGAAGGAATTCATCGAGCAGATTCTCGGCGAGGAAGGTCTCGCGCGCTCGGTGGTCGTGGCCGCGCCCGCCGACGTGTCGCCGCTGCTGCGCATGCAGGCGGCCGCCTATACGACGTCGCTCGCCGAATACTTCCGTGATCAGGGCAAGCACGTTCTGCTGCTGATGGACTCGCTCACGCGTTACGCGATGGCGCAGCGCGAGATCGCGCTGGCGATCGGCGAGCCGCCCGCGACCAAGGGCTATCCGCCTTCCGTGTTCGCCAAGCTGCCCGCGCTCGTCGAACGCACGGGCAATGGGCCGGAAGGCGGCGGTTCCATTACGGCGTTCTATACGGTGCTGACGGAAGGCGACGACCAGCAGGACCCGATCGCCGACTCGGCGCGCGCGATTCTCGACGGCCATATCGTGCTGTCGCGCGCACTCGCCGAAGCGGGCCACTATCCCGCCATCGACATCGAAGCGTCGATCAGCCGCGCAATGACCTCGCTCATCAGCGACGCGCATCTGGACCGCACGCGTCAGTTCAAGCAGATGCTGTCGCGCTACCAGCGCAATCGCGATCTGATCAATGTCGGCGCGTATTCGTCGGGACGCGACGCCGTGCTCGACAAGGCCATCGCGCTGTATCCGCGCATGGAAGCGTTCCTGCAGCAAGGTTTTCGCGAAAGCGCCGGCTTCGACGCCAGCATCGCGTACCTCGACTCGCTGTTCGGCTAGCAAGCCAGGAGAGACTGAATGAGCAAGCACTTTCCGATCAAGACGCTGATTGGCCTCGCGCAGGACGACGTCGACGCCGCCGCGCGCAAGCTCGGCCGCGTGCAGCGCGAGCGCAACGAAGTCGAAGCGCAGCTGACCGCGCTCATCGAATACCGCGACGAGTATCACCGCCGCTTCACCGAAACCGCCAAGGCGGGCATGCCCGCCGGCAACATGCGCAACTTTCAGGCGTTCATCGACACGCTCGACGCCGCTATCGAACAGCAGCGCGGCTTGCTGACGACGGCAACGGCGCGTGTCGAAGCGGCCAAGCCCGAATGGCAGCACAGCAAGCAGAAGCTCGGTTCTTACGAAGTACTGGAAGCACGCGGCATCGCCGCTGAAGCAAAAGTCGCGGCGCGCCGCGAGCAACGGGACGCCGACGAGTTCGGCGCACGAATTCTCCGGATGCGCGCAGAAGGCGCATGAAGACGCCGCACGCCGCGAAGCGCTGCGGTGCGCAACGGGACTGACACGACCACACGAGATCCAGCATGTCGCCTCTTTCACTGATCAACTCGCTGCTCGGCTCGACGAGCGGCACATCGGGCAGCAGCGCGTCGAACGGCGTGAACGCCAGCGCGCTGCCGTTCTCGACGACGCTGCAGCAAAGCATCGCCGCGCAGAACCAGATTGCCGCGCCCTCGCCCACGCCGGCTCCCGCGCCGACGCCGGCGCCATCCGCATCGAATGGTTCCAGCGTGCACGACGTGCCGCCCGCCGATAACAGCTCGAACAACACCAGCGCCGCCGACAGCTCGAACGGCACCGACAGCACCAAGTCCGCAGGCCAGACCGACAACACGCAGCAAAGCAGCGCGTCGAACGGCGCCAATGGTGCGGACGGCACGAACGGCGCGAACGGCAAGGACAAGACCGACACGGCCTCGAAGCCCAACGACGGCGCGCCGACCAAGGACGCCGCAGCCGCGGAGACGGCGGCAGCCGCAGCGGCCGCAGCCGCCGCCGTGCAAGCGCAGGCACAGGCGAGCGGCGCGGCCGACGCAGCGAATGCGGCAGTGGCCGATGCACAGCCGTCGACACCTGCTTCGACCCCGGTCGCCGGCAACACGACCACGCCTGTGATCCAGACGCCGTCGAAGAAGATCGCATCGCTCGATCCGAAAGCGACTCAAGACGCATTGCAGGCCGCCTTCGCCGCGATGGCGAACGGCCAGGGCGCGGCGCCCGCGACGGGCGTGAGCGGATCCGCTGGCTCGGGCACGTCGGCCACGGGCGACGCGACGCTCGGCGGTTCGGGCGCAGGCGCGGGCAAGGGCCTGACGCTCGGCGACTTGCGCAACATGAAGGGCGAGGCGACGGCGAACGGCGCGAATGCCACCGCCGCCACGACACCCGCCGCCGCAGCCGCGCAGCCGAGCCCCGCCGAAACCCTCGCCGCCGCCAGCGCGAACCTCTCGCAGACGAACTCCGTGCCCGCCGCGAGCGCCGACACGAACGCCGCGCTCGCGGCGACTCAGGCCGCATCGGCGGCAGCGGCTGCGAGCGCAACGACGACGGCAACGCAGGGTTCCAACCCGGCAACGGCCGCGATGGCGAACGCGATCGCGCCGCAAGTCGGCGCGCACGATTGGGAAGACGCGTTCAGCCAGAAGGTCGTGTTCCTCACCAACGCGCATCAGCAGACGGCGGAGCTCACGCTCAACCCGCGCGATCTCGGCCCGCTACAGGTCGTCCTCCAGGTTGCCGATAACCATGCACATGCCCTTTTTGTTTCGCAGCATCAGCAGGTGCGGGAGGCGGTCGAAGCCGCTCTGCCGAAACTGCGCGAAGCGATGGAGCAAGGCGGCATCGGCCTGGGCAGCGCCAGCGTCAGCGACGGCTTTGCCCGCCAGAGCAGCCAGCAGGGCCAGGAGCAGAGCGGCGGCGCTCGCGGTGGCCGCGGTAGTGGCCGTGGCGATGTGGGCATCGACGTCGCGGATAGTGGCGTGACGACGGTGAGCATGCCGGTGCGACGCACGGTTGGGTTGGTGGATACGTTCGCGTGACGTGATGTGGTTTGCGGTTCGCGGTTTGCTGTTGCGCTGGCATCCGCGTGATGTTGCCGGTTTTCATGCGTTGCCCCTGTGCGGGGCGGCACCTACTTTTCTTTGCTGCTGCAAAGAAAAGTAGGCAAAAGAAAGCAGCTCACACCGAGCCGCTTGACCATTGCTCCAGAGCGTCCAGCGCCCTATAGCGGCAAACTGTGTGTAGGCTGTCGTGCCGCACACGCGAGCACTCCGGACCTGGTCCGAAGTGCTCGCGCTTAAGGCGGGAAAACCTACACACAGTTTGCCGCAGCTTGGGCCGCTCCTGTTCCCCGGCGATGGTCAAGCGGCTCGGTGTGAGCCGCTTTCTTTGGTTACTTTCTTTGCGGCGGCAAAGAAAGTAACTGCCGCCCCGCACAGGGGCAACGCATGAAAACCGGCAACATCACGCGGATGCCAGCGCAAAGCCAAGCGGCCAGATGCCTGCGCAGCAAAAAAACAAACCCACCCCAGCAGGCAAACACACGAGCTAACCCTGAATATCCCTTCTTTTCGACCCATCGCAGCAGCGTCGGACACCTGAAAATTCAACCTACAGCATTGAGGCAATCAATTCCATGGCAACCACGACCGCAAACCAGCAAGCCAACGCGAAGCCCTCCTCTCCGGGCCTCGTCAAGCGCATTTTGGTGATCCTGCTGATCGTACTGGTCGCGGCAGGCGCCGCCGGCGCCGCCACCTGGTTCTTCATGTCCAAGCGTGCGCCCGCCGCCGCAACGGCAGCTGCGCCGGCGCCCGCGCCTGCACCTATCTTCTTTCCGCTCGAATCGATGACGGTGAACCTGCAGTCCGACGACGGCCAGCAGCACTATCTGCGCATCGGTCTGACGCTGAAGCTGACCGACCAGAAGGTTCAGGAACATTTGACCGAACACATGCCCGAAGTCCGCAGCCGCGTGCTGCTCGCGCTGTCGAACAAGCATCCCGAGGAACTCGCGACGCTCGACGGCAAGAAAGCACTCGCCACGGAACTCGAAAAGCTGATCGAAGAGCCGACCGAGGCCAACGGTCAACCCGTGCACGTCTCCGACGTGCTGTTCACCGAATTCGTCGTCCAGTAACGGCGCCTTGTGCCGACTGATTTGATCTTTCACCGCGCCACTGAAGGGACGTACGAGGAATAGGAATGGGCCACGAAGAGTTCATGTCCCAGGAGGAGGTCGATGCCCTCCTCAAGGGCGTCACCGGCGAGTCCGACTCGCAATCCGACCAGTCCGAGCGCTCCGGTGTCCGCCCGTACAACATCGCGACGCAGGAACGCATCGTTCGCGGCCGGATGCCCGGCCTCGAAATCATCAACGACCGGTTCGCGCGCCTGTTGCGCGTCGGCATATTCAACTTCATGCGGCGCACGGCGGAAATTTCCGTCGGCCCGGTGAAGGTGCAGAAGTACAGCGAGTTCACCCGCAACCTGCCGATCCCGACGAACCTGAACCTCGTCCACGTGAAGCCGCTGCGCGGCACGTCGCTGTTCGTGTTCGATCCGAACCTCGTGTTCTTCGTGGTCGACAACCTGTTCGGCGGCGATGGGCGTTTCCATACGCGAGTGGAAGGCCGCGACTTCACGCAGACCGAGCAGCGCATCATCAGCAAGCTGCTCGGCCTCGTGTTCGAGCACTACACGACGGCATGGAAGAGCGTGCGCCCACTGCAGTTCGAATACGTGCGCTCGGAAATGCACACGCAGTTCGCAAACGTTGCCACGCCGAACGAAATCGTGATCGTCACGCAGTTCTCGATCGAGTTCGGGCCGACAGGCGGCACGCTGCATATCTGCATGCCGTACTCGATGATCGAGCCGATCCGCGACGTGCTGTCCTCGCCGATCCAGGGCGAAGCGCTCGAAGTGGACCGCCGCTGGGTGCGCGTGCTGTCGCAGCAGGTGCAGGCAGCCGAAGTGGAACTGACGGCCGATCTCGCGCAGGTCCCCGTGACGTTCCAGGAGATTCTCAACATGAAGGCGGGCGACGTGCTGCCCATCAACATTCCCGAGCACATCACGGCGAAGGTCGACGGCGTGCCGGTGATGGAATGCGGCTACGGAATTTTCAATGGTCAATACGCATTGCGCGTGCAAAAGATGATCAGCGCAGCGGAACAGATGAAGGAAGCGGGATATGACTGAGTTGAACTCGACACCCGATATGGACATGCCGGAAGAGTCGAAGGTGAATGATCCGTTGCCCGGCTCGGGCGCCGAAGAAGCGGCCCTCGACGATTGGGCGAGCGCGCTCGCCGAGCAGAACGACAACACGTCGGTCAGCGCGACCACGGCGGGTGTGTTCCAGCCGCTGTCGAAGGTCGAGCCGTCCACGACGCGCAACGACATCGACATGATTCTGGACATTCCCGTTCAGATGACGGTCGAACTGGGCCGCACGAAGATCGCGATCCGTAACCTGCTGCAACTGGCGCAGGGTTCCGTCGTCGAGCTGGACGGTCTCGCGGGCGAGCCGATGGACGTGCTCGTCAACGGCTGCCTGATTGCGCAGGGCGAAGTGGTGGTCGTGAACGACAAGTTCGGTATTCGCCTGACCGACATCATCACGCCGTCCGAGCGTATCCGGAAGCTGAACCGATGAAACACGCAGTAACCCGGGCCGCGTTCCATGGAGGCGGCATGCCGCTGCCGCGCCGCGCCCGTTTCATGTCGACGGTGATCGTGGCCGGGCTCATGCTCTGCGCCAGCACTTTCCATCTTGCGCATGCCGCCGACATGAATGCCGTCAACAACGCCGCGAAGATCGCCTCGAGCGTCGGCGCGGGAACGGCGGTGCCGTCGCTCGGCGTCGGCGCCGTGCTGCAGACGATCGTAGGTCTTGCTGTCGTGATCGGCCTCGTGTTCGGCTTCGCATGGCTCGCGCGCCGCTTCGGCCTGCAACCGGGCCAGCGCGGCGGGATCGTGAAGACGATCGGCGGGACGTCGCTTGGCGGCAAGGAGCGCGTGGCCGTCGTCGAGATCGGCGATACGTGGCTCGTGCTCGGCGCTGCGCCCGGCAATGTGCGCCTGTTGCATACCATGCCTGCCGGCGCGTCCTCGGGCGCACCCCTTCCCACCGGCACGCCTTTTTCAGTGCCCGGCGCATCCAGTCCCGGCGGCCCGGTCCAGTTGAGCGGCACTTTCGGACAACGCTTTCGCGACGCGCTCAAAAACGAAGCGGCCAAACGTTTCCAGCGACGCGCGAGCGGAGAACAGTAATGCAGTACGACCGATCTGACGCGCGGCGCCGCTGCGCTGTGACTTCCCACGTCCTTTCACAGGCTTCAAGGCAGGCTCCCGCTTCGATGAAAAAGCGCATCCTGAAGGGCGCCGCGCTGATTGCGCCGCTCGCCGTGCCCGCGCTGCTGTTCGCGCTGCCGACGCTGTCGCACGCGCAGGCCAACGGTCTGCCCGCCTTCAACACGAGCCCCGGCCCGAACGGCGGCACGACTTACTCGCTGAGCGTGCAGACGATGCTGCTGCTCACGATGCTGTCGTTCCTGCCCGCGATGGTGTTGATGATGACGAGTTTCACGCGCATCATCATCGTGCTGTCGCTGCTGCGTCAGGCGATCGGCACGCCGACCACGCCGCCCAATCAGGTAATGGTCGGTCTTGCGCTGTTTCTTACGCTGTTCGTGATGACGCCCGTGCTCGACAAGGCGTACACCGATGGCTACAAGCCCTTCTCCGAAGGCACGATCCAGATGGACGAGGCCGTGAAGCGCGGTGTCGCGCCGTTCAAGGCATTCATGCTGAAGCAGACCCGCGAGAGCGATCTCGCGCTGTTCGCGCGCATCTCGCACGCCGCGCCGATGCAGGGTCCGGAAGATGTGCCGCTGTCGCTGCTGGTGCCGTCGTTCGTGACGAGCGAACTGAAGACGGGTTTTCAGATCGGCTTTACCGTGTTCATTCCGTTCGTGATTATCGACATGGTGGTGGCGAGCGTGCTGATGTCGATGGGCATGATGATGATTTCGCCCGCGACAATTTCGCTGCCATTCAAGCTGATGCTGTTCGTGCTGGTGGATGGCTGGCAGTTGATCATTGGCTCGCTTGCACAGAGCTTCGTCTGAATTCCGCAGGGAGAATCACGCCATGACGCCGGAAACCGTCACCACGCTTGCGCACGAAGCGATGTACATCGCGTTGTTGCTGGCTGCGCCGCCGCTTTTCGTCGGGCTTGTTGTCGGTCTCGTCGTGAGCCTGTTTCAGGCGGCGACGCAGATCAACGAAGCCACGCTGTCGTTCATTCCGAAGCTGTTCGCGATTGCCGTGACGCTGGTGCTGATCGGTCCGTGGATGCTCGCGAAGCTGCTCGATTACACGCGCCACATGTTCACCAGCATTCCGACGCTCGCCAACTGAGCGCCCTTCTCTTTCCTTCTTTCGACGCGCGATGTTCTCCGTCACCTACGAACAGCTGAACGTCTGGCTTACGGCGTTCCTGTGGCCGTTCGTACGGATTCTCGCGCTGATGGCGACGGCGCCCGCGTTCGGCGACAAGTCGTTGCCGACTCGCGTGAAGGTCGCTCTTGCGGGATTCATTACGCTGATCGTTGCGCCGACTATCGGTGCGTTGCCGCAGGTTACTGTGTTTTCCGCGCAGGGCGTGTGGATCATCGTCAATCAGTTTTTGATTGGTGCGGCGCTCGGTTTTACGATGCAGCTCGTGTTTGGGGCGATTCAGGCGGCCGGCGACATCATGGGCATGAGCATGGGGCTCGGGTTCGCGACGTTCTTCGATCCGCATGCCGCTGGTTCGACTGACGTCATGTCGCGGTATATGAACATGCTCGCGATTTTGACGTTTCTCGCGTTCGATGGGCATTTGCAGGTCATTTCTGCTCTGATTCAGACGTTTCAGGCGCTGCCTGTGTCGGCAAATCTGCTCGGCGCCAATGGATGGCGTGTGCTGGCTGGATGGGGGAGCACTGTGATCAGTGCTGCACTGCTGCTTTCTCTGCCGATTGTCACTGCGCTTCTTATCACCAATCTTGCGCTGGGGATTCTTAATCGGGCTGCGCCGCAGATTGGGGTGTTTCAGGTTGGGCTGCCGGTTACTGTTATTACTGGTTTGCTGCTGATTCAGTTGATGTTGCCCAATATGATGCCGTTCTTTGCACGGTTGTTTGAGAGTGGGATTGAGGAGATGGGGCGGGTGGTGGCTGGGTTGAGGTAAAGGTTTTTTGCTGCGCATGCTTTGATGGGGTGTTTTTGTCTTTGCGCTAGTATCTGCGATTGGCTTTTGCTTTTGCTTTCGCTGGCATCCGCGAATTGTTAGCTCGCTTCAAGCGTCGCCCCTGTGCGGGGCGGCACCTACTTTTCTTTGCCGCCGCAAAGAAAAGTAGGCAAAAGAAAGCGGCTCACACCGCCAGCACTAATTCTTGCCTGAGGGCCCCCAAAGGGTCTTACGCTTCACACGGCAATCACATCATTCTTGCTCGTTGCCAGCGCTCTTGCCGGGCGCCTCACCCGCTTCATGCTCCCGCGTCGCACCAAGCCGCGCCAGATACTCTACCGCCGCCCAGGTGGCAAACTGTGTGTAGGCCGTAGTGCCTCACACGCCTCACTCCGGACCGTTAGCACACGCGTTCCACCCTGTAAGAGCGCCACCCTATACGACGCGACAACCTACACACAGTTTGCCACCTGGGCGGCACATACCATTCGCTGACGCCAGCCCTTGTACGGGTGCTTGAAGCGGGTGAGGCGTTTATTCGAAGCGTTGGCAACGCGCACCGACCTGGGCACTGCCGTGCGAAGTGTGGGGACGTTGGGGGCCCGTGGGCAAACGTCAAGAATTGGCGGTGTGAGCCGCTTTCTTTTGCCTACTTTTCTTTGCGGCGGCAAAGAAAAGTAGGTGCCGCCCCGCACAGGGGCGACGCTTGAAGCGAGCTAACGTAGAGCGGATGCCAGCGCAAAGACCAAAACACCGAACGGCGACGCCTGAAGCACGCTAACGAATCGCGGATGCCAGCGAAAACCCGAGAAAACCACATCAGCGTCGCAAGACAAAAAAAAACGCCCAGCCCTATTCAAAGAGCCAGGCGTCTCGCACCTACAAAATCGAAATCAAAAACAAAAACAAAAACCAAAAATGAACAACGAAAAAATCAGTTTCCAATGTAATCAAACAACGACAACTTCTGAATCATCGAAAAACCCTGCTGCGCTGCCTGCAGCGAAAACTGCGTCATCGTGTACTTGCTGATGACGGACGTCAAATCAGTCTGCGTCAAATCCGCAAGATTGCTCGTCGTCTGCAACGAGTTCGTCTGCGTCACCGTCTGCAGCGCCTCGACCTCCTGCTCCCGGCCGCCCACGGACGTCTGAATCGACGTCACGTTGTTCATCGTGTTATGCAACTGGGTCATCGCCGTGCCCAGCGCGTTCGTCAGGTTCGCCTGGCCGCCCGTGCCCGAAACGGGCGTTTGCAGCGCGGCAATCACGCTGTCGAGATTCGCGAATACGTCCTTGCTCGACTGCGCCGCAGGCGTCACCGAGAACGAATCGCCAGCATTGGGCGCACCCGTAATCGTCACACTCTGGCCGCCGCCGCCAAGCGAAATCGCCTGGCCAGTCGCAAAGGTCTGCGGCGCGCTCGTCGTCGATGTGGTCGCGTCGGTGATCGTGTACGTCGTCGCAGACGTGAAGTTGATCGTGAACTTGTGCTGGTTCGTCGGATCAGTCGGATTGCTCACCGACACATTGCCGATCGTGCCCGTCCCCGTGTTCGCCGAATTGCCCGCCGTCACCGCCGCGCTGCCCGCCGGCGAGATGCTCAGGAACACCGCCTGGCCTGTATCGCCGATCGCGATGTTGCGCGTGCCCGTCACCTGCACGTTCTGCACGCCGTTGTCACCGTTGTACTGCACAGCGCCGCTCGCGTTGATCGAGAACGGCGGCGTCCCTGCCTGATAACCAGCGTACAGATAGCTGCCCGAGCCGTCTGTGCCGTTCGCAAGACCCATCAGCTGGTTGCGCAAACCCTGCAGCTGCGTCGCGATCGCGCCGCGGTCGCCATCGTTGAGCGAGCCGTCGCCCGCGCGCACCAGCTGCGTGCTGATCGACGTCAGCACGTTGTTGATGCTGGAGAGCGAGCCGTCCTCGGATTGCAGCGCAGCGAGCGCGGTGTTCTGGTTGTCGGCGTACTGCGACAGCGTCGCGCCCTGCATGCTGAGCTGCACGGCCTGCGCTGCGCCGACCGGGTTGTCCGACGGCGTCGCGAGACTCACGCCGCTCGAAAGTTGCTGATACAGCGACGCCAGTGTGGATTGCTGATCGTCCATCGTCTGGACGTTCATGCCGAAATACTGTGAAGTAGAGATGCGCATAGTCGTTCAACGCCTCAATTGAAAATGCCGAGGATCGTCTGGAACAGCGTCTGGGCCGTCTGGATGACCTTGCTGTTCGCCTGATACAACTGCTGGTATTGCAGCAGGTTCGCCGCTTCCTCGTTGATGTTCACGCCGGAGATCGCCTGCTGCGCGGTCGTGATCTGCGTCACGAGCGATGTCTGCGATTTGCTCGACGCCTGGATCTGGTTCGTCTGGTTGCCGATGTCGTTCACGTAGTTCGCGTACGAGTCGGTCAGCGTGAGCGTACCGTTGCCCATCGACTTCGTCGTCACGAGATTGGAGATCGCCTGCGCGTTGCGCCCGTCCTTGCCGCCCGCCGGGTTCGGCGCGATCGTGAAGGTGTCGCCGTTCGCGGGCGTGCCCGTGATCTGCAGCGACACGTTGTTGATGGTGCTGCCCGTGATCGTCATCGACGCGCCCATGGCCGGGTTGTATGGCACATTGGGCGTCGCTGCCGTGATGTTGTACGAGGTCGGCGGCGTGCCGGCGATGGTCACGGTCGAGCCAACCGGGAAGCCGGAGATCGATCCCGTCGTCGAATTGTACGTGAGCGTGGTGGTCGTGCCCGGCAGCGTGTAGCCCGCCGACACCGTGCCCTGTGTCACCGACGAGGTGCCCGTATTGGACGTACCCTTCGACACCAGCACGGGCGACGAAGCCGCGATGGCCGCGCCGTCGCTGGTCGTCAGGCCGAAGCCGTTCAGCGCGCCGCGCGTCGGCTCGACGGTGAACGAATCGCCGGGGTTCATGGTGCCCGTCAGCGAGAACTGCATGCCGCCGATCGGGTTGGTCAGGTTGGCCGCCTGGCCGACGACCTGGCCCGTCTCGCGATCGGTGAGCGTGTAGTTCGAGCCGTCGTACGACAGCGTGTAATTTCCCGATACGGGCTGCGACGGATTGGACAGCGAAGCGCCCAGCGTCGCGCCGCCCGTGTTCTTCAGGTTCGCGAAGATGGTCGGATTGCCGACCGTGAACAGCGCGCCGCCCTTGTTGCCGTTCAGGTCGATACCGAGCGAATTCTGCGCGTTGACCTGCGCGGCGAAGCTCGTCGCGATCGCGCCGAGTTGCGCTTCGGCGGGATCGAGTGTCTGGCTGCGGAACGTCATCAGCCCACCGATCTGCCCTCCCAGCTGGACGCTGTCGGGCAGGATTTGCGGCGTCGTCGTTCCGGCCTGGCTCGCAAGACCTGCGTAGGCAACGGCCGTTTCCGTCGGGTCCGACGGCGATGTGACGGTAGTGAGATTGAAGCTCTTGTCGGAGACGACGAGCGGCTGGCCATTGCCCATGAACACGCTGTAGCCGCTATCGCCTTGCACGACCTGCACGCCGACGAGTTGCGACAGGTTCGAGATGGCGAGGTCGCGCTGGTCGAGCAGCTGGTTGGGCGGCTGGCCTTGCGTGCTCAGCGACTGGATCTGCGAATTGAGCTGCGCGATTTGTGCGCTGTAGGTGTTGATCTGTTTGACCGTATCGCCGATCTGCGTGTTGACGCTGGTGCGCAGCTGGTCGTACTGATCGCCTGCTGCGTTGATCTGGTCCGCCAACGATTGCGCGTTGCTGATGGCGCTTTGACGCATCGCGGGATTCGACGCATCGTTCGCGACGTTCTGCATGCCGGTGAAGTACGACGTGATTGCGCTCGAGATGCCCGAGGTCGGATTGCCGACCATGTTGTTGAGCTGCGCGATCAGGTTGTAGTAGGTGTTGAGCGAACCGGACTGCGACTGGGCGTTGTTCAGTTCGGTCGTCAGGTACTGGCTGTACTGGCGCTGGATGGTCGTGGTCGACACGCCGCTGCCGAGATAGCCCGAGCCCGTGTACTGTCCGCTCGATTCCGAGTAGACGGGACGCTCGACGGAATAGCCAGGCGTCGCCTGATTGGAGATGTTCTGACCTGTAGTCGTCAGACCCCATTGGGCTGCGTTGAGTCCACTAAGGCCGATGCTAAAAAGGTTACTCGACATGCGTCATCCTGAAAGACGGCGTAAGGGGCGGTGTGTGTGCACCGCCAGGTTGACCGGATAATTTGTATATCGGCCTTCCGGCGGGAAGATTGAGGGCGGGAATGTTTTTTTTGCGCGCAGCGCACCAGGGGTTTTTTTGCGCGGAGCGCTGGATGGGGTTTGGTTTTGCTCTGCGATGGTATCCGCGATTTGTTTGCTCGCTTCAGGCGTCGCCGTTCGGTGTTTTCAGGCTTTGCGTTGGCATCCGGTTTAGGTTAGCTCGCTTCAGGCGTCGCCGTTCGGTGTTTTGATCTTTGCGCTGGCATCCGCTCTACGTTAGCTCGCTTCAAGCGTCGCCCCTGTGCGGGGCGGCACCTACTTTTCTTTGCCGCCGCAAAGAAAAGTAGGCAAAAGAAAGCGGCTCACACCGCCAATTCTTGACGTCTGCCCACGGGCCCCCAACGTCCCCACACTTCGCACCGCAACGCCCTTGTTCGTGTGCGTTGCCAACGCTTCGAACTGGCGCCTCACCCGCTTCAGACTCCCGTACAAAGGCCAGCGGCAGCGAACGGTATGTGCCGCCCAGGTGGCAAACTGTGTGGAGGTTGTCGCGTCGTATGGCTTGGCGCTCTTACAGGGTGGGACGCATGCGCTATCGGTCTGGAGTGAAGCGTGTGGAGCACCGAGGGCCGACACACAGTTTGCCACCTGGGCGGCCGTGGACTGTCTGGCGCGGCGTGCTGAAAAGCGGGGGCGTGAAGCGGGTGAGGCGCTCATTCAGAGCGTTGGCAACGAACGTGGGTCACGTGGTTGCCGTGTGAAGCGTAAGAACCTTTGGGGGCCCTCAGGCAAGAATTAGCGCTGGCGGTGTGAGCCGCTTTCTTTTGCCTACTTTTCTTTGCGGCGGCAAAGAAAAGTAGGTGCCGCCCCGCACAGGGGCGACGCTTGAAGCGAGCTAACGTAACGCGGATGCCAGCGCAAACCCCGGCAAACCACCCAGCGTCGCAGACAAACCAAAAACCAAAAACCAAACCCAAAACCCAAAAACCAAACCTTAAGCCCGCACCAACGACCGCCTCTTCATCTCAAGCTGAGTAATCAACCGCTGAAGCGTATTCTCAGCATTCCCCGGCAGGGACAAAAACCGAAACCCAAGCGTGTAACGCTGCGTCCCGTTAGGCAAATCGACGGCCCGATTCGACATCAACTCAAGATCCAGCCGCAACGTCCCGAGCGACCCAAGGATGACTTCTGTATCGAGCAACTGCACCCCATGCTCGAGCGTCGACACACGCTCATCACTCGTCCGCATCGCCATGCCGCCAAGCGAAAGATCCTGCACTTCGAAGCGAAACCCCTCACCATCCGGCAAGCGCCCACGGCAAATATAAGGATCGAGCAACGGCGCATCGACACGGAAATACTCGCGCCGCTGCACGTAATACAAAACCTCGGGAAAATTGGCCTCGAACGAAGGCCGCCCTTCGAACGTCGTTTCGCGCGGCGTCTGCGTCACGAAGTGGACACGCACACCGTCCGGCGTCGCATGGAAATGCCCTTCGGGCGAAGTCAGCAGCCCGCGGTTCTGCTCGGCAAGCGCGCCCCAGTCAAACGTGAAGGTGCGCTCCCGCACGTCCACTTCGAGGATCTTCGTCACAAGCTGGCCGCCCTTGTACTGCACGGTCAGAAAATCGCCGCGATTAAGCAGATTGCGCAGTTGCACACCGATCTCAAGCGGATTGCGGCGGCCGAAGTCGACGCCTTCCATCTCGCGGTTGTCACCATTCGACTGGGTGGTATTCATGGCCTTGCCAATTTCTCTTCGTTCTTGCGGGCACCTCGCGAACGCTCCGCCGGCCCGGGGCTCGGCACGGCCGGCTTACGTCGCGAAACACGCGTGGGTCCGGAATTCCTTACACCATTCCGGTATCGGGTCTGACTGTTTAGCGGCAGCGTCGCCCCAAAGTTTAGACCGGTTTTACGAAATATTTTCCGCAAACGTTTGACACCGCAACGAAGACAGGATACGCGAATTCTGCTCGCGGTCCGAAAGTGACAAAAGACAAAAACGAGAAGCCATGCGGTTCGAGTCAGCCGCCCTGCCGGCGGTTTCGTCAGAGTATGGCGCGACAAGGCCCTGTCGCCGGCATGAGCCATTGAAGATTTGCGTGTCGACGGCGAGTGACCAGAACGAACGCGGCACGCGCCGCGCTCGCGCGCATCACACCATCTTCTGCATGATCGAAATGAGCTTCTTCGCGTAGTGCGGATCGGTCGCGTATCCGGCGCGCTGCATGCCCTGCGCAAAGCCGTTCACGTCGCGCGACGAATTGATCACCTGCGCATAGCGCGGATTCGACTTCAGGAAGCTCGCGTAGTCGGTCATCGCTTCCTCGTACGAATCGTACGCGCGGAATTTCTCGACCACGCGTTGCGGGCGGCCATTGATGTACTCGGTCGTGACCGTCGCGACGGTCTTGCCATTCCAGTCGTCGGTGGCCTTGATGCCGAATATGTTGTGACTCGTCGAGCCGTCCGACTTGCGAATCTCGCGCTTGCCCCAGCCCGATTCGAGCGCGGCCTGGCCGATGATGAAGCGCGCCGGAATGCCCGTCGCGGCGCTCGCCGCCTGCGCGGGCGCTGCAAGCTTGTCGACGAATGCGTCCACCTTGTCCGACGAGCCGTCGCCGCGCACGGGCGGCGTCAACGCGCTGTTCGCGGAGTAGCCGCGGCCCATCTTCAGCGCACCGTTGTTCGCCGGGTTCGCGTACGCCTTCGCCAGCGCATTCAACGCGACGTTGTTGCCCGCGTTCGCATCGTCGGCGGACATGCCGGAGTTGCGCATCAACTGCTTGAGCATCGCGTCGGCGACACCAATGCCCTTCGACGACATCTGCTGCGCAAGCTGCTGGTCCATCATCGATGTGAAGGTCGCCGTGTCGTGCGAATCAAACGGACCGTCGGACGGCGTCGCGTCGCGCATGCTCTTGAGCATCATCTGCGTGAAAACGGCGTCGAACTGCTTGGCAGCCGACTTCATCGCTTCACGCGGATTCGCCGCAGCCTGCGCGCGCATCGCATCGAAGCCCTGCGTGTCGAGAGCGAAGCGATTGGTCAGGTCGTTGGCGGCGTTGCGCGTCGTGTCGGAGTTCATTCTTGTTGTTCCTTAGATGATCTCGAGATCGGCTCGCAGCGCACCTGCTGCCTTCATGGCCTGGAGAATCGACATCAGATCGGCGGGCGTCGCGCCGAGCGCGTTGAGCGCTTTCACGACGTCCGCGAGGTTCGCGCCCGCGCTCACCATCTTGAGCGCGCCGTTGTCCTGCTTCAGCGCGATCTGCGACTGTTGCGCAACGACCGTCTGACCGTTCGAAAACGCGCCCGGCTGGCTCACCACCGGCTGCGTGTTGACGACCACGGACAGATTGCCGTGCGCCACCGCGCACGTCTGCAGCGTCACCATCTGGTTCATTACGATCGAGCCCGTGCGCGCGTTCAGGATCACCTTCGCGGCCGCCTGCGCGGGCTTCACGTCGAGGTTCTGCAACTGCGCCATGAACTGCACCTGCTGCGCCGGATCGGTCGGCGCGCGCAGCTGGATCGTGCGGCCGTCGAGTGCGACCGCCGTGCCGAAGCCGAACGCGTTGTTGATTGCGGACGTGATGCGCTGCGTCGTGTCGTAATCCATGTCGTTCAGGTCGAGCTGCATCGTGCCCGCCTGCGAAATCGTGGTCGGCACCGCGCGCTCGACGAGCGCGCCGCCCGTAATGCGGCCCGCTGCAAGCTGGTTCACCTGGACCTTGCTGCCGTTCGCGCTGGCACCCGCGCCGCCGACGGCCATGTTGCCCTGCGCGAGCGCATACACCTGGCCGTCCGCGCCCTTGAGCGGCGTGAGCAGCAGCGTGCCGCCGCGCAAGCTCTTGGCGTTGCCGAGCGACGAGACCGTCACGTCGATTGCTTCGCCGGGCCGCGCGAAGGCGGGCAGCGACGCCGTTACCATCACGGCGGCGACGTTCTTCAGCTGCATGCTCGACAGCGAGGACGAGCCGGAGTTGTTGGAGCCCGCCTGCTGGTTGTTGATCGAGATGCCGAGGTTCGCGAGCATGTTCGCGAGCGTCTGCGTCGTGAACGGCGTCTGCGTGGTCTGGTCGCCCGTGCCGTCGAGACCGACGACGAGGCCATAGCCGATCAGCGGATTGTCGCGCACGCCCTGGATCTGCACGAGGTCCTTCAGGCGCTCCGCATGGGCGACGTGCGTCGTGACGGGCAGCGCGGCGCACGCGAGCGCGACCACGGCGAACGCGCGCGCGGCGAAACCGGCAACGGACGTCAGGCGGAGGAAAGAGAAGGTACGCATGATCAGAACGGCGCGACGTTGAGGAAGAATCGTTGCAGCCAGCTCATGTCCTGGGATTCGTTGATATAGCCCTTGGCCGAGTATTCGATCTTTGCGTCCGCGACCTGAGTCGAGTAAACCGCGTTCAGGCTGCTGATCGTGTTGGGATTGACGACACCCGAGAAACGCACGAACTCATTGCCCTGGTTGATCAGCATCTGCTTTTCGCCACTCACGACAAGGTTGCCATTCGGCTGCACGCCGATCACCGTGACGGTGATCGTGCCGTTGAATGTGTTCGACGCATTGGCGCCGCCCGTCGCCTTGAACGTGTTGGCACCCGTCGCGTCGAGGTTCACCTTGCCGAACAGACCGCCGAGAAAGCCCGCCGTCGGCACGCCGAACTTGGTCTCGCCGTTGCGGTTCGTGTTCGCACCCGACGACTTCGTCGCGTTGATGTTTTCGGAGATGACGATGGTCAGGATGTCGCCGACATTGCGCGGACGCTGGTCTTCGAACAGCGGCCGGCCAGCGTAACCCGGGTTGTAGATCGAGCCGGGCGTTTGCAGCGAGGGCGCCGGCGGCGGCACGGCCGTCATCGGTTGCTGGGTGATCGGCTCCCTCGGCACGAGCGCGCAACCGCCAAGCGCGGCTGCGAGCACGCCAGCGCCAGCGAGCATCGACACGGCCCGCGCGCTGCGCAGAGGAATCTGGGTTCGAATGAAGTGCGACATCTTGATTACCGCCTAAGTGTTTCCGACTATCAGCCTGCTTAAACGGGCATCTGGCTGAGTGTCTGCAGCATCTGGTCGGAGGTCGTCACGGCCTTGCTGTTGATTTCGTATGCGCGCTGGGTCTGGATCATGTTCACCAGTTCCTGCACGACGTTGACGTTCGATGCTTCGACGTAACCCTGATTCAGCGTCCCGGCGCCATTCAGACCGGGCGTCGCGACGTTCGGCGTGCCCGACGAGGTCGTTTCCGCGAACAGGTTTTCGCCCTTCGCATCGAGACCGGTCGGGTTGATGAACGTGGCGACCTGCAACGAGCCGATCTGCGTGGTCGCCGTCGAACCTGCCGTCGTCACCGACACCACGCCGTCGCTGCCGATCGTGAGCGACGTCGCGTTCTGCGGGATCGTGATCGCGGGCATCACCTGGTAGCCGCTCGACGTGACGAGCTGGCCCTGTGCGTTGGTCTGGAACGAGCCGTCGCGCGTGTACGCGGTCGTGCCGTCCGGCATCTGCACCTGGAAAAAGCCCTGGCCGTTGATCGCGACGTCCTTCGAGTTGCCCGTCTGCTGCAGGTTGCCCTGCGTGTACAGACGCTCGGTCGCAACCTGTTGCACACCTGTGCCGAGCTGGATGCCCGACGGCAGCTCGGTCTGCTGCGTCGAGTTTGCGCCCGGCTGGCGGATCGTCTGATACAGCAGGTCTTCGAACACCGCGCGCGAGCCCTTGAAGCCATTGGTGCTGACGTTCGCGAGGTTGTTCGAAATCGTGTCCATCTGCGCCTGTTGCGCATTCATGCCCGTGGCGGCGATATAGAGTGAGCGGTTCACTTGTTTCTCTCCGTGGAAGCGCGTTCTGCGTTCCGTTAAATCTGCGTCGCGATTAGCTGAAGTTCAGCAGCTTGTTGGCCGACTGTTCGTTCTGGTCGGCGGACTCGATCATCTTGGTCTGCATCTGGAACTGACGGGCGTTGGTGATCATCGAGACCATCGCCGACACCGGGTTCACGTTGCTGCCTTCGAGCGCGCCTGCCGCGACGACCACGCTGGGATCGGCATCGGCGGGGTTGCCGTCGCTCGTGTGAAAGAGCCCGTCGTTGCCGCGCGTGAGCGCGCCGGGAGCGGGATTCACCAGCTTCAGTTGATCGACGAGCGCAATCGTCGTGGCGGGGTCGCCCGGCATCAACGCCGATACCGTGCCGTCCTTGCCGATCGTCACCTCCGCGCCGGGCGGAATCGACACTGGGCCGCCGCCGCCCACCACGGGCATGTTGCTGGCATTCACGAGCTGGCCGTTTTCGTCGACGTGCAGGTTGCCTGCGCGTGTGTACGCTTCCTGGCCGTCGGGCGTCAGCACGGACAGCCAGCCCGGCCCCTGGATGGCGACGTCGAGCGGGTTACCCGTCTGCTGGATCGGGCCGGGCGTGTAGTCCGCGCCCGGCGTCGACGACAGCACGAAAGTGCGCGTGGTGTCGTCCTGAATCGTGCTGCCGTCGCCGAACGCCATCGGCACGGCGCGGAACGTCGCGAGCTGGGCCTTGAAGCCCGTGGTCGAGGTGTTCGCGAGGTTGTTCGCGACCACGGCCTGCTGTTCGAGCGCCTGGGTCGCGCCCGACATCGCGGTGTATATGAGCCGGTCCATGATGGTGTCGGTGCGTCAGCTATTACAGGTTGATCAGCGTCTGGTCGACGGCCTGCTGGGTCTTGATCGTCTGCGCGTTCGCCTGGTAATCGCGTTGCGCGGTGATCAGGTTCACCAGCTCGCTCGTCAGGTCGACGTTCGAGTTTTCCGTCGCGCCGCCTTGCAGCACGCCGTGGTTCGTCGAGCCGGGCGCCGCGATCACGGCGACGCCAGAAGCAGCCGTTGCCTGGAACTGGTTGTTGCCGAGGTTGATCAGGCCGTTCTGGTTCGCGAACGTCGCGAGTGCGACCTGGCCGAGCGCCGCCGTCTGGTTGTTCGAGTAGTTGCCCGTGATGGTGCCGTCGGCGCCGACCGAGAAGCTCGTCAACTGACCCGCCGCGAAACCGTCTTGCGTCAGGGAGTTGACGCCGTCCTTGCTGCCGAACTGCGTCGTGCCCGCGATGTTCAGCGTCAGACCTTGCGGCGTCGCCGAACCGTCCGAGTTCGGGATCGAGAAGTTGAACGCGAACAGCGTAGAGGTCGGGTTGCCCGACGCGTCGAGCGTGCTGACCAGATTGCCCGACGTGTCGAACTTAGCCGTGCCGATCTTGCTGGTCGGGACGCTGCCGTCCTTGCCCGCATACACGTCCCACGAACCGGCCGCGGTCTTCACGAAATACATGTCGACCTGCTGCTTGCCGCCCAGCGAGTCATAGACGGGCACCGAGGTCGAGTACGTGTACGTCGCGCTGTTGTTCGGGTCGAAGGCCAGCGGCGTCGGCGTGACCGTTACCGAGTCGCCCGTGGCCGGCGTGCCGGCGAGCGTGATCGTTTCGCCGTTGCCGAGCTTGATCGGCGAGTTGGCGGAGTACGTGCCCGATACGCTCGAGCCGTCGCTGCCCGTCACCGTGTAGGCCGTCGGGCTGGTGAAGCTGACCGTGTAGGTGTTGGCGTTCGTGCCCTGCGTGCCGTCCGTGATCGACACGCCATTGTTCGTCAGGGTGCCCGTGTTGGTCGCGGCGAAAGTCGCGGTAGGCGTGCCCAGCGCGAGTTTGTCCTGCGCGTTCAGGTTCAGGCCCGCTGTGATGCCCTTGGTGGCCGTCGGCGGAATATTGGCGGTCGGCACCTGCAGCGGCACGGTGCCCGCCGTATTGACGACGCCGTTCGCGTTCGCCGCGTAGCCCATCAGCTTCAGGCCGTCGGCGTTGACGATGTAGCCATTCTTGTCGAGCTGGAACACGCCGTTGCGCGAGTACGTCACCGAGCCGTTGTTCGACATCTGGAAGAAGCCGTTGCCGTTGATGGCGACGTGCAGCGCGATGTCGTCGTTGGTGATCGTGCCTTGCGAGAAGTTCTGCTCGACTTCCGACATGCGCGTGCCGATACCGATCTGGTTGTTGACGGCCGTGGCGACCGAATTCGCGTACATGTCCGCGAACTGCGCAGCACCTTGCTTGAAGCCGACGGTATTCGCGTTGGCGATGTTGTTGCCGATGACGTCGAGGTCGCTCGACGCGCCTGCCAGTCCGCTCAATCCTTGTTGGTAACCCATGACGGTCTCCGTATCTGCTGATGCTGAATGCGTTTAGATGATGGCGGCGATCGACGTCAGGCCGACCGTCTTGCCGTTCGAGAGGACGAGGCCCGGCGAGCCGTCCGGCTGCTTGATGACGCCCTGCACCGTGGCCGCCGACAGCGTGGCCGGGCTGGACGTGCCGTCTGCCGTCGTGCCGCTTGCGGTGAACGTGTAGTTGCCGTCGGGGAGCGCGTTGCCGGCCTTGTCGACGGGCGTCCAGCCGATCGGAATCGTGCCTGCCGACTGCTTGCCGAGGTCGATCGTGTTGACGATCTGGCCGGCCGAGTTCTTGACCGTGACCTGCACATCCGTCGCGTCGTTCGCGAGCGTGACGCCGAATCCCGTCGCCTTGCCCGACGCCACCGAGAAGCTGTCGCCCGGGGCGAGCACCGTCGAGCTGATCAGGTTCGCGGCCTGGGTCTGCTGGTTGGTGGTCAGTTGCGAAGCGAGCGAAGTCAGCGACGTGTTCAGCTGCGCGATGCCCGTCACCGTGTTGATCTGGGCCAGCTGCGAGGTCATCTGCGAGCTGTCCATCGGGTTGGTCGGGTCCTGGTTCTTCATCTGCGCGATGAGCAGCTGCAAGAACGTGTTCTGCAGGTCGCTGCCCGACGTCGCGCTGGAAGACGAGGAGCTCGACGACGCACTGCCCGTGCCGTTCATCGTGTCGAGCAACGTCTGCGAAACAGTCGCGCCGTTGTTGCCGATTGTGGATTGCGTAGTCAAGGAAACTCTCCTCAGGTTCCGATCGTGAGCGTCTTCAGCATCAGCTGTTTCGCGGTGTTGAGCGTTTCGACGTTGGCCTGGTAAGAGCGCGAGGCCGAAATCATGTTGACCATTTCCTGCACCGGGTCGACGTTCGGCATCTGGACGTAACCGTTTGCGTCGGCGGCCGGGTTGCCGGGGTCGTAGGACGTTTTCATCGGCGTCGGGTCGTCGATGACACCCGTCACCTGCACGCCGCCGATTTGCTGGCCCGAACCCGTGCGCGCGCCGCCGATCGGGTTGACGGCGAACACCACCTGCTTCGCCTTGTACGGCTGGCCGTCGGGGCCCGTCGTACTGTCGGCGTTCGCGAGGTTCGACGCCGTCACGTTCAGGCGTTGTGCTTGCGCGGACATCGCCGAGCCGGCGACGTTGAAAATGTTCATCAGGGATGGCATGGCTTTTCGACCTCTCTTGCCGGCGTGCCGGCGTCTAATCCCGTAGCGTTGTCAGTTTTTAGCGTTGGTCCAGCGCGCTGCCCTCTGTATGGAAGGCGGCGCAATGTCGTTTAACCGTTCGACGTGATCGCCGACAGCATCGACTTGATCTGCTGCGACAGCACCGTCATGCCGGACTCGAAGTGCAGCGAGTTGTCGGCGAACTGCACGCGCTCGGCGTCCAGATCGACCGTGTTGCCGTCGAGCGAAGGCTGTGACGGAATGCGGTAGGCGACCTTGCCGAAGTCGTCGGCCGGGCCGCCCGTCGGGATGAGGCGCGCCTTGCCCGTCATGTGGCCCGGCTCTGTCGCGGCCATCGACATGCCTTGCGACACGCCCGCTGGCTGCGTCATCGCGAGCGGCGCGTTGTTCGAGGCGCCCGCCGTCGAGCCGCCGCTTTTCTTCAGCGCGCCCGCGAGCGCCGAACCGAAGTCGACATCGCGCGCCTTGTAGCCAGGCGTATCGGAGTTCGCGATGTTCGACGACAGCAGTTCCTGGCGATAGGCGCGCACATCGAGCGCCTGGCGGCCAAAGGCAAATTCGGCATCGAGTTTGTCCAGCATTGGGTTCTCCGTGGAACGGTCCGAGGCTTCCCGTTTCGCACCGCCGATCCGCCTTGTTCGACAAGAGGCGTTTCGCCTGCGCTGGCCGGGATGGCCTTTTTGCATGTGGTGAATTGTGCGGGCGGTGCGCAAGTCTTAATCGGACGAATAGCCGGGGAAGGACGCCTCTATTCACCGTTTGCACCGCAGGCGCGATCTCTAGAATGCGATTCGTACCCATGCATCAACGAAGGAGTCAGACCATGCCCTTGCCCGTCAACGCTTCACGCAAAGCTCGCCGTAAGAGCGCGCGTGCTGCCCGGACGCTGTCGGCGATGGCGCTGGTCGGCGCTTGCGCGGCCGCATCCGTGGCGCATGCGCAAGAGAACAACGGACCGATCGTCATTGCCGGACCCGGCGAGAAGAATCCCGCCGATCTTCAGGCGATGGCCGAGAGGATCAACACGCCTGCGCCGGCCGCCGCACCGCGCGCGAGCGCGCCTGCTCCGATGGTTGCGCCCGCAACGCTTGCCGCGAATCCGCGCAGCGAGGCGGACCGTTTCGCCCAGGCCGCGCATGCGGATGGCGCGATCGTGATTCCCGGCGCGGCCGAGACGCCGGCGCAGCAAGGTGTTGCCGCAGCGCCCGCCATGGCCGTTGGGCCCGCCAATATGAATGCGGGCGCGCCGGGCATGATGCGCGTGAGTCTGCAACCGGCATCGCGTCAGGTGATGCCCGTGGTGGTTGCGCCGGCTCAGGCCGCCGTGCGGCCCACGGCGGGTGTTCAACCGGTTGCGGCGAATCCCGCTGCCGGCATTGCCGCAGCGGCGCAGTTGCGCGGCGCGGCCGCCGCACCGGCTCAGGCGCAGGCCGCCGCGCAACCGGCTGCGCCCGTGCCCCCCGGACAGCAGGACGGTGAATCGATCCGCCGCGCCGCACTCGCGTATTTGCAACAGCAGTCGGCAGGATTACCGGGCAAGGTCGACATCAGCGTCGCGACCGTGTTTCCGCGCGGCCTGGCCGCATGCACCACGCTCGAGCCGTTCCTGCCGACGGGCGCGCGCGTCTGGGGCCGCACCACGGTCGGCGTGCGCTGCTCGGGCGAACGTCCGTGGACGCTGTATCTGCAGGCCAAGGTGTCGATTCACGCGACCTACTTTCTTGCCTCGCGCTCGATTGCGCCGGGCGAGCTGCTGTCCGCCGCCGATCTCATCGCGCGCGACGGCGATCTGACGATGCTGCCGCAAGCCGTGATCACCGACCCGGCGCAGGCTGTCGGCGCCGTGTCGCTGATGCGTGTGTCGGCGGGGCTGCCGCTGCGGCGGGACATGCTGAAGAGCGCGGACTCGGTGACGATCGGGCAGTCGGTGAAAGTGGTGGCGCAGGGTGCCAATTTTGCAATTTCGGCGGAAGGCAGCGCGATGAACAACGCGTCGCCGGGTCAGCCGGTGCGGGTGAAGACGGCGAATGGGCAGATCATCCAGGGCATCGTGAAGGACGGCGGAACCGTCGTGATCCAGCTCTGACGGGTGTTACCTGTGGTTACAACTTGAAAAACGTACCGGATCGGCTGACCTAAAGTTCGAGGGATGGATGCCGTTAATTCATTCAAATCGTTCAGGAAGCCAATCGTGAAAGTTGATTCCACTACCCATTCAGGCCTGCAGACGTTGAAAGACGGGCTGCAGCGCACGCAGCAAGGCGAGGCCGCCACGACGGGCGGCGCAGGCACGGCGACGTCGACGGCCACGGGCGCGTCGGGCGACGCCAATGTGAATCTGTCGGGGCTGTCGTCGCATTTGCACAGCCTCGCGAGCGCCGGTTCGTCGGACATCGACACGGCGCATGTCGAGTCGATCAAGTCGGCGATCAAGAACGGCACGTTGACGATCGACTCCGGCAAGATCGCCGATGGCGTGCTGGCGACGGCGCGCGACCTGTTGCAGAAGAAGAGCCAGTCGTCCGGCAACTGATGGACGCACCGATGGACGGTGCGGCGGGTGCCGGGCGGTAATTGTGACAAATCCGGTTTGCGTGATGCGCGAGCCGGTGCCTAGCGAGTTGCTTTGTGATGAAAGACGCCCTGCTTGCCACCGTCATTGACGAATATTCCGCTGTGGAGCTGTTTGCTTCCGTCCTCGCTGCAGAGGAGAAGGCGCTGACCACGGTGCATCCCATCGACACGCTGCCGCCCATCGTCGAAAAGAAGATGGAGTTGGTGGAGCGGCTCTCGACGCTGGAGAAGGCGCGGGATTCGCAGCTGGCGGAGTTGGGGTATCCGGGCGGATGGAAGGGGATGGAGCTGGCGGTGGCAGCTGATTCGCGGCTTGCGACGCAGTGGTCCTTGTTGCAGAAGGCGGTTGAGCGGGCGCGGCGGTTTAATACCACGAATGGTGCTTTGATTCGGACTCGAATGGAGTACAACCGGCGGGCGCTCGCCGCGCTGAACGTTGCGGTTGGGCCCGAGCGGGGGGCGCTTTATGGGCCCGATGGGCGGGTTCCTGCATTCGGAATGTGAGTTTTTTGCGAAGGGGGTGCTCCCCTTCTGGATTCCCTGGTTTTTGTTTTTTTACCTGGCCGGTGCTCGATCTGAGTATCGGCTTTTTGGTTTTTGCGTTTTGCGTTTTGGTTTGTCTGCGACGCTGGGTGGGTTGCGTAGGTCTTGCGCTCGCATCCTTTCGCTTTTGCTTTTGCTTTCGCTGGCATCCGCGATTCGTTAGCTCGCGTCAACCGTTGCCCCTGTGCGGGGCGGCACCTACTTTTCTTTGCCGCCGCAAAGAAAAGTAGGCAAAAGAAAGCGGCTCACACCGCCAATTCTTGACGTTTACCCACGGGCCCCCAACGTCCCCACACTTCACACGACAGTGCCTCGATTGGTGCCCGTCGCCAACGCTTCGAATAAACGCCTCACCCACTTCACGCACCCGTACAAGGGCTGGCGTCAGCGAATGGTACGTGCCGCCCAGGTGGCAAACTGTGTGTAGGTTGTCGCGTCGTATAGGGTACCGCTCTTACAAGGTGGGACGCGTGCGCAATCGGTCTGGAGTGAAGCGCGTGGAGCACCGAGGGCCGACACACAGTTTGCCACCTGGGCGGCGGTGGACTATCTGGCGTGGCGTGCTGCGACGCGGGTGCGTGAAGCGGGTGAGGCGCTCATTCAGCGCGTTGGCAACGAAGGTGGGTCACGTGATTGCCGTGTGAAGTGTAAGAACCTTTGGGGGCCCTCAGGCAAGAATTAGTGCTGGCGGTGTGAGCCGCTTTCTTTTGCCTACTTTTCTTTGCGGCGGCAAAGAAAAGTAGGTGCCGCCCCGCACAGGGGCGACGCGTGAAGCACGCTAACGTAACGCGGATGCCCGCGAAAGCGAAAGCAAAAGCAAAAGGATGCGAGCGCCAAACCCAGATAACCCGCCCAGCGCCGCAGCCAAACCAAAAAGCAAAAGCCGACCTTAAAGAAAGATCGGCTCTCGAAGAGTAAGAAACGAGCAAAGCAGCCCGCAGGGCAAAAAAACAAAAGCAAAAGCAAAAATCAACAGCGCATCAGCTAGTTTCAGCAGAAGCCCATGCCTGCTCCCGCAAACGAGTCCTAAGCCTTGCAACAGCTTGCGAATGCAACTGACAAACCCGCGATTCGCTGACTTCCATCACCGCGCCGATCTCGCGCAAATTCAACCCACGCTCATAATACAGCGACATCAAGAGCTTCTCCCGCTCGGGCAACCGGTCAATCGCCTCGACCAGAGCGCCACGCAAAGACTCATCGAGCAATGCCGACAACGGATCGGAATGATCAACGCAGTACCGGTCAAGAAACGGCTCATCATCGGCCGAACGATCAAAGTCTTCGTAATAGATCAGCTGACTGCCGTGCAGATCCTGCAACATCGACTGATACTCATCGAGCGGCATCTTCAGATGCTCAGCAATCTCGGTCTCGCTCGCCGAGCGCCCGAGCGACTGCTCAACCTGATGCACAGCCGACTCCACCTCGCGCGACGTGCGCCGCAAACTCCGCGGCAACCAGTCATTACTGCGCAACTCGTCGAGCATCGCGCCGCGAATCCGCTGGCTCGCGTATGTCTCGAACTGCGCGCCCTGGTCTTCCTTGTAGCGGCTCGCCGCATCCAGCAGACCAATCATGCCCGCCTGAATCAGATCGTCGAGATCCACGCTCGCCGGCATCTTCGCCACGAGCTGCAAGCCGAGACGGCGCACCAGCGGTGCGTACTTCGTCAGAACCTCGGCTTGCGAGATTTTTCCTTGAGCGTTGTACATCGTGCTCCCCTTGTCCTTGCCTTCACGCGTGCTGCGCTGACGGTTGATCGGCGTATTGCGCCGTTGTTACGGTCGTCGGCGGCACGCCATGCGTCCGTGACGAAATCGCTGGCCGCATCGGCCAGTACTGCAGTTCGGCTGCGATATGACGGAAATCGCGCGCAGCAGGTGCCGATGGGAACGCATCGACGACACAACGCGACAACTCCATGGCCCGCGCCATCAAAGGATCGGCCGCCACGCAGCCAGCATCTTCAAGCGACACAGCGAGATAACGCCCCGCCACGCCCGCCAGGTTCTCAAACGCAGTGTGTGCATCGGCCACGCTCTGCACGTGATTCACGAGCACGCGGAACTGTGCGATCGCGTGCGCAAAATGCAGACGCTTCATGCATGCATACGCATCGGTGATCGCCTGCGCCGCGACACGCGTCACCACCATCACGTCGTGCGACTGCATCGCGAGCGCCGACAGCGAGCCTTCGCGGTCCACCTGCGCGTCGATCAGCACCACGTCCGCCGGTCCGCTCAGCACCACGCCCATCTGTTCGCGCGTGCAGCTCTCGCGATTGCCGCGCGACGCGTTGAGCACCGCGAAGCCCAGCGCGTGCCGTCCAGCCGCCTCGTCGAGCGTCATCTCGCCGCGCATCACGGCAGCGACATTGCCCGCGCCGCGCACGCCGCCCAGCATCGTGCTCACCGAACGCGCGCCGAGACTTTCGTCGATGACGAGCACATCCTTGCCCTGCTCGGCGAGCGCAGCGGCGAGATTCACCACCGTCGTCGTCACGCCTACGCCGTGCGAGCCGCCTGCGACCGCTATGACCCGCGAGCCGGAGCGCGCAAGCAGACGCCGCAGTCCTTCAGCCTGGTCCAGCACGAACTTATCCAAAGCGAACCTCGTGCAGATCGGCGGTCGAGCGGGCCGACAGGGCCGACAGCAACGCCGGCACGTCCTCGTCCTGTGGGACGAACGGCGAGTTCTCGCGCGGAATGCAGAAGGCGCTCTTGATCAGGAATTTCTTCGTCGCGACGTACAGGTTCTCCGGCACCTTCTGTCCCGTCGACACGTAGTGCACGGGCAGCTTGTAGCGAATCACCGTATCGAGCACGCTGCCCAGGTTGGTCGCTTCGTCGAGCTTGGTCAGGATGCAGCCGGCGAGCGGCTGTTGGTCCGGTGCGTTCTGGTACGCCTGCACGACTTCGTTCAGCGTGTCGCCGTGACTCGTCGCGTTCAGCAGCAGCAGGCGCTGCACGGGCTGACCCGCGCGGCACAGCATCGAGATCTGATCCGAAACCAGACGATCGCGCTGGCTCATGCCGATCGTGTCGATCAGCACGATATGTTTGTTGCGCAGCTCGGAGAGTGCGAGCTGCAGGTCGGCGCTGTCTTTCACGGCATGCACCGACACGCCCAGAATCTTGCCGAAGATACGCAGTTGTTCGTGACCGCCGATCCGGTAGCTGTCGGTGGTGAGCAGCGCGACCTTGCTGGCGCCGAAGCGCATCACGCAGCGCGCGGCGAGCTTGGCCGTGGTCGTGGTCTTGCCGACGCCCGTCGGGCCCATCAGCGCGAACACGCCGCCGCGCTCCATCAGCGCGTCTTCGTTTTCCATCACGGGCACGTTCGATTCGAGCACCGTCTTGACCCACTCCATGCCCTCGTCCATGCCTTCGACTTCGGGCAGGTTGTCGATCACCATCTTTACGAGCTGCGCCGAGAAGCCGGCCGCGAACAGGTGCCGCGTCAATGCGGCATGCGTCGGGCTGCGGCGCTGGCGGTCGGCCCACACGAGACCGGCGAACTGTTCTTCCATCATGCCGCGCATGGAGGTCAGTTCCTGCATCACGGTCTCGTTGACAATCTGCTCGATGCGCGACTTGATCGATTCCGTCAGCGCGGCGGCCTGCTTCGGCGTCATGTCGGCGGCGGCTGCGTTCTTGCGCGGGTCGCGCGACATGTTGATGTCGCCTGCGCCCTCCGCCGTCGTCGGAATCACGTTGTTTTTCTGCGTGGCGCGGCGCGCGGCGAGTTGTGCGGCTTCGCGGGCCCAGTCGGGCTTCGCTTCTTCCTGGACGGCATCGACGGGCGTACCCAGGCCGCGCGCCATGGCGGCGGCGGGCGTCATCGTCGGATTGGCCGCGTGGACCACGTCCTTCGACGCGATGCGGCGCGCGTGATCGATCAGCCAGGGGTTCGTTTCGGCCATCGTGCGGTGACGGGCCGATGTTTCCGGCATGGCTGCCGCTGCGGGTTTCGCCGATGCGGCGGGCATTTCGCTGCGCAGGTCGACACGCACGTCGTCCGTTGGGCGCGCGGGGTTCGGCTGGCTTTCGGCTGCCGCGTTTTCGGCGGATGCCGTTTGCGGCTCGGTCTTCTCTTCGCTTGAGGCGGGCATGCGTTCCGTGCCTGCCTCGGGGCTCGCGCCGAATACCGACGAGAACACGTCGGGCATTCCGCTCGCATACGGGTTGTTGACGGGCATCGAGGGGAGCATCGGTCGTGCGCCGGCGGGCGTCGCGGTCGGGCCTGTGCCCTGGCTGGCGGCGCCTTCCTGGCTGCGCGGCGTGATCGCGCTCAGGTCGCGGTCGGCGACGGCGACGATTTCGACGCTGCCATCTTCGTTGGTGCGGTTCGACAGCACGACTGCATCGGAGCCCAATGCCTCGCGGACGAGACGCAGCGCGTCACGACTCGTTGCACCGACAAATTTGCGAATGTTCAAGCTGATCTCCGATGAGCTGCCCGGTCCGGTGACATACCGTTTCCCGATGAGATGAATTATTGCGGTAGACGTCTATTGGCCATCGGGCAATAAAGACGGTGAAACGCTGGCAATTCGGGCGATGGAATGTTTTTGCGGGTTCCCCGCAAGGGGCTCGGGTTTGTGACTTTGCGGGATGGGATGTGGGTTTTTTGTGTGGTTTTGGTTTTGGTTTTGGTTTTGGTTTTGGTTTTGGTTTGTCTGCGACGCCGGGCGGTTTGCCGGGGTTTGCGCTGGCATCCGCTTTACGTTAGCTCGCTTCACGCGTCGCCCCTGTGCGGGGCGGCACCTACTTTTCTTTGCCGCCGCAAAGAAAAGTAGGCAAAAGAAAGCGGCTCACACCGCCAATTCTTGACGTTTGCCCACGGGCCCCCAACGTCCCCACACTTCGCACCGCAACGCCCTGGTTCGTGTGCGTTGCCAACGCTTCGAATGAGCGCCTCACCCACTTCAAACACCCGTACTTTGGCCAGCGTCAGCGAATGGTATGTGCCGCCCAGGTGGCAAACTGTGTGTAGGTTGTCGCGTCGTATGGCTTGGCGCTCTTACAGGGTGGGACGCATGCGCTATCGGTCTGGAGTGGTGCGCGTATGGCGCGAAAGCCGACACACAGTTTGCCACCTGGGCGGCGGTAGACTGTCTGGCGCGGCGTGCTGAAAAGCGGGGGCGTGAAGCGGGTGAGGCGCATCGCAAGAGCGTTGGCAACGAACGTGGGTCACGTGGTTGCCGTGTGAAGCGTAAGAACCTTTGGGGGCCCTCAGGCAAGAATTAGCGCTGGCGGTTTGAGCCGCTTTCTTTTGCCTACTTTTCTTTGCGGCGGCAAAGAAAAGTAGGTGCCGCCCCGCACAGGGGCGACGCTTGAAGCGAGCTAACGTAACGCGGATGCCAGCGCAAGCAAAAGCAAAACGCGGATGCCAGCGCAAACGCCAGCAAACCACCCAGCGTCGCAGACAAACCAAAAACCAAAAACCAAACCCTTACGTCCCAACCACATTAACAACCCTAACATGCCGGGTATCCGGCACTTCCGCATAAGAAAGCACCTTCAACTGCGGCAAGCTACGCCGCAAAAACCTGGCCAACATCGCCCGCAGCGAATGCTGCACAAGCATAACCGGCGACAGCCCCATATTCTGCTGCCGCGTCATCGCCTTCTGCGTTTCCATCAACAGCGTATTCGCGAGGCCCGGCTCAAGACCCGGATTCGCCCCCGTCGCAAGCGCCTGCGTCAACAGCCGCTCCAGATGCGCATCAAGCCCCATCACCTGAATATCGCCATTGCCAGGGAACCACTGCTGCGTGATCGCGCGCCCAAGCGATAGCCGCACAGCCGCGGTGAGATCATGCGGATCGGTAATCTTGGACCCATGCTCCGACAGCGCTTCGAGAATCGTCCGCATATCCCGGATCGGCACACCCTCTTCAAGCAGGTTCTGCAGCACCTTCTGCAACGTGGCAACCGGCAACATCTTCGGCACCACATCGTCGACCAGCGGCGCGGCATCCTTCTGCATCCGCTCGATCAGCGCCTGCACTTCCTGGCGGCCGAGCAACTCCGCCGCGTGCGTGACGACAAGGTGATTCAGGTGCGTCGCGACGACCGTGCTCGAGTCCACCACCGTGTAGCCGTACACCTGCGCCTGTTCACGCAAATTCGTATCGATCCAGATCGCCGGCAGGCCAAACGCAGGATCAGTAGTCGGCGTGCCCGGCAACGCGGCCGTCACCTGCCCAGGATTGATCGCCAGCCATTGCCCCGGATAAGCCTCGCCGACGCCCACTTCCACGCCCTTCAGCGCAATCCGGTAACCGTTCGGCCGCAACTCCAGATTGTCGCGAATATGAATGACCGGCGGCAAAAAGCCGATTTCCTGCGCGAACTTCTTGCGGATATTCTTGATGCGCTTGAGCAACTCGCCATCCGAGTTCTTGTCGACAAGCGGAATCAGCCGATAACCCACTTCAAGCCCCAGCGCGTCGATCATCGTCACGTCGTCCCAGCTGGCTTCCGCGCCATCCGCCGGCGTGAGCGCCTGCGGCGCAACTTCGGCGAGGGCCGTCGAGGTCTTGCTCTGCGCCGCGCGCTTCTTCATCGTGCGGGCAAGCTGGATCGCGCCGCCACCCAGCAGCAGAAACGCGAAGTGCGGCATGCCAGGGATCAAACCCATCAGCACGAGAATCGCGCCCGTGATCATCAGCACGCGCGGGTTCGTGAAGAGCTGGCCCGTCAGCTGCGTGCCGATGTCTTCGTCGGTCGCCACGCGCGACACGATCACGCCCGCTGCCGTCGAAATCACCAGCGACGGAATCTGCGCGACCAGACCGTCACCGATGGTCAGCAGCGTGTAGGTCTTGCCCGCGTCGGCGAAGTCCATGCCGTGCTGCACGACGCCGACGATCAGCCCGCCGATGATGTTGATCACCATGATCAGCAGACCGGCAATCGCGTCGCCGCGCACGAACTTGCTCGCGCCGTCCATCGAGCCGTAGAACTCGGCTTCCTGCCCGACTTCCAGACGGCGCTTGCGGGCCTGGTCCTCGTTGATCATGCCGGCGTTCAGGTCGGCGTCGATCGACATCTGCTTGCCGGGCATCGCGTCCAGCGTGAAGCGCGCGGACACTTCCGCGATACGCCCCGCGCCCTTCGTGATCACCATGAAGTTGATCACCATCAGGATCACGAACACGACGATACCGACCGCGAAGTTGCCCCCCACGAGGAAGTGGCCGAACGCCTCGATCACCGCGCCTGCCGCGCCCGGGCCGGTGTGGCCTTCGAGCAGCACGATACGCGTCGATGCGACGTTCAGCGACAGCCGCAGCAGCGTCGAGAACAGCAGGACGCTCGGGAAGGCAGCGAAATCGAGCGGCTTCATGGTGTACATGCTGACGAGCAGCACCATGATCGACAGCGCGATGTTGAATGTGAACAGCAGATCCAGCAGGAACGGCGGCAACGGCAGGATCATCATGCCGAGGATCATGCAGATCAGCAGCGGGCCCGCCAGCGCCCGCAAGTTCGTGCCGCTCAGCGCGTCCGGCCGTCGTGAAAGGAAACCCGCGCGCGCGTTCATGCTGATACTCCATTACTTTGATTGTCGCCGCCGAGCGCATCGGCAGCTTCCTGGTCGGCGTCGTCGTCCCGCACGCCGCCCTTGTCCAGTTCCGCCGGCACTTCAAGATCCTTCGGTGCAACAGGCGCGACGCCGCCGTCTTCCTTGAAGCGGCGCAGTTGATAGACCCACGCCAGCACTTCCGCCACAGCGCCGTACAGCGCGCCCGGAATCTCGCGATTCAGTTCGACGTTGTGATACAGCGCACGTGCGAGCGGCGGCGCTTCGAGCAGCGGCACGTTGTTCTCGACAGCCAGTTCGCGGATGCGCGCGGCCACCAGGTTCACGCCCTTCGCCACCACCTTCGGCGCGCCCATTTCGCCGTCCGTGTATTGCAGCGCGACCGCGAAGTGCGTCGGGTTGGTCACGACGACATCCGCCTTCGGCACGTTCGCCATCATCCGGCGCCGCGCCATCGCACGCTGCTGCGTACGCAAGCGCGCCTTCACGTGCGGATCGCCTTCGCTTTCGCGGTGCTCGCGCTTCACTTCTTCCTTCGTCATGCGCAGCTTCTTGTGAAAGCTCCACAGTTGATACGGCACGTCGAGCGCGGCGATCACGAACATGCCCGCGACCGTCATCGCGCAGCACACGGCAACCAGATGCCCGGCATTCGACAGCGCGATGTGGAGCGGCTGCGTCGCCAGCGCGAGCATGTCGTCGCGCCGGTGCCAGATCGCCGTCGCGGCGATCACCCCGACCACGAGGATCTTCGCCATCGACATGCCGAGCTGGATCACGCCGTTGATCGAAAAGACGCGGCCAAGGCCCGTGACCGGGTTCAGCCGCTCGAAATTCGGCGCCAGCGATTTGGTCGACAGCAGCCAGCCGCCGAGCGCCATCGGCGCGAGCAGCGCCGCGAGGCCCGTCAGCACGAGCAGCGGCAGCAGCGCGAAGCCGCCCTCGCGCGCCACCGTGCCAGCACTCGCCAGCGCGCGCTTCTGGTCGAAGACCGTGTCGTGGTTGAACGTGAAGGCGGTGCGCAGCATCGTCTGCACGTGCTCACCGATCATGTCGGACATGGCCCACGCGCCGAGAAACCCGGCCGCGACGAGCGCGAACGTTGCCAGCTCCCGCGAACGCGCAACCTGCCCCTCCTCCCGCGCCTTATCCAGGCGCCGGGGAGTGGCTGATTCGGTTTTTTCGAGGTCGCTATCCTCTGCCAATGCGCTCTCCAGCTGGTCGGGCACCATGCCCTTTTTCAGTGAGAGCGATTATTCCTGCAGACGTCGAGTGGCGATTGGCGGATAAGGGCGGGGAAACCGGGGTATTTCAACCGATGGACGGCGCAAGGGCGCGCCGCCGGCTTTCCGGGCGGGCATGGCGCGACGCGGGGCGGCCCGCCGGGGAGCGGTCCGCCGCGCCGGCATCGAAATTCGGCCGGAAACCCGGCCAGCAGGCAGCGGCGTCAGAACGCGACAAATGGCGCCGCGCCGCCCGTCGCGCGCTTGTCGACGCCGTAGTAGACATAACGCCCGAAGAAGAACGGCAAGCCGAGGTCGAACGCGCTCAGCGAGCCGATCTGCCCCCCGAGATCGTTGAACGCGTAGTTGTTCGCGTTGCTGAGCAGCGTCTGCGCGTTCGCGATGTTGATCGTCACGGCCCCCGTCGCGCCGTTTGCGCCGACCAGGTTCACGGTGCGCTGCTGGGTCGAGCCCGGGCAATAGAACGACGCCAGGTTGCCGCCGCACAGCGCCAGCGAGTTGTCCTGGAAGAAGTAGCCGTTCGAGCCCGAATCCATGAACGTGCGGATCGTCGAACCGTTGAACGTGCTGGCGACGAGGTCGCCGGACGCATCGGTCGTATAGGTCGTGGCGGCCGCGTTGCCGTTGTTCGACTGCGTGCCGATGCCAAATACGACCGTTCCCGTCGCCGTCGCCGCGCCGCTGGACGAAATCGGCGCCATCTGCACGATCACACCGTTGTTGTCGACGGGGAAGTTCGGGATCGGGTTGGCCACCTGTTTCGCCGTCTCGGCCAGCGTGCGCGTGCAGTTCGTGCCGTTCGGGCATGCGTAATAGTTACTGAACTGTGCAACGTTGGCCTGCACCGAGCAGGCCGCACCGCAATCGACGGGCGCGACGCCAAGGCCCAGGATGCCGTTTGCGCCGAGCGCACTGGCCGTGTTCTCGTTCGCGCCATTCACGCAGCCGCTCGCGGGAATGGTCGAATCGGGCATGTCGCCGATGACCTGGATCGGGATGTTGCTTGCCACTTCGCCGCTGATCTTGACGGTCGCGGTGCGCGTCGTGCCCCACGTGAAGCCGTCCGCGAAGTGCGTGCATTCGGCGAGCTGGCCGCCTGCCGTGGCCTGCTGGACGGGCAGCGAGTTCGCGAGCGAGCCGAGTGCCGAATTGATGACGCGCAAGCCGAACGAGCCGGTGTCGAGCAGCACGTTATCGACGGTCGTGCAGTTGGTTGTGGAGTTCGGCGCGCAGACCGTCACGGAAACGGTCGGAATATTGATGATGCCCGCGACGCCCCGTCCCACGGAAACGGCCACCGTGTTTGCCGCATTCGCGGCGATCGGCTGCTGGTTGGGGCCGCTGTTGCTGTTGTTGTTCGACGAAGACGACGACGAATCGCCGCCTCCGCCGCCGCAGCCGGCGACGAATGCCGTCATCGCGACGACGGACACGGCGAGCACGGCCTTCACGACGCTGGCGCACGCTTCGAGCTTCAACGCAAATCGCATGATGGATCTCCCGTCGTCACTGGATGTCGGTGCCGCTCACGCCGGCGGGCAATGCCTGCGGCAGATAGGCCTGGCCGGAGAACGCGCCCATGTGGCCGCCCGAATGCACGACGAGTCCGCTGTCCTGCACGATGCCCGGGCCGTGGCCGCCGCCGCGCAGTTGACGCGCGCTGGTCACGCCTGCCACGTATTGCGGGAAGTAGCTGCCGAGCAGCTCGGACAGATTGGGCATTTGCGGCCCGCTCCATGCGAGGCCGAACACGCTGCCCGCCGCCGAGATGTACTCGCGGATCACCGTGCCGTTGCCGAGCGTCGTTTGCCGGACGGTGTATGACGCCGATGCGCCGGTCGAGGAAGAGGGTGTTGCGGCCCCCGAACTGGCGGATGACGCGCTGCGCATCACTGCAATGCCATTCGACGATGGCGCGGCAATGGTGCGGGTGGTAGCGCTGGACCCTGCGGGCGGCGCCATTGGATCTCCGCCTAGCGCGGCGTTCGCGGGTAGGGGAACGAGCAGGACGGGCAGCGAGCAGCAGAATCCCAGAGCTGAAGCAAACACAGCACGGCTGAAGCGGATCAACATGGTTGTGAGCCTCCCACCATCGACAGCGGACAATGCCCGCAATTCGCGGGCCCGGCTTGTTGATTCAGGGAGCAAGCGGCACGGCGCGTGCTGATGCGCGTTATGCGTAATGGGGCGTCGATCGCGTCGCGGGACTGTCTTCGCCTGTCTCCCTTATGGGTAGTATGACAGTGGTTTGTGTCTGTGACGGGTTTTTGGGTTTCTTGTCTGCGACGCTGTTTGGTTTGGTTTTGCTTTTGCTTTTGCTTTTGCTGGCATCCGCGAATTGTTAGCGCGCTTCACGCGTCGCCCCTGTGCGGGGCGGCACCTACTTTTCTTTGCCGCCGCAAAGAAAAGTAGGCAAAAGAAAGCGGCTCACACCGCCAATTCTTGACGTTTACCCACGGGCCCCCAACGTCCCCACCCTTCACACGGCAACGCCCTTGTTCGTGTGCGTTGCCAACGCTTCGAACTGGCGCCTCACCCGCTTCAGACTCCCGTACAAAGGCCAGCGGCAGCGAACGGTATGGGCCGCCCAGGTGGCAAACTGTGTGTAGGTTGTCGCGTCGTATGGCTTGGCGCTCTTACAGGGTGGGACGCGTGCGCTATCGGTCCGGAGTGAGGCGTGCGAGGCACCACGGCCTACACACAGTTTGCCACCTGGGCGGCGGTAGACTGTCTGGCGCGGCGTGCTGAAAAGCGGGGGCGTGAAGCGGGTGAGGCGCTCATTCAGAGCGTTGGCAACGAACGTGGGTCACGTGATTGCCGTGTGAAGCGTAAGAACCTTTGGGGGCCCTCAGGCAAGAATTAGCGCTGGCGGTGTGAGCCGCTTTCTTTTGCCTACTTTTCTTTGCGGCGGCAAAGAAAAGTAGGTGCCGCCCCGCACAGGGGCGACGCGTGAAGCACGCTAGCGAATCGCGGATGCCAGCGAAAGCAAAAGCAAAACGCGGATGCCAGCGCAAACCCCGGCAGACCACCCCGCGTCGCAGACAAACCAAAAACCAAACCCAAACCAAAACCCAAATCAAAACCCGAGACTAGCCAGCAGATCATCAACCTGCCCCTGATCCTGCACAACATCGGCCTTACCTTCAGGATTAATCTGCGGCCCATTCAGCAAACTTTCCGGACTCCCCGTCGGAGAAATCGCCTCATGCTGCGCCTCGGCAACAAGCTGCTGCGCCGTAGCAGCAAACTGCTCCCGCCGCTCGGCGGCGATATTGTCGATCAGCACCCCGAGCAACTGCTGCTCGATCAGATAAACAACATCCGTGATCTTCTTGATCACCTGCCCCGTCAGATCCTGAAAGTCCTGCGCCATCATGATCTCGAGCATCTGCGCGTTGGTCGCAGTCGTCACCTCCGGCACCCCGCGGAGAAAAGTCCGCGTGTCGTTCATCAGCGCCCGCACTTCCTCACGCTCGATGGGCGCCGCATACCACTGCTCCCAACGCGCGTCGAGTTCCGCCGCATCCTGCTGCAACTGCTCCTGCATCGGCTTCGCCACTTCGAGCGCCGACAGCACGCGCTCGGCCGCCTGCTCGGTCATCGTCGCGATGTACTTCAGACGGTCGCGAGCATCCGGCACCGCCTCCGCCGCGCGCTCGACATGCTTGTCGATCCCCAGCTCGCGCATCGAATCGCGCAGCGTGCGCGTCAACTGTCCAATGCGCGCAAGGATGCGGTCGGTGGCGAGGTCGGTGCCGTCTTCTCTCGCGCCCTGCTCGTCGATGGGTGGGTTCACGTCAGCTCCCGGTTTTTGCCATCTTCTCGAGAATCTTGTTGAGCTTCTCGTCGAGCGTCGCAGCCGTGAACGGCTTCACCACATAGCCACTTGCGCCAGCCTGAGCCGCCGCAATGATGTTCTCCTTCTTCGATTCGGCCGTCACCATCAGCACCGGCAGGTGCGAGAGCGTCGCGTCCGCGCGGATCTCCTTCAACATCGCCAGGCCGTCCAGGTTCGGCATGTTCCAGTCCGAAATCACGAACTCGTACGCACCGCTGCGCAGACGCGCAAGACCCGCCGCGCCGTCTTCCGCTTCGTCGACGTTCGAGTAACCCAGTTCCTTCAACAGATTGCGAACGATCCGGCGCATCGTCGGAAAGTCGTCCACAACCAGAATCTTCATTCCCTTATCCATTTCCTGTTCCTTTTTCCCCAATCCAGATCGTGCGGTGGTCTTCGGCTTATCTCAATTTTGCGCCGAGGCTCGCATCATACGCGTTGAACGCGATCGCCCATTGCGGACAAACGTGTCATCACGCGCCGACTCATTTCCGACAGCGACGCGATTTCGTCCGCGGCGCCCATCGCGATCGCCTCGCGCGGCATGCCGAACACGATGCAGCTCGCTTCGTCCTGCGCGAGCGTGTACGCACCCGCTTTCCTCATGTCCAGCAGACCCGCTGCGCCGTCGCGTCCCATGCCCGTGAGAATCACGCCGACCGCGTTCTTCCCCGCATGCTGCGCCGCCGAGCGGAACAACACATCGACAGACGGACGATGCCGGTTGACCGGCGGGTCGTCTGACAGATGCGCAATATAGTTGGCCCCACTACGGGCGAGCAACAGGTGAGCGTGGCCGGGTGCGATATACGCATGACCGGGCAGCACGCGTTCGCCGTGCTCTGCCTCTTTAACGGTAATCCGGCACAAACCATTAAGGCGTTGCGCAAAAGATTTTGTGAAACCGGGCGGCATGTGTTGCGCGATGAGCACAGCGGGCGCATCGGGCGGCAGCGGCACGAGCACTTCGCGAATCGCTTCCGTGCCGCCCGTCGACGCGCCGACGATGATCAGCTTTTCCGTCGACACGAGCGGATTGTTGAAGAGCGGCGCAGGCGACGCGGCATGCGCGGCGGCGCCCGGGTGCCCGGCGGCCGCTGCAGCATGCTGCACGGGCGCGGCCTGGCGCACGCGCGCGCGGGCTGCCGCGCGGATCTTGTCGGCGAGTTTTTCCGAGTAGTCGAGCATGCCGTCGCGAATGCCGACTTTCGGCTTCGTCACGAAATCGACGGCGCCGAGTTCGAGCGCGCGCAGCGTGATTTCCGAGCCGCGCTCGGTCAGCGACGACACCATCACGACAGGCATCGGACGCAGGCGCATCAGCTTCTCGAGAAAGTCGAGGCCGTCCATGCGCGGCATTTCGACGTCGAGCGTCAACACGTCCGGATTGTGTTGCTTGATGAGGTCTCGCGCGACGAGGGGATCGGGCGCGGTGGCGACGACCGTCATGTCGGGTTGCGAATTGATGATTTCCGTCATCAGGCTACGAATCAACGCCGAATCATCGACGCACAATACTTTGATCTTTTGCACGGTGCTCACGCCTCCTCTACTGTCCTGGCGTTATTTGGTTGGGCCGGGCGCCCGGTGGCGCCAAATAGTTCGATACGCGGTTTCGCGCCAGCCGGGCGCGCGGCGCCCGTTCCCGAAGCCTGGTTGGCTCCCGCCGATCCGCCCGAGCCAAACAGCTCGATGCGCGGCTTCGCGGCAGCGGGCGACGAAAACAACTCGACGCGCGCGCGTGCTTTCGCGAGCCGCTCGGCGCGCTCTTCGGCCGATTGCCGGGCGAGCGCCTGTTCGCGTTCCGCGACGCCTTCTTCCTGCTGAAGACGCAGCTTCTTCACCATCACCTGACCGGTGCGCGGCATGAACGCGACCTTGCGCGGATGCTTGCCTTCCAAGTCCTCGGCGACGATGCGGATTTTTTCGAGCGCAAGGTAACGGCGCACGAACTCGGAGTTGCGGTCGCCGATGTTCATCGTCGTCATACCGGCCAGCACGGCCGCCCCGCCGAACACCTTCGCTTCGAAGCGCTCGCGCCGTCCACCCGCCTTGATCAGCTCGTTGATCAGCACTTCCATGGCGTACGCGCCGTAGCGCATCGAGTCGGACGCGGCTTGCGCGACGTCTGCGCCATCGTCGGGCAGCATGAAGTGATTCATGCCGCCGATGCCCGCCGTGCGGTCCTGGATGCAGGCCGCCACGCACGAGCCGAGCACGGTGACGAGCACCATGTCTTCGCTCGTCGTGTAGAACTCGTTCGGCAACAGCTTCACGCCGGGGCGCTGGAAGTGATTGTCGTAATACAGGTTGGTTGCGATCGGCAGGGTGCTGCTCATGCTGGCACCCCGCTCGTTGCACGTTGCGCCGCACGGCCGGCAGCCGTCGCGGTGCCGCCATCGCGTGTCAGTTCATAGACGGTCTGTCCGCGCAGACGGAACGCCTGCGTGACGTAGGTGAAGTTTTCCGAATGCCCGGCGAACAGCAGGCCGCCCGGCTTCACGAGCGGCTCGAAGCGCGACAGCACCTGCCCCTGCGTCGGCTTGTCGAAGTAAATCATCACGTTGCGGCAGAAGATCGCGTCGAACTGCGTGTTCAGCCGGTAATCGCGATCCGTCAGGTTCAGTTGTTCGAAGCGGATCATCGCGCGCACTTCGGGACGCACCTTCACCATGCCCGCGTGCGCGCCCGTACCCTTCAGAAAGAAGCGCTTGAGCCGTTCCGGCGACAGATGCTTGACCTGGTCGAACTGGTACATGCCCGCTTCGCCCTTCGCGAGCACCTGCGTGTCGATGTCGGTGGCGAGCACCGTCGCCTGGCGCGCGGCATGGTCGCCGAGCGCTTCGATCAGCGTCATCGCGATCGAATACGGCTCCTCGCCCGTCGATGCCGCCGAGCACCACACCGACACGGGCGCCGGCCGGCGCGCAACGAAGTCCGCGAGGATCGGAAAGTGATGCGCTTCGCGAAAGAACGCGGTGAGGTTGGTCGTGAGCGCGTTCGTGAAGGCTTCCCACTCGGCGGGATCGTTGTCCGCCTCGAGCATGTCGAGATACTGGCGGAACGAGTCGAGCCCGCGCGCCCGCAGCCGCCGGGCGAGACGGCTGTACGCCATGTCGCGCTTGTGGTCGGACAGCGAAATGCCTGCGCTGCGATGAATCAGTTCACGAATCCGCGCGAAATCCGCCGAAGTGAACTCGAAGTCGCGTGCCTGTTCGCCGGATCTTCCCGGCTCTGCCCGCTCAGGGCGTGATTGCGCGCGCGTTGCCATCATGATGTCTTCCGTCTGCCATAAGGAGCGCCGCACCGCCCGTCGATCCCGCCAATGCCGCTGTTGCCGTCGATACTGCTTGCGATGTTGCATGCGCCGTCGTCAGCGCTGCGGCCTTCTGTTCTACCTGTTCCCACTGCACTGCCAGCGGCCCGGTCCAGCCTGCCGCACGCGCGCCTTCACGACGCGTCGCGCTGAAACGTCCATCGCGGGACGATGTGCCGGAAGTCCGCATCTCGATCCATCGTCCTTCAGAACGTTTCCCAGTCGGCATCCGACGTGGCTGCCACAGCCGCCTGGCGCGGCGCGGGTTCAGCCGCCGCGGCACTCGCCTTGCGCGCCACCGGTTCGGCGCGCGGGTGCGCTGCCGCTTCCGGCTTCGCGACGGCAGGTTGCGCGTGAACCGGCTTCGCGTGAGCGACGGCCGCCTTCACGCGGCTCTTCGCCGTGTTGGCCGTCGGTAGCGTCTTCGTTGCCTGCTGCGCGCCGCTCACGCGCCACTGTCCGATCACCGTCTGCAGCGAGCGCGTCTGCTCTTCGAGCGACGCCGCCGCAGCGGCAGCCTGTTCGACCAGCGCCGCATTCTGCTGCGTCACTTCGTCCATCTGCACGACGGCGCGGTTGACCTGTTCGATGCCGCCCGATTGCTCTTCCGACGCCGCGCTGATCTCGCCCATGATGTCCGTCACGCGGCGCACGGCCTGCACGATCTCGTCCATCGTCGTGCCGGCGCGGCCGACGAGCGCCGAGCCGCTCTGGACCTTGTCGACCGAGTCGCCGATCAGTTCCTTGATTTCCTTCGCCGCGCTCGCGCTGCGTTGCGCGAGGCTGCGCACTTCGCCTGCGACGACCGCGAAGCCGCGTCCCTGTTCACCGGCGCGGGCCGCTTCGACGGCTGCGTTCAGCGCGAGGATGTTGGTCTGGAAAGCAATGCCTTCGATCACGCTGATGATATCGACGACCTTGTTCGAGCTGGTCGCGATACCCTGCATCGTGCTCACCACCTGACCCACTACTTCGCCGCCGCGCGTCGCAATGTCCGACGCGTTGACGGCCAGCTGGCTCGCCTGACGCGCGTTGTCGGCGTTCTGCTTCACGGTGCCCGTCAGCTGCTCCATGCTCGACGCCGTTTCCTGTAGCGACGCGGCCTGCTGCTCGGTGCGCTGCGACAGGTCCGTGTTGCCCATGGCGATTTCGCGCGCACCCGTGTCGATCGACTCGACGCTCGTATGCACCGACCGGATCATGGTCGACAGGCTGTCCTGCATCACCTTGACGGCCTTGAACAGGCGGCCGATCTCATTGGTGCCCGACGCATCCACCTGTTGCGACAGGTCGCCCTTCGCGATGCGCTCGAAGCAGGTAATGGCATTATCCAGCGGCTGCACGATCATGCCGCGCATCGCGAAGCGGAGCGCCACTACCAGCACCAGCGCCACCACGATGACGCCGATAATCGCCGCGCGCAGCATCGACATCTGCGCGACGGTGTCCGCCTGCTGCTGTTCGGCGTGTGCCTGCAATGCCTTGGCGACGGGCGATGCCGCGTTGTCGTAGGCGACGAACATCGGGCTGATCTTCGTGTCGGCGATCGCGTGATAGCCGGACAGATCGCTGGCGCGCAGCGCCGTGAACTCGGGGTTCACGCCGTCGTTGATGAGCGCCGTGCGCTTCGCGACCACGGCGTCGATCAGCGACTGATCGATGCCATTCTTCGGCGTATTCAGAAACGCCTGCCAGCTTTCGTTCGATTTGCCGAGCAGTTCGGCTGCGCGGTCGAGCACCTGCTTCGATTGCTCGATCTCGCCTGCCGCCGTCAGCGCGTTGACGCGGTCGAGCGACAGGCGCGAGCGCAGCAGGAACGAACCCGAGTCGTTCAGCGTGCGGATCGCGACCATGTCGCCGTGCGCCATGCTGTCGAGCGCGTCGCCCGAACGGCTCAGCGCGGTGAGCCCGAGCGCCCCGACGATCACCGTCAGCCCAACGAGAATGATCCCCACGACGGTCAGCGTCGTCCGGATCGACCATCTGCTCAGCATTGTTGTACTCCCTGATTGCCTGAAGATGCCTGAAGATGATTCGTTACTTGCCCAGCGTTTCCGTCAGCGACATTTCCCGGCTGGTCATCAGCTTTTCGATGTCCATCAGGATCAGCATGCGGCCGTCGACCGTGCCGAGGCCCGTCAGATACTCCGCCGTCAGCGTCGCGCCGAATTCCGGCGCGGGCATGATCTGGTCGGTCGCGAGCGTCAGCACGTCCGACACGCCGTCCACGACCATGCCGACCACGCGGCCCGCAACGTTCAGAATGATCACCACCGTCTGATGGTCGTACTCGACGCGACCGAGGTGGAACTTGATGCGCATGTCGACGATCGGCACGATGATGCCGCGCAGATTGATGACGCCCTTGATGAACTCCGGCGCATTCGCGATCCGCGTCACGCTGTCGTAGCCGCGGATTTCCTGCACCTTCAGGATGTCGATGCCGTACTCTTCGGCGCCGAGCGTGAAGATCAGGAATTCCTGACCACTCGCGTCGGCTTGCGCGTCGCGGCGGCCGATCGAACCGGCTACGCCGTTCGAATTGATGGATTGGACTTCTGCCACGTTAGCCCCCAAACGGTTGGGATGAGTTGAATTTCAGTTTCAGGCGATCGCCAGCGACGCACTATGCGACGCACGCGTCTCGCGGTTCAGTGCCGCCACGTCCACGATCAGCGCGACGCTGCCGTCGCCGAGAATGGTCGCGGCTGAAATGCCGTGTACCTTGCGGTAGTTCGTTTCGAGGTTCTTCACCACCACCTGCTGCTGGCCGACCAGTTCGTCGATCAGCATCGCGAAGCGCCGTCCTTCCGTCTGCATGATGGTGACGATGCCCTGCGTCGGATCGGTGCGCGCGTCCTCGACGGAGAACACTTCGTGCAGCGCGACGAGCGGCAGATATTCGCCTCGCACGCGCACGACGCGCTCGCCGTTGGCCACCGTGTAGATGTCGTCGGCTTGCGGCTGCAGCGACTCCATCACGAAGTTCAGCGGCAGAATGAAAATCTCGCTGCCTACCTTCACCGACATGCCGTCGAGAATCGCGAGCGTCAGCGGCAACACGATGCGCGTCGTGCTGCCCTTGCCCGCATGCGACGTGATTTCGACGTGACCACCCATCGACTGGATGTTCCGCTTCACCACGTCCATGCCGACGCCGCGCCCCGAGACGTCCGTCACCTGCTCCGCCGTCGAGAAGCCCGGCAGGAAGATCAGGTTCCAGACTTCGTCGTCCGTCATCGTGTCGCTGACGGTGATGCCCTGCTTGGCGGCCTTCGCGAGAATCTTGTCGCGGCGCAGACCGGCGCCGTCGTCGCTGACTTCGATCACGATGTTGCCGCCGTGATGCGCGGCCGACAGCACCAGCTGGCCCGTCGAATCCTTGCCCGCCGCCTTGCGCGCCTCGACCGTTTCGATGCCGTGGTCGAGACTGTTGCGCACGAGGTGAGTCAAAGGATCGATGATGCGCTCGATCAGGCTCTTGTCGAGTTCGGTCGCCTGACCGAAGGTGACGAGTTCAACCTGCTTGCCGAGCTTCGCTGCCAGATCGCGCACCAGACGCGGGAAGCGGCTGAAGACGTAATCCATCGGCATCATGCGGATCGACATGACTGCTTCCTGGAGATCGCGCGCATTGCGCTCCAGTTGCGCCATGCCGTTGAAGAGGCGGTCGTGCAGCGCCGGGTCGAAGGTGCTGGTGGTCTCGGCCAGCATGGCCTGCGTGATCACCAGTTCGCCGACCAGGTTGATCAGCTGGTCGACCTTCTCGACGCCCACGCGGATCGAACTGCCTTCGCCTGCGTTCGCAGCGGCCGCCGGACGCGCCTTGCGATCGCCTTCAGCGGATGCAGGCGCGGCCTTCGGCGCGGCAGGCGCAGTCGCAGCCGGCGCGGCTGCGGCGGCTGGTGTAACGATTGCGGGCTCGGCGGGAGCCGGCGTCGCTGGTGCTGCGGGTTGCGCGACCGGCTGCGCGGCGGCAGGCGCCGGCGCAGCAGCCACTGCCGGCTGCACGACAGCGGCCGGCGCCCCCGCGCCGCCGCTCGCCGTGCCCCCCGCATTGACCGGCTCGCTTTGCGCGGCTTCGGATGCTCCAGGCGCACCCTGTTCCGCGCCGCTCGCCGGCGCCGCGCCGCGGCCGATCACGATCTGACTTTCGTCGATCACGAAGCAGCACACGGCGACGATATCGTCGGACGACACATCGGATTCCAGCCACAGCGTGATATCGCTGCCCGTCTTCACCTGCCCGACGATACGACCCAGGTTGCCCAACTCTTCGGTGAGCAGTTCCTGGTCCTTTTCCCCAACGCCCCGTAGCGTAATTTTCAGATGGGGTCCTGCAGCCGCATCGGATGTAGCAGCGCCGGTCTCTGCCGGTTCGTTGTCTGCCCAAACGCCTGCGGCTTCTACTGCCTGTTCAGCCTGTTCGACCACATGCTCCGGCGCGTGCCCATCCGCGACGGCGGGCGCTGCTGCCGGTGCTGCGGCCGGAGCCGGTGCCGCTGCTGCGGGCGCGGCGCCGCTGCTTTCCTTATGGAGCTGTTCGAGCTTCGCGCAGATCGCGGCGGCGACGGCCGCATCCGGCTCGGCGCTCGCGCGATAGTCGGCGAGCTGGCCCGAGAGCACGTCCTTGGTTTCGAGGAACGTGTCGATCATGTCCTTGCGCAGCACGATCTCGTTGTTGCGCGCGCGGTCCAGCAGCGATTCGAGAATGTGCGTCGTCTCGGTCAGCGCCGTGAAGCCGAAGGTGGCCGCACCGCCCTTGATCGAGTGCGCCGCGCGAAAGATGGCGGCCAGATCCTCGGGATCGGGATGGCCGACGTCCAGGTTCAGGAGCAGCTGCTCCATCTGCGCGAGCAGCTCGTCCGCTTCGTCGAAGAACGTCTGGTAGAACTGAGTGATGTCGAGTGTCATGCGTGTGTCACCGCGAGAGTCCTGGCTGCTATGCCACTTCCAAATATCGGTTGCTGCCTGCTGGCTGCCGCGCTCAGGCGAGCGCCGCGACCAGTTCGGTCAGCATGTCGGGGTCCAGCGGTTTTTCGATCCATCCTGTGGCGCCCGCATCGCGCGCCGCTGCCTTGAAGGGCTCGCCGGATTCGGTCGTGAGGACCAGGATCGGCGTTTCGCGGTACGCGGGGTTGCCGCGCAGCGCGGCTATCAGATCGAGGCCCGTCCGGCCGGGCATGTGCTGGTCGGTCAGCACGAGGTCGAACGGCATCGCGAGCGCGTTTTCGAGCCCTTCGTCGCCGTCGGCCGCGAGCGTCACCTGATAGCCGGCACCCGTCAGCGTCGCGGCAAGGATTTGCCGCATCGCTGCCGAATCGTCGATTGCCAGAATGTGCCTGATCATTCAATCCTCACTGCGCTCACGTTGGATCAAGGTAGCGCCGCCATCGGCGCATCCGTTATCCCGCTATCTGTCATTGCGTCGCCGTTGCAGGCGCCGCGCTCTTGTCTGTCGCTTCAGCCGGTTTCGCCTCGCCCTGCGCGACGGCGCTGATTGGCTCCGCGTCCTTTTGCATCGCGTGCGGCGCTTTGGCGGGCGGCGACGGCGGTTGCGCGGCGGGCGGTGAAGCCGGCTGGATGATCTTTTGCAGCAGCGGCTTGTTCGCGCCCGCCGCATCGTTCGACAACGTGGTCGACGACGAGTCGTCCTGCATCAGCGCGTCTTCCGAGCGCTTGTTCAACACGATGATGCTGATGCGCCGGTTTTCCGGGTCGAGCGGATCGGCCTTGTTCAGGTTCTGCGTCGACGCGAGGCCCAGCACGCGTAGTACCTTGGCTTCGTCCATGCCGCCCGCGATCAGCTCGCGGCGCGACGCGTTCGCGCGGTCCGCCGACAATTCCCAGTTGCTGTAGCCCTTCTCGCCGCCGGCATACGGCACGGCGTCGGTGTGGCCCTGCACGACGATGCGGTTCGGCACGTCGTTCAGCGTGTTGCCGATCGCCTGCAGAATGTCGTGCATGTACGGCTGGACGATCGCCTGCGCGGTCGCGAACATCGGACGCTTCTGCGTGTCGACGATCTCGATGCGCAAGCCCTGCAGCGTCGAATCGATGCGGATCTGCTGCTTGAACTGGCGCAGCACCGGGTTCGCCTCGATCGCGGCCATCAGCTTGACCTGCAGGTCGTGCAGGCGAACCTGCTCGCGGCGCTCCACTGCACCCTGCAACTGCTGCAGCGCCTGGTCGTCGGCGCGTGCGGCCGTGTGCTCGGCACGATTGGTCGAACCGTCCGTCTGACGCGTGATGCCGTCCTTGTCGGTCGAAATGTCGCGCCCGCCGCCCGGAATCTGGCTCGAATCGACAGCGCTGCGGTCGCCGCCCCACAGCGTGATCTTCAGCGGCTGGTTGAAGTAATCGGCAATGCCCTTCAACTGCACCGTCGAGGCCGAGCTGAGCAGCCACATCAGCAGGAAGAACGCCATCATCGCCGTCATGAAGTCCGCATACGCGAGCTTCCACGCGCCGCCGTGATGGCCGCCTTTCTTCGGCGCTGCGCGCTTGACAACGATTGCGCGGTCTTTGTCCTTGCTCATCGCCCGCGTTCCTTATTTCGCCTTCACGCGGCGCACGTGTTCTTCAAGCTCGGCGAACGACGGGCGTTCGGTCGAGAAGAGCACCTTGCGGCCGAATTCGACAGCGATTGCGGGCGCGTAGCCGTTCAGGCTCGCGAGGATCGTTACCTTGATGCACTGGAACATCTTGGTCGACTCGGTGACGCGCTGTTCCGCGACGCTCGCGAGCGGGCCGATCAGACCGTACGACAGCAGAATGCCGAGGAACGTACCGACCAGCGCCTGCGCGATCATTTCGCCGAGCACGGCGGGCGGCTTGTCGGCGGAGGCCATCGTGTGCACCACACCCATCACGGCCGCGACGATACCGAATGCGGGCATCGCGTCGCCGACCTTCATCAGCGCGTGTGCGGGCGCTTCGCCTTCGGCGTGATGCGTTTCGATTTCTTCGTCCATCAGACTTTCGATCTCGAACGCATTCATGTTGCCGCCGACCATCAGGCGCAGATAGTCCGTCAGGAATTCGACAATGTGATGGTCCGCAAGAATCTTCGGGTACTGCGTGAAGATCGGGCTCTTCTGCGGATCGTCGATATCGGCTTCGAGCGTGAGCGTGCCCTCCTTGCGCGCCTTCGCCAGCAGGACGTAAAGGAGCGCCATCAGCTCCATGTAAACGTCCTTGTTGTACTTGGCGCCTTTGAACAGCGTCGGAATCACGCGCAACGTAGCCTTGATCGTCTTCATCCCGTTGCCGAGGATGAACGCACCGAGACCCGCGCCCGCGATCATCAGCACTTCGACGGGCTGCATAAGCGCGCCCAGGTGGCCGCCCTCCAGCGCATAGCCGCCGAAGACGGACAACAGCGTAACGAGTGTTCCCACGAAAATCAGCACTGCCGAGCCCTCTCGAAAAGCGACGGAGACCGTCGTTATTCAGGTTTACGGCAAGCAGTCGGAAAACTTTGGCGGAATGCGCGCCGGAGCGGGGCGGTGTTAACCAGAGTGCCGCCGTGCACCCGAAGAAGGCGACGCGACGGGCGCACCCGCCGCGCGTCAGGCGGCCGTGACGACGGCCTCAGGCAAGGCTGCAAGCGCATCCCCGAGTGGCGCGCCGAGGGCAGCCTGAGCTTCCTCGCAACGCGCGTCGGCGGCTTTCCGGGTCTTACCGGCGCGCGACGGCGGCGCGCACAGGCCGCATACGAAGCCGTGCTGCGGATCGTGCGCGTGTGCGACAAATTGTCCGCGGCAGCGCGTGCAGGTCGTCATCTGCAGCATGCCGGAGTCGAAGAAGCGCACCAGCGTCCACGCGCGCGTCAGGCTCAGCGCCGGTTCGTCGTGGTGCATGCGCGCGTGTTCGAGGTAGAGCCGGTATGACTTGACGATCGACTGGATCGTCACGCAGCCGCCCAGCCCCGACATGAAGCGGTAGATGTTGTAGAACAGCGACGAGTGAATGTTCGGCTGCCACGTCATGAACCAGTCGGTCGAAAACGGCAGCATGCCCTTGGGCGGCGATACGCCCTTCACTTCCTTGTACAGCTTGATGAGCCGGTCGCGCGACAGCGTCGTCTCCGCTTCGAGCAGCTGCAAGCGCGCGCCGAGTTCGATCAGTTCAATCGCCAGGGTGATTTCCCTGACTTCGAGCACCACGCTTTTCTGTGCCATCCGCCTGGCTTCCCGCGTCCGTTGTCGTTTTCCAGACCGCGAACCGGCCGGAAAAAACGATAAAAGCGCCGTCGCCGGCGCGCGTAGGGTGCGTCTGTCCCGGCGCCTGCGCGCCGGCCGTCGGCCAGTCTCAGCCGATCTGCTCGACGGGCTGGCCCGCCATCAGGATTGCGGAATGCGCCTGGGCGACGGCGGACGATTTGCCCTTGTCGGCCAGCGACGAGAGGATCTGGTGATCGTCGAAGCGGAAGCGGCACAACACCTGGTTCGATGCGGCCAGCTTGACAGTCTGTGCGAGCGACAGGTTGGCGAGCACGTCGGCGAGCTGCTCCGAGATGCCCATGCGGAACATGCCCATTGGCTTGTCTTCACGCAGCAGTCGCTGCGCGAGTAGCAGATAGGACAAGTTCACTTCCCTAATTTCATTGAGCATGTCACTTTGAGTGCTCATTGAATCCCCCGATTCGAAACTGGCTGGTCAGGCCTGGTAAAACGTTTGCTCGCTCGCGTTAAAAAAAACCACGAACGGCACGCTTATGGTCAGCATGGATTTTCCCGAAAGGGGCGGCGAACGAAAATCGGACAGTCACCCCAACTGATTGACGGATAAATCCAGGATTTCTGTAGGAGTTTTTCCTACAAATTTTTGTGACGGGGGATTTTGGAGGGCAGTGCCGGGCGGAAAGCGCCGACTGCTTACACGCGAGACCAAGCGTGAAAGGTTTGGGAAGCGGATTATGCGCCCATATTTGGGCGGAAACCAAGCGAATTTCGCAGCGATCCGTTCGGCACCGCACCATTTGATCTGACGAAATGACGGTGCAACATGCTGCGCCGATCGACCCGAAGTGCGGTGGATATTGCCTCGATGCCCATACCCGCGAGCTTTCCGGCACCATCCGCGCAGTTGTTACGCATCATGTTTCGCGCTGTAACAACGTTAAGCGTTTGAAAAATAACTCGAATTGCCGGCCGCGATCCCGATAATGAGACCTAGGGATAACCCCATTTGGGCATCCTGCCACGGGCGGCGGCACACCGCGCCCAACCGTCCGAAAGGCTTCCGCTTTTTTGCTACACGCAAGGCAGCGCGCGCGAAGCCCCTTTGCACAAGGAGATCCCGCATGCGAATCGCACAAATCGCACCGTTGTATGAAGCTGTCCCACCGAAACTCTATGGCGGCACAGAACGCGTCGTGTCGTATCTGACCGAAGCGCTGGTCGATCTGGGTCACGATGTGACGCTCTTTGCGAGCGGCGATTCGGTGACGTCCGCGAAACTCGAAGCGTCGTGGCCGCGCGCATTGCGCCTGGACCCGACCGTTCGCGACGCGCTCGCCCCGCATATGCTGCTGCTCGAAAAGGTGCGCAAGCTCGCGCACGAGTTCGACGTGCTGCACTTCCACCTCGACTACCTGCCGTTCCCGCTATTTTCGACGCTGGACACGCCGTTCGTGACGACGCTGCACGGCCGTCTGGACCTGCCCGAGCTGCAGCCGGTGTTCGATACGTTCACCGATGCGCCCGTAATCTCGATTTCGGATTCGCAGCGTCTGCCGCTGCAACAGGCTAACTGGCTGAACACGATCTATCACGGCCTGCCGGAGCAGCTGCTCACGCCGCAGACGGGCAAGAAGCCGGAATACCTCGCGTTCCTCGGCCGGATCTGCCCGGAAAAGCGCGTCGATACAGCCATCAAGATCGCTGCACAAAGCGGTCTGCCGCTGAAGATCGCCGCCAAGGTGGACAAGGCCGACCAGGAATACTTCAAGACGGAAATTGAGCCGCTGCTGTCGCAGGCGCACGTCGAGTTCATCGGTGAGATCAACGAGGCGCAAAAGCCGGAATTCCTGTCGGGGGCGAAGGCGTTGCTGTTCCCGATCGACTGGTCGGAGCCGTTCGGCCTGGTGATGATCGAGTCGATGGCTTGCGGCACGCCCGTGATCGCGTTCAACCGGGGTTCGGTGCCGGAGGTAATCGACCACGGCGTGACGGGCTTCATCTGCGAAGACGTGCAGGGCGCCGTGGCCGCGCTGCAACGCATCGACGAGCTGTCGCGCACGGAAATCCGCGCGCAGTTCGAGCGCCGTTTCAGCTCGAAGATCATGGCGCAAAACTATGTCGACAGCTATTCGGCGATGCTGGAAGCAACGCGCCGTCCGATGCTGCGCCGCGTGGCCGTGGGTTGAAGCTGGATTGCACAGGTCAACTCTGCCGATGCACCGACATATTGCGTAATTTGTTCACTTGAACGTTTGCGCTGTCATTCAAAGACAGCTACTGCGCCGCTCACACGAAAAAGCCGCCTCCCCAGGCGGCTTTTTCTTTTCCGGCGTTCGGAACCGGAACGGCAATGGAAGCGCTTTCTTCAATGCGCCGCAATGCGCTCTTTTAGCGAATGAAGCTATCCCCGCTTCAGACGCCTTACCGCGCATTAACAGAGTCTGAAAGGCGGCGCATATCGCCAGATCGCCTTCAGCCGGCTTTCGCCGTTTCGCCTAATTAGGCCTGGCCGATCAGAAAGCGCTCGCGGTTCTTGCCGGCAATCCACTTGGGCGGCTTTCCCCGGCCACTCCACGTGTTTCCGGACTTCGGATCCTGATACTTCGCGGGCAACGGCGCCTTTTTGGGCGGGCGTCCGCGGCGAGCCGCCTCCGCAAAACCGAGGTCATGCGCGTTAAGGCCGTATTCGGCGATTTTCTGGCGGATTTCGGCAATCACATTGCCTACTTCACTACGGCGTGCTTCGTCCGCTTCCTGCTGCAAGCGGGCAATCTGCGCCTTGAGATCTGCGTATTGTGACATTTGGGCTCCCCTCTTTTTCTAAAAGTGGTTAGCACGGAGATTAGCCCGTGCTAACGAAATTCGCAATGGCGGCTAATACCGCGTTATCAAAAGTTTTCGTCTGAGTATTTATAAAGCGGCACTGAATCGTTCAAACCGCTGGACTTTTATCGCGAAATAATTCCGCGTTCGTGAATGACAATTCTTGACAGTCCATTTGTGCAACGTTGCTTAAAATTTGCGCTCCCAAGTGCCGGGTAGCACATGCGCTCTCGTCCTTGAATTCCCGTACTTTCCCGTACTTATTAGGATTACACACGATGAACCTCTCCAGGCGCCTCGCGGCGGAGCTGTTCGGCACCTTCTGGCTCGTACTCGGAGGTTGCGGCAGCGCCGTCCTTGCAGCAAATTTCGCCGGTCCCGTGCATGGGCTCGGCATCGGCTTCGTGGGCGTTTCGCTCGCTTTCGGCCTGACCGTCCTGACCATGGCGTATGCGATCGGGCATATTTCCGGCTGTCACCTGAATCCGGCCGTGAGCGTGGGCCTGGCTGTCGCCGGGCGCTTCGCGGCGCGCGACCTCGTTCCGTACATCGTGGCGCAGGTGCTGGGCGCCGTGCTCGGCGCGTACGTGCTGTCCGTCATCGCCTCGGGCAATCCGGACTTCCATCTGGTCGCGAGCGGCTTCGCGAGCAACGGGTATGGCGACCGTTCGCCGGGCCACTTCGCGTTGCCGGCTGCGTTCGTCTGCGAAACGGTGATGACGGCCTTCTTCCTGTTCGTGATTCTCGGCGCAACGGATAAGCGCGCGCCGGCAGGCTTCGCGCCGATCGCGATTGGCCTCTGCCTCACGCTGATCCATCTGATCTCGATTCCCGTGACGAATACGTCGGTGAATCCGGCGCGATCGACGGGGCCCGCGCTGTTCGTCGGCGGCGCTGCCGTCGACCAGTTGTGGCTCTTCTGGGTCGCGCCGATTCTCGGCGCCGTGATTGCCGCGATCGTTTATCCCGCGGTGGCTGGTGATGCCCGGCATGTCGCGGACGCAGAACGCGTGCGCGTGACGGCCTGATTGCTGGCTATCCCGTCTGAATGAAAACGGGGCGCTTCGGCACCCCGTTTTCGTTTTAGCGAATCCCTTCCAGCATTAATAGATGGTTCAAATGTAAGGCTGGTTTACGGCGGGATTCATCGACATTGAAGAAGCGCCTTAGCTTCTTGAAAGGTCCGCTTCGCTCCGCTCCGCGCTATACGGGCAAATGCCGGGCACTCGCAAGGCGCTGTCTGGAAAGCATTGCGCGAACGCCGCAAGCCCGCGGATACGGCGGCATTGCATGCTTTCACTTCGTAACATCCTGTCGCAGTGCCGCTCGCTGGCGACGCGTAGATTGAACCTGTACGGCAAACACGCCGCATTCACAGGAGAATCACAATGAAGCGCATCGTCACTCACATGCTCGTTGCAGTTGGCCTCGCCGCTGGCGCATGCGGTGTCGCACAGGCGCACTCGAATCTGAGCATCGGCCTGTCGCTCGGGACGCCTGCCCCTGCCGACGTGGCGCCCGCGTACGTTGCGCCTGCGCCGCAGCCGGTGTACTACGGCAACCGGTATTGGGGAGACCGCCGCTACGACGGCTATCGGCATGACCGCGGCTGGGATCGCGGCCGCTGGAATCACGGCAACCGTTGGGATAACAGCAATGGCTACCGGGGAAACGACAACCACCGTGGCGGCTATCGTGACTAAGCAGTTGGCTTTGGCGGCGTAAATCGTCTTACGCTTACGCTGGCCGGCTTCAGGCTTCCGCCCTGTTTAGCAGGCTTCACTCCGGCATGGCGCGTTTCCAGACAGGGGCGCGCCATGTGCATTCGGCAGACGGAATCTACGCCGTCAATTCGTCGTCCAGTTCGAACAATTTGCGCAGGTGGTGCGCGACGCCCGCTTCAAAGTTATTGCCGATACGCGGCACATTTGGCAGACGTTTGATGAGATCGGGGTTCGCGTTATTCATCATGAACGGATGGCCCGCCGTTTCCAGCATGTCGATGTCGTTCATGTTGTCGCCGAACGCAACGCACTTTGCGGCCGGAACATCCAGACGATCGAGCACGAACTGCAATGCACGCCCCTTCGATACGTTCGCCGTCATCACCTCCAGACAGTCCGGCAACGAGTACGTGACGTAAAGCGCCTCGCCGAACCTGCGCTCGAGGTTGGCAGCGACCACGGCAAGATCTTTGGGATCGCCGATGTACAGCGCCTTCGCGATATCCGCGCCGTCGTGCTGCTGCAAATCGGTCACGTTGTAGGTGAAGCCCGAGTCCTGGTGATAACGCAGCAACTCGGGCGCATCGCGGTCGATCAGCCATTCCCGGTCGGCGAACAGATTGACGATCACGCGTCCATGCTCGCCCGCGATTTCCGGCTTCACCAGTTTCTGGACCACGTTCGCCTGAAGATCGTCGGCGAAGATCATTTCGTCGTCGGGCGAATGGACTCGCGCGCCGTTCGACGTGATCAGATATGGCCGGATGCCCAGCACATCGCGAATTCCCGCGACGTCGCTATAGTGGCGCCCCGTCGCGATCACGATGTGTATGCCCTGCGCTTCGAGCGCGCGCACCGTGCTGATCGTGAAGGGGTCCACCTGATGGTTGCTGTTAAGCAGCGTTCCATCGAGATCGCTGGCAATGACTTTGTACATGGGCGGGCGGCAGACGGCGTCGGAAAGCTCCATTTTATCGCCTCTCGGCGCGGCACCTTCCGTTTCCAGCCGCTCCCATGCGTTTAGCCCGTCATGCACCGCCGGGTTGCGCAGCCGCCCGCCGAGCCATCTGCAATGCGCCGTGCGCCGAATCCGAAAGCGGCGCGCGCAGACGCTCGCGATAGGGCGCGGGCACATAGTCGCTCAGCGGCTTGCCAAGGCCGCCGCACAGCGCGACAGGCAAGCTTCCGGTTGGGTCGAGCGCTGCAATCATCTTGCCGATCTCCTGGCCGGCTTCGCGCAGCAGCCGGGCGGCAAACGGGTGCTCGCGATGCGCGACGACGACGGGCGCGAGGCTCGCATAAGCCGTCTGGTTCGCGTCGCACAGCCATACCACCAGCCCGTCGCGATCGGTCGCGCCGACGTGCTCGATCAGTGCCTGCGAGAGTTCGTCGGCGGGAATGCGGCCGTCGAGCGCCTGCTGCGCGTACACGATGGCGCGCAGGCCGAACCAGGCGCCGCCGGCCTCGTCGGCAGACGGATAACCGTAGCCAGCGACCATCCGGCTTTGGCCGTCACGGTCCAGCACAGCCGCGACGCTGCCCGTTCCCAGCGCGACGATCACGCCCGGCTCGCCGCCGTGTGCGCCGAGCAAGGTCGAATAGGCGTCGCTTTCGATAGCGAGACCGGCGAGCGCAGGCGCCTTCGCGCGAAATGCCGCCAGCCAGTCGCGATTGTTGACGCCCGCGAGCCCGCAGCCGAACACGAAGCGCGTCCAGTCGGCGACGATACCGGCACGCTCGCACGCTTGCGCGCTCGCGGCGAGAATCGCGTTCCACGCGCGCTCGACGCCCAACGCAAGGCCGGACGGCCCCGCCGTGCCTTGCGCGAGTTCCTGCCCTTCGGCGTTCGCCAGCACGACGCGCGTGCCGGTGCCGCCACCGTCGACGCCGATCAGATAGAGGTCTTGATTCATCGATATGCTCGTTGATGTGTTACCGCATAGCGTGGCAGGTCTTTTCGCCCGCGACAATTAGCCGATCGGCCAGGTTGCGGCGGCAACCCGTTCCGCTATGCTGGCGTGGCCCGCCAGACGGGCGACCAACCAACCATGCAGGAGCCTGAACGTGGCGGAGCAGCGATGCAACTGGGCGACGACGAGCGAAGCGCTCGCACACTATCACGACACCGAATGGGGCGTCCCTTCGCGCAATGACCAGCATCTGTTCGAGATGCTGGTGCTCGAAGGTGCGCAGGCCGGGCTGTCGTGGTCGACGATTCTGAACAAGCGCGCCGGATACCGGCGTGCCTTCTCGAACTTCGACATCGACAAGGTCGCTCGCTACTCGCCGAAAAAAATCGACGCGCTCGTGCTCGACGAAGGCATCGTGCGCCATCGCGGCAAGATCGAGTCGACGGTCCTCAATGCCAAAGCGGTCAGGCAGATTCAGGCGGAGCATGGATCGTTAGCGGATTTTGTGTGGTCCTTCGTCGACGACACGCCGATCCAGAACGCCTGGACGAGCTACACGCATGCGCCCGCTTCGACAGATGTGTCGGACGCGCTCAGCAAAGCGCTCAAAGGCTATGGCTGCAAATTTGTGGGCACAACCATCTGCTATGCGTTCATGCAGGCAGTCGGTATGGTCAACGACCATCAGACCGATTGCGCCTGCTATTCGCGGTGCGCTCTGCTCGGGAAGAAAGGCCGCAAAAAGAGCGCGAAGTGACGGCGCGGCTTGTTCCAACGTGTTGTGCGTATGTGTCGCGCCGTTGCAACACATGGCATAATCGCGCCCGGCTTGAACGGGCGGAGTGTGCTGCATGGCGTCACCCGCAAACCCGCTTCCCGCAAGGCCTCGAACAGAGGTTGACGAGCGCGGCGCGGGCGGTCCGTGCCCGCATTGAGCGCTAGCCAACACAACGGCTGACCTTTACCGCATTGCGCTCGTTATAACTAATGCATGCGACGTCGTTCGACGCACCTCCGGACGGGGCTGGTCAGCCGGACGTCGGCGGCGTCGCTGGTGCAGGGTGTGCGCTTTGCATGCCGTGAATTGGGCGGTAAATGATGCCCTCGTCGCGGCTTCGGGCGTGAGCACATCACGGAATACTGTCGGCGATTGCACCAGAAACGAATGACCGCTGCGCAGTGCGCGGGGGGAGACCAACATGAAAAATCATAACTTCCTGACGCATCAGGAAATTTTCGACCGGGCAGTCGAGCATCTGTTCGGCCAGGGTCGCGCGGCGCTGCTGCCGCGCGGCGGCGGCGCCTACCGCGGCTATTGCGGCGGTTGCCCGGTCGGCAGCTTTATCCATCCGCGCGACTACATGACGGCGATGGAAGGCATTCCCGTGCGATACGTCGGCAAGACCGCTTCAGAAACGCCCATGTACATGGACGTCGGCGTGGCCGCGCTGAAGAAGGCGCTGTTGCGCTCGCGCCTGAATATCTACGATCCCGTCACCGTCGAATTGCTCAGTTGCCTGCAAAACGTGCACGACGTTTTCGGGACCTGGGAATGGCGCGACCGGTTACGCTCGATTGCCCGCCAATTCGTCCTTTCCGACGAACGCGTGAAATCAGCCGCCTGACATTCAGCGTAACGAGCGGCCTCAGCGCGCGAAGCTTCGCGCGCCCTATCCGGCAAGCGAACTAAAACCCACAAACGAAAAACGGCGGTGTGGCTTCTTTCGAAGCTCACACCGCCGTTGGCGTGCTTTCGCGTACCGGAGGAAGCGTGCTTAGTGCAGCTTCTTCGGCAGCATCTGGCTGCGCAGGCGCTTGTGCAGGCGCTTCACTGCAGCTGCCTTCTTGCGCTTACGTGCCGTCGTCGGCTTTTCGTACGCCTGGCGCTCACGCAGTTCTGCGATCAGGCCATTCTTTTCGATTGCGCGGCGGAAGCGGCGGATTGCCACTTCGAACGGCTCGTTTTCCTTCAGAAGAATCGTCGTCATGAAATTCCTAAAAACGCTTGATACGGTTAATGGCGTGGCGGTCAACCCACTCACGCGCCGGCCCTCCGGTCGTCTCAGACTGGCGAAGCACAACTGAAACGAGAGGCAATGCGGCCACGGAGGCCGGAAAAGAGAGGTGGGAGTTCACCGCGAAACGCGGGCAGCGCACGTTGCGGCGCCGCGCCTAGCTAGCGTTTCGCCACCAGCAACCCATGACGAAACGAGCAAAGATCTCAATTCACTCCCGATCATACCAGGAAATTCGCTTTCAGACCAGCATTTTAACGATTCTGCTCAGGCACTTGCATCGTTCAATATGCGCAAATCCGCGTCCGTGAGCGTCAAATGCACTGCCGCGACAAGACTTTCCAGCTGTTTGACGGACGTCGCGCTGGCGATCGGCGCGGTGATGCTGGGCCGCGCGATCAGCCATGCGAGCGCCACCGTGGCAGGCGTGCTGCCGTGCCGCTGCGCCACCTCGTCGAGGGCATGGAGAATCGTGAAGCCACGTTCGTTCAGATAGCCCTCGACCTTACGGCCGCGCGCGCTCTTCGACAGGTCGTCGCGCGAACGGTACTTGCCCGACAGAAAGCCGCTCGCGAGGCTGTAATAGCAGACGACGCCCAGCCGCGCAGCGAGCGCAACCGGCTCGAGGTCGGTTTCATAGGCCGCGCGGTCGTACAGGTTGTACTCCGGCTGGATCACCTGATATTGCGGCAAACCGTTGTCCCGCGAGATCTGCAGCGCTTCCTGCAAGCGCGCGCCGCCGTAGTTCGACGCGCCGATCACCCGCACCTTGCCCGCTTCGACCAGTTGCTGGTACGCGCCCAGCGTTTCCGCGAGCGGCGTTTCCTCGTCGTCGAGATGCGAGAAATACACGTCGATATAGTCCGTTTGCAGGCGCCGCAGCGAATCTTCGACAGCGGCGCGGATATTTCCCGCCGACAATCCCTTGCGGCTCCCCAGCATGCCGACCTTGGTCGACAGCACGATTTTGTCGCGCTTGCCCGACTTCGCGAACCACTTGCCGATGATCGCCTCCGATTCGCCGCCGTGGTTGTCCGGCACCCAGGCGGAATAGACGTCGGCCGTATCGATGAAATTGAGGCCGGCGTCGGCGAACGCGTCGAGGATGGAGAACGACGTCGCTTCGTCGGCCGTCCAGCCGAACACATTGCCGCCGAACATCAGCGGCGCGACCTGCAATTGCGACGTGCCGAGATTGCGTTTCTGCATGACATCTCCACGAGCAAGGAAGGCGGGCCAACAAGAATACGCCCTCCTGACATTCGTCACAGACGCGCCCTCGCGCCCCGCGCCACACCCATGCGCCCCCAAATTTCGCGAGATCGCCCCTAAAGTTTTCTTCTGACCACGCCGTCAACCAGGACAGGCGGCGACGCAATGCACACAGTAAGCGCGACGCCGAGCCAAAAACAGCCTCTCTCTGAGGCGTTTTAAAAACGAGGACGCAAAATGCTGAACATCAACACCAACATCGCTTCGCTGACCGCGCAGAACAACCTCTCGGGTTCGCAAAGCGCGCTGTCGCAGGCGATCAACCGCCTGTCGTCGGGCAAGCGTGTGAACACCGCTGCTGACGACGCGGCAGGTCTCGCGATCTCGACGTCGCAAACGGCTTCGATCAACGCACTGACGCAAGGTGCTGCAAACGCGAACAACGGCATTTCGATGGTGCAAACCACGAACGGCGCGCTGCAATCGATCGTCGACAACCTGCAACGTATCCGCCAGCTGGCAGTGGAAGCAGGCGACGGCTCGCTCGACTCGAACGCACTGGCTAACCTCCAGTCGGAAGTGTCGACCCGTCTGACGGAAATCACCCGCGTCGCGCAACAAACGACGTTCAACGGCCAATCGGTCCTGAACGGCATCGGCTCGGTCAACTTCCAGATCGGCGCATTCAACGGCCAGCAGATCACGGCGAACTTCGGTACGCAGAAGTGGGACTCGAACAGCCTCGGCGTGAGCGGCGTGTCGGTTTCGACGGCTTCGGGCGCTCAGGCAGCAATGAGCACGATCGACACCGTCCTGACGAGCGTCAACACCTTCCAGGCAACGCTGGGCGCAACGCAAAACACGTTCTCGGCAGCAATCTCGACGACGAACACGCAAGCAACGAACATGAGCGCAGCACGCTCGCAGATCACCGACGCAGACTTCGCAACGGAAACGGCGAACCTGTCGAAGGCTCAAGTTCTGCAGCAAGCTGGTATCTCGGTGCTCGCGCAAGCGAACTCGATGCCGCAACAGGTTCTGAAGCTCCTCCAGTAAGAGTGACGACTAGCGGCGCGCAGCACGGCGCCGCGCCCCGAAGCCGCGGCTCGCGCCCGGCTTCGGTACGCAACTGGATCGCATGGTTGGGAGGTTCGCCTCCCAACATGCATTTACAAGCCACGAACGAATAGCATCCTGTTTCGCCAATCGGAGCACCCGCATGACCACCACGTCGACTTCGAATTCATCAACTGACGTCACGTCCCTCCTACAGCAGGCGGCGCAGTCCATTATCAGCGGCTCGACCAAGTCGACGCTCGATGTCAACTCGCTGGTGTCGGCGCTCGTAACGGCAAAAACAGCGGCTCAATCGTCGGCAATTGTGAACAAGCAGAATTCGGACAACGCCGAACTCTCTGCAATCGGCAAGATCAAATCGGCGCTCGCGTCGCTGCAGACCGCATTGAGCGGCCTCTCGGACGGCACGGCGCTAAATCAGCTCGCGGCCGCGGTCAGCGGCACGGGCACGGGTGTCACGGCAACAGCCGACCCGAGCAAAGGCGCGGTGGCCGGCAACTACACACTCGCCGTCACCAACATCGCGACGGCCAACAAGATTTCCTCGCAGGCGTACGCGTCGGGCGCGAGCCTGGGCAGCGGCACGCTGACGGTCGGCGTCGGCAGCAGCTCGATGCAGATCAACGTCGCATCGACTGATTCGCTGTCGGACATCGCCACTGCGATCAATTCGGCAAACAACAATCCGGGCGTATCGGCAGCCGTCATCACGGCAGCGGACGGCCAGCATCTGGTCCTGACGTCGAAGCAGACGGGCGCGGCCAACACCGTGACGGTTTCCGCAGGGGCAGGCCTCGATACCGGCCTGAACACGGCCAGCTTCACGCAGGTCGCGGCCGGCAAGGACGCCACGCTCTCAGTCGACGGCAACACGATCACGAGCGCAAGCAACACGATCACGAACGCACTCACGGGCGTGAGCATCGACATCTCGGGCGCGTCGGCGAACAGCACGCAGACGATCTCGATCACCAACGACACGACGGCGTCGACGAAGGCCATCAACGACTTCGTCACGGCGTACAACAGTTACATCACGACCGAAACGGGCCTGACCTGGGACCCGACGGCGGCGACGGGCTCGCAAGCGGGCGCGCTGCTCGGCGATTCGATGACGAACACGATCACGAACGGTCTGGGCGGCCTGGTCGCCGGCGGCATCACCGTCGGCGGCAAGACCTTCAGCTTGTCGTCGATCGGCATCAACCTGCAGCACGACGGCACGTTGTCGGTCGACTCGACCACGCTGCAGACCGCGCTGACGAGCAACAGTTCGGCTGTCGCGGCTGTGTTCAACAAGACGAACGGTATCGGCACGACGCTGAACTCGTTCATCAACACATACACGCAGACGAGCGGCACGATCGATCAGCGCACGCAGAACCTGAACACCGACCTGAGCAGTCTGGCGGATCAGGCGACGCAGCTCACAAACTATCAGAGCACGCTGACCGACCAGTACAACGCGCAGTTCTCGGCGCTGAACACACTGATGACGACGATGGCCAACAACACGGCCTACCTGAACCAGCTGTTCGGCGGCGGCGGCCTGACGGGCTCGCTGAACGCGAAATAACGCGGGTAGACACTCCGCTCAATGGAACTGACGATGAACGATTCGCTGACACGCGCACTCGACCTGACCCGCGCTCTCGAAGCCGCGGTTTCGCAACAAGACTGGGCACGCGCGTCTGCGATCGTCGAAGAGCGTTCGCCGCTGTTGATGTCGCTGCGCCCGGAACAGACGCCGGAAGCGCTGGAGAAGATCCGCGCGATCCAGCGCATCGACGCCGCCATCAGCCAGCAAACCCGCACCGGCATGGATCGCCTTACCGAGCGGCACGGCAATGCGTTGCAGCGCATCAAGTCGGTGAGCCTGTATCACTCGACGGGCATGCTCTAAGGAATCGAACTGAAGAACACCGCGCGATGTAGTCCAAAAAAAATGCGCGGATTGATAAAGCTGCAGCGATGCAGCTTTTTTTTTGTCTTCTGCGTGTCTGGCATCTGCGACCGCGCCATACCGGCGCAATCGCAGATGCCCGAGCAGGATCTAGTTGGCGCCTTCCTCGTAGACGCGCCACATTCCTTCCAGCGCGTCCTCGAAGTTGCTCGCAAATCTCCGCGCGTCGCACATTGCAGAGGCGAGCACATGCTCGCGCATTCCGGCGCGCAGCGTCGCCAGTGCATCGACGTTGGCCGCCAGTTCGCGGGCCTTCTCGACGTAGCCATCCTGATCGTCGGAGATCCATTCGCCGAAGCCGGCGGAATGCAGCACGCTCTCGCAGATATGGCCAAGGAAGCGGTCGCCCTTCATCGCCACGACGGGCACGCCCATCCACAGCGCTTCGGCCGTCGTCGTGCCGCCCGGATACGGGAAAGGACTGAGCACGATGTCCACGTGATGGTACGTCTTGAAGTACTCGTTGCGCTTCGATCCGCCTTCCAGGATGAGTTGCGAGGCGTCGATACCGCGCTCCGCGAAGCGCTGAAGCGTCGCATCGAAGGCATGCTTGCGGTCGAGTTCGTGCGCCTTGACTAGCAGACGTGAGCCGGGTACCTCGCGCAACACGCGGGCCCACAGATCGAGCACGTCATCCGTCATTTTTGCGAGCTTGCCGAGATAGCCGAACGTGACGAAGCCATTGGTTCGCATCGGCAGCGGACCAACGGGAACATCGCACTCCGGCGGCGTCATGCATAGATAGCCGTCGGGCAGACGCCATGGCTTTTCGATGAAGTGATGCGCTTCTTCTGGCGGCAGCACGTAGCGATCGCCGAGCACATAGTCGATTTCCGCAATACCTGTCGACGCAAAAAAACCAAGCCACGTCACCTGAATGGGCGCAGGCTTCATCGCGAATACGGGCAGACGGTTGAATGCCGTATGGCCCGCCATGTCGAGCAGGATGTCGATGCCGTCGTCGAAGATGCGCTGCGCGGCGGCGTTGCGAGAGAGCTTCCATAGCGGGGTCCAGACGTCGAAGAGCGGCTTCAGACGTTGCGTGATTTCGTCTTCGATGTCGTTGGTCTGGTACGCGATCAGTTCGACCCGCGACCTATCGATGTGACGCAGCACGCTCTCGGTGAAGATGCCGACGGGATGCGTGCGCAGATCGCCCGACACGAAGCCGACGCGCAACGGTCGTTGCCCGCGTGGCGCGCGCGTATGCGAAAACGGCGTGACTTGAGAGGCGATACGCTTGCCGAAATAGACGGCGTCGGCGAGATAGTCGCTGACGGGCCGCTGCGACATGCTGGCCTCGCAAAACAGCAGGGCCGTGTGCGCGACATCGGCATCGGGCGAGCGCTCAATCGCGCTCCGATAGCTGCTCGCGGCCGCGTCGAGCTCACCCAGCGAGCGCAACACGTCGCCGAGGTTGATGTGCATCCGCGACGAGCCGTCCTTCAGCTCGAGCGCCTTGTGCGCATGGTGCAGCGCTTCGCTCGGGCGCTCCGTCTTCAGATACGCGACCGCGAGATTGTGATGCACTTCGGCATCGTCGTCCGCGAGCGCGACCGAGCGCTGATAACTGTCGATCGCTTCTACGTAGCGGAACAGTCCGTACCATGCATTGCCGAGCGTCGCATAGGCTTCGGCCAACGTCATGCGCGGCTCGGTAGAATGCGCGCGCTTCATGGGCACTGCCGTTGCCGCCCCGCCCAGCCAGGAATCGACGGTCGCCTGCGCAAGCCGCATCGCTTCGGAGTAATGCATCGCCGCGGCCTCGCGCTCGCCCATATCGCGCAGCGTATTGGCCAGATTGTTGTGCACGCCGGGCCGATCGGGGTCGAGTTCGACTGCCCTGCGAAGGCTTGCCGCTGCCTCGGCGAGTTCGCCGCGTGCGAGCAGCAGCGTGCCGAGACTGTTGTGCATCAGCGCGCGGTTCGAATCGAGCGCAATCGCGCTGCGATAGCTGTCGATCGCCTCGTCGTACTTGCCCTGCTCCATCAGCGCGTTGCCGAGGTTGTTGTGTGCGTCGGCGTAGTCGCGCCTGAACGAAATCGCCTTGCGATAGGCGAGCACCGCGCTGTCGATCTCGCCGAGATCCTTCAGCGCGTTGCCGAGGTTGTTATAGGCTTCGGCGTAACCCGGCCGCAATTCGATAGCTTGCGCGCTGCTGCGCATCGCTGCATCCGGCTGACGGTCTTCGCGCAGCGCATTGCCGAGATTGTTGTGCGCTTCCGCGTAACCCGGATTGAGTGCCACAGCCTCGCGATAACTGTCGATCGCCTGCTTCAGCTGGCCGTGCTCGCGCAATGCGTTGCCGAGGTTGTTGTGATAAATCGCGTTCGGGAGAATCGCGATCGACTGGCGCATCAGCGTGATGCCCGCGTCGTGCTGTTGAATCTGGCACGCGAGCAGCCCGAGAAAGTGCAGCGCATCCGAATGCCGCGGATTGACGCGCAGGATCTCGTCGTAGATCGCCTTGGCTTCGGCGAGCCTGCCGGCCTGATGATGCGCGAGCGCAGTGTTGAGAAGTTTAGCGTGATCCACTGTGATCCTTTGGTTCTTCGGAGGCGGGACGAGCGCGCCCGCCTCGCGTCATGCAGCTTGCGGCGCGAGGTACTGCGCCCACATGCCTTCGAATGCCGCTTTGAGATTCTTCGCGAAGCGCCGCGCATCGCACAACGGCGACGCGAGCGTCTGCGCGCGCAAACCCGCGCGCAACGCAGCAAGGCGCTCGGCCTGCGCGGCCCACGTGCAGGCCAGCGCGAGATATTCGTCTTCATCGCGCCCGATCCATTCGGCAAGTCCCGCCGCGTTCAGCACGCTCTCACAGATATGCGTGACGAACCGGTCGCCCTTGAGCGCGACAACAGGCGTGCCCATCCACAGCGCTTCCGCCGTCGTCGTGCCGCCCGGATACGGAAATGGGCTCAGCATGATGTCGACGCGGTTGTACGACGCGAGATACTCGTGACGCGGCGAGCCGCCTTCGAGAATCAGACGCGACGCGTCGATGCCCTGCGCGGCGAATTGTTCCAGCGTCGAACGGCGCGCATGTTCCGCGCCGAGTTCGTGCGCTTTCATCATCAGCTTCGCGTCCGGCACCGCATGCAGAATGCGCGACCATTCGACGATCACATTGGGCGTGATCTTCACCAGCTTGCCGAAATAGCCGAAGGTGACGTGGCCATTGAGCGTCATCGGCAGCGGGCCGACCGCCACATCGTCTTTGGGCGGCGTGAAGCACAGATAGCTGTCGGGCAGCCGCCACGTCTTCTCGACATAGTGCGACGCTTCGTCGACGGGCAGCACGTGCGGATCGCCGAGCACGTAGTCGATTTCATTCAACCCCGTCGTGCCGAAGTAGCCTAGCCAGCTCACCTGCACGGGCGCGGGCTTCCACGCGAACACCGGCAAGCGGTTGTACACCGTATGACCCGACAGGTCGACGAGGATGTCGATACGATCGTCGCGAATCATCTGCACGGCCTGTTCGTCGGGCACGTTCATGAGGCTGCGCCATGCGGTGAAGCGCTGTTTCAGCCGCGCCGTAATATCGTCTTCCTTGGCGCGCGTCGAATAGGCGATCAGATCGAAGCTGCCGTCCGCGAAATGCTCCATCACCGATTCAATGAAAATGCCCACGGGATGCAGTTGCAGATCGCCCGACACGAAACCGATGCGCAGCTTGCGTCCATCGTTTTGCGGCGCCGGATGTTCGCAGCGGCGGGCACGCGCGGCCATGCGCGCGCCGAATTCGCGCGCGGCAGCAAGCGTGACGGAAGGCGGGGTCGGCGCGTGGGTCGCGAGATCGAACAGCAGCCGGTTATGCGCGAGCTCCATTTCACCATCGAGCGCGATGCCGCGCCGGTAGCTCGCAATCGCGCCCTCCGCGTCGCCGAGCACGCTCAACACATCGCCCAGATTCACGCGCGGCACGGCTGAATGCGGTTCCAGCTCGACCGCCTTTTGCGCGCTCTCGAGCGCCTCATCGGCGCGGCGCTGCTTGAGCAACGCGACAGCCAGCCGATGGTGCGCAGGCCCGTCGCGCGGTGAGAGTTCGGTTGCCGTCCGGTAACAGAGGATCGCGGCGTCGAGCTTGTCGCCGTGTTCGTATGTGTCGCCCAGTTCGAGATAACCCGATGCGTCGTTCGGTGCAAGCTCCACGGCGCGCGTGAGCGATTGCGCCGCTTCATCCCAACGCTTGCGGCCGCGCAGCCATTGGGCGAGCTTGCGGTGACGCGCGGCATCGGCAGGCGCGAGTTGCGCTGCACGTTGCAGCGCGGCGATTGCCGCATCCGCGTCGCCGCTTGCGTGCAGCAGCGTCGCAAGGCTGTCGTGACTGTCGACGCGCCCCGGATCGAGTTCGATCGCGCGACGGAACGCTGCAATCGACTCGTCCGCCTTGCCTCGCCCCGCCTGCGCGCGCGCGAGATTGCTGAACGCGTCCGCGTAGTCGGGCTTGAACGACACGGCCTTCCCATACGCGAGCACCGCGTTGTCGAGATCGCCGAGATCCTTCAGCGCGTTGCCGAGATTGTTGTAGGCCTCCGCATAGCCGGGCCGCAACTCGATCGCCCTCGCGCAACTGAGCATCGACGCGTTGGCGTCGCCCGCTGCGCGCAGCGCATTGCCGAGATTGTTGTGCGCTTCCGCGTAATCAGGGCGCAGCGTCACGGCATGCCGGTAGCCTTCGATCGCTTCACCGAACTGGCGGCGTCCGAGCAACACGTTGCCGAGGTTGTTGTAGTAGACCGCATCGGGATTCGCGGCAATCGACGCGCGCATCAACGCGATACCCGCGTCCGCGCGATCCGTCTGGCACGCGAGCAGCCCGGAGAAATGCAGCGCGTCGGATTGCGCGGGATCGCGCTGAAGAATGGTGTCGTACAGCGTCTGCGCGTCGGCGAGCCGTCCCGCCTGATGGTGGGCGAGCGCTGCGTTCAAAAGGCTCGGAATGTCGTGCATGATCAACGTCCGGGCCGCCTTCAATAGGGATGCGACTGTGCGAAGAAATCGACGAGACCGCCGTCGTGCTCGATCATCACGCTCTTCGTCGCGATGCCTTCGCGCGTCATTTCGGCAATGATGTCGCGCGCGCGCCATTGAGTCGGAATCACGATCACGTCGACATCGGTTTGCTTCAGCACATCGCGGAACTCGATCCGCTGTCCCGTGCCGGGCACGAAGGTGCCGACCTTGCCCGGGTCCGAATCGACGACCAGCGGAAAGCGCTCGGCATCCGCGCCGAAGTGATGGATGAACGCCGCCGCCTTGCCCGTGCCGCCCCAGATGGCAACGCGCTTGCCCGACGCGCTCAGTTGCGACAACTGCTGCGCGATGGCCGCGCGGCTCGCGACGGTGCGCGCGGCAAAACGCGTCGCGGCTTCCGCGCGCGAGCGCGCCTGCGCAGGCACCGCGAGTTTCACGAGCGCGTAGACGACTTCGCCGTCGTAGCCGTGATCGAGCGTGACGATTTCGCCGGCGCGCGACATCAGCGCGCGGAACGAATCCGTGGTGAAGTGCGACACATGCTCGTAGAAGAAGTCGGCGAGACGCTGCGTGTCGAACACACGGTCGATGCACGGCACTTCGGCGAACAGCCAGCTGTCCCTGCCTGTCGATACGGCGCCCCACGCCAGCGCTTCGATGAGCCGCGCCGGCTCCGTCAGATGCTCGAGCACGTGGCGAATCACGACGGCGTCTGGCTGGAAGATTTTCATGTCGGCGAGCGGCTCGAACAGGCGCGGATGAAACTCCACGCCCAGTCCCGTCTCAGGCGTCGCATTCGGATCAAAGCCGATAAAGCGGCCGCCCGGCCGTGCCTGCGCGAGTCCGCGCACGAAGTGCCCTTCGCCGCAGCCGATTTCGACGACGTTCGGCGCATCGGGCAGGCGCGACAGCACGAGATCGCGCGTGTCCGCGAGATGGCCTTTCCAGATGCTGCCGTTGTTGAACATCCGGTTCGGATTGCTTTGATACGGAATGGCGTCGTACTCGAAGCGGTGATTCCACACGTGCGTGCACGACGGGCACTGCACGAAATCCTGCGCATGACGCGGCAGCGCTTGCGCGGCATCCGCCGAGCCGGGCCACGCGAGTGTCGCCAGTGTCTGTTCGCCCGCCGGAAAAAAGCGCGCGGCGACGGTGTTCGAGCAAACCGGGCAAACCGCTTCGATCAGATCGCAACTCATTGCTTCACTACCTTTTTGAAGTACGCGATGGTCTCCCTGAGACCGTCTTCGAGCGTCACGCCCGGCTCCCAGTCGAGATGCTGGCGGGCCTTTGCGATGTCGGGACGCCGCTGCACCGGGTCATCCGACGGCAGCGGTCGATATTCGATGCGCGAGCGCGAACCCGTCAGACGCAGCACCGTTTCCGCCAGTTCGCGGATGCTGATCTCGCTCGGATTGCCGATGTTGAACGGCCCCGGCTCACCTTCGTGATCCATCAGGCGCATCAGTCCTTCGACGAGATCGTCGACATAGCAGAACGAGCGCGTCTGGCTGCCGTCGCCGTACAGCGTGATCGGCTCGCCCTGCAGCGCCTGCATGATGAAGTTCGAGACGACGCGGCCATCGTCGGGACGCATGCGCGGGCCGTACGTATTGAAGATTCGCGCGACACGAATGTCGACGCCGTGTTGCCGGTGATAGTCGAAGAACAGCGTCTCGGCGCAGCGCTTGCCTTCGTCATAGCACGCGCGCGGGCCGTTCGGATTCACGTTGCCCCAATACGTTTCCGGCTGCGGATGCTGCTGCGCGTCGCCGTACACTTCGCTTGTCGATGCCTGCAGGATGCGCGCGCCGCAACGCTTCGCGAGCCCGAGCATATTGATCGCGCCGAGCACGGCCGTCTTCACCGTCGATACAGGATCGCTCTGGTAATGCACGGGGCTCGCCGGGCACGCCATGTTGAACACGCGGTCCGCTTCGACATAGAGCGGCAGCCACACGTCATGGCGGATCAGTTCGAAATTCACCTTGCCGATCAGGTGGTGAACGGTCTGCTTGCTGCCTGTGTGAAAGTTGTCGACGCACATCACGTCGTGACCGGCTGCCACCAGCCGGTCACACAGATGCGAGCCGAGAAACCCCGCGCCGCCCGTAATCAGCACCGACTTTGCACTCACTGCGCCGCCTCCGCGACCTGCGCGACGCGCGCTTCCCACATGCCGTGCAGCGCGGCTTCCAGATTGCGTGCGAAGCGCGTCGCGTCGCACAGCGGCGAGGCGAGCAGTTGCGCGCGCAGACTGCCGCGCAGCGCCGACAGCCGTTCGCGATCCGCGGCAAAGGCGGCGGCTTTGTCTACGTAGGCGGCATCGTCGGCGGCGATCCAGTCGGCGAGGCCTGCCGTGTGACACATCGTTTCTGCAATGTGCGTGACGAAGCGATCGCCGCCCCGGCACAGCACAGGCACGCCCATCCAGAACGCTTCGGCCGTCGTCGTGCCGCCGCCGTACGGGAACGGGCTCAGCATCATGTCGACACGGCGGTAGGCGGCGAGGTACGCGTCGCGCGCCGAGCGCCCTTCGATAATCAGCCGCGTCGCCGGAACGCCGCGCATCGCGAAGCGGCGCACGAACGAATCGCGCACGTGCGCGTCGTCGAACTGGCCGGACTTCAGGAACAGCACCGCGCCCGGCACCTTCTGCAGCAGTGTCGACCACACGGCGACGACATGATCCGTGACCTTCGTCACATTGCCGAAGTAGCCGAACGTGATGTGACCGTTCGCGAGCACCGGCAGCGTGCCCGTTTCGACGGATTCGGCGGGCGGGGTGAAGCACAGATAGCTATCGGGAAGGCGCCACGGCTTTTCGACGAAATGCGCTTCCTCCGCTTCCGGCAGCACATGCGCGTCGCCGAGGATGTAGTCGATCGCGCGCACGCCCGTGCTCGCGAAGTAGCCCGGCCACGTGACCTGCACAGGCGCCGGCTTCCATGCGAAAAGCGGCAGACGGTTATAGGTGCTGTGGCCCGAAGCGTCGATCAGAATGTCGATGCCGTCGTTGCGGATGCGCTGCGCGGCCGCTTCGTCGCCGACACCGGCGATGCTAGTCCACGCGGAGAACGCGGGCTTGATGCGCGCCGTCAGTTCATCTTCGACATCGCGCGTCGGGTAGGCCACCAGCTGCACGCGCGAAGCATCGAGATTCGCGAGCACGCTTTCGATGAAGTAACCGACAGGATGCTTCTTCAGATCGCCCGACACGATGCCGACACGCAGCGGACGGTCCGCGCGCGAGCCCGTGTCGGCGAGCCACGTCGTGAACGGCTGCGCGCGCGCCTCCATGGCTTCGCCGAAGCGCAGCGCTTCTTCCAGATACGCTTGCGGCGTGGTCTGCTGCTGATAGTTCAGCGCGAACAGCAGGTTGCTGCGCGGCTCCGCGAAATCCGGACGCAGCGCGATCGCGTTGCGCCACGCTTCGATGGCGGCCTCGAGCTCGTCGAGTTCCATCAGCGTGTTCGCGAGATTGTTGTAGGCGCGCGCGTGATCCGGCTTCAGGTTGATGGCCTGGCAGAACGACTGCACAGCGCCGTGATGATCCTTCAGCGCGCGCTGCGCGTTGCCGAGGTTGTTGTGCGCGTCGACGTAATCCGGCTGCAGCACGAGCGCCTGGCGGAAACATTCGGCGGCAGCGGCCGGCCGGTTGTTGGCCTGCATCACGTTGCCGAGGTTGTAGTAATAGAACGCCTGCGGATTGCGCGTGATGGCCGCCATGATCAGATCGCAGGCGGTCTGGTACTGGCCGAACTCATGCGCGATCAGGCCGAGCAGATGCATCGCATCCGCGTGGTTCGGATCGATCGCGAGAATCTGGCGGTACAGCGTTTCCGCTTCGTCGAAGCGCTCGGCCTCGTGATGCTCGACGGCCGTCTGCAGCATCGACGCGACCTGCGCCCGCGCCGCCGCGTCGGGCGCTGCTTGCGGCTGCGACGCCGCACCGAAATTGGCAGGCGTCGGAATGCGCTGCCACGAGCCGTTCTGATTCTGATTGAAGTCTGTCATGCGAAATTGCGCTCCGCGTGCTGGCGGGCGTCTCCTGATGAATGTCGATCCGGTTGGGCGGGCAGCCCGCTGTTGGGGTGATGGCATGCGGCGTGGCGCGCCCACATGCCGTGAAATGCATCTTCGAGATGCCGCGCGAAACGCGGCGCATCGCATAGCGGCGAAGCCAGAAGACGTTGGCGCAACGTGCTTCTGAGCGCTGCCAGTTCATCGCGCTGCGAGCTGAAGCGCACGGCTTTGTTCAGATAGTCGGCGTCGTCGACAGCGATCCATTCGGGCAAGCCCGTCGTGTTCACGATGCTTTCGCCGACGTGCGATAGAAAGCGTTCGCCGCGGCGCGTCAGCACGGGCACGCCCATCCACAGCGCTTCGACGCTCGTCGTGCCGCCCGCATACGGGAACGGGTCGAGCGCGATGTCGACGCGCTGGTAGGCCGCGAGCAGTTCGGCGCGCGGCGACTGGCCTTCGAGCAGCAGACGCGCGCCGTCGATGCCGTGCACGGCGAACCGTTCGAGCGTGGCGCGCTGCGCGGCTGGATCGTCGAGCTGGCGCGTCTTCAACAGCAGACGCGACCCGGGCACGGCGTCGAGCACGCGCGACCACAACGCGATGACGGCATCGTTGAGCTTCACCAGATGGTTGAAGCAGCCGAACGTGATCGCGCCGTGTGCGCCGGCGGGCAGAGGACCGGCCTCGATATCGAAAGGCGGCGGCGTGAAGCACAGATAGCTGTGGGGCAGATGCCATGGCGCTTCGACGAATTGCGACGACTCGTCGAACGGCAACACGTGGCGATCCGCGATCACGTAATCGATCGACGCAAGGCCCGTCGTCGCGAAGTAGCCTAGCCACGTCGCCTGAACGGGCGCGGGCTTCCGCGCGAACACGGGCAGGCGGTTGTGATTCGTGTGCCCGGACAGGTCGACGAGAATATCGACCGCGTCGTCGCGGATGCGGCGTGCGCAGGTTTCGTCGTCGAGCCGCGAGACGTCGTGCCACGCGCTGAAGTGCGGCATCAGGCGCTGCGATACCGCGTCGTCGCGCTGGCGCGTCGCGTAGGCGACGAGTTCGATGCGTTCCCGGTCGAGATGGCCGAGCACGCTTTCGAGGAAAAAGCCGACGGGATGCGAGTTCAGATCCCCGGATACGAAGCCGACGCGCAGGCGCTTTTTTATCTCGCTGGCGTGCGGCGGATGTCCGACCCGCAGCACCTTCGCCGACTGACGCTCGCCGAACGCCCGCGCTTCATCGAACTGCTCGCGCAAGCTCACATCGGGCCGCGTGTTCAGCAACAGCAGCAGATTGCTGTGCGCCTGCGCGAAGCCGGGATCAAGCGCGACAGCCTGCCGGTAGCTGGCCGTCGCCTGATCGAGCAAGCCCTGATCGCGCAGCACGTTGCCGAGGTTGTTGTGCAGTGGCGCGCGCCCCGGTTCCAGCGCGAGCGCGCGCCGGTACGCCTCGGCGGCGCGCGCGGCGCGGCCGTACTTTTCCAGGATGTTGCCGACGTTGTTGTGCGCGTTCGCGTCGTTCGGATTCAGCGCGAGCGCCTTGATGTAACTGTCGAGCGCGTCTTCGTCGCTACCCAGATCCAGCAACGCGTTGCCGAGATTGATCCAGGCTTGCGCGAACTCCGGCTTGAGCTCGACAGCGCGCGTGCAACTGCCGACCGCGGCCAGAGAATCCCCCGCCTGGCGCAGCGCATGGCCGAGGTTGCTGTGCGCTTCCGCGTAATCGGGCGCGAGCGACAGCGCCGCGCGATATGCAGCAATCGCGCCCTGATGATTGCTCGCGCGTCCGCGCATGTTGCCGAGATTGTTCAGGTAGATCGCGTTCGGATGCAACTGGATCGACTTTTCGATCAGGTCGATGCCGGCCGGCAGGTTGCCGACGTCGCACACGAGGACGCCGAGAAAATGCAGCGCGTCGGCATGCGCGCCGTCGTGCTGGAGAATCAGTTTGTAGCACTCGGCGGCCTCGGCCGTGCGGCCCGCCTGATGATGCGCGAATGCGGCTTGCAGCACGGCGGCGGCATCGAATGCGGGCGCAGCCGACGACGGCGCGTGCGCCGTCCCGTCCATCTGGACGTCGCCGCTTGAGCGGGATTCGTGGTCGGCAGGCGCTTGCATCGGGGATCCTGACGTGACGCGAAACGACGCGCTTACACGCCCATGTACTTCTGCATGTAGCGCTCGTAGCCGCCGCGCCACGCGGGGGTGCCGAACGATCCGCCGCTTTCGTGGACGACGCTCATCGGCCACGTTCCCATGCGCAGTCCGCGCGACTCTGCCTGGCGGCAGAAATCGAGGTCGTAGAAATGGAAGTCGAAGCGCTCGTCGAAGGTGAGGCCGCTGTCGATCAGGCGCTCGCTATCGGCGGCGAGCAGGAGTCCGTCGAGCAGCTTGCATTCGCGGCCGGGCGGCCCGTAGATCGACATGTTCGTGCACGGAAAGCCGCTGCCGTGTCCGACGACACCGCTCAGATATTGAGCGTCGTCGCGTGTGAACGACGCGTCCCTGAAGTACCAGGACGGCTGGCCAGGCAAGCGGCGCGTGTTGCCCGCCAGACCGACGATGTCGAATTGCGTGACGGCGTCTCGAATGCGGTCCATCCAGTAGAAGTCGCACAGATGCAGGTCGTCGTGCAGGAAGACGAGGATCGCCGGATCGTTGCGGGACTGTTCGATCGCGTAGTTGTAGATCGACGAAAGGCCGGCCCGGTTGTCGTCGAACAGCATCAGCTGCGGCGGGCTCGCGTGACGGAACAGCGAAAGCGACCGGCCGAGCGCGGTCTTCTGCGGGAAATCGTCGTAAGAGGCGCGGGTGCCGCAAACCAGGCGAATGGGCTTCATCAAAGGAAAATCCAGGAAAAGACGAATGATCCAGCAACAGCGGGGCGCGCCCGCACGGGTGCATGCTGTCGTCACGCAGGAAGCTACGCCGCTGCCGCCCCGACACCAAACTTCGGATCACGCGACGCATGAACCTTGCCGCCATTCTGGTTGCTACAAGCCGCGCTTGATCGATGGATAAGGCCATGTAAACGGTCGCTATTCCCCGTACTGTTCAAACGGCCAAACCTCGACCAGCACGCGCGTTAGAAGCGGACTGACAGCTGGATTGACGGCGCCGGCGCGAAACCCAAGCGCGACATGGGCGCAAGCAAAAACGCAAATGCGCCCTCTGATCAGGTTTGCGAAGCCCGTGACACGCGGCCTTCACGTTGAGACCTGCGAATTAAGCGTCAAATAGTGGTCTGTTTCCCGGATTAAGGCGCGGCAATCAGCGGTAGTCTCGACGCATCGCTGACAGGCTGCGTCTACCGTGCTCGCGTACAGGCTACTCAACGGCCTGCAGCCGACCAAAGCCGTGACGCCCACAACAGATTGAATACGGGAGAGTTCGTTTTAATGGCAACGGTCAGTATCTTGATACCTGCGTACAAACCGCAATACCTCGTGCGGGCGATCATCAGCGCGCAGCATCAGACATTCACAGACATTGAGATTCTCGTGGGCGACGACACGCCCGACGGAAATCTGGAAGGAATCGTCAAAGGTGTGAGCGACGCTCGTCTCCACTACTTTCACCACGGCTTTCAGAAGGGCACGCGCAATATCCTTGCACTGTGGGAGCGCGCGAAAGGCAAATACATCAAGTTTCTCTTCGACGACGACATCCTCTTGCCGACCTCCGTTGAGACGCTGGTCGCCGGGCTGCGTGCCAACCCGGATTCGCTGCTGGCCTTTCACGAGCGGGTGTTCGTCGACGCCGACGACAAGGTGACGTCGGCCCCGCCGCGCCTGCTCGCTGATGGCCAGATCGCCCGCATTGAACGTGGCTTCCTGGTCCAAAACATGGTGGGCGGGATGAACAACTTCATCGGCGAGCCGAGCAATGTCATGCTGGATCGTGAGCGGTTCGATCCGGCGCGACTATTCGAATACCGGTCGCAGCGACTTGACTACCTTGGCGATGTGGCGACATATCTGAACGCGTCCGAGCAGGCGCCTATCGTCGCCGTCGGCGGATACTTCAGTGCGTTCAGGCGGCACGCCGAACAGGCCTCCAATCAGTTCAGCCCGCATATCAGCGCAGGACTGTACGAATGGGAACTGATCGCACGTAGTGAGGCCGCTGCTGGACATCTGAGCGGCGCCGCGCTTGAAGTTGTGAAACGTCAACTCGCGCAACTCTATACGCACTGGGCCGTTCCGTTGCCAGAGATTGCGCGCTTTGCCGCCAATCTCGACGAACTGGTCGAAAGCAATCCGCTCGAGTTGCTTGATTCGGTCCAGTTCCAGGCAGACCTCGCTCACGCGCGCAAGGCCTTGACCACGCGTATAGCAGCCCGCAGGAAGGCAGCCTCGGCCTCGCCAGCACAAAAATTCTGCGCGGTCTGCGAGACTCCGGTTGAAGGCTGGATACCCCACCCCGAAGCAAATAGCAGCCGCGACTTCATGCAGCAGATGGGTGCGGTCGGCTCCACGCTCGAAAATCATCTATGCCCGCATTGCAACTGCAACGATCGCGAGCGGCATCTATGGCTGTATCTCGATCGGGCGCAGATCCTCAAAGGCATCGCCCAGAAGCGCATCCTGCACATTGCGCCCGAGGCCGGGATCGAGCGGCGCGTACGCGCGCTGGCGCCGCTCGAATATGTCGCTGGGGATCTTTCTCCACAAAAGCCCGACCACCGTGCGATCAACGTCGAGCGGATCGACTACCCCGACGGCTACTTCGATCTGATCGTCTGCAATCATGTGCTGGAGCACGTCGACAGGCCGGATACAGCGCTCGCCGAATTCACCCGATGCCTCGCACCAGGCGGCCATCTTGTCGCGCAAACGCCCTATTCGCCGTTACTCAAGCACACGTTTGAGCTCAATGTTTTCCCGTCCAAGCCTTTTGCCACGCGGTACTTCGGGCAAGGTGATCACGTGCGCCTTTTCGGCAGCGATCTTCTCAGCCGCATTCGCGCAGCAGGATTGAACGGCGACCTGTATCCCCACACGACGGTGCTTGGCGATATCGACCCGAACGCCTGGGGCTGCAATGAACGCGAGCCTTTCTTCCTCTTCGCAAAGGGGCCCGCACCGGCATTCCTGAACTGAGCCGGGTGGTTGGACTCGCAGGGACGCCAACGCATGCCCGCCCTCTTTTCGCCGAATTGACACGTGTTCGCCCCGCTAATTCACCGACTGTCTCTTACGGGTCGGTGACAAACTTGAAATAGCCCGCCTTCGACCCTGATTGAAGGCGAAGTTTCCTGCTCCGAGGCGCGAGCACGGACGAAATCGACTCAAGAGGCGGATCCCTTTCATGACCACCGATACCTTGTTTGCCCATCCTCACGCGGTGGAAGCCCCGGCACAGCCAGACGCTCGGGCGCTTGCCAGCCACGCCTCGCATAGCGTGTCCGGACTCGGCGCGCCCGGCAGCCCGATCCCCGTCACGCAGCCCTTCCTGCCGCCGCTCGACGAATTTCAGCCGTACCTCGAGGAAATCTGGGAGCGCAAATGGGTAACGAATAACGGCGTCTTCCATCGGGAACTCGAAAAGCAACTGTGCGAGTACCTCGGCATCGAACACCTCTCCCTGTTCTCCAACGGCACGCTGGCGCTCATTACCGCGTTGCAGTCGATGAAGATCACAGGCGAAGTGATTACCACACCGTTCAGCTTCGTGGCTACAACTCATGCGCTGCACTGGAATGGCATCAAACCGGTATTTGCAGACATCGACCCCGTCACCATGAACCTCGATCCGGAAAGGATCGAAGCGGCCATCACGCCGCAGACCACCGCAATCTTGCCGGTCCATGTGTACGCAAATCCGTGCGATGTGGAGCGTATCGAAACGATCGCAGATACCTATGGCCTGCGTGTCATCTACGACGCAGCCCACGCCTTTGGCGTTCGCATTCGCGATCGCTCGATTCTCGAATACGGCGACATGTCGGTGCTGAGCTTTCACGGCACAAAAGTGTTCAACACGTTCGAGGGTGGTGCAATTATCTGCCGGGACGAGAAGACCAAGCGTCGCATCGACAATCTTAAGAATTTCGGCTTCGTCGACGAAACGACCGTGGTGGCGCCTGGCATCAACGGAAAGATGAACGAGGTACAGGCCGCATTCGGCCTCCTGCAATTGAAGTACATGGATCGCGTGCTTGCACAACGCGCGCTCATTGACGAGCGTTACCGCCGGGCATTTCGCAACGTGCCCGGCCTTGCCATGCATGAGGTGCCCGAATACTGCACTAAGAATTACTCATATTTCCCGCTGCTTGTCCGGCCCGAGTTTCCACTCGACCGCGACGAACTGTACGGTGAGTTGAGGACGCACCGGATCGCCGCCCGCCGCTATTTTTATCCTCTTATCAGCGAGTTCCCGATGTATCGAGGTCTGCCTTCCTCCGGGGCGCACAACCTGCCGGTTTCTACGGAGCTGTCGCGCCAGGTGCTGTGCCTGCCCATCTTCCCGGCGCTCGAGCAAAGCGAACAGGATCGGATCATCGACGTGATCCTTGCGTGCGCGCACCATAATCGTCGAGCGAGCTGAACGGATGTTTGGCAGTGACGAAGTCGGCGCCTGCCCGACGACCATTCGAACCTCAGAGGCAGGACCATGAATCGCGACGCAATCGGCGGATACCTTGAACTGGAATTGCCGCCTGGCAACGGCGAACGCTACCCCGGTGCGCAGCGCTTCCAGTCCGCCCGCGCCGCGCTTCTGGCGTTGCTCGCGGCGCACCCGCCTCAACGTATCTGGATGCCGTGGTACAACTGCGAAACGATGCTCGAACCGCCGGCAATGGCGGGCATCCCGGTTCATCGATACCAGATCGACCAGCACTTCGAAATCGCCGAAGACATCGTCCTTGGCGAAAATGACTGGCTGCTTTACGTCAACTATTTCGGCGTATGCGACGCCCAGGTCGAACGGGTTCTCTCACAATTTCCGCCCACGCAGGTCGTGATCGATAATTCGCAGGCTTTCTTTTCTCCTCCGACTGCCTGCCTCGCAACTTTGTATTCCCCACGCAAGTTTTTCGGCATTCCAGACGGCGGCTATCTGATAACCGATCTGCCCATTCCGGAACCCGAAGAGCAGGACGGCAGTTCGATCGAGCGTTTGCAGCCACTGCTGATCCGTATCGATAAAGGACCCGAAGCGGGCTATGAAGGCATTCGGATGGCCCGCGCCACGTTGCGAGGTCAGCGTCCGAAGCGCATGTCCACGCTCACGCAACGCCTGCTCGCCCATATCGACTATGCCGCCGCGTTCGAGCGCCGCAAGCAGAATTTCGCGCGCTATCACCGGCTGCTTGGCAACGCGAATGCACTTACATCGCTCGACGCGCGAGCGCGGGCGCCGCTCTGTTACCCCTTTTGGAATCATCGGACGGATCTGCACGCCGCCTTGTCGGAGCAGCGTATCTTCGTCGCGAAATATTGGCCCAACACGCGCGGCCGCAGCGGCACGCCAAATGACCTCGAGTTCCGGCTATCAACCGAATGCCTCGCGCTGCCGTGCGATCAGCGTTATGGAGAAAGCGAAATCGATCTGGTGATAGCCGCGCTGCGCGAAGCTGCCGCATAACGCTATTGCGGGCTATTGCGGGCTATTGCGGGCTGTTGGGGGAGCAGCGTCGCGCCGGCACGCAATGCATCGACGACCGTCTGTGGAGAGTTCCACATCAGGACGTCGAGAATCGAAAGACCGGGTTCGAACTGGTACGTGCCAGTGTCATACGTAAAGTGCTCGAAGGACAGAAACTCCAGCGAGATATTGCGTGACGCAAAGTCATCCGGGTCGAACAAGGCCTGTCCCCCGACGGGATTCACATACCCGCTCGCCCCTAGCGTCGAGCATATGGCGGGCGCCCATCCGCCCGGCGGAAGCTTCTCCGGCAAGCGCAAGTCGAGTTCGGAGCAAATCCGGTAGTTGAAAGGCAGTCCCAGGTAGTCACAGACGACACGCAACCCACGCACGTTCAGATGCGTCAATTGGTCAATCGTGTCATCCGCCATCGCGGCCTTCACCAACTCATCAACAGCGCGATAGTACGGCGCCTTCTGCCGGTAGTGACTGAGCTTGCCGAGCACGCTGCGGCGTGTTTCTGCCAGATTGAGTACGCGTGCCTCGCTAGTTTTGATCGAGATCGTCGAATTCGACAACGGCACGCTGACGTAATTCCAGCCCTCCTTCGGATGCAAGACCCGATTGCGATTCATCCAGGTCTTGGGCGTGTACTGCGTGATGTCGAATACCACCCACGCATCCGTGCAGGCAATCAGTGCAAAATGCCCCAGGTACGGAAAGAAATACGGCTGCATGATGCCGAGCTTCACATCAGGCTCCGAGTATTGCTGCAATGCGCGCGGAGTGACATTGCGCCGTTCGTATCACCGTGGCGATACGCTCGACCACCGCTTCATCTGCCTGCGCGCCCGTTGGCAACTGCAGGATCGAGTCACACCAATACCCGGTATTCGGCAGCACAACGCTGGCCGCGCCGCGCCGCGCGCCGAGGCCCCGGTCACCAGCGGCTTCAATATTCTCCGCGCGAAGTACCTCAATCAGCGCATTGCGGGACAGGCCGAACGCGCTCGCGTCCATCTCGTACACAACATTCTGGAAATTGCTCGCGCTGACCTGCTCCGGTTTTCTCAGTCGCAGGCCCGGCACGTCGCGCAACAACGCTTCATATGCATTGAACACGCGACGGTTGCGCGCGATGAGTTCCGGCAGATCATCCAGATTCATCAGTGCAATCGCGGCTTGGGCTTCCGACAGCCGCCCGTTGCCGGTCTTGCCGACCGGTACCGGGCGTCCCATTCCGTAGTTGCTGCGGATATTGCGAATATGGGCCGCCAGGTCGTCGTCGTCGGTGCAGATCACCGCGCCTTCCGTCGAGCCAAGAATCTGGCTTGAATGAAAGGAGATCACTTCGAGCCGGCCAAAGCCGCCAAGCGGCTTGCCCGAGATCTCACACCCAAACCCCTGTGCAGAGTCGAAATAGAGTGCAACGCCATGCCGCGCGGCGAGAGCCTGCAGAGCTTCGACATCGGTGGCGTCGCCCCACAGGTTGACGCCCAGAATGCCGCTGATGCCGTCCCTCAACAACGGCTCGACAGTCTCCGGACTCAGATGCCCGGTTTCGCGCGACACATCGCAGAACTCAACCTCGACGTCGGCCCAGGCGAGCGACTGTGCGGTGTTCACAAAGCTGAAGGCCGGCACGATGACCTTACCCTTCAACCCGAGTGCCTGGGCGGCGAGCGCGAGACCGATCGTGGCGTTGGTCACGCACATCGCATGGCGTACCTGCAGGCGCTCCGCGAGGCGAGCCTCGAGCACCTGGGCAAGCGGACCGTGATTCGTGTAGTACTGCCGCGCGAAGATATCCCGAAATGCAGCTTCGTAGCGATCCCAGGACGGGAAATTGTGCTGACCCAACGCGAGACGCTGCGGAAGCGCCGGGACCCCGCCCAGAACCGCGAGGTTGCCAGTGGTGAAAGTGCTTGTGCTCATGTCGGGTAGCGCTCGTTGATTTGCACGGCATGCTTGTGAATGAATCCCAGCAGCGCGACGATCTGCGCGATGTCGGCTTCGTCGACGAAGTGACCGCACGGCAGCATCAGGAAGCGCTCTGCCAATTGCTCGGTCGCCCGCAAATCGCCCGCGACGGTCGGGTAATCGACGCGTTTCTGGTGCAGCGCCGGGAAATAGTACGGACGCGAGAGCATGTGCTCGGCGTGCAGGATCGCGAGTACGCGCTCTCTCTTCACGGGCCAGCCGTCTTTCAGTTCCACGACGATGTTCTTGTAGCCGCAGCGTTCGCTCTCGTCGAACGGCACCAAACGCATATCAGGTACCGCTGGAATGAGTCGCTGGTAGGCGCGATAGCGGTCGCGATTGCGAAGGACCTGCGCCTCTACGTCGTCGATCGCGGCCAGCGCCATCGCGGCGTGCATCTCATTCTGTTTGGCGTCGATGCCTATATCGTCGAGCGAACCATCGTCCCGGATGCCGAAGTGACGCATGTCGCGCAATCGCGCCGCGAGCGCATGGTCGTTAGTCGTTACATAGCCGCCTTCGAACGCGTTGAATAGCTTGCTGGACTGCATGGAAAAGCACTCGGCCCGGCCGCAGGAGCCAACCTTGCGGCCCCGGTAGGTTTCGTAGACCGACTCGACGGCATCGAACAGGAGCGGAATGCCCGTCTGCACAGAGAGTCGCTCGAGACCGTCGACGTCACAGCAATTGACGATGGGGTGGACCCCTAGAATCAGTGCGGTGTTCTCGTTGATGCAGGGCGCCGCCGTCTCGGCGGTAATCGCGAGCGTGACAGGGTCGACTTCGCAAAAGTGTGGGACCAGACCGGCCCACGCCACAATGTCAGCGAGCCGCCGGTACGTCAGCGATGGCATTACAACTTCATTCTTGCCCGGCAGGGCCAGGCACTTCATCGATAGCACCAACCCCCAGAAGCCCCCGGCGAACGAGACGCAATGCTCCACCTGATGGAATTCGGCAAGCCGACGTTCCAGCATGTGCTCGACGCGCCCATGGTCTGTATATTGGCGCGCATCATGAAACAGCTTCGAATACAAAAGGAACTGCTCGACATCGGGCTGCACCAGATTCGAGATCGAGCGGATCGTATCGAAAAGCGGCGCGCCGCCGAAGATTGCGAGATCAGCAGGCTGAGTCTTGCCGAACATGAATTGGTTACCCCAAAATCCGGTTAGCGTGCACGTTCAAGCACGGCGTTGTAGCGGTAATGCGCCTGATAGAAATCCTCGGGCATCAGTTCGATACGTGTGCGCCAGCCGCTTCGGGCGGCGAGCGCTTCAAGTTGCGCGGGCGAGCGCCACTTGCCAATCTGCGACGCTGGATCGTCGAGTTCTCGGCTGAAATCCTTGCCGTCTGGGAAGAACAGATGCGCGCGGTCGCGATCCGGCAAATTGCCGAGAAAGACAGTCGTGATGCCCGTGAAGCGGTTCGACAGTCCAGTCAGCAACGCTTCCGCCTGGTCATCGCTCAAATAGGACAGCATTGCGTAGCACAGCGCCTTGGTAAAGCGCGCGGGGAGACTTTCAGCGCTGAGATACGCCATCGCGTCGCCTGCGACGAAAGCAAAGCCAGCCCGCTGAAACTTGCGCTGCGCCACCGAAATCAGATAGTCCGAAAAATCCACGCCGACAAATTCGCTGCACCCGTCAAACAGGAACTGCGAAAGCGCACCGTTGCCGCAACCCAGTTCCAACAGTCGGTCTTCGCCTGTCAGAGCGAGTCCGGAGCGAATCGAATCGACGATCATCTGGATCTGGTCGTCTGATACCGGCTTTCCGTAAACCGTGCGCCGCACTTGTCCCCAAAGGTCGTCGGGAGGCAGGGTCTTCGGATACTCCTTGTAGTCGGATTTCGGGTATTCCATTCGTGCAAGCCATTCAGGAAGGAGTATTACGCGAGTTAGTGCCGAACGATCGATGCGTATCGAATGGCGCTCGCAGCACAAACTCACTGCTGAGCGCCGCAAACACAGATCGCCGCGCCGGAATTTCAATGGTCTCAAGCATAGCGGCGATCGCCGGGCGGCAATCAGGTGAAAAGAATCGGGTTTCGGTGCCATTTCGGCACGAACGCTTGTTGCATGGCGCACTGCCGGAGGCATCGCGCTAAAACCTTTACCGGCGGTTCTACACGCGGCATGAACTACGCGATGCAAGCACGCTCGGTAGATCGCGCGAACGGAAAGCAGAGATAGAGGGCTTGGGGGGAATGGATGAAGCGACGGATCAATTGCTGATCACGTCCCCACAGATATGGCGCGCCCGGCTGGGATCGAACCAGCAACCCCTGCCTTCGGAGGGCTGGAAATTGTGTCTCTAGGTTTCTAAGTGCGTCCAAAAAACTCCATAAGTTGCTGATTTTTATGAATTTAGTGACTATTGATGTCTATGTGTTTTCAGCCTAGAATTTCCGTACGAGTTCCGTACGAAAATTTATGTCCGCATCTATTATTTCCAAAACCGCTCGCGACAAGCTGCCACCGCGTCGCGAGCCGTATTTCGCTCGGATTCGCACCGGCGTCTATGTAGGCTTCCGGAAGCTTGCACAGGGCGACGGTACCTGGATCGCGCGCCGACGCAACGAAAGCGGGAAGCAGGAATATCACGCCATCGGTGCATTCGAACATTTTGACGATGCCGTGAAAGTTGCGAGAGAGTGGGCATCGGCAGCCGAAGCGGGTATTTCGCCCACCAGTTGGACGGTAAAAGACGCATGTGAGCACTATGTGAAGCACCTGGAGCTGCATAAGGGCAAAGCAAGCAAGGCGGACGCGGACGGACGTTTCAAACGCCTGATATACGACACGCAACTCGCAAAGGTCGAATTGTCAGCGCTGCGCACAGCACACGTAACAAGCTGGCTCTCCAAACAAATCGAGATCGGCGATGACGATGCAGAGGACGAAGATGATCTACGCCGCGCCAAAGACAGCGCGAACAGGAATCTCGCTTCATTCAAAGCCGCCTTAAATCGGTCGCTTCACGATCGCTACGTTCTCACGGACGCTGGTTGGAAAACGGTCGCCAAGTTTGCAGACGTAGGACGACGGCGACAGTCGTTTTTGCCAGCAGAACAGCGGGCTACATTGATTCAGGCGTGCGGCGAAAATATTCGCGAACTCGTAAAAGCTATGCTTTATACGGGTGCTCGCCCGGGTGAATTGGCGAACGCCAGTTCGAAGGATTTCGATATCGGCCAAGGTACGCTCACTCTCGACGGGAAAACTGGACACAGGGTCGTCTCATTGTCCACGCGTGCGATCGAATTTTTTGAGCACGCTACGCGCGACAAAATCGGGAACGCTCCGATCTTCACTAACGAATTCGGGCAACGCTGGACAAAGGATCTCTGGAAAAAACCATTCAAAGCGGCGGTCACGGCAGCAGGATTACCGCCGACCGTCGTCATGTATTCGCTGCGTCACACAGCTATCAGCGAAATGATCGCGCACGGACTTGATAGCTTCGAAGTTGCCCGCATGGCTGGAACATCGAGCGAGATGATCGATAAACATTACGGCCATCTCCGCCACGACCGAATGCGAGCAAAGCTAGACGCTGTTGGAATTCTCTGACGTTATACCTTGACCATCACTTGACCGTTACACGAAGATCGGGTCTCCGACCAATAACATGCACGACTCGCTTGGAATCTAACAATCAGATGTCAACGGATGCACTGAATGAGCCGCACACGCCTGTGGATGTCGAAGGTTGCTGGAGAGATTTTGTTCGTACTGTGGGGGGCGAAGTAGTTGAAGACTTGATCCCACAGCCGCGAACTTTTGAAAACGCCGACTTTTTGTTTTCTTCGGATGATGTAGTCGTGGAACTCAAGGAGGTCCAAACCGAGTTCTGGAATACCTCAGCCATCCGCAATGGTTTCGAAGCATTGCTTGCGCGGCTGGCAAAAGAAGATCCAGCATGGCGTCCGGCTCTATTGGGCGGTTCCGGTGAGTATCCGAATTGGTTTCGCACAGAATTTATCCGTCTGTTTCGCCCACCTATCTCACGCATACTGAAGAAGGCGAATAGGCAGATCCGAGAGACGAAGGGACATTTCAAGATTTCAGCCGCAAAAGGTGTGTTGGTACTTGTGAATGATGGCTTCACGTCGCTTGAGCCACACTATGTCCGCGCCCTTGCCAGCAACTTGCTCGGGACTTCCTACACTTCGATCGACTGCTTTCTCTATTTAACGGTGAATCGATATGTAGAGATCGCAGACAGCGATATTGCTGGGCTCCTGTGGATGCCCACGTACAGCGATCGCGCTTCCGACTCTCTAGTTAGCTTCATCGACGATCTAGGCCCGAAATGGTTTAACTTCCTAGAACAGCGCGTAGGGCCGTTCAGTGCACCGCTTACGAAGATTTCGCAAGACGACGGTTTTGCCCCTCGGATGCGCGCAATCGTGCTACCGAACACAACGTAGCGTATTCAAATATCGCAAGAATCCGTCTCATATGCGTGTCTGATGGCTAATCGAAAAACGTGTTCGTGCGCGGGCAGCTATGACAGTGTGTTGCTCCTCACGACCTCGCGGACGTTGTGTGCCAACATGGACGACACATAACAATGCACGAGAGACGGGATATGAATGACGTGGCTGTTACCCGTTTGTTTGTCGAAATCGGACTCGATCTGAACGAATACACGTGAGTCGGCATAGCTTCGTGTTTTCCCATCGGGATACACGATCAAGTCTTCGCGAGCACCGCCAAGCACGAAGGTTGAAGTCGAGTGAATGACTCGACCCAAGATCCACCATAGGTCTCGTTGACAGAGCGAGACTTCGACTTCATCCAGACCACCCTGCTTGATCTTGTGAGAGATCATGTTTGCATGCGGAAAAGTCGTTTGAGCGAGGGCGCGCATATTTGCGCGCTCAATCACCTTCCTGCAAAAAAAACAAAAGTCGTGAAGGCTATCGACAACCTCAATTGTGAACTCTAACGACCACGGCTCAAAACTCATGATGTCGTCTTCTAGCGCGTTGTGACCGTGCACGAACTTTGTATTGTCGAAACACGAAACCGCGAGAAGCCGTGCTCCTGCATCAACGACGCGCCGATGCCAGCGCGCTATCAAGGCGATCTGCTTGTCCATTCCCGACCCCATATCGTTTGTCTACATCCGTTGTCTAAAACGCTGATTCTCAGTCAACAGCCGCAACGGTAGATTTTATGCAGACTGGAAAAGAATCGACCGATTTATTGCCAGCAAAACTCGAACTGAAAATTGGAAAACAAGCCCATCTTCCAGGGTTTTTTTCCACGATGTATAATTACCACGTTTTCTTTCCAATGCTGCGACACCATGTCGAGAACATTTCTTTACGCTCGCGTTAGCACGGCCGATCAGTCAACAGCGAATCAAGTTCTACTTGCAGAAAAGGCCGGCTATGCAGTCGCGGAGCAGCGCGTGTTTGCGGAAACGGTAAGTGGCACCGTTGCTGCAATGGACCGTCCGATGTTTGCCAAACTCGTCGACAGACTCGAAGATGGCGATAAGCTCGTCGTCACAAAACTCGATAGACTCGGCAGGAATGCACGTGATATTGACACGACGGTCGCGATGCTGCGAGACAAAAGAATTTCAGTCATCGTGCTCGACCTGCCCGTGATGGAAGTTACGAGCGCGGCAGGCGATCTTGTGATGCGAATGTTCGCCGCGTTCGCGCAATTCGAGCGCGACCAGCTTGTTGAGCGAACGAATGCCGGGCTCGCACGCGCGAGGGCGGAAGGAAAGATTTCCGGCCGACCTCGATCGTTGACGGAAAAACAGCGAATCGAAATTCGAGTAAAGTTGGCCGCAGGCGCGACGGCGCGTGGATTAGCGAAAGAGTACGGCGTAAGCCATCCCACGATCGCGAAAGCTGCATCGGACGTAACCGCCTGAGACGCAACAAGCTCCACTGAGCCTGTTCAAAGTTGTTCGCCCCAAGTGGATCGCAGCACAATGCATCGATTGCTTAGAACTTCACACCTACGGACAAAACAACTATGTCGGAAAGCGTGCATGTATTGAAAGGCATGTGGGCAATGGAAGAGGCCGCGATCATGAAGACCGCGCGGATGCTCGAAGACTCGCCGATCATGAAGACCGCGCGGATGCTCGAAGACTCACCCATCATGAAGACCGCGCGGATGCTCGAAGACTCACCCATCATGAAGAGCATGCGGATGCTCGAAGATTCGCCGATCATGAAGACCGCGCGGATGCTCGAAGATTCGCCGATCATGAAGACCGCGCGGATGCTCGAAGACTCACCCATCATGAAGACCGCGCGGATGCTCGAAGACTCACCCATCATGAAGAGCATGCGGATGCTCGAAGATTCGCCGATCATGAAGACCGCGCGGATGCTCGCAGACTCACCCATCATGAAGAGCATGCGGATGCTCGAAGATTCGCCGATCATGAAGACCGCGCGGACGCTCGAAGCGTCATCGCTCGCGGAAAGCGTGTCATCGGCGACCGCCATGCACGGCCTGCCTCGCTTGTCCGCGCTCGGGACAACAATGCAGATCGTCCAGAATTCGCCGCTGTTTCATTGGATTTCGTCGGCGGACAGTAGCCGTCTGGAAGCTTTGCTGGATGCTGCTACTGATACATCACAGTCGACTGCATCCGCAGTCACCGAAACGTCGGTAGATGGAAAATTTTCGTTCGATGACGCAGCCGTAGAGTTGCAAGAAGCGCTGACCGGAAGAGGTCAAGTAAAACCACTGTCGGCCTCAGCACAATATTGGTTATTCAAAATGCTGATGTTGCTCTGGTGCGTGTACCAAGCAATCGCTCAATGGCCCGACTTCCAATCCGGCCTCTGTGACCTTCAAACTCGCCTAATGTCCGCCGAATCACGTCGTGAGTTGCGAAAGCTAACACGAGGTTTCGTATGCGAGTTGCCACCGGACGTAATGAAGAGCCTCCGATATACCGACGACGACGGTGTGAATCTTTACCAACGGCCCGCCGTCCGATCACAGGTGATCGAAACCCTACCGAAAGGTGTCGTGCTTGCGATACTGGACGAAACCGATCGCAACTGGCTCTACGTGCACATCGAGCTTGATGGAGTCGACTCGGAAGGATGGGTGTCGCGCAAGTTTACTCGTCGATTTACACAGTAAAGCGGCAATGGCATGTCTAAGAAATTCTCTTGATACCCGACGAAAAGCGGGCAGACAAGACAGGTATGGGAACGAGTCCGTCGACTAAATCATGGATCACGGAAAGACAGAATCAAAAGAAGATAGCTTTCGCGATTTTGGGATGGCCGTCGGTGGTTTCGCACTCGGCTGTGTACTTGCAGCCGCTTTTGCGCACGTGCCCGGAGACTCTCCCACTTGGGCCTCATGGGCACAAGCATTCGGGACCGTAGCTGCAATTGCAGGCGCATTCGTAGTTGCCGCACACGATACGCGGGCTCAACGGTCGGCGCGTGATGAGGAAGCGAAACAGGAAGCCGCCACCACGATCCTTAGCTTGCAGGTCTTGGCAAACGAACTTGCGCGCATGTGCACGCTTTCCATGTATCAGAAGCAAGATAGGAGCGGCCAAATCATCTACGCTGATGCCGCAGGCGAATTTGACGCGATCGCGCGAATATTCCACGACTTTCCAATAGGAACGGTTGCCGCACAAGGACAGATGCACGTGCTTCTGCATTTGCGCCGGATCGCTCTCGAAATGAGTAGCATCCTCCGATCGGACCCCGATCTGGGCGGCGAGCAATTCGTTTTGCGGCACAGGACGCGCAACCTTGAATTGACCAGCGCAGCCCGCCGCCATTCTATTGAGCTAGCTGAAGTCGTGCGACGAATTGCACCCGGCCGTTTCGATGAACAAATAGCTACCAGATTGTAGAGTTTCCGCTGTATGCGCATACGATGAGGCCGGGCGTCAGCTCTGCCAGACCCCACCGACGTGCAAATGACACATCTCTTGGGAGCGCGATAGGGGATACGACATTATCGGCGACGTGCATAGGCACGCCGAGAAGTTGCGAGCGCTCCTGTATCGCCTGGCTTATTCGGAGCGAAACGGGGCAATCTGTCGTGAAGAGCGCATCGCAATTTTTGTCGGCGACTTGATCGATCGTGGCCCGCGTTTATCTCGGCATCATGATGCATGGTATGGGTCAAGATCGACCCACCTTCTGCCCAAACGGATCACACCAATCAAACGTCTTCGAAGTTTTGCACTGCAATGACCGGCGTGCCGCCGCGCACCTTTGCTAGATCAGCTTTAGCATTTGCGAGACGGGCTTCCTCGGCTAGCTCCTTTCGCACGATAGATTTGCCGATCGGTGCGACGGCCAGCCCTGCCAGTTTGAAATGCTGCAACCCGAAAGGAATCCCCAAGATGGTGATGCAGCAGGCGATGCCAGCAACCGTGTGAGCGAGCGCGATCCAGATTCCGATAACGAACAGCCAAACGATATTACCAAGCGTGCCAAAAACGGAAGTGCCAATGTCTCGCTTCAACGTCAGCTCTCGGCGATTGATCGCTTCCTTCCCGAAGGGAGCAGCCGCAAGTTCCGAAATGTTGTAGCAGGCTCGACCCCATGGAATTCCGACGATCGAGATAAACGCGAATAGCGAACCGATCAGCCAGATCAGCCATGCCCAAAATCCGCCCAAAAAAAGAAACCAAATGATGTTTCCAAGAGTTCGCATACGTTCGCTCCTGACGATTCAATAGATTATTGCCACGAGCCGATGTCGGCATCGTTGCCCTCGCCGCCCGGTTTCCCGTCCGCGCCGTAACTAAAGATGTCGATTTCACCGTGGACACCTGGATTCAAATACTGATACGGGTTGCCCCACGGATCGTTTGGTAGGCCGGTGAGGTAACCACCGTCCTTCCAGTTGCTCGGAGCCGGTGCCGAAGTTGGCAGGTCGATAAGTGCTCGCAACCCTTGCTCTTGAGTCGGATACTGACCATTGTCGAGACGATACAGCTTGATTGCTTGCATCATGGTGCTGATATCCTGCTTCGCGGCAACGCGGCGTGCTTCATCTTGGCGTATTGCATCGGGACTATTGGCGAGTGCGGCAATTCCGGCCACCATCGCCATAGCTGCCTTTGCTTGCTCTTCCGCCTTCTTCTTTGCCTCTTCCGCGTCTGCCTTCACTTGTGAGGCGTTCGCATTGATGCAGTTTGGATCAGTACTCAGTTGTCCAGGATTCGAATTGCATTCCCCAACGACCCGTTTTCTCAGGTCAGGCTGCTGATCAAATTCTTCTACTTTGACCACTCGATCCAGCCCGGACACACGAGTTGGATTACAGGCCGCGAGCGCGATCGGAAGTAAAGCAACAAGACAGATTTTTTTCATTTCCAGTGTGGACACCAACGGTTGTTTTTCCGATTAACGGCAACCAATGCCACTCCTTGATGCTTAAATGCGTTTCGAATGCATGTCTTTCACTTGGAATTTCGCCGTGAACGCCAAGAAATCTAGCAATGACGGTGTACAGCGCTGCGCGCTCGTCGGTCTAAGTCGATCATTACCGTCTACGGCCTATCGAATGGCTGAATATGCGGTTGAGCATTGGTCGCTGATTCCCCCACCGAATCCAAGCACCGTCACGATGTCAGCAACCTGCTTTCGAAGAACTTCATTGCCGGGAGCGGTAGCGCATCGTTGAGCTACGGCCGTTGCGCCTTGCTCTTCGATAGCTTTCTCCAGCGCTGAATTGATTCGCGTAACAGCGGTTTTGTAATTTGCGCGTACTTCGTCGGCCTGCGCCGGTTGTTTCAATTCGGCCAGCCTAACCAAGTCTGCGCCGCAGATTTTTATGGTGGTCACGTATTGCTGGCATGCGGGCGGGAAGGATTGCGCCGTCGCGTTCTGGGTCGCGACTAGCAATCCAAGTGTGGCTCCGATCGAGAGCCAGTTCATAGCGAGTTTCACGGCAAATCCCTTTAACGATTCATAAAGTGCGATCGCGCGCAGACGTGCATCAATCACATGATCGAGCGGAACATCGTGAGCGCTCGCGCGTGAAGCTGCTGACGTTCGCTCCTGTATATCGGCAGATGAACAACAACATTTAGTGTTGCTGTCAACATTTTACGGTGTTATGCGAATTTCCATAGCTGGTCAATATCCACCCGTGCATTTTTGTTGAGTTCTACACGGAGCGTGGGGATGACGGAAGCCGCGAATCAAGAGAGAATTTTTGCGAAACGGATCGGTCACGCGCTCGCTCAAGCGCGGAGCGATAGCGGGATGACGCAAGAACAGGCGGCGGAATCGCTTGGCGTGAATACAGAAACAGTTAGCCGATTCGAACGAGGTCACACGCTGCCGCCGCTCGGTCGGTTGTTCGAGCTGGCAAACCTCTACAACGTGGCACCTGAAGCGCTGATTGCTGGGGGTGCTGAGCGCTCGCTACATCCTGCGACAGACATTGCAGCCATGATGAGCGAGCTGTCCGATAGCGATCGTGAATTCGTACGTGAATGGGTTGCCGCGATGTGCAGACGCCTCGCACATCAAGCGGCACCAAGTCGTGGTTAGGAGCAGTCCACGATTCGCGGGCTATGATTCCCCGGATCCCCACGGTTACGCGACTTTGCACGCGGTGCCATCCCCGCGTCGGCAAGCCACTTCGGCGCGTGTGCGATGACTCCCGGCTTTGACAAGATGTCGGTCAACATCAGTTGTGCCTTCGGTTGATTCGGTACATTCAGGTTAAAGCCACGCTTTCGAAAGTATGCGAGGTGCCTTTCGCGCGTGCGTTTGCAGTAGATCGCCGAAAGGTCCGTGCCTAATTTGTGATGCGCAAACGCCGCGCGCATCCTCATATCCATGCCCTTGAAGTCTTCCGGCTTTAGTTGCCCGAACGTAATATCAGCAAGGGGCAAGCGCGCGAAGTATTTGCGGAACACTTCGCGAGCAGTGGACGCCGACCACGCCCAAACCTGGTCCAGATTCAAACGACGAAGTTCCGACCCCATCAAACGAAGCTCAACGCGCAGAAGCGGCTCACATTCCTGCGCCAGTTTCATCAAAGATTTATCGCTACCTTGATCCTTCTTTTTCAGCGAAGAGCGCATCTGCGCACCCTTCGCATATGCTGAAATTTTGTAACTTTTGCCGCTGCGCGGCGCTAGCGACACGTATGTTCGATACAAATGACACTCAACACGACGCGCTGCTAACAAGAACCTCAGCTGGCTCAGCACTCGAATAACCTGCGCTTCACTTTCAAGCTTGAAATTTACAGCCAGGTCGACGCGATGCAGTCGGATTTGCCCGGCCTTCCATGCGTCGAGATTCTCAGGTGTTGCGCGCAGGTCGTGGAATTTACCAATACGCCTCAGTGCCCAAAGACAGGCGTTCCGCAAATTCGGCGACGAGTAAACGTTTTGACCATATCGATTACCGTAGGGTGACCCTTCGACTGTCAATTCCCCGTTTGATTCGTTCCCTTTTCCGGCATGTCGCATCTGGAGTTTATGACGCCCATTCATCCCGGCAAGGGGCTTGCGATTTGTCTTAATTGTGAATATTTCACCGTCATCGTTTGTGATTATCGATTTTGTCACATCTTTGAATGGGACACCGACATTATCGACAGAGAATTTGACAGTGTCAATGTTCACTCGAAATTTATCCGGCAGTATTGCCGGTTTTGATTTATCCATCACCTATCCCGCGATGAGTTCTGACATCAAATGTAGAGAAAGCCCGTATTACAGAAAACAGGCCATCTATCGGTAACGAGTTTAGCTTTAGGCGATATTCGAATCGGCTTTGTTATCTTGCGCAGCGCGACCCTCGATTCGACGTTGCATCCACATATCGATTTCGCCGGAAAACCAACCGACGGCGCGCTTCGACAATTTGACGGACTGCGGGAACGTGCCCTTTTTCATTTCGGCGTAGATCGAAGAACGCGGCAGGCCGGTGATTTGCTCGACGGCGGGGCGGCGCAAGATGCGTTGGCTGAAATGCGATGCGTTGCCGGTTTCGGTCGGCGAGGCGAGAGAAGTCATGTTGTATCGTCCAGGAAGCGCCGCTGGCTGCGGCATGAACGACATAGTGATCTATCTCCGACTTGATGTCTCGGGACAGAAATTCGGTGCGAAAAAAGTCCATCCACCGGAAGTTTTTTTGCTGTATTTTTCTTCCGGTGGACGTCACCACCCGCTGCTTAATCTTTGCGTGAACGACGTGGTAAGGATTTCCTACTGGCACTAGACGCGAACAACCTCACATATCCAAAGTCGATGAGTCTCAATCCTGCCGCGTGTTTTTTTCGTGCTACTTCGATAAAATCACTCGCAGAATTTTTATTAGATTTCGGTTGCATGATCGCGGCGACTTCTTTCCAAGTTCTGCCGCTTCGACGTAAATCCAGAATTCGCAATTGATCAATATGCGATTCACGCTTCGTCGTAACGGAGGATGGTTTCTCTTCGATACCAGTGCGCCTTTTCAACTGCTCGCTTCGTTTTTGCAGAGTTCTTTTGGCATTTTCTAGCTGAATTTCGATGGCATCCTTCGCGTATAGAGAGAATCGCAGATCGAATGCGATCGCAACTTCATAATCTCTCAACTTTATATGTTTAGCTTTCGGTTCAAAAGTACGCTGCGCTAGAAATGCGATGGCATCATCGACTGTGATTGTCGCGTCACAATCGCGAAAATCCCGAAGCATAAATTTTTCCGCGATCTGCTGCTCTTTTGATACGCGTTCGTCACCCTGAAGTTTTTGAGCCTCGCTACAACCTGCACGAAATTCCTCATTTCGGCGTAAATATTCCCACCCGAGTCGGCGGTAGTCCCATGCTTCCCAGTCGACATACGCGTTGATGTCGCTACCATCGGGCAACGGGTTCTTGAGCTCTTCTGGTTGAGTTTTCGGGTTCACGTCTAGAAATGGTTCCAAACGCGGGTCGGCGGGTTCAAGTCCGATCGCGCAACCCACACGATATCGAAAACAGCGTGGAGGCAATCGGCTTTGCTTGCCCACGCTGCGGCCAAGCGCATGCAGGGGCGAGTTTACTTGACTTGTTGTCGACGTAGCCTGAAGGTTGAATTTCCGTATCGTTTTCGTACGGATCAAACCCTTTACCGAATATTAAAAGACAAGTGCTTGATTTTTTGCCGCTTTCTTGGCGCGCCCGGCTGGGATCGAACCAGCAACCCCTGCCTTCGGAGGGCAGTACTCTATCCATTGAGCTACGGGCGCATTCGGCAAAAAGCGCTGCAAAATCACGCAGTTGATGCGAGTTATGGCGCTAAAGCGAGACCGAGAGCATACCCGGTTTCGGACGGCCCGTCCACCGGAGCGGGCTGCGCAGGGCCTAAAGCGCAGCCGAACGGCTCATGACAGCCCGCCGCCCCCAGCCAGCCACGCATTAAACGCCGCCCAATCGCCCAAAGTGTTCGCGTAAACGCCTACTGAAGACCTCCCGGGCCCGCTCGCCGACGCCGAAACCTTCCGTCTATAATCGTCCGTGGCTGATCAAGAACAAAGTTGTTGCCGTCGCGCTGTACCGCTCACAATACCCACGGGAGACGAGACAAGCATGAGCGAAGCACCACACGGAGCCCCGATCAAAACCCCCGGACAGCTGATCGCCGCAGTCATCGCTGGTTTTGCTGTCCCCATCGTCATCATCGTCCTGCTCGCTTATTACGTCGACAACTCGACCCGCACGGGCGCGGGCACCGACGGTCTGTCCGACGCCGCAGTCGACGCGCGCACCGCGCCCCTCGCCAAAGTCGACATCCGCGACGCCAACGCGCCACGCGTCTACAAGACGGGCGAGGAAGTCTACAAAGCCGTGTGTTCCGCGTGTCACGCGGCGGGCGCGGCGGGCGCGCCGAAATTCACCAACACGGCCGACTGGGCGCCGCGCATCGCCGAAGGTTTCGACACGCTCTGGCACAACGCGCTAGTGGGCAAGGGCGCGATGCCCGCGCGCGGCGGCACGAGCCCTGACGACTACAGCGACTACGAAATCGGCCTCGCCGTCGCGTACATGGCGAACAACGCGGGCGCGAAGTTCGCAGATCCGCCGAAGCCTGTGCCGGGCCAGCCAGCCGCAGGTCCGGCGGGCGCTTCGGGCGCAGCAGCGGCTTCCGGCGCCGAAGCGGCATCAGGCGCAGCCGCAGCAGGCGCGTCCGATGCAGCAGGCACGCAGGCCGCCGCCGCGATGGCCGCCATGGCCAATGTTCCGCAGAACGCGGCGCCCGCATCGGGCGCGACGCAGAGCGCGGACGCATCGCAGGCGGGCAAGGCGCTGTATCAGCAGGTTTGCCAGGCCTGTCACGCGGCGGGCGTGCTGAACGCGCCGAAGTTCGGCGACAAGGAAGCCTGGGCGCCGCGCCTGAAGGAGCCGATGGAAACCGTCTACAACTACGCGCTGCACGGCAAGGGCGCGATGCCCCCGAAAGGCGGATCGAGCGCGTCGGACGCCGACGTGAAGGCCGCCGTCGATTACATGGTCAACGCGTCGAAATAAGCAGCGCGCATCCATCGGTCAACGCGCAAACAAAAAATCCCCGCCTTGAGCGGGGATTTTTTATGCCATCAGCATGGATACGCGGCGCGCGTTCGCGCCCGTCAGGCCTTCTGCAAGAGCGCCTTGAGACTCGCCAGGCGATCCTTCGGCGACATCGGCGCTTCTTCGGGTGTCGGCGGCGGCGCTTCGTCGAGACCCATCTCAGGGATAAACCGCGACGGCTCGCACACCACCGTCTCACGCGCCCGCTTGCGCTTCTTGCACCAGTTCAGATGCAGGCTGCGCTGCGCACGCGTGATCGCGACATACATCAGCCGCCGCTCTTCCTCGATGCGCTCGTCGTCGATCGGGCCGTCGTCTTCCGTGCCGCCGCGATGCGGCATGATGCCCTCCTCGACGCCAACCAGAAATACATGCGGATATTCCAGCCCCTTCGACGCATGCACCGTCGACAACCGCACCGCATCGGGATCTTCGTCCTTGCCTTCGAGCATCGACATCAACGCAACCGTCTGAATCAGTCCGAGCAGATTCTTGCCAGTGTCGGCCAGACCATCGGCGTTGTCGTAGCCGGTCTGCTCCGCGCCCGCTGCCGGCTCAGGCTTCGTGCCCTTGCGCTTCAGCCACTCCAGGAACTCCAGCACGTTTTGCCATTTCGACTGAGCCTGGCGCTCGTCGAATGCGTCGTACAGATAGGCTTCGTAGTGGATCGCTTCCATCATGTCGTCGAGCACGGACGTCGCCGCATCCTTGTCGGCCCGGTCTCGCAGACGTTGCATGAAATCGCAGAACACGCGCAACGGCTCGACCTGGCGCGCCGACAATCGCGCCTCGATGCCGCCCATGTACACGGCCTCGAACAGCGACACCTTCGCCTGCCCCGCGAACGCGCCGAGCGCTTCGAGCGTGGTATTGCCGACGCCCCGGCGCGGCGTCGTGATCGCGCGGATGAACGCGGGATCGTCGTCGGCATTGGCGATCAGGCGCAGGTACGCGCAAATGTCCTTGATCTCGGCCTTGTCGAAAAACGACTGGCCACCCGACAGCACATACGGAATCCGCTCGCGGCGCAACACCTGTTCGAAGATGCGCGCCTGGAAGTTGCCGCGATAGAGGATCGCGTAATCGCGAAACTGCGCGCGTCGCTCGAACTTGTGCGCCGACAGCCGGAACACGACCGACTCCGCTTCATGCTCCTCGTCGTTGCACCCGGTGACGGTGATCGAGTCGCCCATGCCGTGTTCGGACCACAGCTTCTTCTCGAACAACTTCGGATTGTTCGCGATCACGTTGTTCGCGGCCGTGAGGATGCGGACCGTCGAGCGGTAGTTCTGCTCGAGCTTGATGACGTGCAGCTTCGGAAAATCCTTGCCGAGCTGCGCGAGGTTTTCGAGCGTCGCGCCGCGCCAACCGTAGATGGCCTGATCGTCGTCGCCGACGGCCGTGAACGCGGCGCGCGGCCCGGCCAGCAATTTCACCAGCTCGTACTGACACGCGTTGGTGTCCTGATACTCGTCGATCAGCAGATAGCGCAGCTTGTTCTGCCAGCGGTCGCGCACCTGCTCGTTGTTCTTGAACAGCTCGGCGGGCAGGCGGATCAGATCGTCGAAATCGACGGCCTGATAGGCGTGCAGCGTCGCGACGTAGTTGCGATAGACGATGGCCGCCTGATGCTCGTCTTCATTCGAGGCGATCGCCATTGCTTCGTCCGGCATGATGAGGCCGTTCTTCCACAGCGAGATGATCGTCTGGATCTTGCGGATGAAGCCCTTGTCCGTCGAGCCAACCTGCTCCTGGATCATGCCGAAGCAGTCGTCGGAATCCATGATCGAGAACTGCGGCTTCAGGCCGACGTGCTCCGCCTCCTGACGCAGAATCTGCACGCCGAGCGAGTGGAACGTAGACACCGTCAGCTGGTTGACGGGCACCTTGCGGCCTTCCTTACCGGGCGTCGTGAGCGTCTTGCCTTCGAGCAGCTTGCTCACGCGCTCGCGCATTTCCGCAGCGGCCTTGTTCGTGAAGGTGACGGCGGCGATATGGCGCGGCTCGAAGCCCTTGTTTTCGATCAGATGCGCGATCTTCTGCGTGATCACGCGCGTCTTGCCGCTGCCCGCGCCCGCGAGCACGAGACACGGACCGTCGAGATAGCGCACCGCTTCGCTTTGGGCGGAATTCAGGCCTGCGGACATCGTGTGTGGATGAGTAAGGGATTGAGGGCGCTTCGTTACGAACGGCCCGAGAACATCCAGCGCGACGGCGCTTGCGACGCGTCGGATCAGGTGGCCGCGCGGCGCGCCGCCAACCCGCCGCCGATGCGCCACGCAATTGATTCCATGCGCTTTTTGCCGTTCGCGTGAGAACCGCGATGTTAACACGAATGCCCTTTCCGATGCCTCGGCTTATGCCTTTCGGACGGCATCCTCCCGGCGCGCGCCGCCCGATGCGCCACGATGCGCTGCGCAGCTATGCCAAAATTGCGGCGTTGTGCGCCGCCCCCGCGGCGCGCCGGTTTTGCAGGGAACACGCATGTCTTCATCGCTGAGAATTGGCTTGATGGGCTACGGCTTTGCCGGCGCCACATTTCACGCGCCGGTGATCGAACACTGCTCGCGGGCGAGCGTCGCCGCGATCGCCACGGGCCAGCCGGACAAGGCGCGCGCCGATTATCCGAACGCAACGATCGTCGCCGATATCGACGCGCTGCTCGCGCTGCCGGACATCGAATGCGTCGTCATCGCGACGCCGAACGACACGCACTTCGACCTGGCGCGCCGCACGCTCGAAGCGGGCAAGCATGTCGTCGTCGACAAACCCGTCACGCTCTCCGCCGCCGATGCCCGTACGCTCGCGGACCTCGCGCAAAGCAAGGGGCTGGTATTCGCGCCGTTCCACAACCGTCGCTGGGACGGCGACTTCATGACCGTGCGCGAACTGATCGCGAGCGGCGAACTCGGCCGCATCACGCATTTCGAATCGCACTTCGACCGCTTTCGACCGGGCATCCGGCAACGCTGGCGCGAAGAAGCATCGCGTGGCGGCGGCCTGCTGTTCGATCTCGGCCCGCACCTGATCGACCAGGCGTTGACGCTGTTCGGCGCGCCCGAAACGGTCTATGCAACGGTGAAGGCGTATCGCGACAACGCGAGCGCGCCGGACTACGTGCATCTGCTGCTTGGCTACGCGAATCACGAGGTGGTGCTGCACGCTAGCGCGCTGACGGCGATCGTCGCGCCGCGTTATACGATCCACGGCACGCGCGGCAGTTATGTGAAATACGGACTGGACACGCAGGAAGATCAGTTGAAGGCGGGCTTGCGTCCGGGCGACGCCGGTTTCGGCGGCGGCAATGACGCTGGCACGTTGCGCGTGCTCGAAGGCGAACAGGAAGTGCAGCGCGAACTGCCGACTCGCGACGGCGCGTACGTCGAGTTCTACCGCGCGCTGGCGGCGTCGATTCGCGATGGCGCGCCGTTCCCGGTCAGCGCGGCTGACGCGGTGGACGTGATGGCCATCATCGAACTGGCGGATCGCAGTGAGAAGGAAGGGGCGAGGCTGGCGTTCAGGCGCGAGGCGTAGCAGTCGGGGGGCGGCGATTTCGCTGCCACCCGTCACGTCACATGGGCCTTCAGGGCCCTTCCGCATCCATGCGGGATTAAACAGAAAGGAAGGAATATGCAGCATATCGTCCGCGCGCTGGGCTGTTTCGCGTTGGTTTCGTCGCTCGCCGCGTGCGTGGTCTCCCCGTCGCAGCAGCTCGCCGAGCCGTCTCGCGCGCCGAATCCACATGAAATGGCCGTGCATCGCCTCGAACAGGTCGACGGCCGCATCGACAATATGGGCCGCAGCATCGATGCGCGCGTGAATCAGGGTCACTTTCCGCCGCCCGACGGCGCCGCGCTGCACCGCCGGCTCGACACGATCCGCCACGAAGCGCACGACATGGCCGGACAGCACGGTGGCGGCCTCACGGGCGACGAGCAGCGCGTGCTGAATCAGGAACTGGACACGGCGTCGGCGGCCATCAACCGCTGATCGCACTTCGGCGCGAGCGGGATCAGGGCCCCGTTATCGTGGCCACGACGCGCTCGCGCAACTGAGACCACACGGTCATGTACTCGGCGCGTCCGCTTCCGACGGCAGCGCGCTTGAGTGCATCCAGCATCACGAGTTCCTGCGCGACCTTTCCTGAACCCGGATACACCAGCGGCAGTTGTAGGGGATTGAACGATGCCACCTGCCAGTGCTTCTCGGTTGCGAGCAACAACGATACGAGCCGCTCTATCAGGAACGTTTTCACGGGCGTATCGCCCATTGCGTGGCGGCCCGACGCGTTGAGCGCCTTGCCGAGCGGTGTACTGTTCGATTCCGCGATCCCGAACACGATCTCCGCCTGGTCCAGCCAGTGCCGCCAGAAGCGCGGCTTCGCGACGAAGTAGTTGCAATACACGCTGTTCGACGAATCCATGATGAGCGTGCTCAGTTCGATGCCCGGCTTTAACAGCCGCACGATTTCATCGAACGGCCCCCATGCGTTCGGATGTCCCTGCGCGCCCTGTAGAAAGACGTTCGTAAACAATGCACCCGCATCGAAGAAGGGTGAGAACGACACGATATCCGTCGATTCCGGTACCGTGGCAAGAAACGCATGGACGTCGCTTGCTTCGAGATTCGTCTTGACGGCGAACTTGGGCGACAGGAAACCGTAGAATGCCGTGTCGTCCAGCGTCTGCTCGTGCAGAAAGCGGCGGATTGGCCAGTACTCGCGCCAGTCGGGCCGCTGTCCGACGTTGTCAAGCGGAATGAAACCTTCGTCCAGGCCGCTGCGCGTCTGATCCGAATAGTAGATCTGGTAAATGTGCGCCTTGGTCATCGATTGGATGGTAATGGGTGGACACGAGTGGCCGCATGCAGCCGTTTTGCAAGTATCCGGGGCAATCCGGCAAGCCAATTACTCGATCAGCCGGTAGATCCGGCACCAGTTCGGTCGATCGCGCCCCATGTCAGACCGCAACGCGCAGCCCGGGTTTTTTTGACTGTGCGAGGGGTCGCGCCGCCCGCCGAGCCGCCTTCCCAAAAGGTCCCTCGCCCCGATTTGACATCGCTCCGGCCCTCGCGTACATTCGCCGCACGCGTCGGGAGAGCGCGCCGTCCGCTGTCGTTTTCAGAACGCCCAGCAGTCAGCGCCGCCGAAGGGGCACACCCGCAAACTCTCAGGCAAAAGGACCGACCGCGTCGAAAAACCCGCTCGTCATCCGGTCATCGCGACCTCATTCGAATGAGCGCCCGTTTTTCGCACTCTGGAGAGCGGCAGTAGCGCCCGTGCACTAACCCGCACGCGCAGGCTGCCCACCGAAGGGGCGCGCGCCACGCCGGACAGCACTCGCTGACGGCAGCGCAATCTCTCAGGTATCGAGGACAGAGGGGGCATGCAGTTATCGCTCGTTGGCCCGAGATGGGATCAGGCCGCGAGGGGTTTCGCCGCATGGCCTTTCCTGTTTAGCGACGCCCCGAGGCCCCGATGACCGAACTCAAACACACCCCGCTCCACGCCACGCACCGTGCGCTCAATGCCCGCATGGTCGATTTCGGCGGGTGGGACATGCCCGTCAACTACGGCTCGCAGATCGAAGAACATCGCGCCGTGCGCACCGACGCCGGCATGTTCGACGTATCCCACATGTGCGTCGTCGATTTCACGGGCGAGCGTGTGCGCGCGTTCTTCGAGCACGCGCTGGCGAACAACGTCGGCAAGCTGCAAACCCCGGGCAAGGCGCTCTACTCCTGTCTGCTCAACCCCGAAGGCGGCGTGATCGACGATCTGATCGTCTATTACTTCGGCGAAGATCATTTCCGCGTCGTCGTGAATGCCGGTACGGCTGAGAAAGACGTCGCGTGGTTCAACAAGCTCAATGACGAACAAGGCTTCGGCCTGACCATCAAGCCGCGCCGCGACTACGCAATCGTCGCCGTGCAAGGCCCGAATGCGCGCGAAAAAGTCTGGGCGACCGTGCCCCACGCGCGCGCCGCCAGCGAAGCCCTCAAGCCGTTCAATGCCGCGCGCGTCACCGATACGCCGTTTGGCGAACTCACCGTCGCGCGCACCGGCTACACGGGCGAAGACGGTTTCGAAATCATCGTTCCCGCCGATCACGTCGAAGCGCTGTGGAACGCGCTGCAGGCACAGGGCGTGCGCCCGGCCGGTCTCGGCGCGCGCGACACGTTGCGCCTCGAAGCCGGCATGAACCTGTACGGCCAGGACATGGACGACAACGTGTCGCCCCTCGACGCCGGCCTCGCATGGACGGTCGACCTGTCCGCGCCGCGCGATTTCATCGGCCGCGCGAAGCTCGAAGCGGACGGTTCGAAGTCGTCGTTTGTCGGCCTGATCCTGCACAAGGACAACGGCAAGGCAGCGGGCGTGCTGCGCGCGCATCAGAAGGTCGTCACGCCTCAAGGCGACGGCGAAATCACCAGCGGCACGTTCTCGCCGACCATGCAGGAATCGATCGCCTTCGCGCGCGTGCCGAAGGGCGTGCAGCCGGGCGACGTCGTGCACGTTCAGATCCGTGACAAGGCACTTCCCGCCAGCGTGGTTAAACTGCCATTCGTGCGCAACGGCAAAGTGCTCGTCGGCTGATCGGTCACACGATGAGCGTCACGAGACAGACACCGGACAGACACGAAAACGTCGCGTGCGTCCCACCATTTAAATCAACCGAATTACCGCATAGGAGCATCCGATGAGCATCCCGGCCGATCTGAAATATACCGAATCGCACGAATGGGTCCGCACCGAGGCGGACGGCACGCTGACGGTCGGCATCACCGACCACGCGCAGGAAGCACTCGGCGACATCGTCTTCTTCGAAGTGCAGCAGCTGGGCCAGACCGTCTCGGCAGGCGATACCGTCGCCGTCATCGAATCGGTGAAGGCCGCCTCCGATATCTACGCACCGGTTTCGGGCGAGATCATCGAGGCGAACCAGAACGTCGCCGATACGCCCGACGCCGTGAACAGCGCGCCGTACGACAACTGGCTGTTCAAGATCAAGCCGGCGGCGGGCGCGTCGGAAGACCGTCTGATGGACGCCGCCGCGTACGGCAAGTCGATCGGCGAATAAGCCACTTACTCACGACCGGCGCGGCGTTCGCAATGACAGACGCAAGCCGCGCCAGCAGGAACATTCCATGAAGCTCGAACACCCGGATCGTCTGATGAACCGCACTCCTCTCTCGCTCGCCGCGCTCGAAGTGCATGACGCCTTCGCCGAACGGCACATCGGCCCGGACGCGGCCGATCAGCAGTCGATGCTCGAAGCCCTCGGCTTTGCATCGCGCGCCGCGTTGATGGACGCGGTGATTCCGAAGGCGATTCGCCGCCAGGACGCGCTGCCGCTCGGCCCCTTCGCCCAGCCGAAGAGCGAAGCCGAAGCGCTCGCCGCGCTGCGCGAACTCGCGGACAAGAACCAGGTGTTCCGCTCGTATATCGGCCAGGGCTACTACAACGCACACACGCCTGCCGTCATCCTGCGCAACGTGCTCGAAAATCCGGCGTGGTACACGGCTTACACGCCCTATCAGCCGGAAATCTCGCAGGGCCGTCTCGAAGCGCTGCTGAACTATCAGCAGATGATCGTCGACCTGACGGGCCTCGCAATTTCGAACGCGTCGCTGCTCGACGAATCGACGGCCGCCGCCGAAGCGATGACGCTGCTGCAACGCGTGGGCAAGCCCAAGTCAAACATTTTCTATGTGGCAGACGACGTGCTGCCGCAAACCATCGAAGTCGTGAAGACGCGCGCGAAGCCCGTCGGCATCGAAGTGAAGGTCGGCCCGGCTGCCGATGCGGCGGGCTCGAATGCGTTCGGCGTGCTGCTGCAATATCCGGGCGTGAACGGCGATGTGCACGACTACCGCGCGCTCGCTGAAGCGATCCACGCAGCGGGCGGCCATGTCGTCGCCGCCGCCGACCTGCTCGCGCTGACGATGCTCACGCCGCCCGGCGAATGGGGCGCGGACGTGGCCGTCGGCAACTCGCAGCGCTTTGGCGTGCCCGTCGGCTTCGGCGGCCCGCATGCGGCGTATCTCGCCGTGCGCGACGAATTCAAGCGTCAGATGCCGGGCCGTCTGGTCGGCGTCACCGTCGATGCACAAGGCAATCCCGCGCTGCGTCTCGCGCTGCAAACGCGCGAACAGCACATCCGCCGCGAAAAGGCGACGTCGAATGTCTGCACGGCGCAGGCGCTGCTCGCGATCATGGCCAGCATGTACGCGGTCTATCACGGCCCACGTGGACTGAAGATGATCGCCCAACGCGTGAACCGCATCGCCGCGCTGCTCGCGGAAGGCGCGAAGCAACTCGGCTATACGCTCGTCAACGAATCGTTCTTCGACACGCTCACCTTCGAAACGGGCGCGCGCACGCAAGCACTGCACGACGCCGCGACGGCGAAGGGCATCAACCTGCGCCACGTGAGCGACACGCGCGTCGGTCTGTCGCTCGACGAAACGACCACGCGCGCCGATCTCGCCGATCTGCTCGCCGCGTTCGCGCAAGCTGCATTCGTCGAAGCCGTGCCGCAAATCGACGAACTCGATGCAAAGCTCGGCGCGTCGAACACCTTCCCGGCAGCGCTCGAACGCGAAAGCGCGTATCTGACGCACCACGTGTTCAACCGTCACCACTCGGAAACGGAAATGCTGCGCTATCTGCGCAGCCTGTCGGACAAGGATCTCGCGCTCGACCGCTCGATGATCCCGCTCGGCTCGTGCACGATGAAGCTGAATGCGACGTCGGAAATGCTGCCCGTCACGTGGCCCGAGTTCGGCCAGATTCACCCGTTCGCGCCCGCGGAGCAAACCGTCGGCTACCGCGAAATGATCGATCAGCTCGAACAGATGCTGGTCGCCGCAACCGGCTACGCGGCCGTGTCGCTGCAACCGAACGCGGGCTCGCAAGGCGAGTACGCGGGTCTGCTGATCATCCACGCGTATCACGAATCGCGCGGCGAAGGTCATCGCAACGTGTGCCTGATTCCCGCTTCGGCGCACGGCACGAACCCGGCGTCGGCGCAGATGGCGGGCATGCAGGTCGTCGTCGTTGCTTGCGACGCGCAAGGTAACGTCGATATCGAAGACCTGAAGAAGAAGGCCGAACAGCATTCGGCCAAGCTCGCGGCCATCATGATCACGTATCCGTCGACGCACGGCGTGTTCGAGCAGAACGTCCGCGAAGTTTGCGAGATCGTGCACGCACACGGCGGCCAGGTTTATGTGGACGGCGCGAACATGAACGCGATGGTCGGCCTCGCGGCGCCGGGTCAGTTCGGCGGCGATGTCTCGCACCTGAACCTGCACAAGACGTTCTGCATTCCGCACGGCGGCGGCGGACCGGGCGTCGGCCCTGTCGCCGTCGGCGCGCATCTGGCCAAGTTCCTGCCGAATCAAACCTCGACGGGCTATGAGCGCGACGCGAGCGGCATCGGTGCTGTCTCCGCTGCGCCGTATGGCTCGGCGTCGATCCTGCCCATCTCGTGGATGTACATCGCGATGATGGGGGCGAAGAATCTGACGGCTGCCACCGAAACCGCAATCCTCAACGCGAACTACGTCGCGAAGAAGCTCGCGCCGCATTACCCGGTGCTGTATTCGGGCCCGGGCGGACTGGTCGCGCACGAGTGCATTCTGGATCTACGTCCCATCAAGGAAACGAGCGGCATTTCCGTCGACGATGTCGCAAAGCGTCTGATGGATTACGGCTTCCACGCGCCGACGATGAGCTTCCCGGTGCCGGGCACGCTGATGGTCGAGCCGACCGAATCGGAATCGAAGGAAGAGCTGGATCGCTTCATCGAAGCGATGATCGCGATTCGCAACGAAATCCGCGACGTCGAGGAAGGCCGCAGCGATCGCGAAGACAATCCGCTGAAGCACGCGCCGCATACGGCGGCGGTCGTCGTCGCGAACGAATGGCAGCATGGCTATGCGCGCGAAACGGCGGCGTATCCGTTGCCGTCGCTGGTTGCGAAGAAGTACTGGCCGCCGGTTGGTCGCGCCGACAACGTGTACGGCGATCGCAACCTGTTCTGCTCGTGCGTGCCTGTGGCTGATTACGAGTAAATGCGAAGTATTGAAGTGGTGTAAACCGTGCGCCGGCCGATCTCGACCGGCGCACGGTTCTGCCCGCAGTCCTGTTACTCCGCGCGTCAAACCGTTACCATCTCACACCGAATCAGCCCAACGAAGGAGTTTCGCATGGTGCGACAGGTGCGAATGATGCAACCAACGACACACCGTACGCGTGCGCCGCAACAACCCTCTCCTGCCTTCCCGCTCACCGCGCTATTGATCGCGGCCGTCGCGTTCTGCGCCCAGAACGCCCACGCCGCCATGAACCTCTGCGCCGCCCCCGCGCTGCAAACCAGCGAGCGCACCAATTCCGACCCGGGCGTCAAGGCTTTGGTGAGCAATGTCCAGGCGCATCTGAACGAACCGGCGCACGCGGTGCGCCAGTTGCATACGGAAGGCACGCTGCCTCACGAGGGCATCTACGACCAGAGCAAGGAAGCGGAGAAAGATCTCGACCTGTTGCGCGATGCAGCCCTCGCGTGGCGCGCCACCAGCGACGACCGCTATCTGAAGCTGGTCGACCGCCTGCTGTACGCATGGGTCACGACCTACCAGCCGTCGTTCAATCCGATCGACGAAACGCCTTTCGAAGGGCTGATCCTCGCGTACGACATGACAGCGAGCGCCCTGCCCGTGAAGACGCGCAATGCCACGATGACCTTCCTCGCGAAGCTCGCGAACGGCTACATCGCGCAGATCGACGGGCAACCGCGGCCGCTGACGGGCACCTTCCGTAACAATTGGCAAAGCCATCGCGTGAAGCTGATCGCAATGGCGGCCTTCACGCTCGACAACCGCAAGATGATCGAGGCGGCGCAGCGCCTGTACGTCGAGCACGTCAACGACAACATCGCGCCCGACGGCACGACCGTCGATTTCGGTGAGCGCGATGCGCTGCACTATGTGACGTACGATCTTCAGCCGCTGGTGACGGCGGCGCTCGCCGCGCGCCGCCACAACCGCAACTGGCTCAACGAGCGCGCGCCGAGCGGCGCGACGCTCGCGGCCGCGTTGAACTGGCTCACGCCGTATGCAACGGGCGCGAAGACGCACGACGAATTCGTGCATTCGAGCGTGCCTTTCGATACAAAGCGCCGCGAGGCCGGTTTGCCCGGCTATAGTGGACAGTGGGACCCGAAGAATGCGGCCGAGCTGTATCACCTCGCCGCGCGGCTCGACGGACGCTACACGCCCGTCGCGCTGAAACTGGCACCGACGCCGCCCGCGTGGCTCGCCGTGTGTCTGCCGTTGCCGGCGCGTTGATCACGCGCGACACATTTCGCTGCCGCGCTACCCGCGCAGTGCAGCACAAACGAATTTCCAGCTAGCAGGAGCAGTGATGGCAGTCAGCGTTTTCGATCTCTTCAAAATCGGCATTGGCCCGTCGAGTTCGCACACGGTCGGTCCCATGCGCGCAGCGCTGATGTTCGCGCAAGGGCTCGAGCGCGACGGGCTGCTCGACAACACGGCATCGGTGAAGGTCGATCTGTATGGTTCGCTCGGTGCGACGGGCAAAGGCCACGGCACCGATCGCGGCGTGATGCTCGGCCTGCTCGGCGACGCGCCCGATACCGTCGATCCCGACACGATCGCGGCCCGCCTCGAACAGGTCCGCACATCACGCACGCTTGCGCTGCTCGGCAAGCACGTCATTCCGTTCGTGCAGAAGGACCACATTTCGTTTTACCGCCAGGCGCTGCCCGAACATCCGAACGGCCTCAAGCTGCGCGCTTTCGATGCAAACGGCGAGACGCTGCGCGAATCGACGTATCTGTCGGTTGGCGGCGGCTTTGTCGTGACGGCGGGCGCGCCGAATACGAAGGTGCTCGCCGCTGTCGAACAGTTGCCACATCCGTTCCGCAGCGGTGCCGATTTGCTGGACATGTGCAAAACGACGGGCAAGAGCATCGCGCAACTGATGTGGGACAACGAGCGCGCCTGGCATACGGACGATGAAACGCGCACCGGCCTGCTGAAGATCTGGGACGTGATGCAATCCTGCGTCGCGCGCGGCTGCGGCATCAACAATCCCGACGCCGACGGCAATCTGCCCGGCCCGTTCCAGGTGAAGCGGCGCGCGCCGCAACTGTATCGCGCGCTGACGGGCAATCCGGAGCGCGCGTTGCAAGATCCGCTGTCGATGGTCGACTGGATCAATCTGTACGCGATCGCCGTCAACGAAGAAAACGCGGCGGGCGGCCGCGTGGTCACCGCGCCGACCAACGGCGCAGCGGGCATCATCCCCGCCGTGCTGCATTACTACACGCGCTTCATGCCGAACTCGAACCAGCAAGGCGTGTTCGATTTCCTGATGACGGCGGCCGCGATCGGCATTCTGTACAAACTGAACGCGTCGATCTCCGGCGCGGAAGTCGGCTGCCAGGGCGAAGTGGGCGTCGCATGCTCGATGGCGGCGGGCGCGCTCGCGGCCGTGATGGGCGGAACGCCATTGCAAGTGGAAAATGCCGCCGAAATCGGCATGGAACACAATCTCGGCCTCACGTGCGACCCGGTCGGCGGCATGGTGCAGATTCCTTGCATCGAGCGCAACGCGATGGCGTCGGTGAAAGCGGTGAACGCCGCGCGTATGGCGCTACGCGGCGACGGCAGTCACTATGTGTCGCTCGATTCCGTCATCAAGACGATGCGCGAAACGGGCGCCGACATGAAGACCAAGTACAAGGAAACGTCGCGCGGCGGGCTGGCGGTGAACATCATCGAATGTTGATGCCGCTTTTACGAATGACATCCGCGAGGGTCTCGGCGTAAGCTGTCGAAGCTCTTCTGACTGGAGGTGTCTTCGCAATGTCGCTGTCTTCCGATGCTTCAAATATGACTACCGGCGCGCGGCTCATGGTCGACGCGCTGTTGACGCATGGCGTCGAGCGCGTGTTCTGCGTGCCCGGCGAGAGTTTTCTGGCAGTACTCGATTCGCTGCACGACGAAACGTCGCAAATTCAGACGGTTGTGTGCCGCCACGAAGCGGCCGCCGCCAACATGGCGGAAGCCGTCGGCAAGCTGACGGGCCGGCCGGGCATTGCAATCGTCACGCGCGGCCCGGGCGCGACGCACGCGTCGATTGGCGTGCACACCGCGTTTCAGGACTCCACGCCGATGATCCTGCTGATCGGCCAATGCGCGCGCGAGCATCTGGACCGCGAGGCGTTCCAGGAAATCGACTATCGGCGCATGTTCGGCCAGATGGCGAAGTGGGTCGCGCAGATCGACGACGCGCGCCGTATTCCCGAATACATGAGCCACGCGTTCCACACGGCGACGTCGGGCCGTCCGGGTCCCGTGGTGCTGTCGCTGCCGGAAGACATGTTGAGCGACGCATGCGCCGCAATGCCGGGCGCGCCCGCCTATCAGCGCGTGGCAGCAGCGCCCGCGCCGCAGCAAATCGAGCGTTTGCGCGGCCTGCTAGAAGGCGCAAAGAAACCGATGGTGATCGCAGGCGGCAGCGGCTGGACGCCGCAAGCGTGCGAAGACTTGCGCACGTTCATCGAAAACTGGCAACTCCCGGTCGGCCTCGCTTTCCGCTTCCAGGACACGCTCGACAACGAGCACCCGAACTATGCGGGCGACGTCGGTCTCGGCATCAATCCGGCGCTCGCCAGGCGCATCCAGGACGCCGACGTCCTGCTAGCGCTCGGTCCACGTCTGGGCGAAGCGACGACCAACGGCTACACGCTCTTCGACATCCCGAAGACGAAGCAGACGCTGATCCACGTCCACCAGGGTGCGGAAGAACTGGGCCGCGTCTACTCAGCTGACCTGCCGATCGTCTCCGGCATGCCGGAGATCGCGTCGATGCTGGCGCAACTGAAGCCGTCGACGAAACCCGCATGGGAAGGCACGGCAAAAGAAGCGCACGACGCGTATCTCGAATGGCGCAAGCCGCGCAAGATTCCGGGCGACGTGCAGCTTGGCGAAATCATGTTGCAACTGCGCGAGCACTTGCCGAAGGACGCGATCCTGACGAACGGCGCGGGCAACTACGCGACGTGGCTGCACCGGCACTTCGCGTACCGTCACTTCCGTTCGCAGCTTGCGCCGACGAGCGGTGCGATGGGCTATGGCGTGCCGGCGGCGATTGCAGCGAAGTCGCTGTATCCGGATCGCGCGGTGGTGGCGTTTGCGGGCGACGGCTGTTTCATGATGTCGTCATCGGAAATCGCGACGGCGATGCAATACGATCTGCCGGTGATTTTCATCGTCGTGAACAACAGCCAGTACGGCACGATCCGCATGCACCAGGAGCGGCACTATCCGAACCGCGTGCATGGAACGGGATTGACGAACCCGGACTTCGCGGCGTTCGCGAAGTCGTTCGGCGCCCACGGCGAAACGGTGGAGCGCACGGAAGACTTCATGCCGGCGTTCAAACGCGCGCAGGAATCGAAGAAACCGGCGGTGATCGAAATTCGCCTGCTTCAGGAAGCGAGCACACCGGGCGCGACGTTGGAGCAGGTGCGCGAGCAGGGGAAGAAGCTACGCGGAGAATAGCCAGAAGCACGGCGGCCTCAAGCGCTATGCAGCAGGAGCCCCGGGCCGTTGAGGGCCCGTGGGCAAACGTCAAGCGGCTCGGTTTGAGCCGCTTTCTTTTGCCTACTTTTCTTTGCGGCGGCAAAGAAAAGTAGGTGCCGCCCCGCACAGGGGCGACGCGTGAAGTACGAAAGCGAAACGCGGATGCCAGCGACAAGCGCAAAAAACACAAAAGCCTCGCAGAGCAAAAAACCCTACGAGGCTTCGAAAAAATCAGCAACGCTCAGCTAATCACCAGGCGCCGCAAAGGCAAAAACCTTACTTGCCACCCACGCTCTGCAGCGTCGTCCACTTCCCATCAACGACCTTATACAGCGTGATACCACCGTTCTTCAGATCGCCCTTCGCGTCATAGGCGAGATCCTTGGTCGTAACAGCAGGCATGCTGGTCTTGGCCAGCACCGGCAGGTACTTCGCCGGGTCCGTCGAGTTCGCCTTCTTCATGGCATCGAACATGGCCATTGCGCCGTCATAAGCGTAAGGCGAGTACGTCTGAACGTCTTCATTGAAACGCTTCTTGTACTTTGCAACATAGTCCTTGCCGCCCGGCATTTCTTCCAGCGGCAGACCAGCCAGCGAAGCCACCGTACCGTTAGCCGCATCGCCTGCGACCTGCAGGAACGTCGGCGTATGAACCATTTCGCCGCCCATCAGCGGAGCCTTGATGCCCAGCGTCTTCATCTGCTTGACCATCGGCGCAGCCTGCGAATCGGCGCCGCCGTAATAGATCAGATCCGGCTGGACCGACTTCAGCTTCGTCAGGATCGACTTGAAGTCGACGGCCTTGTCGTTCGTGAACTCACGATCGACGATCGTGCCGCCCGCAGCCTTCGCTGCCTTCTCGAACTGATCCGCGAGACCCTGGCCGTAAGCCGTGCGGTCATCGACGATCGCGATCTTCTTCATGCCCAGGGTCTTCACAGCGAACGTGCCCGCGACGGAGCCTTGCTGCGTGTCCGAGGTCATCATGCGGAACGTCGTCTTGAAGCCTTGCTGCGTGTATTCCGGTGCCGTCGCCATCGCGATCTGCGGAATGCCCGCGTTCGCGTAGATGCGCGATGCCGGGATCGTCGTGCCCGAGTTGAAGTGGCCGAGCATGCCCTTGATGTTGTCGTCGACGAGCTTCTGCGCGACCGTCGTGCCCGTGCGCGGGTCAGCCTGGTCGTCGGCCGTGTCCAGCACGAAGCGAACCTGCTTGCCGCCGATCACCGGCTTCGTCGCGTTCATGTCTTCGACTGCGAGCGTGATGCCGTTCTGGAAGTCCTTGCCGTAGTGCGCCTGCGCGCCCGTCATCGGGCCAGCGAAACCGATCTTCACGTCTTCGACCTGCTGTGCGTGCGCAGTCCCCGCCAGCGACATGGCAGCGAACAGCGTCGCGCCTGCCAGCTTTTTCATCGTGTGTTGCATAGCTTCTCCTTGGTACCAGGTGTGGACGGCGCGGTGATCGGGGTCGCCGTCTCGCGCCATTTTTTGAATCGATCGAGCAAGGTTCGCTCAGCCGATCGTCATCAAATTCGCATTACCGCCTGCTGCTGCCGTATTCACGCTCACCGAACGCTCCGTCAACAGACGTTCGAGTGCGTAATCCTCATCGCCGCTTTCCAGCGCCCGCGCCGCGACGCCCTGGACCGACACGATCGGACCCGCGCGCTTGGCGATGTCCTTCACGAGCGTCAGCAGCTCGTCGCTGTCTCCTTCGAAGAGCACGGCATCGAACGATGCTTCCGCATTCTTCTTCACGCTCGCGTACTGCTTCAGCTGCGCCGGCAGCGCAGCATACAGCTGCTCGCCCGCAGCACCTTCGAACAGCGCCTTGTTGCCCGTCGCCAGCGCCGCCGCGAACTGCACGCGCGCGCCGCTTGCCGTCGACGCAACGCACAGCACCGTGCCGCGCGCGCCGAGCGTGTACGTGTTGCGCTCGCCCGTCGGACCGGGCAGCACAGCCGTCGCGCCCGCCGGAATGTTCGCCAGATAGCCGTCGCAACGCGCAGCCAGCACCGGCTGGCGTTCCGCGATCAGCCAGTCGCGCAGCGACGCCAGCGCCGCGGCAGGATTATCGCTCGCCGCGTTGCCATTCTGTGCGCCGTTTTGAGCACCATTCGATGCGCGTTGCGAACCGTCAACCATCAGCGTCTGCGCGAGCGACTTCGGCAGGCCAGCGGGTCGCGTCGCAAGCAGACGCTGCAGATACAGCGCGCCGCCCGCCTTCGGACCCGTACCCGACAACCCTTCGCCGCCGAACGGCTGCACGCCGACCACGGCGCCGATCACGTTACGATTCACGTAGATGTTGCCGACGTGCGCGCGGCTGATCACATGCGCGATGGTTTCATCGATACGCGTATGGATGCCGAGCGTCAGCCCATAACCGGTCGCGCGGATCTGCTCGAGCAGTTTGTCCAGCGCGCTGCGGCGATAACGCACCACGTGCAGCACCGGGCCGAATACTTCGCGCTTCAGTTCGTCGATGCTGTCGAGTTCGATCAGCGTCGGCGGAACGAAGGTGCCAGCGTTGCAACCATCCGGCATCGGCAATTGCGTGACCTTGCGGCCCTTTTCGCGCATCGATGCGATGTGCGCGTCGATACTGCGCTTTGCGTCCGCGTCGATCACAGGACCGACGTCAGCCGACAGCCGGTCCGGGTTGCCGACCGCCAGTTCCTTCATCGCGCCCGTCAGCATTTCGAGCGTGCGGTCCGCCACGTCGTCCTGCAGACAGAGAACGCGCAGCGCCGAACAACGTTGACCAGCCGAATCGAACGACGACTGCAGCACGTCCGCCACGACCTGTTCCGCCAGCGCCGACGAATCGACGATCATCGCGTTCTGCCCGCCCGTTTCGGCGATCAGCGGAATCGGCTTGCCTTCGGGGTCGAGACGGTTCGACAGCGTCTTGTTGATCAGGCGCGCGACTTCCGTCGAGCCGGTGAACATCACGGCGCGCGTGCGCGCATCGGCGACCAGAGCGGCGCCGACCGTTTCGCCGTCGCCCGGCAGCAGTTGCACCGCGCCTGCCGGCACGCCCGCTTCGCGCAGAATGCGCACGGCTTGCGCGGCGATCAGCGGCGTCTGTTCAGCGGGCTTCGCAAGCACGGTATTGCCTGCGGCGAGCGCAGCGGCCACCTGGCCCATGAAAATCGCCAACGGGAAATTCCACGGGCTGATACACACCACGGGACCCAGCGGACGATGCGTGTCGTTGGAGAACTCGTCGCGGATCTGCGTCGAGTAATAACGCAGGAAGTCGATGGCTTCGCGGATTTCGGCAACAGCGTTCGGCAGCGACTTGCCCGCTTCGCGCACCACGAGGCCCATCAGCGTATGCATCTGCGCTTCGAGCAGATCGGCGGCACGCGCGAGGCAATCGGCGCGCGCTTCGACGGGCGTCGCCTGCCAGATCGGCGCGGCGGCGACCGCGTGCGAGAGCGCAGCGCTCACATGTTCCGGGGTCGCTTCGACAACGGTGCCGACGAGGTCGCGATGATCCGACGGATTGCGCACATCGCGCGCATTGCCGACGGCGATCTCGTTGTCTTCGAGCATCGGCGCCGCACGCCACGGATGATTCGCGCTCGCCAGCAGTGCCGACGACAGCGACGCGAGACGATGCTCGTTCGACAGATCGAGGCCCATCGAATTGGTACGCTCCGCACCAAACAGATTGCGCGGCAGCGGAATTTTCGCGTGCGGCGCGCCGAGCGGCACGACCTTCGAGGCTTCTTCCACCGGATCGGCAACGAGGTCCTTGATGGCCACGCTTTCATCGGCGATACGGTTCACGAACGACGTATTCGCGCCGTTTTCCAGCAAGCGGCGCACGAGATACGCGAGCAGCGTTTCGTGTGTGCCCACGGGCGCATACACGCGGCACGGACGGTTCAGCTTGTCGCGGCCCGTGACTTCTTCGTACAGCGGCTCGCCCATGCCGTGCAGGCACTGGAACTCGTACTGGCCAGGATAGTAGTTCTGGCCCGCGAGGTGATAGATCGCGGACAGCGTATGCGCGTTGTGCGTCGCGAACTGCGGATAGACGGCATCCGGCGCGCCGAGCAGTTTCTTCGCGCACGCGAGGTAAGACACGTCCGTATAGATCTTGCGCGTGTACACCGGATAGCCTTCGAGGCCATCCACCTGCGCGCGCTTGATTTCCGTATCCCAGTACGCGCCCTTCACGAGGCGCACCATGATGCGGTGACGGCTGCGGCGCGCGAGGTCGACGATGTAGTCGATCACGAACGGGCAACGCTTCTGATATGCCTGCACGACGAAGCCGATACCGTTCCAGCCTTGCAGTTCGGGATCGAAGCACAACGCTTCGAGCAGATCGAGCGAGATTTCGAGGCGATCCGCTTCTTCGGCATCGATATTCAGTCCGATGTCGTAGCGGCGCGCGAGAATGGCGAGCGAGCGCACGCGCGGCAGCAACTCAGTCATCGTGCGCTCGTGCTGCGAACGCGAATAGCGCGGATGCAGCGCCGACAGCTTGATCGAGATGCCCGGGCCTTCGTAGATACCGCGGCCGCCTGCCGCCTTGCCGATCGCGTGGATCGCCTGTTCGTACGAGGCGTAGTAGCGCTGCGCGTCGGCTTCCGTCGTCGCGGCTTCGCCGAGCATGTCGTACGAGTAGCGGAAACCGCGCGCTTCGAACTTGCGGCTGTTCGCCAGCGCTTCCGAAATGTTTTCGCCCGTGACGAACTGCTCGCCCATCAGGCGCATCGCCATATCGACGCCCTTGCGGATCAGCGGCTCACCGCCCTTGCCGATCATGCGCGTGAGCGCCGACGACAGACCCGTTTCGCTATTGGTCGTCACCAGCTTGCCGGTGATCATCAGGCCCCACGTCGCCGCGTTCACGAACAGCGACGGCGCATGGCCGACGTGCGAGCGCCAGTCGCCCTTGCTGATCTTGTCGCGGATCAGCGCGTCGCGGGTCGCGCGATCGGGAATGCGCAGCAGCGCTTCCGCGAGACACATCAGCGCGACGCCTTCCTGGCTCGACAGCGAAAACTCGTGGATCAATCCTTCGACGCCGCCGCCCTTGCTCTTGCCACGCAGCGTTTCGACCAGCTTGCCCGCCAGCGTTTGGACGTCAGTCGCGATATTCGCGGGCAGGCGCGCCTGGCCGAGCAGGAACGGCACGCACTCCGGCTCGGGACGGCGATACGCGGCCGTGATCGCCGCGCGCAGCACGGACTGCGGCTGCACGCTCTGCGCGAATTCGAGGAACGGATGCAACCCGTCGCTTTCGTCGGAATCGGCGGCACCGTCGGCCAGTTCGGTTGCGTGATGGTGGCCCGACAGTTCGGCGGGAAGCTGACCGTGTTCGATCTTCTCCAGGTACGCGAAGATCGCCTGCTTGATCAGCCAGTGCGGTGTGCGTTCGAGACGCGTGGCGGCATCTTTCAGCCGGGTACGCAACAGGTCGTCGACTTTGACGCCAAGGGTGGTGCTCGCCATGGTTCCTTCTTTATGCGCCGACGGACGCCGGCCAAAGACTAAAAAGTTGGCCGAATCGTACCCCTCCCAATAAAAAGGTGCAACCAGTTGCGAGAAACGGTTGCACCCTCCGTTGAGGCTTGTCGCACAAGGCTGAGCGCCGAACGTGCACCGCCGGGATGCATGCGATTGTGCTCGGTGTTTTCCCTGGATTGGTTTATTTTTCAGACAACCCTTATCGAAATGAAAACCGCGCCGTTATACCGGTCATGAGATGCGCAATGACGCACGGTACTGGGTTCGAAGTCTCGCGATACGGGGTGACCAAAATGGAAAAATGGCTGGTAGTGACGGGCGTCTGGATGCTGTTCGCCACGTGCATGGTGTTGTTCATCCGCGGCGCGACAGGCGGAGCGCGGCGTGAACTGGTGCCGATCGAAGTGCACGACGACGAGCGCGACGCGCAAGCGAAGTCGATTCGCGGCTAAACGCTTCGCGTGAGAGGCGCGCGACAAGCACGCGCCTCGATGACGCGGATGCCGTCAGCGGATTCGTGCGAACCGGCGGCAGCTGTCGCGCGGCGCGACGAGCTGGTCGTGAATGAGGCACAAGCGGCTGTCGGAAACACTGGCGCCGAAGCCCGAACCGAATACAGCGAGGCCCGGAATGCTCTGCTCAAGCGAATGCCGATCGTCGGCGCGAAACCGGCAATCCGCGCAGCACGGCCGGCGTTCGCCGGGCTGCGCGTCGACGGCGTCGTCGAGATCGGCGGGCGCGCTCACGAGCCCTGCCCCAAGCTATTCCAATACGGTGCGAACACGTGCGCGGACAGCGCGTAGCCGATGGCGATATTGACGGCGACGCCGACCGTGAAGGCGATAAACGGCTTGATGCCCGTGGCAGCCAGTGAACGCACGCGCGTCGTCAGTCCGATGCTGAAGAAGCAGAAGATGAACGCCCACGTGCGCAACGCGGTGATCGGCGCGACGAATTCCGGCGTCACCACCTTGCGGTAGTCAGCGAGCGAGTAATGGCTCGCGATCCACGTGACGAGCGCCGACGCAATCACGAAGCCGATCACGAACTTCGGAAAGCGCGCCCAGATTTCGCGCGCGTCGGCCTTTGCGGTCACACCGTTTTCGCTCGACTCCCAGCGCGTCGTCGCGACGATCGCGAGCAGGAACGCCCAGATGCCGATCCAGATGTCGCGGCCAACGACCTTCATCAGCGTGAACGCCTGAAGCGACGCTTCGGGCGACCCCGCAATCGCGCCGCCCGCGTGCTTCGCGAAGTCGCCGTAGGCCTGGGCGGCGGCGATGCCAGCCGCGTCGGCGAATTCCGAGGTGCCGATCCATGCGCCCGCGACGGCCGTCGACAGTCCGAGCGAGCGCGATGCGAACGGCAATACGAAGATCATCACGATCGCCCACAGGATGACCAGCGTGATCGCCACCGACGCATGCTCGCGTTTCGCGCGGACCGCGCCTGCAATGGCGATCGCCGCCGACACGCCACACACCGCGCCGCCGACGCCCAGCACCGCCGCGAAACGCTTGTCGAGCCCGAGCGCCTTCGCGGCGAAGAAGATCACGAAGAACGTGACGAGCGAAACAATGGTCGCTTGTCCGACGGCAACGGGGCCCGCCCAGACGAGCAGCGTGAACGGCAGCGTCGCGCCGAGCAGCACGATCCCCACCTTGATGTAAAACTCCACGCGCAATCCCGCCGAAAACCAGTCGGGCAGGCGGAACACATTCGAGATCAGCAAGCCAAGCGCAAGCGCGACGAGTGGCGGCTCGAGGTTGTACTTCGACGCATTGGCCCACGCGCCGACTTCGAAAATCAGCACCGACACGGCAAACAGGATCGCGAACGACGCCAGGAAATGTGCGATGCGCTGCTTGAGCACGCTCAGGCTGATACCGAACAGCACCGCAAACACGATGAATAGCGCGATGTAGTTCGGCAGATGCCTGACCAGGTCCTGCGCGGCCGCGCCGGGATCGGTCCATTTGGCGGGCGCCGTCGCGAGCCACTTGATGCTGCTGCCCGACGCGAACAGCGCCCATGCAACGACGATCACCAGCAGGCCGACCCACACGGCCCACCAGTCTTCCGTCGAAAAAAGTCCGCCGCCGCCTGTCGTGCTTGCCCGTCGCGAAGGCTGGGCGCCCGCCGGCAAGGTATGTCTCGTATCGCTCATTGCTGTGCCCCGATCAAAGTTGGCGGCGCACGCGCTATCGATTGTTGTGATTCATGCGCCGATCCGGCGAAATATAGTCGAGCAATGTCGCGAAACGAAACGACCTTTCGTTTTATCGATATGACTTAAATGGATTTAACAGCAGATGCATGCAAAATGAAAGAAAACAGCTCGTGACGCAATTGACTATATGTCGAGCGGATCGACCTCGATGCTCCAGCGCAGCACGCCTTTCACCGTGCGTAGCATGGGCTGCCAGCTGCGCAGCGTAGTCTGCAACGCCGCCCGCGACGCGCTTTCGAGCAGCAATTGCGCGCGATGCACATGCATCACCTTGACGATGGTGAGCGGCACAGCGTCGTAGACGGTCACGCGGCTCGCAGCAGGAATGTCGGCCAGCGACGCGGCCGCCTGTTGCAGGAAGGTCAGCGCGGCGTCCAGTGTGCGGCCTTCGGCGCGCAGCATCGCCTGATAGACGAAAGGCGGCAGATGCGCGTCGCGCCGCTCGGCCAGCGTCGAATTGGCGAAGCCGACGTAATCGTGGCGAGCCAGCGCGTGATACAGCGCGTGACGCGGATAGCGCGTTTGCACCAGCACTTCGCCGGGCAAACCGGCACGTCCCGCCCGGCCGCTCACCTGCATGAGTTGCGCGAAAAGGCGCTCGCTTGCGCGGAAGTCGTGGGAAAACAGCGCCGTGTCCGCGTTCAGCACGCCCACCAGCGACACCCGCCGGAAATCGTGCCCCTTCGCGATCATCTGGGTGCCGACGAGAATATCCACCTCGCCCGCGTGCACGTCCGAAAACAGCGCCTGAGCGCTGCCTTTGCGCCGTGTGCTGTCGGCATCGATGCGTAGCACGCGCGCGCCCGGCACCGCGCCGGCAAGCGCTTCTTCGATGCGCTGCGTCCCCCGTCCGAGCGGCGCGATATCGACATTGCCGCATTCCGGGCACGAGCGCGGAATACGCGACTCCCAGCCGCAGTGGTGACAGCGCAGCGCGCGCTCTGGCTTGTGCAGCACGACGTAGGCGCTGCATCGCGGGCAGCCCGCGACCCAGCCGCACGCGTCGCACGCCAGTTGCGGCGCGTAGCCGCGACGGTTGAGGAACACGAGACTCTGTTCGCTGCGCGCAAGGCGCGCCTTCAGCGCCGCTATCAGCGGCCCCGACAAGCCCTCCACCGAAGCGCGTCCGCGCCGCCGCTCCTCTTCGAGATCGACAAGATGGACGGTTGGCAGCACTGCGTCGGCCACGGCGCGGCGCGATAACGTGAGCCGCGTGTAGCGTCCTTGCTCGACCTGCCACCAGCTTTCCAGCGACGGCGTCGCCGAGCCGAGCACCACGGGCACGCCGAGTTGCTTCGCTCGCCAGATGGCGAGATCGCGCGCGGAATAGCGCAAGCCTTCCTGCTGCTTGTATGCCGGGTCGTGTTCCTCGTCGACGACGATGATGGCCAGATGCGGCAACGACGCCAGCACGGCGAGCCGCGTGCCCAGCACGATGCGCGCGCGCCCGGTGTGCGCGGCAAACCAGTTGCGGGCGCGCTCGCCCTCGGCAAGACCGCTGTGCAGCGTGACGATTTCGCTATCGTCCATCGACGCGAAGCGGGCGCGGAACGCCGCCTCGAATTGCGGCGTCAGGTTGATCTCGGGAACGAGGACGAGCGCCTGCGCCTGGGGGTTGATCGCCAGCAGTGCGGCCAGCGCGCGCAGATAAACCTCCGTCTTGCCGCTGCCCGTCACGCCATGCAACAGGAACGGCGCGAAGGCTCGCGCGTCGCGGATCGCTTCGACCGCGGCCGTCTGCTCGTCCGTGAGCGTCGGCAATGTTGCGCTGCGCGGCGTGTGATCCCGCGACAGGCTGTGCGCGGCGGGATCGACTATTTCGAGCGCGACCCACCCTTCGGCTTGCCACGCTTCGAGCGTCGCGATGGCCTTTGCGTGCAACGCACGGGCTTCCGCAGCGGGCAGCGTGTCGGCGTCCGCGAGCGCGGCCGCAAGACGGCGCAACGCAGTGGCGCGCGCCGGGAGCGCGTCGGGCAGCGCGGCGCGCCCTGCGGGCAACAGACGATAGCGCTCCTCGGGAACGAAAAGCCGCGTCCAGCGTGCCGCATCGCGCAATGCCTGGGGAAGCGCCGGCAGCGCAACTTCACCGATGCCGCGCTGGTAGTAATCGGCGGCGAACTGCGTGAGTTGCAGCCAGTGCTCAGAAAGCGGCGGGCAAGCAGCGCAGACGCTATGGACGGACTTGAGGCGGTCGGCAGGCACGTCGCTGTGAGCCGTCACTTCCATGACGAGGCCTACGACATGCCGCTTGCCGAACGGCACGCTGACGAGCATGCCCGGCGCTGGCGCCAGTGAGGCGTCACAGCGGTAGTCGAACAGCGTCGGCAGGGGATGATCGAGCGCGACGCGGACGTAGGTGCCCGTCAGATCGACGACCCGCATAGGCACCGTTCGCAGGCAAAGTTATTCACAGGCCGAGAGCCGCTGTCGACACACTTAAAGTAAAACTTCAATTTCGGCGCTAAGTTTTGATTTTGCATCGACAATTGCGCCCGACCTCGCCTGCCTGTGGATAACTTTGTTGAGAACTTGAACCGGATGCCCCGCAAGGGCCGTGGTACGGGCCTCTGTGTGGGATAACGCACATTAGTCTTAAGAACCCCGAAACCCTTGTCGCTCAAGGCCTTCAACAGAATTCCGCGTACTTTTCAAGACGGCTGCCACGATCGATCCCTCTACCGCGCCGCAACGTGACAAGTGTGCATAAGTCAAGTCTTGACAACGCTAAGAGGGCCTCGGGGCGGACTTTGGAACGCTATTTTCCCCTCAGACCGAGAGACCGCTTCGTTGCATCGCAACAAAAACGTCACAATCCGGGGGCGATACCTTCACGCCTTGGCGCCGCCACCCACTGACCGCAGCGTGCGGCTATGCCGATGCACTTCGTCGACCAGTTCGGCAACGTTCTCGGGCGGCGTGAACTGCGAAATACCATGCCCAAGATTGAAGACGTGGCCGGGGAAATTACCGAAGCTGTCGAGCACCGCGCGCGCTTCGATGCGGATCGTCGACGGCGGCGCGAACAGTACGGACGGATCGATGTTGCCCTGTAACGCCACCTTGCCACCGACGCGCTCGCGCGCCTTGCCCAGATTGACCGTCCAGTCGAGCCCGACAGCATCGACGCCCGTAGCCGCGATCTCTTCGAGCCACAGGCCGCCGCCCTTCGTGAAGGTGATCACCGGCACGCGGTTGCCGTCGTGCTCGCGCTTCAACTGGCTCACGACCTGCTGGATGTAGTGCAGCGAGAAGCGCTGATAGATGCCGTCGGCGAGTGCACCGCCCCACGTGTCGAAAATCATCACGGCTTGCGCGCCTGCTTCGATCTGCGCGTTCAGATAGGCCGCAACAGCCTTCGCGTTGACGTCCAGGATGCGATGCATCAGGTCCGGACGGGCATACAGCATCGACTTCACAGTGCGGAAGTCGTCGGAGCCGCCGCCTTCGACCATGTAGCACGCGAGCGTCCACGGGCTGCCCGAGAAGCCGATCAGCGGCACGCGCTGACGGCCTTGAGCGTCGGTGAGCGCGGTGCGGATCTGGCGCACGGCATCGGTGACATAACGCAACGTGCTGTCGATATCGGGCACGGCCAGACGCGCGACGTCCTCCTCGGTGCGCACCGGACGCGCAAACTTCGGCCCCTCGCCGACCTGGAAATCGAGGCCGAGGCCCATTGCGTCCGGGATGGTCAGGATGTCGGAGAAAAGAATCGCGGCGTCGAGCGGATAGCGTTCGAGCGGTTGCAGCGTGACTTCCGTTGCGTAATCGGGATTTTTCGCGAGCCCGAGGAAACTGCCCGCCCGGCCACGCGTCGCGTTGTACTCCGGCAGATATCGCCCGGCCTGGCGCATCAGCCAGATCGGCGTGTACTCGGTCGGCTGGCGCAATAACGCGCGCAGGAAGGTGTCGTTGAGGAGGTTATGGGCCACGGCGCTCGCGACTGAAGGCAAAGGGGCATTTTAACCGCTGAGCGCCCGACGCCGCCTCCGTAATCCTGGCAATTGATGTTTGTCCTATGCCTTCCGGTCGATGGTCACCGGTAGTTGTGCGGTCTATGATCGATTCCGTAGCACCCACATAGATAACGATAAAGGAGACTCAATGAAGAAAGCTACGTTGGCCCTGCTTGCCGCCCTATGCTGTGCCGGCGCGGTCCAGGCGCAAAGTGTCGCACCTGCGGCGGCGTCGCGGCTCGACGAGATTCTCGCGCGCGGCACGATGCGAGCGTGCACGACGGGCGACTACAAGCCTTACTCGTTCTACAAGCAGGACGGCCAGTTCGAAGGCATCGACATCGACATGGCCGAGTCGCTGGCGAAATCGCTCGGGGTCAAGGCGGAGTTCGTGAAAACGTCATGGTCGAACCTGATGACTGACTTCGTTGCGAAGTGCGATGTCGCCGTCGGCGGCGTGTCGACGACACTCGACCGGCAAAAGCGGGCGTTCTACACGGCCGCGTATCAGGTGGACGGAAAGTCGCCCATCGTGCGTTGCGAGGACGTCGACAAGTACCAGACGGTTGGGCAGATCGATCAGCCGTCCACTCGGGTGATCTTTAATCCGGGCGGCACCAATGAGCGGTTCGCGAAGCAGTTCCTCCCGCATGCAACCCAGGTTGTTTATCCGGACAACGTGACGATCTTCAAGCAGATTCTCGCGGGCAAGGCGGACGTGATGGTGACGGACGCGTCTGAGACGCTGTTGCAGCAGAAGCTCAATCCCGGGTTGTGCTCGGTGCATCCTGACAAGCCGTTCCAGTACGGAGAAAAAGCATGGCTGGTGCCGCGCGGCGATGTAGTGTTCCAGCAGTATGTCGACCAGTGGTTGCACCTCGCGCGCGCGTCGGGGGAATACCAGTCCATATCCGACAAGTGGCTGAAATGACGCCGAGATTGTGACGGCCGAGGCAGTCGCATTTACCGATCGGTACGAGCGACTGCCTGCCAATCAGCGTGGCGCAGTTATGTCATCGCGAGGCAGCCGACAAGTCCCGTCAGGACGGTCGGTGATTGCTGTGATGCAGCATTCTTCACGGTGCGTGGCAAACGGCGGTTTCAAACAGGTACTCACGTGATCCGTATGAGCATTCCACTTCAAAGCCTTGCATGGCTGGAGTGGATGGACGTGAGGGGACCAGAACCGGATAGCGCAGCGCAGTATCCGTTTCGAACGACCGAGCGAAAGGCGAGGCAGCGGACTCGAAAGGTATCGGCAATATTTGCCGAACCGGCGTTCCGATACTGCAATAAATCCTGCAACGCCTTATCTGGCGGGCGTTACAACCTGAAACACTTTGTTACCGCGCGAGCCGGGTAATTCGCCCACAATGCCTTTCACGGGATCAGCACGGATGCGGCCGGGCGGTAGTGTCTTTGTACACATCTTCCTGGGCGGTCGGCGGAAAAGCGCCGAAGCTCTTCACAGGGGCATCTCTGCTGGAATCGTGATCGGCGTCGATCGCGCTGAGTAGTCGGTTCCTCCAATGGTCTCCTCGCGCTAACCCCGTAGCGTGTGGTTTTTAGCGGGCTCCAGGCCCGCTTTTTTTTTGCCCTGCCAAACGTTTGCGCGTCATCAAGCTTCTCTGCGCGAGCGGGCACTTGTCCTCAAAGCAAAACGCCGCGTGCCCTGCACACGGCGTTTTTGCTTTTCTGCTTTGCGGTACGCCTGTGCTACGTCAGGCGGTCTTGTCTTCTTTCAAGCGAAGCTCGTCGATCATCCGTTCGCGCATCACGAATTTCTGAACCTTGCCCGTCACTGTCATCGGAAGCTCGTCGACAAAGCGGATGTACTTCGGAATCTTGTAGTGCGCGATCTGGCCGCGGCAAAATTCCTGCACTTCTTCGGCCGTAAGATGCTCCCCCGTGCGCACGACGATCCACGCGCACACTTCCTCTCCGTACTTCGGATCCGGCACGCCGAACACCTGTGCGCTCTGAATCTTCGGGTGGCGGAACAGAAACTCCTCGATTTCGCGTGGGTAGATGTTCTCGCCGCCGCGAATCAACATGTCCTTCAGACGGCCGACGATATTGCAGTAGCCCTCGGCGTCGATCGTCGCCAGGTCGCCGGTGTGCATCCAGCCGTCGACAACGCTTTCCCGCGTCTTCGCTTCGTCGCCCCAATAACCGTTCATTACCGAATAGCCGCGTGTGCACAGCTCGCCCGTTTCGCCCACGGGCACGATATTGCCGAGCGCGTCGACCACCTTCACTTCCAGATGCGGCTGAATCCGGCCGACCGTTGTCGTCCGTTTGTCCAGGGGATCAGTCGTCGAGCTCTGGAACGACACCGGACTGGTCTCAGTCATCCCGTAGGCGATCGTGATTTCATCCAGGTGCATCTGCGACACGACGCGTTTCATCGTTTCAATCGGGCAAGGCGAGCCTGCCATGATGCCCGTGCGGAGACGCGTGAGATCGAAAGTCCGGAAGTCCGGATGATCCAGCTCGGCAATGAACATGGTCGGTACGCCATGCAACGCCGTGCACTTTTCCTCGGCGACGGCTTTGAGCGTCGCACCGGGATCGAACGCCTCGCCGGGGAATACCATCGCGGCTCCGACCGAAACGCACGCCAGCACCGCAAGCACCATCCCGAAGCAGTGGTACAGCGGTACCGGGATGCACAGAGAATCCTGCTCGGTGAGCCGCATTGCCATCGCGATATATCGTGCGTTATTCACGACGTTCCGGTGCGTCAGCGTCGCGCCTTTCGGATTTCCCGTCGTGCCGCTCGTGAACTGGATGTTGATCGGCTCATTCGCGTTGAGCGTGGCGCCGATCGCGTCGAGTCTTGCCGGATCGAATGACGCGCGCCCCCGTTCGATGACATCCGAGAACGTCAGCATGCCGGGTGTCTCGGTGTCGCACATCCGGATCACCATGCGTAAGTCGGGGAGCCGTGCTGCGCGCAAATCTCCGGGTGCGGCCGACGCCAGTTCGGGTGCCAACTCCTGCAGCATCTGCAGATACATCGACGACTTGAACTTCTCCGCCGAAATGATCGCCTTGCAGCCGACCTTGTTTAACGCGTACTCAAGTTCGGCCAGACGATAAGCGGGGTTGATATTGACGAGCACGGCGCCGATACGCGCCGTCGCAAATTGCGTCATCAGCCACTCGACGCGGTTCGGTGACCAGATGCCGACGCGGTCGCCCTTCTGGATGCCGAGCTCCAGCAATCCCGCTGCCAAAACGTCGACTTCTTGCTGAAATTCCTGCCAACTCCAGCGAATCTCCTGCTCACGGAACACCACAGCCGGCCGCTCGGGGAAACGCCGTGCCGTATCGACAAGAAACTGTCCGACCGTCGATTCGCTCAGTGGTACGTCAGTCGAACCCCGCACGTACGACAGCCCGTCTTTCGGTTCGATGACTGCGTCCACTCCCGCCGCTTGCGTTGCCATGGTGTTGTCTCCAGAGATGAATCCAGTATTCGAATGAGTGTGCGACCGATTGTGCCGCGCGAATGATCCGTCCGGCATCAAGTCTTACCCGCAGCTTTCTAGCTGTTTCGGGCGTCGGTACGATTTTGCTGACCTTTCCGTAAACGTCAAGTAGATGGCAAAAAAAAGCAGCCACGAGGGCTGCTTTTCAATTGTGCTGCTTACTGCTGTCCGCGCAGCTTGCGCAGGCGCTGGATCGCGGCCAGCTGAGCCGTCGCATACGCGAGTTCCGCTTGCGCAGTCGCGTACTCGAGGTTTGAGCCGGTGTTCTGCAGCGCTTCTTCTGCGCGCTTGCGAGCCTGCTCGGCCTTCGCTTCGTCGAGATCCTTGCCGCGGATCGCCGTGTCGGCCAGAACCGTCACCGCGCCCGGCTGAACTTCGAGAATGCCGCCAGCGACGAACACGAATTCCTCTTCGCCGTTTTCAGATTCGATGCGCACGGCACCCGGACGAATCCGTGTGATGAGCGGCGTGTGACCCGGCAGAATGCCGAGCTCGCCCGCTTCGCCCGGCAGCGCAACGAACTTCGCCTCGCCCGAGAAGATCTGCTCTTCCGCGCTGACGACGTCTACCTTGATGGTTGCCATTTATGTCGACTCCGAGTTGAGCGTAATTGCGTGGACGCTGAATCACCGATGCAGCGTCCGCCTGTTTACACCCAGCCTTTACTGGATCTTCTTGGCCTTTTCGAAGGCTTCGTCGATCGTGCCGACCATGTAGAACGCCTGCTCCGGCAGGTGATCGCACTCGCCGTCGACGATCATCTTGAAGCCACGGATCGTTTCCTTCAGCGGCACGTATTTGCCCGGCGAGCCCGTGAACACTTCAGCAACGTGGAACGGCTGCGACAGGAAACGCTGGATCTTACGAGCGCGCGCGACCGACAGCTTGTCTTCCGGCGACAGTTCGTCCATGCCCAGAATCGCGATAATGTCGCGCAGTTCCTTGTAGCGCTGCAGCGTCTGCTGAACGCGGCGCGTGATCGAGTAGTGCTCTTCGCCGATCACGTGCGGGTCGATCTGACGCGAGGTCGAATCGAGCGGGTCCACTGCCGGGTAGATACCCAGCGAAGCGATGTCACGCGACAGAACGACGGTTGCGTCCAGGTGGCCGAAGGTCGTAGCCGGCGACGGGTCGGTCAAGTCGTCCGCAGGGACGTACACGGCCTGAACCGACGTGATCGAGCCCGTCTTCGTCGACGTAATACGCTCTTGCAGCTTGCCCATTTCTTCAGCCAGCGTAGGCTGATAGCCCACTGCGGAAGGCATACGGCCCAGCAGTGCCGACACTTCGGTACCGGCCAGCGTGAAACGGTAGATGTTGTCGACGAAGAACAGCACGTCGAGGCCTTCGTCACGGAAGTGCTCGGCCATCGTCAGGCCCGTCAGCGCGACGCGCAGACGGTTGCCCGGCGGCTCGTTCATCTGGCCGTACACCAGCGCGACCTTGTCCAGAACGTTCGAGTCCTTCATTTCGTGATAGAAGTCGTTCCCTTCGCGGGTACGCTCGCCAACACCGGCAAACACGGAGTAACCACCGTGTTCCTTAGCGATGTTGTTGATCAGCTCCATCATGTTGACGGTCTTGCCCACGCCAGCACCGCCGAACAGGCCAACCTTACCGCCCTTTGCGAACGGGCAGATCAGGTCGATAACCTTGATACCCGTTTCGAGCAGTTCCGTCGACGGCGACAGTTCGTCGAACGCCGGTGCCTTCTGGTGGATCGAGCGGGTCGTTTCGCTCGAGATCGGGCCGGCTTCGTCGATCGGACGGCCCAGCACGTCCATGATGCGGCCCAGAGTCGGCTTGCCAACGGGCACGCTGATCGGCTTCGCGGTGTTCTTCACCACGACGCCACGGCGCAGACCGTCCGACGAACCCAGACAGATGGTACGGACAATGCCGTCGCCCAGCTGTTGCTGGACTTCGAGCGTCAGTTCCGAACCTTCGAGAATGAGCGCGTCGTAAACCTTCGGCATGCTCTCACGCGGGAATTCCACGTCGATCACCGCGCCGATGCACTGTACGATCTTGCCTTCTACCAAAGCAGTAGTACTCATCGCTTTTCCTTTAGATACTCAATTCTTCACTCGCGCAACGGCGCAGTTTCGGTGGACTCGCCAGAAGGCGCTTCCGCGTGTCGACGTTAGCGTCAGACTGCCGCGGCGCCACCGACGATTTCCGACAGTTCCTTCGTGATCGCTGCCTGACGGCTCTTGTTGTACACGAGCTGCAGTTCGTTGATGACCGTCTTCGCATTGTCCGAAGCGGCCTTCATTGCGACCATCCGTGCCGACTGTTCCGATGCCATGTTTTCCGCGACGGCCTGATAGACCAACGCTTCGACATAACGCACCAGCAATTCGTCGACGACGGTTTGCGCGTCCGGCTCGTAGATGTAGTCCCACGACGTTTTCGGCGTCGGACCATCCTTGTCGCCCTTGCTCTCGAACTGTTCCGCCGACAGCGGCAGCAGTTGCTCGATCACCGGCTCCTGCTTCATCGTATTGACGAAGCGGGTGTACGCGATGTACACGGCGGAAACCTTGCCTTCCGAGTACATGTCGAGCTGAACCTTCACTGCGCCGATCAGCTTCTCGAGGTGCGGTGTGTCGCCCAGTTGCACGACGTTCGACACGATCTTCGCGCGCAGACGGTTCAGGAAACCCAGACCCTTGCCGCCGATTGCCGTCGCTTCGACCGTCTTGCCCTGGCCTTCCAGCTCCTTGAACTTCTGGAGCGAAGCGCGCAGCACGTTCGTGTTCATACCGCCGCACAGACCCTTGTCAGTCGTGACAAGGATGAAGCCCGTCGACTTCGCCCCTTCGTTCGTGACCATGAACGGGTGACGGTACTCCGGCGTAGCACTGCTCATGTGCGCAGCGATATCGCGGACCTTGTCGGCGTACGGGCGAGCAGCGCGCATGCGCTCCTGAGCGCGGCGCATCTTCGATGCGGCCACCATCTCCATCGCTTTCGTGATCTTGCGCGTGTTTTGCACGCTCTTGATCTTGCCGCGAATTTCCTTCATTCCAGCCATTGCTTGCTCCTTGATCGAAGCAGCACGGACACGCTTTCACGCGCCCACGCTGCTTCAAGGTCCGTTTATGCCTTGCGGATCACTCGCGGATCAATAAGCGCCCGACTTCTTGAAGTCCTTGAGTGCGGCATGCAGCGCGCCCTCGTCGTCCTTCGAGAGGTCTTTGTTGTCTTCGATGCGCTTGATCAGGTCAGCGTGCTTCGACTTCAGGAAATCGCGCAGGCCCTTTTCGAAAGGCAGCACTTGCGACACTTCCAGATCGTCGAGGTAGCCGTTGTTCGCTGCGAACAGCGACACCGACAGCTCCCACACTTGCAGCGGCTGATACTGCGGCTGCTTCAGCAGTTCCGTCACGCGGCGGCCGCGCTCCAGCTGCTTGCGGGTTGCCTCGTCGAGGTCCGATGCGAACTGCGCGAACGCTGCCAGTTCACGGTACTGTGCGAGGTCGGTACGGATACCGCCCGACAGTTTCTTCACGACCTTCGTCTGTGCCGCGCCACCAACGCGCGACACCGACACGCCAGCGTTAATTGCCGGGCGGATACCTGCGTTGAAAAGGTCGGTTTCCAGGAAGATCTGGCCGTCGGTAATCGAGATCACGTTCGTCGGAACGAATGCGGTCACGTCGCCTGCCTGCGTTTCGATGACGGGCAGTGCCGTCAGCGAGCCGCTCTTGCCCTTCACTTCGCCGTTCGTGAACTTCTCGACATACTCTTCCGAGACGCGAGCCGCACGTTCCAGCAAACGCGAGTGCAGATAGAACACGTCGCCCGGGTAAGCTTCACGGCCCGGCGGACGGCGCAGCAGCAGCGAGATCTGACGGTATGCCCAAGCTTGCTTGGTCAAGTCGTCATAAACGATCAGTGCGTCCTGGCCGCGGTCGCGGAAGTATTCGCCCATCGTGCAGCCGGCGTACGGTGCGAGGTACTGCATCGCTGCCGATTCCGAAGCCGAAGCTGCGACGACGATCGTGTATTCCATCGCGCCCGTTTCTTCGAGCTTGCGAACCACGTTCACGATCGACGAAGCCTTCTGCCCGATCGCGACGTAGATACAGATCAGGTCTTTGCCCTTCTGGTTGATGATCGTGTCGACTGCGACGGCCGTCTTGCCGCACTGGCGGTCGCCAATGATCAGCTCGCGCTGACCACGGCCGATCGGCACCATCGAGTCGATCGACTTCAGACCGGTTTGCACCGGCTGCGACACCGACTTACGCCAGATCACGCCCGGCGCGATCTTTTCGATTGCGTCGGTTTTCTTCGCGTTGATCGGGCCCTTGCCGTCGATCGGGTTGCCCAGTGCGTCGACCACGCGGCCGATCAGTTCCGGGCCCACCGGCACTTCGAGAATGCGGCCCGTCGTCTTGACGACGTCGCCTTCCGAGATGCTTTCGTATTCGCCCAGAATCACCGCGCCGACCGAGTCACGCTCGAGGTTCAGCGCGAGGCCGTACACGTTGCCCGGGAATTCGAGCATTTCGCCCTGCATCACTTCCGACAGGCCGTGGATACGCACGATACCGTCGGTCACGGAGATCACGGTGCCCTGGTTGCGAACGTCTGCGCTCGCTTCAAGGCCCTGGATCCGGCTCTTGATCAGCTCGCTGATCTCAGAGGGATTGAGTTGCATTATTCGCTCCTGATAGTCAATTCTGTTGCGTGCCAGCCGTCACAACCACGTGAGGGCTTCAGGCCGTCAGAGCCGTCTGCATGCTGGCGAGCCGCGCGCGGACCGAGGTATCGAGCACTTCGTCGCCAACCGTCACGCGAACGCCGCCGATCAGCGACGAGTCCACCTGGACCGTCGGCTTCAGCTTGCGCTTGAATTTGCGTTCGAGGCTTGCGACGAGGTCGTTCAGCTGCGCACCTTCGAGGGGGAATGCGCTGACGATCAGCGCATCGGCCGCACCTTCGCGGGCGTTCTTCAACTCTTCGAACTGCGTGGCGATTTCCGGCAAAAGCGGCAGACGATGATTGTCGACCAGCATCTGAACCAGATTCTTCGCCTGCGGGTTGTCCTTGAGCGGCGATTTCACCGCGGCCAGCAGCAGTTCGCTGATCTGGGCACGGCTGACTTTCGGGCTCGAGGCAATCGACAGCACTTCGGGCAGACGCGCAACCTGTGCCAGCTCCTGCACGAGCGTGGACCAGGCGGCGGTGTCACCAGCTTCGGCCACGCCAAACAGCGCTTCTGCGTACGGACGGGCGATGGTTGCAAGTTCGGCCATGATCAGAGCTCGGCTTTGAGTTGATTCAGCAGGTCAGCGTGAGCTGCCTGGTCGACTTCGCGCTTCAGGATCTGCTCGGCGCCCTTCACGGCGAGCGCAGCGACTTCGCCACGCAGCGTTTCACGGGCCTTCACGACCTGCTGTTCCGCGTCGGCTTTCGCCTGAGCGATGATGCGCGCCGCTTCGGCTTGCGCCTGTGCCTTGATTTCGTCAGCGACCGCGACTGCACGCTTTTCGGCGTCAGCAATACGTTGCTGGCCGTCGTTGCGTGCCTGAGCGAGTTCCTGGTCGACGCGCTTGTGCGCGGCTTCGAGTTCCAACTTGCCCTTTTCAGCGGCCGAGAGGCCGTCGGCGATCTTTTTCGAGCGCTCGTCGAGGGCGTTGATCAGCGGCGGCCACACGAACTTCATCGTGAACCACGCGAGGATCAGGAACACGACCATTTGCGCAAACAGGGTTGCGTTGAGATTCACGGTGTTTCCTTAAACGTTGCTTGGTCGGGAGGAGGAAACGGCAAGGCGCTCATCGATTCATTGCTCGATCAGCGCCTTAGTGCCCGTTCCGCTTCGCGCCTTATCAGTTATAGATCAGGCGCACACTTCCGAGGAACCTCAGCCTGCCAGCTTCGACAGCAGCGGGTTCGCGAACGCAAACAGCATTGCCACACCAACGCCAATCAGGAACGCCGCATCGATCAGACCAGCCAGCAGGAACATCTTGGTTTGCAGCGGGTTCATCAGTTCCGGCTGGCGAGCGCATGCTTCGATGTACTTGCCGCCCATCAGACCGATACCGATACAGGCGCCGATAGCACCCAGGCCGATGATGATGCCGATACCGATGGCGGTCAGACCCTGGATGTTGGCGATGAAAGCTTGCATGATCACTCCTTTGTGAAAAGTCTTTTTGGAACTGGGATTTAAAAAACTACGATTCTTTCTTTACGACGCCACGTTAGTGGGAGTCGTGTGCCTGGCCGATGTACACCAGCGTCAGCATCATGAAAATGAACGCCTGCAGCAGAACGATCAGGATGTGGAAGATCGCCCACACGCTGCCCGCGATCACGTGGCCGATGAAGCCAAGCACCGTCGTGTCCGCGCCGAAGCTCCAGATGCTGCCGAGCAGGGCAATCAGCAGGAACAACAGCTCGCCCGCGTACATGTTGCCGAACAGCCGCATGCCGAGGGAAACCGTCTTCGCGACGAACTCGATGATGTTCAGTGCAAGGTTCGGGATCCACAGCAGCGGATGCGCGCCGAACGGAGCGGACAGCAACTCGTGCACGAAGCCGCCGGCGCCCTTGATCTTGAAGTTGTAGTAAATCATCAGCACGAACACGCCGAGCGCGATGCCGAGCGTGCCGTTCAGGTCGGCAGTCGGAACGATGCGGTGGTGCGGGATGACTTCCGACAGACCCAGCGCGCCGATCACGCGGCCCGGCAGGTCGACGGGAAGAAAGTCGAGCGAGTTCATCAGCGCGACCCAGACGAACACGGTCAGCGCGAGCGGTGCGATGAACGTGCGATTGCCGTGGATCATCGACTTCGATTGGTCTTCGACCATCTCGACCAGCATTTCGACTGCGCACTGGAAGCGGCCCGGCACGCCGGAGGTCGCCTTACGCGCAGCGAGACGCAAGATGAAAATGGTGACGAGACCGCACACGATCGACCAGAAAAGCGTATCGAGATTCCAGACGTGGATGTCGAAAATCGACGTCTGATGAGCGGTGGAAAAATTCTGCAAGTGGTGCGCAATGTACTCGGACGGATCCAGAGCGCGCGTTCCTTCGCTAGCTGCCATATCGTTAATGCCACCCAAATTGTCGAAAATCTTTCCGGGCCGCTCCCGCCGCAATGCTTTATTGCGGGAACACGCCAGCGCGGGTCTTTGTCGAACCCGCGCGCCTCGTTGCTGACGCAGCGTTGTTCACGCCTCGCACCAGCCTAATGTCTCGTTTGCTTCATCGCCAGGCGAGCGCAATCCAGTACGTCTTGAGAGCGATGAGATAGGTCACGAGCAGCGGAATCCACCGTACGTCGTGATACCAGAAGGCGATGGCAATAAACATCGCGATCGTTGTCCCCATCTTGAGCGCTTCACCGATCATCCAGCTCATGGCTGTCTGGGCGCCGCTCAACTTCTTAAGACGTGCCGCGAACAATGCGCTCGGCACCCAGCAAATCGCTCCTCCCAGGAAGGCGGACAGCGCAGCAGCGCCCGGCGGCTCGTAGAACAGCCACCACAACAGCGTCGCACCCAGGGACAAAACCATTTGCGCAATCACGACCTTGAACGGTGTAACGCGCGATGGACGACTCACGTTCGGGCCGAACAGTTTTTCGGCCTCGGCCCGCGTGAGCGGAACGATATTGTTATCTTGCTGCTCGGCATCCCACGCCTCGTCATGCACGGCGCGCTGACCGTCAGTCGCTTGCGGGCCGCTGCGCTCGTGACGGTTTTCGTCGTGCCGTTGTTGCGGCGTTTGGTTCGACGCTTTGACCGCCATCGCAGTGTTCCGCAGAGTCCTGTTCAGTCCGCGAGCTTTCGCACCGCTTACGGGATTGCCTAGCAAATAAATCCGGGCGATTGTAAGCGATAGTTGCAGGCAATTCAAGACTTTAGCCCGACCAATAACCCGCATGAAACGGTGCTTCACGATACGGGAAAGCTCCGATTTTCATGCTGTCGGACTGCAAATGTAAGGACGTCGCGGGAGACCGGGAAATGCGGGCCGGACTATGCTAGAGCGGCACGTTTGAACGCGTGTTTTTGCCACACGCACGAGTGTCAAAAACGCAACAGAAGCCAGCCGCCGATTGCACCGCTCACGACCCAGAACGGGATCGAAAAGAGGTGAAATTGCGCCCACATTCCACGCTGTCCTGAAAGCCTCACTGCAATCAGATTCGCCAGCGAACCGATCGCGAATCCGAAGCCGCCGACGCTGACGCCGAACGCAAGCGCTCGCCAATCCCTTGAAAACTCGGCCAGCATGATCGCTGCGGGCACATTGCTGATGAACTGGGAGAGCACGGCGCCCGCCGCGTAGGCGCGCAGTGGCGTTGCGAGATGCAACTGCCCGACAGCGTTGTGTACCCACGGCAGCGCTGCAACGCTTCTCAATACGATGAACATGAATACGAAGATCAGCAGCAAGAGCCAGTCGATCTTCAGAACGATTCGCGGCCGCCAGAAGATAAATCCGACGCCGACGCCAATCAGTCCGATGCCCGCCCGATGAGAATCGGCGAGAAGCACGAATGCTGCAAACAAAATGACGGCAACGCCAAGCAACGGACGATCGACGGGATGCGGTTCTGTGTCGTTCGACAGATCCAGCGCGGTCCGCTTGAACGATACCGCGGCCAACGCGTACAGCATCGCCATCAGCGCGAAGCACAAAGGCGCGAGCGCCAGCACGAATCCGCCGAATGAGACGCCGCTCGTTTGCCAGAGAAACAGGTTTTGCGGATTGCCCAAGGGCGTGAGGATCGAGCCAGCGTTGACCGCTATCGCGATGAAAATGACCAGCCGCTTGAGCGGCAGCGGCGTCAACTCGTTCAGCGACAGTGCCAGCGGTACAACGACGAATAACGCGACATCGTTGGTGAGCAACGTCGACAGCGCAGCCGCGAGCGTGATCAACAGATACGCCAACGCTCGCTGCGACCGGATGTGATGGACGACGCGATGCGCGAGCCATATCAGGAATCCTGAATATTCGACGGCTTTCGTCAAGATCAGCAGGCCGGCAAGCGTCATCACCGTCTGCCAGTCGACCAGCGCGGGCAACGATCCCCACGGATGCGGATGAAAAACCTGCAATGCGATCAACGCAACGACGAGCACGGTGAGGACCGGCTCCTTCGTTGCATAGTGGATGATCGTACGCAGCAGGTTGCGATGCGATCTTAGCGCTTGTTCGGCAACGGGCATCGGAGACGGTTCTTATGCAGCAGCTGCGTTGCCGCGCAAGCGGGCGAGAATGCCTTCCAGCGCGTCGAGGTCGCCGAAATCGACCAGCACCTGCCCTCGCCCACGGCGTCCGAGCTTGATCTTCACCGTGGCGGCAAGCAGATCCGACAGTTCCTCTTCGAGCCGTCGCGTGTCGCGGCCGCCGTCGTTGTTCGCTTTCGCCTTCACAGCGGGTACAGCTTTGGTCGTCGCCGTGACCAGCTTTTCGGTTTCGCGCACCGACATGCGCTTGTTGACGACCTGGTTCGCGAGCGTAATCTGCGTGGCTCCGTCCACGGCCAGCAGTGCGCGCGCGTGGCCCATGTCGAGGTCGCCGGCGAGCAGCATCGTTTGCACAGGAGACGCGAGATTCAACAGACGCAGCAGATTTGACACCGCGCTGCGCGAGCGCCCCACCGACTCGGCCGCCTGTTCATGCGTGAAGCTGAACTCATCGAGTAGCCGCTGGATACCCTGCGCTTCTTCAAGAGGATTCAGATCTTCCCGCTGGATATTCTCGATAAGCGCCATCGCGGCGGCGGCCTGATCGGGCACGTCGCGCACGAGGACAGGTACTTCATCGAGACCAGCGAGCCGCGCAGCGCGAAAACGCCGCTCGCCGGCGATGATTTCAAACTTCTCGGGAGAAACGGGCCGCACCAGAATCGGCTGCATCAGTCCCTGAGCGCGAATGCTGGCCGCCAGTTCCTGCAGCGCACCCTCGTCCATCCGCGTGCGCGGTTGATACTTGCCCGCCTGCATCTTGTCGAGCGGCAACGTGTGAGGTGCGCCGTTGATCTTCACCGCTTCCGTGATATCCGCGCTTCCGCCGAGCAGTGCCTCCAGCCCCCTGCCCAGCCCCTTCTTCCGTGCTACTGCGTTCATCGTGGTTCCTCGATCCGCTTTGGATGATTGACGCTGCGTCATAGCATGCGCACCCGCTCGATCATTTCCGCGCCGAACTGCACATACGCCTGCGCGCCGCGCGATGCGCGATCGAACACGACACCCGGCAGACCGTAACTCGGCGCCTCGGCGAGTCGCACGTTCCGCGGAATGACGACGTCGAACACCTTGTCTCCAAAGTGCTCTTTCAGTTGCTCCGACACCTGCTGTTGCAGCGTGATGCGTGGGTCGAACATGACGCGCAACAAGCCGATCACTTTCAGATCTCGATTCAGGTTCGCATGTACCTGCTTGATGGTATTGATGAGGTCCGACAGGCCCTCGAGCGCGAAGTATTCGCATTGCATCGGAATAACGACGCCATGCGCGGCGCAGAGTCCGTTCAGCGTCAACAGCGACAGCGCGGGAGGACAGTCGATCAGCACGAAGTCGTAGTCCGGCACGACCTGCGCAATCGCCTCCTTGAGCTGGCGCTCGCGATTCTCCATGCCGACGAGTTCGACTTCCGCCCCGGCCAGTTCGCGATTCGCAGGCAATACATCATACGAAACGGCTTCCGACTTCACTCGCGCATCGGCTACGGAGACGCCGTCGACCAGCACTTCATAAACCGTGTTTTCGCACGCGGCTTTGTCGACGCCGCTGCCCATGGTGGCGTTGCCTTGCGGATCGAGATCGATGAGCAGGACCCGTTGTCCCTGCGATGCGAGGCTCGCGGCGAGATTGACCGCGGTCGTCGTTTTGCCGACTCCACCCTTCTGGTTCGCAACGCAGAAGATTTTTGCCATCTGTTAGGTGTCCCTTTGCAGCCTGTTTAACGAAATTTCGATTTGAAATTCAGCCTACCGTGACCTCGATCAGATGCCGCTCGGCATCCAACGCAGGCACTTTGAGACGAATCACTTGCTTCACGTGGGCGCCTTCAGGCAGCCGCTCGATTTCCCCATCCGGTCGAACGCCCTTCATTGCCCAGATTGCGCCATCGTCCGCGACGAGGTGACGGGCCAGTGTAACGAAATCCGCAAGCTCTGCGAATGCGCGCGAGACGATCGCATCAAACTTTCCTGGAACCTCGATTCCTGGCCGCAGATTTTCGACGCGCCCCGTCACAACAGACAGATTTCCCAAGCCCAGTTCCGCCTTAGCTTGCGACTGGAACGCGGACTTTTTCTGAACGATGTCGTTGACGGTGATGGACCACTCGGGAAACACGATTGCCAGGACGATACCTGGCAGCCCGCCGCCCGAGCCGACGTCCAACAGCGTTGCAGGACCGAGGGTGGCCAGGTGCGGAACGATCGAAAGAGAATCCAGGATGTGCTGTATCAGCATTTGCCTCGGATCGCGGATCGCCGTCAGGTTGTAGACGGCGTTCCATTTGGCCAGCAACGCAACGTAGTCGAGGAGTTTGCCCTTTTGTTCCGCTGTCAGGTCGATGTCGAGTTCGCGCAGACCATCTTCAAGCAGAGCGGCGAGCGTCTCGCGCCCCGCTGTCGTATCGATACGCGCCGTCATTGAGCCACCGGCGAGTTGTCGGTGCCTGCGCTGGCGGGTTTCTGCGCACGCCGACCAAGGCCGCGCTTCAGGTGAACCATCAGCAGTGAGATTGCAGCCGGGGTGATGCCCGAGATGCGCGACGCCTGGCCGATCGTTTCCGGGCGGAACTGCGTCAGCTTCTGACGTGCCTCGAACGACAACCCACGGACCTCCGAATAATCGAGATTTTCTGGCAACCTCGTGTTCTCGTGCGCCTCGTTTCGTTCGATCTCACCTGCTTGCCGCTCGATATAGCCCTGATATTTGACGCCGATCTCGATTTGCTCCTTGATCTGCGCGAGCAGCACTTCGTCATGGGCCAACGCTTCAGCCGGACCGCAGGCGCCTTCGCGCAGAGCGCAGACGCCGTCGTACGAAACTGCGGGGCGCCGCAACAGATCGGCCAGACTGTACTCATGGTCAATAGGCTTGCCGAGCAATGCCGTCGCTTCCTCAGACGAAAGCATCTTCGGATTGACCCACGTGGTGCGCAGCCGCTCTGTTTCACGTGAAACAGCGTCGCGCTTTCGGCTGAAAGCATCCCAACGCTCGTCGTCAACTACGCCGAGTTCGCGGCCGATCTCGGTCAGACGCATGTCAGCGTTGTCTTCGCGCAGGCTCAAGCGATATTCCGCGCGGCTGGTGAACATCCGGTAAGGCTCAGAGACGCCACGCGTGACCAGATCGTCCACCAGCACGCCCAGATAAGCCTGATCCCGGCGCGGACACCACGCTTCCTTATCCTGGACGTATAAACCGGCATTAATCCCGGCCAGCAGGCCTTGGGCCGCCGCCTCTTCGTAGCCGGTAGTGCCGTTGATCTGACCGGCAAAGAACAGGCCGCTGATCACCTTCGTTTCCAGCGATGCCTTCAGTCCACGCGGATCGAAGTAGTCGTACTCGATCGCATAGCCGGGTCGTAGGATATGCGCGTGCTCCAGACCGACCATCGAGCGGACCAGCTCGAGCTGAACGTCAAACGGCAGACTCGTGGAGATTCCGTTCGGATAAAACTCGTTCGTGGTCAAGCCTTCCGGCTCGAGAAAGATCTGATGCGATTCTTTCGAAGCGAAACGGTGAATCTTGTCCTCAATCGACGGGCAATAACGCGGCCCAACCCCTTCGATTACGCCCGTGTACATCGGCGAACGGTCAAGACCGCTACGGATGATGTCGTGAGTTTGGGAATTGGTATGCGTCACCCAGCAAGGCACCTGACGCGGATGCTGCTCGACGCGCCCGAGGAACGAGAACACGGGGATCGGATCGAGGTCGCCCGGCTGCTCTTCCAGCTTCGAGAAATCGATCGTACGGCCGTCGATACGCGGCGGTGTGCCCGTCTTCAGCCGGCCTTGCGGCAGCTTCAACTCCTTGAGGCGCGCCGACAGCGACACCGCAGCTGGGTCCCCTGCCCGCCCGCCCGTGTAGTTATTGAGGCCGACGTGGATCTTCCCATCGAGGAAGGTGCCCGCCGTCAACACCACCGCACGTGAGCGAAAACGAACCCCGACCTGCGTCACGGCGCCGACAACGCGGTCACCTTCGACCATCAAATCGTCGACGGACTGCTGAAAAAGCCAAAGATTAGGCTGATTTTCGAGACGATGGCGGATCGCCGCCTTGTACAGAATGCGGTCAGCCTGCGCGCGCGTGGCCCGCACGGCGGGCCCCTTCGACGAGTTGAGAATGCGGAATTGAATCCCGCCTTCGTCAGTAGCAGCCGCCATTGCGCCGCCGAGCGCGTCGACTTCCTTGACCAGATGGCCTTTGCCGATGCCGCCGATCGACGGATTGCAGCTCATCTGACCGAGGGTTTCGATGTTGTGCGTCAGCAAAAGCGTCTTGTTGCCCATGCGCGCGGACGCCAAAGCGGCTTCCGTGCCGGCATGACCGCCGCCAACGACGATTACGTCAAACTCTGTGGGATAAAGCATCGCGGATCTCACGCGGGATCCAGCGTGAGCCTAAAAGAAAGTATGGGCGAAATTATAGCGGGTTCGCTTTTGGCCCGAATTCCATCCAGACGGTATAGGACGAAAAAACGGCGTGTTTCACGTGAAACACGCCGCTCATTTGACAGCCAATGCGCCAAAAAGTCCCGTTGCTAGGCGACTTTCTTCGTCAGACCTAAATAGGTTTCGATAACACGCGGGTTTTGCGCCAATTCGTTCGCCGCTCCTTCCAGGGCGAGTTCTCCTGTTTCGAGAACGTAGCCATAGTCGGAGATCTGCAGCGCAGCGCGTGCATTCTGTTCAATCAGCAGCGTGGCAACACCCGTCTGACGCAGCGCGCTGATGATGTGAAAAATCTCCTTCACGATCAACGGCGCCAAGCCCAAGCTCGGCTCATCGAGCATCAGCAGGTCCGGTTTGCCCATCAGCGCGCGTCCAACTGCCAACATTTGCCGCTCGCCGCCCGACAGCGTTCCGGCCGCCTGTTTGCGACGCTCTTTCAATCGCGGAAAAAGCTGGAACACCGGATCAAGCTGGTCGAGATAATTCCGTTCGCCAGCACGCTTGCGGCGATACGCACCCAGAATTAGATTGTCCTCGACCGTCATCGCAGCAAACAACTCGCGCTTTTCCGGCACAAGACACATACCGCGCGCGACGCGCTTCTCGACGGGAACGTGGCTCACGTCCTCGTCCCGGTACATGATCGCGCCCTTTGCATGCCCCGTTACGGGTAACGCGCCCATGACCGCATTCAGCAGCGTAGACTTACCCGCGCCATTCGGCCCGATCACCGAGACGATCTGCCCGGGGCCGACGGCGATTTTCGCGCCATGCAGCGCTTCGACCTTCCCGTAACGCACGGAAAGACTGCTGACTTCAAGAATCGGCGCAGCCGTTGTCTGATTCACCATCACTCCACCCCGCCCAGATAAGCTTCCAGCACGGCCGGATCGTTCTGCACGTCTTGCGGCAAGCCTTCCGCGATACGCGTCCCAAATTCCATGACCACCAGTCGGTCCGTCAGGTTCATCACGAAATCCATGTCGTGTTCGACCAATAGCACGCTCATCCCTTCTTCTCGAAGCTTGCGCAGAAGCGTCGCGAGTTGCTGCTTTTCCTGATAGCGCAGGCCGGCCGCCGGCTCATCGAGCAGCAGAAGCGTCGGATCGCAGCACAGCGCACGTGCAATCTCCAGAATCCGCTGCTTGCCCAGCGCGAGGCTGCCCGCTTCGTCGTACATATGCTCTTCGAGACCCACGCGCCGGATCTGGCGAGCCGCTTCCGCCATCAGACGCGCCTCCTCGGCGGAATTCAGGCGTGCCACGCTGCGCCACACGCCCGCATGCCCGCGCAGATGCGCGCCGATGGCGACATTCTCCAGCACGGTCATACCCGGCAGCAGCTTGACGTGCTGGAACGTGCGCCCGATGCCGCGTCTGACGATTTCACGTGAATTGAGCGCATCGATACGTTCGCCCTGGAACGAAATCGCACCGCTCGTAGGCTGCAGGACGCCCGTGACCAGATTGAAGGTCGTCGATTTGCCGGCGCCGTTAGGCCCGATCAACCCAATGATCTGCCCCGCCTTTACTTCGAAGCTGACATCGTTGACGGCCACCAGACCGCCGAACTGCTTACGCGCCTTGTCCACCACCAGCAGGGATTCTCCCGCAGCCGGCTTGCTGCGCTGCGGCAAAGCATCCGCATGATCCGGCACGTGCGCGCGCGGACCGCGCGGGAACATCCGCGCGACGAACGGCCACACACCTTGGCGTGCATACTGCAAAAGCAGCACCATCAGGACGCCAAAAACGATGATCTCGAAGTTGCCGTTTTCACCGAGGAGTTTCGGCAGCAGCGTCTGCAGATAGTCCTGGAGAATCGTCAGGATTGCCGCGCCCAGCACCGCGCCCCACACATGCGCGACGCCGCCGACCACGGCCATGAAAAGAAACTCGATCCCGTGATTCAGGCCGAAAGGCGTCGGATTCACCGCGCGCTGCAAATGCGCGTACAGAAAGCCCGAAATTGCCGCCAGCACCGCCGCGTAGACGAAAATGACTACGCGCATCCACGCCGTATTCACGCCCATTGCTTCCGCCATCAGACCACCGCCGCGCAGCGCGCGAATCGCACGCCCAGGCCGGCTATTAAGCAGATTCTGAACAGAAACCACGGCGCCGAGCACGACGATCCAGATCAGGTAGTAGATGTGGCGGCCCGATTCCAGGTTGATGCCGAGCACGTTCAGCACCGGAATTCCGTTGATCCCGTCGTACTTGCCGAGCATCTCCATATTGCCGAACAGGAAGAACAACGCGAGACCCCATGCGATCGTTCCGAGCGGCAGGAAGTGGCCCGACAGCCGCATCGTGACGGCACCGAGCAGCAGCGCGATCAGCGCCGTCAGCACGACACCGACGATCAGCGCGAGCCAGGGTGAGACGCCGAAGTGCGTCGTCAGATAGGCCGTCGCATAGGCGCCCACGCCGACGAACGCCGCCTGCCCAAAGCTCGTCATGCCGCCGATACCCGTCAGCAGCACCAGCCCGATCGCCACGATCGAATACAGCCCGATGTAGTTGAGCAGCGTCACCCAGTACTCGGGTACGCGGATCGGCTGCGGCAGCACGGGCAGCGCGAACATCACGACGAGGAACAACCAGAAGAACCTGTTTTTCATGATGCGTTTCATCGCGTCACTCCTCCTCTTCTTCCGCATGCGGGCTGGCGAGACTCCGCCAGAGCAGCACGGGAATGATCAGCGTGAACACGATCACTTCCTTATAGGAGCTGGCCCAGAACGACGAATACGACTCCAGCAAGCCGACGAGTATCGAACCCGCGAAAGCCAGCGGATAACTGACCAGCCCGCCGATAATCGCACCGACAAAGCCCTTCAGACCGATCAGAAAGCCCGAGTCGTAGTAGATGGTCGTGAGCGGCGCGACGAGAATCCCGCACAGCACGCCGAGACCGGCCGCGAGCGTGAACGCGAGCCGTCCCGCCTGCGTCGTGCCGATGCCGACGAGCTGCGCGCCGAGCCGGTTCACCGACGTCGCGCGCAATGCCTTGCCGGAAATCGAGCGATCGAAATACACGTACAACACGCCGATCAGCACCACGGCCACGCCGATCACCCACACGCTCTGCCCCGAGATCGACAGGCTGCCGACGTTGAAGGCCGAATCGGTAAAGGCGTTGGTCCGCGAGCCTTCGGCGCCGAACATCACGAGCCCGAGGCCGACCATCGCGAAGTGCACGGCGACGGATACGATCAGCAGCAACAACGTCGTCCCTTCGGCAACCGGCTCATAGGCGAGGCGATAAACGAACGGCCCCATCGGCACCACGATCAGCAGCGTCAGCGCGATCTGCGCGAGCATCGGCAGCGGCTGCATGAATACGCCACGCGTGACAGCGTAGACGGCAACGGGAAACAGCAGATACTTGCCGACCAGCATCACCAGCGTGCGCGCAGCATGACGCCGCCGCTCCGCATGCCGCGCCATGCCGGTTACCTCGACAACGAAGCACGCGAGCCCCATGGCCATCAGCAGCCAGCACGTCGCCGGAAACTTCTGCGTCTGCAGTGCGGCGAGCGTCAGCGCGCCGTACGACACGAACTCCCCTTGCGGGATGAAAATGGCGCGCGTCACGGAGAACACCAGCACCAACGCGAGCGCGAGCAATGCGTAGATCGCGCCGGTCGTGATGCCGTCCTGCGCGAGGATCGCCGCAATTGATAGATCCATACTTCCTCGTCTTGGAACGTCGATATCGAAACTAAGAAACAATGAGAGCAGGCTCAACGACCACCCGCCGCGAAGCGAAGCCCAAACACATAAAACAACTGCCGCGCCTGAGATACAGCGCGGCAGAGCTTGCCATTGTTATCGATCAGAAAGTGCTGCGTGGCTTAAGCGCATTCGCATGCGCTCGCCACCACGCCCTTGCGCGAGAGGCGCGTACCGTCTTAGTCGTTTTGGAGTTTCCACTTGCCGTCTGAGATTTCGACGATCACGCGTGCGCGCTTGTCGAGACCGTTGTGGTCAGTGGGTGTCGTGTTCATGATGCCGTGCGAGAGTGGCAAGTCCTTGACGTTCTCGAGCGCTTCACGCAACGCGACGCGGAAAGCTTCCGTGCCCGGCTGGCCTTTCTTCAGCGCTTCGGGAATCGCGCGCTGGAGCATCTGGCCTGCATCCCACGCGTGACCGCCGAAGGTCGCCACCGTGCCCACGCCATAGGCCTTCTCGTACGCGTTCTTGTACGCGAGCGACGACTTCTTCACCGGGTTCGTATCGGGCAACTGATCGGCGACGAGAATCGGGCCTGCGGGCAGCAATTCGCCGTCGCAGTCCTTGCCGCACACCCGCAGGAAGTCGTTGTTCGCAACGCCGTGCGTCTGATAGATCTTGCCTTTGTAGCCACGCTCCTTGAGCGCCTTCGCCGGTAACGCGGACGGCGTGCCCGCGCCGGCGATCAGCACCGCATCCGCATTCGATGCAGCGAGCTTCAGCACCTGACCCGTCACCGATGCATCGGTGCGGTTATAGCGCTCGTTCGCGACGAGCTTCAGATGATGCGCTTCCGCCGCCTTGCTGAACACGTTGTACCAGTTCTCGCCATAGGCGTCCGCGAAGCCGATGAACGCAACCGTCTTCACGCCGTGCTTCTCCATGTACTCGGCGATCGCATCGGCCATCAGACCGTCGTTCTGCGGCGTCTTGAATGCCCACGCGCGCTTCGCGTCCATCGGCGAAATGATGGCCGCTGATGCCGCGAGTGAGATCACCGGCGTCTTCCCTTCCGAAACGGGATCGAGCATCGCCAGCGAATTCGGCGTGACCGTCGAACCAATGATCGCATCGACGTGATCCTCGTCGATCAGCTTGCGCGTGTTCTGCACGGCGCGACTCGTATCCGACGCATCGTCGAGCACGATGTATTGCACGCTCTTGCCGGCGATTTCCTTAGGCAGCAGCGCAATCGTGTTCTTCTCGGGAATGCCGAGCGAGGCCGCCGGTCCCGTCGTAGACAACGTGACCCCAATCTTCACCTGCGCCATCGCAGCACTTGCGCCGCACACCATCGCCATCGCGATTGCGGTACGGACCCATTGTTTTGTCGTTTTCATTGCTTGTCTCCAAACGCTTTAAATGCGTGTTGTAATCCGGTTCGAGAACCGGGTAACTGAATCTAGTTATCGGGTATAAGCCTGCCAAGCATGGTTTTCCCTGCTCGTTGCAATTGCGTCAAACCTCAAACACAGGCTCTACCGCTTTAGTCGTCTCCCCTGCACATTGCACGGCTTTTTATTCAGACATCTCGCGTGCAATAAAAAAGACGCGTCAACTGCTCGCGTCTTTTTTGTGAATTGGAATTCGTTAATTCGCCTCGTTTAATCGGAAGCAAGCTTCCATTTGCCGTCGACGATTTGCACCATCACACGTGCACGCTGATCGAGACCCGCGTGATCGTTCGCGCTCATGTTGAAGATGCCGTGCGAGCCAGGCAGATCTTTCGTGTCTTCGAGCGCGGCGCGCAGTGCTTCGCGGAATTGCGGCGTACCGGGCTGGCCCTTCTTCAACGCGATGGGAATGGCGTGCTGCAGAAGCAGGCCCGCGTCCCACGCGTGACCGCCGAACGTCGAGATCGAGCCCGCGCCGTTGGCGCCTTCATACGCGCGCTTGTACGCGAGGGAAGCCTTCTTCACAGGATTCGAATCGGGCAGTTGATCGGCGACGAGCAGCGGACCAGCGGGCAGATACGTGCCTTCGCAATCCTTGCCGCACACGCGCAGGAAGTCGTTATTCGCGACGCCGTGCGTCTGATAGTACTTGCCCTTGAAGCCGCGTTCGCGCAGCGTCTTTTCGGGCAATGCGGCAGGCGTGCCCGCGCCGGCGATCAGCACGGCATCCGGGTTCTGCGACATCATCTTGAGCACCTGGCCCGTCACGGACGCATCGTTGCGCGCGAAACGTTCATTCGCGACGACCTTGATTTTCTTGAGATCGGCAGCCTTGCTGAACTCCTTGAACCAGCTCTCGCCGTAGGCGTCCGAGAAGCCGATGAATGCCACCGACTTCACGCCGTGGTTCGACATGTGCTGCGCGATGGCTGTCGCCATCAGGATGTCGTTCTGCGGCGTCTTGAAGACCCACGAGCGCTTCGGGTCCATCGGCTCGACGATCGATGCCGCCGCGGCCATCGAGATCATCGGCGTTTGCGTTTCGTTGGCGATGTCGATCATGGCCAGCGAGTTCGGCACGACGGTCGAGCCGATCAGCGCGTCGACGTGATCTTCACTGGTGAGCTTGCGTGCGTTCTTGACGGCTTGCGTCGAATCGGTCGCATCGTCGAGAACGATGTAGTCGATCTTCTGGCCCGCGATTTCCTTCGGCAGAAGCGCGCTGGTGTTCTTCTCCGGAATGCCGAGCGAGGCTGCGGGCCCCGTCGCCGACACCGTCATGCCGATTTTCACGTCCGCGAATGCCGCGCCGCTATAGGTTGCGCACACGCCTGCCGCGACGAGTGCCGCGCTGATCCACCGCAATGCCGACTTCATTCCGCTCCTCTACGCCCCGATGTTCGAATGGATTCGAATGTCCCAAAGGCCGACCCGATGGTCGGCGAATGGCGAGTGTAGCGGACCCATACCGCAGGCGGCAAGCGCTTTGAAGGCTTTGAATCTTTGGGGAAAAGCGGCGGGCGTAGTGTGAGAGAAAACGCCAGATTTACAATGCCGTGCGGCCCAGGAAGGCGCGCTGAAGAAGATGAGTTTTGAACGGAAAAAGTAAAAAGCGCTGTTGGATTTCGTCCAACAGCGCTTTTGTATGGGCACTTATGCGCCTCATGTCTCCTCGTTCTCCACCTGCAAAATTCGGTGCATCAGAACTGTGTGAAGATTAAACGGGGGACGCTTCACGAGCAACTAGCATTTACCCTAGTGGTGCAGCGCCGCACAGAAATGGGGCGCATTCTTGTAGTTTCGCTCCATGTTCGCGTCATTTCGCGGCGGCTACCGGTTATTTCGGATCGCAAACTGATTTCTACCCGGTTCAGGCACGCAACGGTTTGACCCGTTGCACGATCTCGCCGACGATGCCGCGCCGGAACGCCAGCACGCACGCGATGAAAATAAGGCCCGTGACGATCGTCGCCGACTCGCCGAGTGATCGGAACCACTCAACACCCGTCACCGACGCCAGCCCACTGCCGATATCGCCAAGCCGGTCCTCGAGCGCGACGATCAACGCGGCGCCGAGCAACGGCCCGAACAGCGTGCCCATGCCGCCCACCAGCGTCATCAGTACGACGAGGCCCGACATCGTCCAGTAGGCGTCGCCGAGCGTTTCAAAGCCCAGCACCAGCACCTTGAGCGAGCCGGCAAGACCTGCCAGCCCCGCCGACAGAATGAACGCCAGCAGCTTGAAGCGGTTCGTATCATAGCCGAGCGAGATCGCGCGGGGCTCGTTCTCCTTGATCGCGATCAGCACCTGCCCGAACGGCGAATGGACGATCCGCACAATCAGCAGGAACGCGAGCACCATCACGGCCAGCACGACGAAGTACAGCGTCAGATCGGAAGACAGGCTCAACGCGCCGAACAGTTTGCCGCGCGGCACGCCTTGCAGGCCATCTTCGCCGTGCGTGAACGGCGCCTGCAGGAACACGAAGTAGACCATCTGCGCGAGCGCGAGCGTCACCATGGCGAAGTAGATGCCCTGCCGGCGGATGGCGAACAGACCGACGACAAAGCCCAGCAGCGTCGCCGCCGCCACGCCCGCTATGACGCCGAGTTCAGGCGACATGCCGAGCGTCTGGATCGCGTAACCGGTGACGTAGCCCGCCGATGCGAGAAACATCGCGTGTCCGAACGACAGCAGGCCCGTATAGCCAATCAGCAGATTGAATGCGGCCGCGAACAGCGCAAAGCACAACACCTTCATCACGAACACGGGATACGCGCCGACAAACGGTGCAACGATGAGCCCGATCAGCAGCAGAACGTAGAGCGCTTTTCTCTGCATCATTTTTCCTTGCCGAAGAGACCTGCCGGACGCACCAGCAATACGAGCGCCATGATCACGAAGACCACGGTCGCCGACGCTTCCGGATAGAACACACGTGTGAACCCTTCGATCACGCCCAGCAAAAGGCCCGTGAGAATCGAACCCATGATCGAGCCCATGCCGCCGATCACCACGACCGCGAACACCGTGATGATCATCGGCTGGCCCATCAGCGGCGAGACCTGGATCACGGGTGCCGCGAGCACGCCGGCAAACGCGGCCAGCGCGACGCCGAAGCCGTACGTGAGCGTGACCATCATCGGTACGTTCACGCCGAATGCCTCGACGAGCTTCGGGTTCTCCGTGCCCGCGCGCAAATACGCGCCAAGACGCGTCTTCTCGATCACGAACCACGTCGCGAAGCACACCATCAGCGACGCGACGACCACCCACGCGCGATAGTTCGGCAGGAACATGAAGCCAAGATTGGTTGCGCCTGCAAGCGCCGACGGCACGTCGTACGGCTGCCCTGACGAACCGTAGATCGAATGGAACACGCCTTCGACGACGAGCGTGAGCCCGAACGTGAGCAACAGGCCATAGAGGTGATCGAGCTTGTACAGCCAGCGCAGCATCGAGCGTTCGATCACGATGCCGAACAGCCCGACGAGCACGGGCGCGAGCACCAGCATCACCCAGTACGGCAGACTGAAATACGACAGGCCCATCCATGTGAGCATCGCGCCCAGCATGAACAACGCGCCGTGCGCGAAGTTGATCACGTTGAGCAGACCGAAGATCACCGCCAGCCCCAGACTCAGGATCGCGTAGAACGAACCGTTCACGAGACCGAGCAGCAACTGGCTGAGCATCGCCGGTAGCGGAATGCCAAAGATATCCATTGAATCCGCCGTCAGAATAATATCGACGCAGTTCACTCACGAGACACAACGGGCGGCGCTGCGCCGCCCGTTACATTCCCCGCTGCGAACCGCTTACTTCCAGAGCGCGCAGCGCGTCTCCGCTTTCGTTCCGAATGCCTGATCGCCAGGAATCGTCGCGGTGATCTTGTAGTAATCCCACGGCTCTTTCGATTCCGACGGCTTCTTCACTTCCATCAGGTACATGTCGTGGATCATGCTGCCGTCCTGACGGATGTAGCCCTTCGCGTAGAAATCGTCGATCTTCGCCTTGTGCAGCTGATCCATCACCTTGTCACTGTCGGTCGTGCCAGCTGCCTGCACGGCCTTCAGATACGTGGTGACGGCCGAATAGTCCGCTGCCTGCAAACTGGTCGGCATCTTCTTCATCTTGTCGAAGTAGCGCTGCGCCCACTTGCGGGTATTGGCGTCCTTGTTCCAATACCAGCTATCGGTGGCGACGAGGCCCTGCGTCGTTTCAAGTCCGAGGCTGTGGATGTCGGTCAGGAAGATCAGCAGCGCGGCGATCTTCATCGACTTCGTCACGCCGAATTCCTTGGCGGCCTTGATCGCGTTGATGGTGTCGCCGCCCGCATTCGCGAGACCCAGCACCTGCGCCTTCGATCCTTGAGCCTGCAACAGGAACGACGAGAAGTCCGATGCCGACAACGGATGACGCACCGTGCCGAGCACCTGTCCGCCATTCGCCTTGACCACGTCCGACGTGTTCTTTTCGAGCGCCTTGCCGAACGCGTAATCCGCCGTCAGAAAGTACCAGGTCTTGCCGCCCTGCTTCGTGACGGCCGAGCCCGTGCCTTTTGCGAGCGCCATCGTGTCGTACGCGTAGTGCACCGTGTACGGCGTGCATTGCTCGTTGGTGAGGTTGTCCGCGCCCGCGCCGATGTTGATGTACGGCACCTTCTTTTCGCCCGCAACCTGATTGGTCGACAACGCAGTGGCCGAGTTCGTGCCGCCGATGATCACGTTGACGCCGTCGCGGTCGATCCATTCACGCGCCCGCGAAGCAGCAATGTCCGCCTTGTTCTGGTGATCGGCGTAGACCAGTTCGACCGGCTTGCCATTGACCTTGCCGCCGAAATCGGCAATCGCCATGCGGATCGCTTCGAGGCCACCCTGGCCATCGATATCCGCATACAGACCGGACAGATCAGTGATGTAGCCAATCTTGACGGTCGCGCCATCGGCAGCCTGTGCGCTGCCCGCAGCGAACATCGTGCCCGCAGCGGCCGCAAAGCAGACTGCTGACAATCTGGCGAAGTTCTTCAGTTTCATGCGTGTCTCCTGTTTCCATGCTTGTGGTTATCAGAGGCATCTGGGTGTGTCGTGCGTCGCAGTTCCCATGACGACCCCGATTTCTGGTCGGGATGCGTCCACCCCACTTAGACGCCGAGCAAATCGTGCAGCACCGGCATTTTGCTTTCGAGTTCCTTTGCACCGAAATGCTCGACGATGCGTCCATGCTCCATCACATAGAAACGATCGGCGAGCGGCGCGGCGAAGCGGAAGTTCTGTTCGACCATCACGATGGTGTAGCCGCGCGCCTTCAGCGTCACGATCATGCGCGCGAGCGCCTGCACGATCACGGGGGCAAGGCCTTCGGAAATTTCATCGAGCAGTAAGAGGTTCGCGCCCGTGCGCAGGATGCGCGCGACGGCCAGCATCTGTTGCTCGCCGCCCGATAGACGCGTCCCCTGGCTCATGCGCCGTTCCTGGAGATTGGGAAACATCTGGTAGATCTCGTCGATGGACATCATCAACGACTTGTCGCCGACGGGCGGCGGCAGCATCAGATTTTCTTCGCACGACAGGCTCGAAAAGATGCCGCGCTCTTCGGGGCAATAACCGACGCCGCAATGCGCGATCCGATGCGTCGCCATCGAAATGGTCTCGCGTCCACCGACGCGGATCGAACCCGTGCGTCGTCCCGTCAGGCCCATGATCGCGCGCAGCGTCGTGGTGCGGCCCGCGCCATTGCGGCCGAGCAGCGTGACGACCTCACCGCGGCTGACGGTCAGATCGACGCCATGCAGGATGTGCGATTCGCCGTACCATGCCTGCAGCCCCGCTATTTCCAGCGCGGGCTCGCCGCTCACCACACTGACCGATGCGTCTTCCTGTTCGCTCACTGTGCTCATGCATGCGCTCCGGCAAGCGCCGCGTCCGCACTGCCCATATAGGCCTGCATGACCAGCGGGTTCTTCGAGACTTCCGCGTACGTGCCTTCGGCGAGCACCTCGCCGCGTTGCAGGACGGTAATCGTGTCGGAGATGCCGGCTATCACATTCATGTTGTGTTCGACCATCAGGATCGTGCGACCCGCCGATACTTTTTTGATCAGCGCCGTCACGCGGTCAACGTCTTCATGTCCCATGCCTTGCGTCGGTTCGTCGAGCAGCATCAGTTCGGGTTCCATGCCGAGCGTCGTGGCGATTTCGAGCGCGCGCTTGCGGCCATATGAGAGTTCAACGGCGGGTACGTCGGCGAAATCGGTCAAGCCCACTTGCGTGAGCAGATCGATCGCCCGGTCGTCGAGTTGACGCAATGTGCGCTCGCTTCTCCAGAAATGAAACGCCGAGCCGAGCTGACGTTGAAGACCCACGCGAACGTTCTGCAATGCCGTCAGATGCGGAAATACAGCGGAAATCTGAAACGAGCGGATGATGCCGCGACGCGCGACCTGCGCAGGACGTTCGCCCGTGATGTCGATGCCGTCAAAGACGATCTGACCCGCAGTGGGCACGAGAAACTTGGTGAGCAGATTGAAGCAGGTGGTCTTGCCTGCGCCGTTCGGGCCGATGAGCGCATGGATCGAACCGCGCTTCACGCGCAGGTTCACACCGTTGACTGCGGTAAAACCCTTGAACTCACGAGTGAGCCCGCGCGTTTCGAGTATCGTATCGCCGAGAATCATGTTCCCTTCCATGCGAAGTAAGGCGAAGCATTACCGCGTTTTATTCCGCGCTGAAACGGCGCGACTGTTATTGGCGATGACACCCCCGTGCCAATCGTGGCGTGGTGCACCAATGCGGACGGTAATCCATGCCGCACCACGCAGCATGGATGCCATTGTCGCGCCAATGATGCAGCGCAATCATTGGGATTTGCACTTAGTGTTTAATGCGACCTTCACCACGCAAAACGTTAAACGTTGCGTGTCATGCAACGGACATCGGCGACGCGGTGTGGGTTTCGATGGTTTGACTGTCTCTTCGCGCACGGCGGTCGGCGCGAATCATGTCGCTCGCACGTTCCGCGATCATCAGTGTCGGCGAGTTCGTGTTGCCTGAGGTGATGGTGGGCATCACGGACGCGTCGACCACGCGCAACCCTTCGACACCGATCACGCGCAAGCGGCTATCGACGACAGCGCCGGGATCATTCGATGTGCCCATCCGGCATGTGCCGACGGGATGGAAAATAGTTGTACCGACTTGCCCCGCCGCGATCTGCAATTCTTCCTCGGTCTGAAACTGGATGCCGGGCAAGATTTCTTCGGGCCGATAGGGTTTCAAGGCAGGCGCGGCTGCAATGCGGCGCGTGAGACGCAGCGCATTCGCAGCGACGTGACGGTCGTAATCGGTGGACAGATAGTTCGGCGCAATCAGGGGCGCCACGTGCGGGTCGCGCGATTCGATGTGCACGCTGCCACGCGAAGTCGGACGCAAATGACACACCGACGCCGTGAACGCGTTGAAGCGATGCAAGGGATCACCGAACTTGTCGAGTGAAAGCGGCTGCACGTGATACTCGAGATCGGAACGCGTCAAAGATATGTCGTTCACATCGGACTTCGCAAATGCGCCTAGTTGCGACGGCGACATCGACATCGGCCCGCTTTGCATCAGCAGGTACTGCAGCCCGATCATCATCTTGCCCCACCAGTGCGCGGAGGCCGTATTCAATGTGCGCACGCCATGCACCTTATACGCCATGCGCAATTGCAAATGGTCCTGAAGATTTTCGCCTACGCCACGCAGATCGTTCACGACCTCGATGCCGAGATTCTGCAGACGCGCGCCATTGCCGATGCCCGACAGTTCGAGCAGTTGCGGCGAGTTCACTGCGCCTGAACTCATGATGACTTCGATGCGCGCCTTCGCGATGTACTCGACATCGCCGCCACGATATTCGACACCGGCGCAGCGCTTGCCTTCGAATACGACGCGCTGTGTGTGCGCGCCCGTGATGACGGTGAGATTCGGCCGCTGCATCGCTGGCCGCAAAAAAGCCTTCGATGCATTCCAGCGAATGCCGCGCTTCTGGTTCACGTCGAAATAGCCGACGCCCGTGTTGTCGCCGCGATTGAAATCGTCTGTGGCGGGAATACCGGTTTCTTGCGCGGCTTCGGAGAACTTCTCAAGAATCTTCCATTTGAGGCGCTGCTTTTCCACACGCCATTGACCGCCCGCGCCGTGGAATTCGTTTGCGCCGCCATGATGATCTTCGCTGCGTTTGAAGACAGGCAGCACGGCATCCCACGACCACGACGAATCGCCCGTCACACGCGCCCATTCGTCGTAGTCTTCGCGCTGCCCGCGCATATAGATCATGCCGTTGATCGACGAGCAGCCGCCCAATACGCGGCCTCGCGGATACGACAACGCACGTCCGTTGAGGCCGGGTTCCGCCTGCGTTTTATAGAGCCAATCGGTGCGCGGATTGCCGATGCAATAGAGGTAGCCGACGGGCACGTGAATCCAGTGGTAATCATCCTTGCCGCCTGCTTCGAGCAGCAACACGGTGACGTCGGGATCTTCGGTCAGGCGATTCGCAAGCACACAGCCCGCCGTGCCCGCACCGACCACGATGTAGTCGAATTCGCCTTCGAGTTTTCTTGCTGTCGTGCTCACCCTTGTCTCCTTCGCATGGCCACCTTGCATGGCATCTGTTTGCGCTTTGAGCGTTCGTGCCGCTACTGTTTTTTGTTTATCAACACCACACGCGCGATGCGCACGGCACTGCGCTATTGAAAGCACAATGCCGCGGCCATTCCAAGCTGCTGATTCGTGTTACTTCGCAACGGGCATCGTGAACTCGGCGCCCTTCGCAATGCTGTCCGGCCAGCGCTGCATGATGCTCTTGTAGCGCGTATAGAAACGCACGCCTTCTTCCCCATACGCGTGGTGATCGCCAAACAGCGACCGCTTCCAGCCGCCGAACGAGTGCCATGCCATCGGTACAGGAATCGGCACATTGATGCCGACCATGCCGATCTGAATTTGACGCGAGAACGCGCGCGCAACACCGCCATCCGACGTGAACAGCGACACGCCGTTGGCAAACTCGTTCTTGTTGATGAGTTCGACAGCCGAAGCAAAATCGGGCACGCGCACCACGCACAACACGGGGCCGAAAATCTCTTCGCGATAGATCTTCATGTCGGTCTTCACATCGTCGAACAATGTGCCGCCGAGGAAGAAGCCTTTCTCGTGACCCGGCACCTTATGCCCGCGTCCATCGACCACGAGCTTCGCACCCGCCTCGACACCTGCGTCGATATACCCCGACACTTTCTCGCGATGCGCCGCCGTCACGAGCGGACCCATTTCCGCTTCGCCTTCCATGCCGTTCATGATCTTCAGCGTCTTCACGCGCGGCGTGAGCCTGTCGATCAATTCGTCGGCGATATGACCGACTGCGACCGCAACGGAAATCGCCATGCAACGCTCGCCCGCCGATCCATACGCCGCGCCGATCAAGGCATCGACGGCCTGATCGAGGTCCGCATCCGGCATCACGACGAGGTGATTCTTTGCGCCGCCCAGCGCCTGCACCCGCTTGCCGTGCTTCGTGCCTTCCGTGTAGATGTATTCGGCGATGGGCGTCGAGCCGACGAACGACAGCGCGCTGACATCGGGATGCGCGAGCAATGCATCGACAGCCACCTTGTCGCCGTGCACGACATTGAACACACCATCCGGCAAGCCCGCTTCCTTCAGCAATTCGGCAAGCCGGATCGACGCCGAAGGATCGCGTTCCGACGGCTTCAACACGAACGTATTGCCGCATGCGATCGCAACGGGGAACATCCAGCACGGGACCATCATCGGGAAGTTGAACGGCGTGATGCCCGCGACCACACCCAACGACTGACGCAGGTTCCAGTTATCGATGCCACCGCCGATCTGATCGGTGAAATCGGTCTTCAACAGATTCGGAATGCCGCACGCGAATTCGACGATCTCGATGCCGCGCATCACTTCGCCCTTCGCATCCGAGAACACCTTGCCGTGTTCGCGCGTGATCAGTTCGGCGAGTTCGTCGTGGTGACGGTCCAGCAGTTCCTTGAACTTGAACAGCACGCGTGCGCGCTTGATCGGCGCCGTTTCGCTCCACGCGGGAAAGGCGGCCTTTGCGGCAGCGACGGCTGCGTCGACTTCGGTCACGCTCGCGAGCGGCACGCGCGACGACACCTCGCCTGTTGCCGGATTGAACACGTCGCCAAAGCGCTGGCTCGTGCCATCGATAGGACGGCCGTTGATCACGTGCGTCAGCGCGCGCACCTTGCCTTGATCTGTCTCGCTCATGGTGTCTCCTGTGTAGGGCTTTTTGACGGTCGATGCTGCAGCGCAATGCGGCACGCCTTTGCATGATGATTTGAAGCGTAATCGGCAAACGCGCGGCAAATCCAATGAGTAATGCTCAAATGCGATATAAGGCGCGTTAATATCAGCAGATGGACCTCACCCTGCTCCGCGCCTTCGCGACGGTCGCGCGCGAAGGCAATCTGACGCGCGCTGCCGCGCAATTGCATCTGACCCAGCCCGCCGTCAGTCTGCAGATCAAGAACCTGCAAACCGCGCTCGGCGTGACGCTGTTCACCCGCACGTCGCACGGCCTCGCGCTCACGCGCGACGGCCAGGCGCTGTTGCCGCACGCCGAGCGCGCCCTCGCGGCCGCCAGCGATGTCGAACGGGCGGCCGCCACGCTGCGCCAGGAAGTGCGCGGGCGTCTGCGCATCGGCACGATTCTCGATCCGGCGTTTCTGCGGCTTGGCGGGTTTCTGAAGCAGCTCGTCGAGACGTGGCCGCACATCGAAACGCAATTGCGGCACGGCATGTCCGGCTGGGTGCGCGACCAGGTGCGTGCGGGCGAACTCGACGTCGGTTACTACATCGGCCAGCCGGACGACGACGAACCGCGCGACAGCGCGATCTTTCACGCTGTCACCCTGACGCACTTTCAATACCGCGTGCTGGCGCCGCCCGGCTGGAAAGACCGCATGAAAGGCGCACGCGACTGGCGCGCGCTCGCTTCGTTTCCGTGGATCTGGACGCCGCCCGCGTCCGCGCACAACCGGCTGCTGACGCGCCGCTTCGCAGATGCCGGGGTCAAGCCCGTCAAGGTCGCAGAAGTGGATCAGGAACCGTCGATGCTCGATCTCGTCAAATCGGGCGTCGGCCTCACGCTCGCGCGAGATTCGACCGCGCTCGCTGAAGCGCACGCGCACGCGCTGACGATCGTCGAAGGCATCACGGTGCCGACCGAGCTGACATTCATCACGCTCGCCGCGCACAAGGACGAGCCGGCGATCGCTGTGGCGCTGAAGCTGATTGAACAGCAGTGGTCGGCGTAAGCGACGCACGCGGAGCGCGCGCCATAACGCGAGAAGATGCGTTGCGCGATATGAGCCGACCTCATGACACAGCGGAGGCTTTGCACCTTCCCGCGCCGTGGCCTTTAACCACATCGTCATGGGCTTTTTGCTAGATTGACGCTTTGCCCGCTTTTCCCCGCTGTTTTCCGTATCGCTTTGGTCTCTGCCGGCCGGTTTGCGCACTCAGGCAATCGGGGCGAACCCGTCGTCGTCAGAAGCCGTCCACGTTCATCTTTCGACAGGAGCTTCACATGGCCCGCAACATCGAAATCAAAGCCCGCGCGCAGCACTTCGAGCAGCTTCGCGAGCGCGCCGCTGCGCTTTCGCCTGATGCTCCGTTGATTTTTCGCCAGCAGGACTTTTTCTACGACGTGCCGCGTGGCCGCCTGAAGTTGCGCCAGTTCGACGACGGCACACCCGCCGAACTGATCTTCTATCAGCGCGACGACCGCGACGGCCCGAAGGCGTCGTACTACACGCGCAGCCCGGTGACGAACCCCGAAGCGATGCACTCCCTGCTCGCCACCGCGCTCACCACGCGCGGCATCGTCACGAAGGAGCGCCATGTGTATATCGTCGGGCGCACGCGGATTCACCTGGACCGCGTCGACGGTCTGGGCGATTTCGTCGAGCTCGAAGTCGTGCTCGCGCAGGATGACGACGAAGAAGGCGGCGAAAAAGAAGCGCACGCCGTGTTCTCGAAGCTGGGCGTGCCGGAATCGGACCTGGTTGCCGTCGCCTATGTGGACATGCTGAATCAGGAGCCGTTGAAAGCCGCCTGATTTCAGACGTGCCGCGCGGTCAGACGGCGGCTGCGCCCGGCGTCAGATGACCGAGCGGCAATGGGCCGTTGCGCTTGAACGTCGTCAGCACGATGTACGAGCGCACGCTGTCGACGCCCGGCACCCGCATCAGCTTCTTCATCACGAACGACGACAGCGCGTTCAGATCCGGCGCCACGATACGCAGCAGGTAATCTGCGTCGCCGACCACCGCGTGGCACTCCAGCACTTCGGGCAGCACGTCGATCTGCTGCTGGAACTGCTCGATGATCGAATCGCCGTGGTGCTTCAGTTTCAGGCTCGTGAAGGCCGTCACGCCGAGCCCGAGCTTTTCGGGCCGCAGCACGACGCGATAGCCGTCGACCACGCCAATCGACTCCAGCCGCTGCAGGCGCCGCCCGATCTGCGACGGCGACAGCGGCACCTGCTCGCCCAGTTGCTGGTGCGTCGCGCGCCCGAAGCGCTGCAGGACGTCGAGCAGCGCCAGATCGAAGTGATCGAGTTCTAGCATGTAAATCCTCCGCATCAATTGGCGATTCAACGCACGATTATCGCATTCCATCCGTGCAATTCGGCAAACATGCGCCCTTTCCGCGCGTTGCCCGCTCTAGACTTGCACGGTGTCCACTTATCGGGCGAGCGCGCCCAGCCAGTCATCCGTCATGTCCGTCCCGAACACCGCGAAGCTCAAGGAGCAATTCGACGCCGGCCTCGAAACCCGCGCAGACTTCACCATCGACCAGCCGATGCATCGCTACGGCGCGGTCGATCACGCGGTGTGGAAACAGCTCTATACGCGGCAGACGGCGCTGCTCAAGGGGCGCGTGTGCGACGAGTTTCTGGAAGGCGTCGAGCGGCTGAATCTGTCGCCGGAAAGCGTGCCTTCGTTTGACGCGATCAACGAACAACTGATCCCTGCGACGGGCTGGCGGATCGTCGCCGTGCCGGGTCTCGTGCCGGATCAGGTATTTTTCGAGCATCTGGCGAACCGCCGCTTTCCCGTGACATGGTGGATGCGCCGTCCGGATCAGCTCGACTACCTGCAGGAGCCCGACTGCTTCCACGATCTGTACGGGCATGTGCCGCTGCTGATCAACCCGGTGTTCGCCGACTACATGCACGCGTACGGCCGCGCGGCCCTTGCCGCGAACGACGCGAACGCGCTGCCGCTGCTCGCGCGCCTGTATTGGTACACAGTCGAGTTCGGCCTGATCCGCGACGACGCGAGTCCAAACGGCGTAAAAATCTACGGTGCAGGAATCGTGTCGAGCAAAGGCGAGACGCTCTACAGCCAGCAAAGCGACGCACCCAATCGCATCGCATTCGATCTCGAACGCGTGATGCAGACGCAGTACCGGATCGACACGTTTCAAAAGACCTACTTCGTGATCGACGATTTCTCGCAACTGTTCGACGTCGCGCGTACCGACTTCGCGCCGCTGCTGGCAAAGCTCGCGCATGCCGCCCCGTTCCCCGCAGGCGAAGTGCGTGCCGCCGACGCCGTCATCACACGCGGCACGGGCGAAGGCTGGGCAACGGACGGCGACATCTGACGTAGCGCTCTGCAGCAACCCTTCAACCGTGAAAAAATAGGACGAGTGCGTATGCGTCGATGTACACGGCATCGGCACAGCCCCGCACAGCTTCAAAAGGTGACACGATGATCCAGAAACTCTCTTCTGAACAACGCGCAACGCAGATCGCTCAACTCGATGGCTGGCAAAGCGTCGAAGGCCGCGATGCGATCAAACGGCAGCTCAGGTTCGCCGACTTCAACGAAGCGTTCGGCTTCATGACACGCGTCGCGATCAAGGCCCAGGAGATGGACCATCATCCGGAATGGTTCAACGTCTATAGCAACGTCGAGATCACGCTATCGACGCACGAAGCAAACGGAATCACCGAGCGCGACATTCGCCTTGCGCGTTTCATTGATGAAATTGCGGCGGGAAAGTGACGCAAGCGGCGACCCATGCAGTTGATCGGACGAAAGCCGGCCACGCTCCAAAACCCTGAAGAAAGCCCGCAATGAAAGCGTTTTGCAGGTAATCAGGCCACCAAACCTTCACTTCTTTAGGCCATTCTTAAGGGACACGTAAGAATCCCACGCGGCGCGGGCAATCTCGTCCATTCCTTCCTGCGGCAGCACGGTCTGTCGCTGTACAATCATCAGCGCATACGGCTTGGAGAGCGCGCTTGCCTCCTTGCACAGAACGAGTTCGTCACCGCTCGAAGGCGAGCGGGAACGCCAGAAATTGATCGCGGCTTCCAGTTCGTGGATCGTAATATCGGACATGGCTGGCAGATCTGTTGAAGGCCGCATCGACGGCACGCCGCACGGCATTCTGTGCAGCAGGCGCCCCGGCGAACCGCGTGCCCCTTGCCCAACCCATTGTACTTGAGCGAAACCCATGCGACTCCTTCTGATCGAAGACGACCGCCCTATCGCGCGCGGCATCCAAAGCAGTCTCGAACAAGCCGGCTTCACGGTCGACATGGTCCACGACGGCATCTTCGCCGAACAGGCCCTCACCCAAAACCGCCACGAACTCGTGATCCTCGATCTGGGATTGCCCGGCATCGACGGCATGACGCTGCTGTCGCGTTTCCGTCAAAGCAACCGTCATACGCCCGTGATCGTCCTGACCGCGCGCGACGAATTGAATGATCGCGTGCAAGGCCTCAATTCCGGCGCCGACGACTACATGCTGAAGCCGTTCGAGCCCGCCGAACTGGAAGCGCGCATTCGCGCCGTGATGCGCCGCAGCGGACCGCACGGCGACATGCCGCGTCCGGAAGTGTCGCTCGGTGGCGTGCGTCTGTCGGGTGTGGATCGCCGCATCTTCAACGACGACAAGCCGCTCGAACTGTCGCCGCGCGAATTCGCCGTGCTCGAAATGCTGTTGCTGCGCCACGGCCGCGTGGTCAGCAAGGCGCAACTGCAGGATCACCTGACTCACTTCGGCGGCGATCTCGGCGACACCGCGATCGAAGTCTATGTGCACCGCGTGCGCAAAAAGCTCGAAAACTGCCGCGTCGAAATCGTCACGGTGCGCGGTTTCGGCTATCTGCTCCAGGAAATCCGCCAGGCGTCATAATGGTCGTCAAGACCGTTGTGGTCTGACGGCGTCCGGGTTGTCCGACGGGCGGCCGCAAGCGCATCTTCACGGTTGCGCGGCGGCCGCCTGTGTCATTCAGCCCGGATGTGAATCGCCGTTTGAACTGCCGTTTCAACTGCATTTTTTGGAACGCATGACTGACGCAGTCGACCATCCCTCGGCGTCGGTCTTTTATCGCGGGTTCGACCATGCCCTATCCCGCCGCGAATAGCCTGCGCCGCCAGTTGCTGCGCCGGCTCGCCGCTCCCCTTTCCCTGCTCGCGCTGATGAGCGGCCTCATCGCGTACTGGCTCGCGTGGCAATACACGCAGCATGTAGTCGACCGTTCACTCGCCGATCTCGCCACGGCCATTTCGAAGCAGATCCAGATTGCCGGCCCCGATGCGCCGATCACAGTACCGCCGCTCGCGCAGGCGATGTTCTCCGACCCAGTCGAACAACTCGTGTACCGGATCAGCAATGGCGAAACCGAAATCGCCGGCGACCCGAAACTGCCGCTGCAAGGCACCAACGTGCGGCGCATGCACTACGCGTACGTGTTCGAGACGCAGCACGAAGGGACGGCCGTGCGCGTCGCACAGGTACGCGTCGACCAGCCGACGGGCAATCCCGTCGTCATCGAAGTCGGCCAGCCTGTGCATCACCGCTTTCGCATTGCCGCAGAATTTCTGGTCGCGATCATGATGCCGCTGCTGCTGTTGCTGCTGGCGGGCTGGGTGATCGTGTGGCGCGTCGTGAATCAGCAGCTGAATCCGCTGACAGATCTCGCCGATTCACTGAACCGCCAGACCCACACGTCGCTGGAACCCGTCGACGAAACGTTCGTCCCCGTCGAAATCCGTCCGCTGACGGGCGCGCTGAACGGCCTGCTAGACCGTCTGAAATCCGCCCTCGACGCCCAACGCAAATTCATCGCCGACGCCGCGCATCAGTTGCGCACGCCGCTCACCGCGATCAAGCTGCACGCGGAACAGGCGGCCATTGGGCGCGACCCGCAGCAGACGCTCGCCGCCGTCAAGGAACTGCGTGCCGCCGCCGATCGTGCCGTGCGTCTGTCGAACCAGTTGCTGTCGCTGGCGCGCGCCGAACCGGGCGAACAGGCCGCGCGTTTCGTGAATCTCGACGTCGCGTCGCTCGCTTTCGATACGGGCGCCGAATGGGTGCCGCGCGCGCTTGCCGTGCACGTGGACCTCGGTTTTCAACGGCTCGACGATCCGTCGAACGATCACCCTCTGATCGCGCGCGGCAATCCAGTACTGCTGCGTGAGGTGATTGCGAATCTGCTCGACAACGCGCTGAAATACGTGCCGCCGTCGCGCATGAACGGCGCGCGGATCACGATGACGGTCGCGCAAACCGTGGTGGATGGCGTCCCGACCGCGGAAGTCACGGTGGAAGACAACGGACCTGGCGTGCCCCAAAAGCAGCAGCCCGATCTGTTCAAGCGCTTCTTCCGCGGCGACGGCCAGGGCTTGAGCGACGGCACGGTCGACGGCGGCGCAGGTCTCGGCCTGGCGATCGTGCACGACATCATGGCGCTGCATCGCGGCAGCGTGCATTACGAAGATGCCGCCGATGGTGGCGCGCGTTTTATCGTGCGGCTTCCCGTCGCGACGGGCGCCGTGCTTCGCGCACCGGAGCCGCCCCGCGAAACAAAAAAACCGGCGCATCATGCGCCGGTCGATCCCTGAAGCGTGTCCCAAAGCGTGCGCTCCGTTCGGTACGAACGGCAGCGCACACTGGTCACTTTTTCTTCTTCGCTTTCTTCTCTTCCTTCTTGTCCGGCGCCGCAAGCATCGTGCCGCGGCACTTGCGCGCGCCGCAACGGCACTCGTATTCCTTCTTCAGCTTCTTCGTCTGACGCGCGTCGATCACGAGCCCGTAGTCGTAGAACAACTCTTCGCCCGCGTCGATATCGCGCAGCGCGTCGATAAACACGTGCCCGTCGATCTCTTCCGCTTCGCAATTCGGCGCACACGAGTGATTGATCCAGCGCGCGCTGTTGCCCTTCACCTTGCCGTCGATGACATCGCCGCTATCGAGCGCAAAGTAGAACGTGTGATTCGGTTCGTCCGGATTGTGAGGATGCCGCCGCAGCGCTTCCTTCCAGGAAATCCGTTGGCCCTTGTATTCGATCAACCGCTCGCCGGCTGCGATCGGTTCGAGTGCAAACACGCCTTTGCCGTGCACGCCCGATTGACGCACAGCGATCCTGCGTGAACTCATTGAATCAATCCTTGTAGAACGGTGGATGAACAAACTCGCCTGTTCGCCGATGCCTCCGCGTTCAACGCGCCTTTGCAGATGCGCGGCTTTTCTGACGCGGATAGCAAACGCGGCGCCTTGCTGGCGCCGCGTCGACATGCGACGCATACAGCGCCACAACCGAAATCGTACACGGATGATGTGACTTCGTTCAACCGTCTTAGGTACAGATCCACATCGCATGTGCGCGCGATGCGTATTCCGGGGAGACGGTCGAACGCAACGCTCAGCGCTGACCGAACGAAATATCGCCGAACAGCGCCTTCTGCTCGCGCGGTTGCGAGCGCCAGTATTGCGGCGGAGCGTCGACCGTCGCGCCGAGTTGCGCGGCCGCGTGCCACGGCCAGCGCGGATCGTAGAGCATCGCGCGGGCCATCGCGATGAGATCCGCGTCGCCCTCTTCGATCAGCCGGTTCGCGTGCTCCGGGTCCGTGATCAAGCCGACCGCCATCGTCGTCATGCCCGTCGCCTCCTTCACCGCCTTCGCGAACGGCACCTGATAGCCGGGTTCGAGCGGGATCTTCTGCAACGGCGACACGCCACCCGATGACACATCGACCCAGTCGCAGCCGCGCTTCTTCAACTCTTGCGCGAACGCGATCGTGTCTTCGATCGTGATGCCGCCGTCCACCCAGTCGATTGCCGAGACGCGCACGCCCACGGGTTTGTCAGCGGGAAATGCAGCGCGCACGATATCGAATATTTCGAGCGGGAAACGCATGCGGTTCTCGCGCGAGCCGCCGTATTCGTCGCTGCGCTGATTCGCGAGCGGCGACAGGAACTGATGCAGCAGATAACCGTGCGCGGCGTGCACTTCGAGTGCGTCGATGCCCAGACGCGCGGCACGGCGCGCCGACGCCGCGAACGCTTCGCGGATGCGGTTGAGGCCCGCGTTGTCCAGCGCGAGCGGTGGCTCTTCACCGGCTTTGTGCGGCAGCGCGGACGGCGCGTGCGGGAGCCAACCGCCGTCGGCAACGGGAATCAGTTGCCCGCCTTCCCACGGCACGTTGCTCGATGCCTTGCGCCCCGCATGCGATAGCTGCATTGCGACGTGCACTTTCGAGTGCTTGCGGATCGCGGCCAGCACAGGCTTCAGTGCTTCTTCCGTCACGTCGTCCCACAAGCCGAGGTCGGCGGGCGTGATGCGGCCATCGGGTTCGACGGCCGTCGCCTCGATGCACAACATGCCCGCGCCCGACAGCGCGAGATGCCCGAGATGAATCATGTGCCACGCCGTCGCTTCGCCGCGTTCGGCGGAGTATTGACACATCGGTGACACGACGATGCGATTCGGCAGCGTCACGCTACGCAGCGTGAGCGGAGTGAAAAGTGCGCTCATGGTGGGGTTACCCATCGAAACTCAAGAGCGATCGAGGATAGCACCGGGTCCGATTTGCTGCAGACGGCCAGGCGTGTCGCTTTCAGCGGGAAGAATCAGCTTTGGCTGGGCGGTACATCGAGACGATTCGACCACGATTCGACTTCGCCGCTCTCGAGGCGCTTCGTCGCGGTCTTGCGCCATGACGGCGATAGCGTGTCCAGTTGCGCCATCGCTTCGAGTGCCTGCCGGTCGTCGCGATCGACGTAGAACACGCGCAACAGGCGCTCGACGCTCCACTGTGCATGGGGACGGGCGAGCCGCTCGATTGCGTCGCCTGCACCGATCTCGCCAGCTTCGAGCACGCGGTAGTACCAGCCCGTGCGGCGCGTGTTCTGCACGGCGCGCGACATGTCGGCGCGCGCGAACCTCAGGTTCAGTTTCCAGCATGGCTGGCGAGGCTGCGATACCTGGACGATCGCCCCGCCGATCCGGTACACATCGCCGACGCAAACATCCGCTTCCGTCAGGCCGCGCGTACTCAGGTTTTCGCCGAATGCGCCGCGTCGGTCGAGCGTTGACAGGTTGGATTCGTCCGCCCGCCATTCGCTGCGCCAGGTGGCGTAGTGGTCGAACGGATAGTGATGCAGCGCTTTTTCCGGGCCGCCGTGGTGTTTGAGTTCGGCCTGCTGATCACCTTCGAGTCCTGTTTCGCCGAGCCAAACACGGCCAACGACAGGCGTCTTGCCGATCGCGCTCTTCTTGCCCGACAGATCACCGCCCAACGGCGCAATCTTGCCGGTGAGGACGGCATCGACGGTAACAACGCGGTGATCCACAGCGGTCATTGGAGTCGTTCAGGGTCGCGCGGCCAGTTGGTCGAGCCATTCGCCGAACATGCTGGTCGCCGCGGCTTCCAGCTTCGGGCCATGCTTCGCGGTATCGGCGCGCAGCGCGCGTACGTCGATACCGTGGCCCGCGATTTCGCCGGCGTTACCGATCAGCCAGGGCTCGAAGCGGTCGGTGCGGATTTCGGGGTGACATTGCAGGCCAAGCACATGCTTGCCCCACGAGAACGCCTGATTCGTACAGGCGGGCGTGGATGCGAGATGCACCGCGCCTTGCGGAAGATCGAATGTATCGCCGTGCCAATGAAGCATCGACGTATGCGCCCCGTCGAGATGCCGCAGCGGCGACTGCTTGCCGGCATCGGTGAGCGTCAACGGCGTCCAGCCGATTTCCGACTGCCCGGACGGATAGACCCGCGCGCCAAGCACCCGAGCGATCAGTTGCGCGCCGAGGCAAATGCCGAGTGTCGGCAAGCCCGCTGCAATGCGCTTTTCGATCATGGAGACGAGCGGCGCGATCGTCGGATAGCGCTCGTCGTCGTACGCGCTGATCGGCCCGCCGAGAATCACCATCAGCGACGGCCTCATGGGGTCGGGCGCCTCGATGCGCGCAAACCCGACATCCAGATAGCGCACAGGACGCCCCCGCTCGCCGAGCACCCGTTCGAGACTGCCCAGATCCTCGAAGTGCACATGGCGGATGGCGAGAACTTCGTGATGCATCGGCAAATCCCACCGTCAGGTTGACTGGACGCGCGCAAAGGCGTGCCGGAAGACACACCGTCTGCCGATGCGCAAAACGGCGCAAGCTCGCCCGCCCCGCTCGCGCAAACCCGCGAGCGGCGGCCGGCTCCGCAGTTTAGCCGACTCAGGCTTGCTGCGCGAAAATCTTCCAGGTCTTTTTCTGCGTGGCCGCGTCGGCCGTTTCGTGCACCGAGCAGTCCAGACGCAGATCGGTGTCCGACATCGACAGATCGAGCAGCATGCAGCGATGCGGCGTCTTCTTCGGGTTCTTGCTCGGCTCGAAATGCGTGCAGGTCACGCACATCCGGTGCGGCGGAATGTGGCCTTGCACTTCGAGCTGGCGCACGGTCTTCAGCAACGTGCGATAAAAGAGCGATTGTTCTTCGTCGCGCAGCGTGCCGACCGCCTTCGCGAGGAAGTCAGGCCATTGCGCGGCGCGCTTGGCCGCGGTGCGGCCGCGAGCCGTCAGACGCACGGCAAGCGCGCGTCCGTCGTCGAGCGCGCGACGCTTTTCGACGAGACCCTTGCTTTCCAGCGTGCTCACGGCATCGCTCGTGGTCGCGGCCGTCAGCGCCGTTTCGCGTGCGATTTCGCCGAGCCGCATCGGTCCCTTGCGCTGCATCAGCAGCACGAGGATTTCGCCCTGGGTAGGCGTCAGACCAGCGCCTTCCGCCCATTCCCATGCCTGGCTCCGCATGGCCGTGCTGAGTCGCAACAGGCTGTGGGTCACCCGCCCGGTTGCCTGCTCTCCGTATACGCCTTCGCTCATAGTCTTTCGTTCGTTGTTGACAGCGTGCCGTTGCCCGTCGACATCCATTCTTCCGATGCCGGCGCGCCGACAGTCTGTGGGGGGAAGCTTCGCCGGTCAAGCCGGCTCGCCGATTCCTACTATCTCAAAAACTTCCTGCGATGCGGGCCTTGTCCCGGCCGCTTTCTCAGGCTTTGCACATGCTTAATGCGCTTCATGCCGTGTTGCGATCGCCGCGCGTTGGCCCACGCATTCGGGACCCCGCAGGCCGCAACGACGAAAAACGACATTCTATGCGAGAGCGGCAAATCGTACAGCTAAGTTATCCAATGCAATCTGTGGATAACCACGGGATAAGACGGGGGACGACATGTGCATCGATTCTTGATAACCCGCCCGACCCCAGCGCGCATGAGAATCGTTCTCCCAGGTTTACGTTCGGGATGCACGCCCGATCCGCGCGGTTATGGTTTACGCAGCTGCTTGAGTTTGCAGGGAATTATTCGGTTGTCCACAGGCAAACGCAATGCTTGTTAACTACTACTACGTATGTATACGTAAACTTTGAGAAAACTGGAGGATGCCTTATCGGCATTCGACAAAAATAAAAAAACCCGCAAAGCGCGGGTTTTGTTGAGGTCTGCCTGATGGCGAGGCAGCAGCATTCGACGCTACGGCTTTTACGCGCCGCTTATGCGCGCCACTGCAGGCACTGTTGCCGAACCACTTCATGCAGTGATTGCTCCTGGTCGGCCACATTGCGCAGCCAGGTCGCGTCGTTCACCTGCCCGCGCGCGATCGTGCCAATTTCCTCCAGCGCCTTGCCCGAGCCCAGTGCATCCGCATGCGGCGCGATGCGCTCGAGCGTGTGAATGATGTCTTCGGAAATCGTACGGCGCTCACCCGTCTGCGGATCGATACACGTGCCCGCCAGCCCGAAGCGGCACGCCTCGAAACGGTTGAACGTGTAGACGAGATAGTCGTCTTCCTTGGGCATCAAGGGCTTGTCGAGCAGCAGATGGCGCGCGAGCGTCTGGATGTAGCAGGCAATCGCGGCCGCGCGGTCGACGGAAAGCGGCGTGTCCATCACGCGCACTTCGATGGTGCCGAAGCCGGGCTTGGGCCGGATATCCCAGTAGAAGTCCTTCATGCTGTTCACGACGCCCGTGTGCACCATCTTCGAAAAGTACTCTTCGAAGCTGTCCCATGTGAGGACGAACGGCGCGCGGCCCGACAGCGGAAACGCGAACACAGAGTTCAGGCGTGCCGAGTGAAAGCCCGTATCGACGCCCTGCACGAACGGCGACGACGCCGACAGCGCGATGAAGTGCGGGATGTAGCGCGACATCGAATGCAGCAGGAACAGCGCGCTGTCGGCATCCGGGCACCCGATGTGCACGTGCTGGCCGAACACGGTGAACTGCTTCGCCAGGTAGCCGTAGAGCTCCGAAAGGTACTGAAAGCGCGGCGTGTCGACAATTTTGCGCTCGCTCCATTGCTGGAAAGCGTGCGTGCCGCCGCCGCACAGGCCGACGTTCAGCCGGTCCGCCGCGGCGACCAGCGTGTCGCGAATGGTGCGTAGATCGGCGACCGCCTGCTCGTGCGTCGTGCAGATGCCCGTCGACAGCTCGATCATGCTTTCGGTGATTTCCGGCGTAATGTTGCCCGGGATCTTTTCGTCCTTGATGAGCCGGAGCAGGTCGGTTCCTGCTTTGGTCAGATCATAGTCATGGGTATTGACGATCTGCATCTCGAGTTCGACACCGAAGGTGAACGGTTTCGAATCGATGAAGGCTTCGAGTGACATGGCGTTTCCTGATTCATATCGGCATCGGCGCCCGATACGGGCGGCGCCGGCCGGATTGACTGTCGAATGCTGCAGCCGAACGCTCGAGCTGCAAGAAAAATAAGGTGTGCGGCTCGCCGCCTCACTCGCGGCGTTCGCCCACGAGCGCGAGCGAGCGATAGACGAGCCACGGCCCGACTAGCTGCAACACGACGATCGAGCACATCGTGACCGCGCGCAGCGTCGGATCGAAATTCGGATAGAGCTGGTAGGTATCGTCGACGAGCAGATACGCGAGCGCCGACATCGGCGACAGCGACAGTCCCAGCGCCATGCCCTGCTTCATGTCGAGTCCGCTCGGCTTGGCGAACGCGAGCACGCCGACCAGCTTGGCCACCAGTCGGGCGACGATCAGTCCGACGGCGGCGAGCCCGCCCGTCGCGACGTCATGCCATTCGAACGTGGTGAGCGTCAGCACGAACAGAATCACCGTCAGCAGCCAGCCCGCGGTGCCGAAGTGCTCCGGCCAGAGTTGCGGGCGTGCTTCCAGATTCTTCACGATGATGCCCGCGGCAAGCAGGCTGAGAATCGTCGACAGCTTGAAGATATGCGCGACGGCAATCGCAAGCAGCACGAGGCCGAACAGCGCGACGAACGAGTGCTCGTCCTGCAGATTCACACGCTTGTAAAAGAACGTGATGGTGCGCGCGAGCAGATAGGCGAGGATCAGCGAGCCGATCAGCAGATAGAGCGGCTGGAGGATCGTCGCGAGCACGTTGCCATAGGCTTCCTGATGCAGCCAGCCGGACGCGAGCTTTTCGATGACCACCGCATACACGCTGTTGAGCGCCGTCAGCGTCAAGAGCCGCTGCGTGACCTGGCCTTCGGCGCGCACTTCGGTTTTCAGCTGGATCACCATCGCGGGCGACGTCGCCATCGCGATCGACGCGAGCACCAGCGCCGTCACCGACGACACGTTCAGGAACAGCAGCACCAGCAGCACGAGCACGAAGGTGAGCGTCGATTCGGCGATGCTCGACACGATGAGCCACGTATTGCGGCGAATCCAGCGCAGATCCAGGCGGCTGCCGAGTTCGAACAGCAGCAGGCCGAGCGCGACATCGAGCAACGGACGCGCGGTGCTCGCCGAGTCCGCGTCGATCACGCCGAAACCCGCCGATCCCGCGATCAGCCCGATCACGGCATAGCCGGAAATGCGCGGCAGATGCCACGCGCGATAGCAGAGCTCGCCGACGAGACCAGCGGCGAGCAAGGCGAGGCCTGCCCAGAAAATCGCATCGGGCGTGAGCGGCCAGCCTGGAAAAAATGAAAACGCCGACTTCATCGTGGTGGCTTCTCCTTTGCGGCAACGCCTGGCAACGCGAACGGGCGGACGACGTCGGCACGCAAAGCGCGCGCCGCGTCCGTTGCCGCGATCGGTTCGCGTCTGCCGGCGTTGCGGGTTGTCAACGATCGGGTGAAAAACTGAAACGACCACGCCGATGCCGCGTGACTACGGGCAGCCCGACGTGAGTGAAAAGAGCGCCGTCGACTTTTGAATCAGATTCTGTGGGTCCGGCAACCGTTCCATTTGGCGCGTCGGTTGCGGGGGCAAAACGCGACGCGGAAGAACGGCGATTGTGCCATAGCTTTTTTACACTTGACGGAAAAGCGTCGAACAAGCGCTCAAAGCGGTAAAACGTACGCTAACTTCGTGACAACAGGAAAAAGCGACCGAAAAACTCGCCTGCTTCGGGGAAGAATGGCCTTGTCAACGATGCTTTTGCAGGTCCAGAGGGTCTCGAGCAAGGGCATGTTCGGCGTGCTTGCGTTTGAGTGTTCTTGCGCTCAGGCGTTCCAGTTTCCGAGCGACAACGGCAAGGAAGACGAGCGCCGAAACGAAGCGAGCCTTGCGAAATTCTTAACGGGAAAGCTGATGCCGTCGGGCATCGATCCACCGTGGGCTTTTCATCAATATGTTTACCGTATGTATACGTAGTAGAAGTTAACAAGCCCGCTGCATTTCTGTGGATAACTGGGGTTTACCGAAGCGAATCAGCGTCTTGCAGAACGCATAACCGGATGCACTTGATGTGCGCGCCCGACTGGGTTCAATGAATAACTTTTGGCCGATGTTTACGTCTGTCGAGTTACCCCGTTTACGTCCACATCGATTCCACACGAGTTTCGCCCGCAATTTTCCCGGTTATCCACAACGCGCCGTGGATAACTTTTCCACAGGAAGAATGTCAGTTCGTGGTGCCGAGCCGTAGCGCGCGCAAGAGAAAACGCGCGGGATCGAGGGCTTCGGCGAGCTCCCGCTCGATTGGCCACGGCTCGCCTTCTATCTGCGAAGCGATCAGTTCCGCGCCCAGCGACGCCCATACGAGTCCGCGCGAGCCGAACGCGAATGCGCCATACAGCCCTTGCGCGCGCGGTAGATCCAGCGGCCATGCGCCGCGCAGCTTGCTGGCGTCGTGCGTCGCGGCTGCTTCGTCGGCGAATGCGCCGATCAACGGTAGACGGTCGCTCGTCACGCAGCGGAACGCGACGCGCCCCGCCAGCGAAGCAGGCTCACGCGTGATCGCATCGCGCATGTCGGGCAGCATCTGGGCGACACGCTCGATGTTCTCGACGTGAGCGTCATCGCGTATTTGCGTGTCGGGATCGTCGATGTCGTAGGTTGCGCCCGTCAGCGTCGAGCCATCGCTTAGCGACACCGCGTATCCTTCGCCGATCACGGGAACACGCAACGCCTGCGCCGTATCGATGGGCAGCAGCGTCAATTGACCGCGCACGCTGCGCGTTGGCGCGTGATGCAGGCCGGCGATGCGCGCGGCCTCATGCGCATTCGCAAAGATGACGACGGGTGCGCTGGCAATCGCCGCGTCGTTCGCATCGAACACCATCCATTGGTTCGCAACGCGTTCGACGCGCGATGCCAGCACGTTGAAGCGGCGCTCCAGCAACCCGCCCGCCGCCTCGCATTGCGCTGCGCAGAGCGACGCTGGATCGATCCAGCCGCCGTGCGGAAAGAACCAGCCGCCCCGCGCGACGCGCATGCCGGCGATACCTTGCGCTTCTTCGTGGGAAACGGCGGTCACGTAATCCCGTGGATAAGCGAAGGAAGCGAACGCCTGCGTCATCGCCCGGGCTTCGTCTTCATCCGCGGCGATTTGCAGCAGACCTTCCGGGCCGCGCAACGGACGATATCCGCGCTGTTCGAGCGCGGCCCATTGCCGCAACGCATAAAGGAAGCCCGCGCGCGTGATTCGCGATCCAACGCTGTCGTCGCGCGACATCATCGGATGAAACACGCCGGCGGGATTGCCCGACGCATCGCGCGCGACGCCCGCATGCCGTTCGAGCGACGTGACGCGCCAGCCGCGCGCCGTGAGACGCTCGATCGCCGCGCACCCTGCGAGCCCGGTTCCGATCACGATGGCATGTCGTTCGTCGACGGCGAGCGGCAACGGGGGCTCATGGCGCCTCACGCGATAGCGCGGCGCAAAGCGCCCGACCAGCATTGCGCGTTTCCATCCGAAGCCATCGACTTTCCGGTATTCGAAGCCCGCTTGCTGCAATCCCCGTTTCACGTCGCCAGCGCTCGTATAAGTGGCGAAAGTCGCGCCGTCGCCGGCGAGGCGCGCGAACGCCTTGAAGATCGCGGGCGTCCATAGTTCCGGGTTCTTCGCGGGCGAGAAGCCATCCAGATAGAAGGCGTCGGCGCGCAGCCAGAGCGAAGGCAGCGTTTGCGCCGCGTCGCCGAACACGAGCGTGAGCGTGACGCGCCCTTCGTCGAACTCGAGCCGATGCGTGCCCGGCACGAGCGTCGGCCATGCGTCGGCGAGCTGTTGCGCAAGCGGCGCGATCGATGCGTCCGCAACGGCCGCCGCGCTCGCGGCAATCAGATCGCCGCGCGAGAACGGATGCTTTTCCGTCGATACGAAGTGCAGGCGCTCGCAACGATCCGGGTCCGCGCGCCATGCGGCCCACGTCACGAGAAAGTTGATGCCCATGCCGAAGCCCGTTTCCAGCACCGTGAATACGCGCCGTTTTTGCCAGCGCGACGGCAACTCATTGCCTCTCAGGAAGACGTATTCGGCCTGCGCAAGTGCACCGACGGCGCTGTGATAGATGTCGTCATGGCGTGGCGAATAGGGGGTGCCGTTGTCGCGAAACGCGAGGATGGCGGGAACGAGCGGGTCGGTCATGCGCAATGAAATGCGGTGCAAGGAAGAGAAACGGGGAACGGCAAAGCACTGACTGGAAGCACGAATTGGCAGCCGTCACGCCATGCCGACACCCGTCACAGCCCGTCCAGACGGCGTCCGCAGCCTGTCGCAGAGGTGTCGAACGTTGGCAAAAACCAACGCTGACGGGGCTTTGGACGACTCGGATAGCGCCTATTCGATGCTCTGCAGGCCAAAAATGCTGCTTTCCATGCTGTATCAGGCGTTGCAGGGTGTAATTCTTCGAAACCCTTATCCAGATTGGGTTTGCGCTGCGCTATCATAGCAAGCGCCGCGAGGGAAGCGGCAGCACGGTGCTCCGTGCGGCGCCAGGCGCGCTGCGGGAGTCGGGGGTATTCCCGAGCCGTCGCTGCTCGACGGCGCGGCGCGCGCACGTATAATCGGCGCGTTCGCGCTGTTCGTGTCAACCTAAACCAGAAAGGAACCTTAATGAACAAACAGGAACTGATCGACGCCGTCGCAGGTCAGACGGGCGCCAGCAAGGCTCAAACCGGCGAGACGCTGGACACGCTGCTTGAAGTCATCAAGAAGGCAGTGGCGAAGGGTGATGCAGTCCAGTTGATCGGCTTCGGCAGCTTCGGTTCGGGCAAGCGCGCAGCACGTACGGGCCGCAACCCGAAGACGGGCGAAACCATCAAGATTCCGGCCGCGAAGACCGTTAAGTTCACGGCTGGCAAGGCGTTCAAGGACGCAGTCAACAAGCGCTAAGCATCAGCGCCTGAGTTGTTGACACCCGCCATTGGCGGGTTTTTTTTCGTCTGCATTTTCGATGACGGCGTTACGTCGGTCCATCACGTTCAATGACGGTGATGATGATGGCCGTCGTCATCGTGATCGTGGTGATGATGATGGTCGTGGCCATGATCGTGGTCGTGATCGTCGTCTTCGAGATCCCACGCGGGGAATGGATCGGTCAGTTCGCGCCAGCCTTCAGCGCCTGACGCGTACTCCTTGTCGGTCAGCAGACACGCATCGAACTTCGCGCGCCATTGCGCCGGATCGATGTCGATGCCGATCAGCACCAGTTCCTGGCGACGGTCGCCGATGGTGAAGTCATCGGCATCGCCGTACCAGTCCGCGGCGATTTCTTCCAGCAGCTCGTCATCGCCTTCGGGCCATTCGCTGCGATCTTGCGCGGCCCACCATGTTCCTGCCGGCGCAGGTCGGCAAGCGCCGCCCGCTTGCGACAGCGAACCGCCAATCTCGTTGCGCGTCGCGAGCCAGAAGAAGCCCTTGCCGCGCAACACGCCCTTCCACTCTTCATGCAGCAGCGCCCACAACCGTTCGGGATGAAACGGCCGCCGCGCGCGATAGACGACATGCCCGACGCCGTGGCCGCCGTTTTCGTTTTCATGGCTCGAAGGATCGTGCAACAACGCGAGCCAGCCGGCCGCGTTCGACGTCGCGTCGTAATCGAAGCGCCCCGTGCCGATCACTTCCTCGACAGGCGCATTGCCATAACTGCTCACGATCTGCGCGGCGCGCGGGTTGAGCGCGGCGAGTACGGCCTGCAGATGCGCGAGATCGTCGGCGGAAACGAGGTCCGCCTTGTTGATGACGAACACATCGCAGAACTCGACCTGCTCGATCAGCACTTCGACGATCGTCCGATCGTCCTCTTCATAAGCGGCGATGCCTCGTTCGGACAGCGCATCGGCCGACGCGTAATCGCGTAGAAAGCCCGCTGCATCGATCACGGTCACGGCAGTATCGACACGCACGCGCGCGGCGAGCGCTTCGTCTTCGATGATCGACTCGACGAGGTTCATTGGCTCGTCGGTAGCAGCCGCCTCGATGACGATCGCATCGAAGCGATCCGCCGACGCCAGTTCGCCGATCTGTTCGAGCAAATCTTCCCCGGCCTGCGCGCACAGACATCCGTTCGGCAATTCAACCTGCGAAGCGGGCGACGATGCGGGCGCCGCGTTGTCGATATCGAGGCGCACGGCGGCGAGGTCGGTGACGATCGCGGCCACACGTGGACCAGCGCGGTTCGACAGAATCTGCTCGACGAGCGCGGTCTTGCCCGCGCCCACGAAACCGGAGATCACGGTGACGGGCAAAAGCGGCTTGTTCATCGCGGTACGGAAAACTTGAAGGTGAATGACGCATGCGCCGTCCGGACGTTCAAACGGACCTGGACAGGCAGCAGCACGAAGCCGCATTGTGCATCAACTGGAGCGAGGCGACGCCTTCACTGAAGTGCGGCGAATATGAAACTGGCCGAACGGCGCGGCCCGACTATTTGGCAGGCATCAGATTCCACTTACGAAGAATGGCCACGATTTGCCGCGCATATTCGTCGCGCAGCGAGGGCGTCTCCGAGTGGTAGGCGCCGACGGCCGCCCATGTGTTGCCGTACTTGTTCATCTTCTGGCGCAGATGCCAGGCGGCGATGTACACATTCTTGCACGGCTCCATCAGCGTGCCCTGCGAGATGCCGTATTGCGCGAGCACGGGCAGATGCACGGAGTTGATCTGCATGACGCCATAGTCGGTCGAACCGTTGGCGTTCTTGTGCACCGCCGTGGGACGGTTATGCGATTCCTGCCACGCAATGGCCCGAAGAATCAACGGGTTGACCTTCTGATAACCGGCGGCCTCGTCGAAACAGTCGGCGCGTGCGGACCCGGCGCTAATTAGCGCGGCGAAAGCAACGGCGGCAGTCAGGGCGATTGGCTTCATCGGTCAAGATGGCAAACTATGTTCGATTCCTAAGCAATGCGACGGTAAAGACGACTCGAAACCTATATCTGGCGGCCTTGCACTCGGGAAAACCCGTTACCGTCGGGATACTCGAACCGTCATTCCGCCCGTATCATACCGGCTGGACATGACGCGTTAAAGTTGGCCAGCCGACATAAGCGAGTAACTTGCGGCCAAAGGCGGCCGCAAACGCGCACCCGTCCGCAAGATAAAACTTTCAAGAACTTAACAGATTACGCAATCCGAGAAGCGCCGGATCGGAAACGTTAGAGGAATCGCACGGAACTCCCGCGTTCTGTGACATTTCCGACATGAAAAGCTGTTACTGTTCGTTGTTTTTGATTACAGGGAGGCAAGGCATCCTTGGCACTGGCTGCCACGGAAGCGTTTTGCCGGACCGGGGACGACCAGGTGTCGGCCGGTCGTCCACTGTGCATGACTGTCGGCGGATCACAACGTCGGCTTCGAAACCATATCCATGAGAAGAAATCGTATGGCATTGCGTCGCGTCGCGACAGCGTTGCTGGTCGCTGGCATGATCACCGCGCAGATCGCCCACGCTCAGGTGACGCTCAACTTCGTCAACGCCGACATCGATCAGGTGGCGAGGGCGATTGGCGCGGCGACGGGTAAAACCATCATCGTCGACCCGCGTGTGAAGGGGCAACTGAACCTGGTTTCCGAGAATCCCGTTCCGGAGGACCAGGCGCTGAAGACCTTGCAATCCGCGTTGAGAATGCAGGGCTTTTCGCTGGTGCAGGACCATGGCGTCCTGAAGGTCGTACCCGAAGCCGATGCGAAGCTGCAAGGCGTGCCGACCTATGTCGGCAATACGCCTGCCGCACGCGGCGATCAGGTGGTCACCCAGGTGTTCCAGCTGAGGAATGAATCGGCGAATAACCTGTTGCCCGTATTGCGTCCGCTGATCTCGCCGAACAACACGGTCGCGGCCTATCCGGGCAACAACACGATCGTCGTGACGGACTACGCGGATAACGTGCGCCGTATCGCCCAGATCATCCAGGGCGTCGACACGGCGGCGGGCCAGCAGGTGCAGGTCGTGCCGCTGAAGAACGCGAATGCGATCGACGTCGCGCAACAGATGGCGAAGATGCTCGACCCGGGCACGATCGGCAATACCGATGCGACGCTCAAGGTGTCCGTGCAGGCCGATCCGCGCACCAATTCGCTGCTGCTGCGCGCGTCGAACGCGGGACGTCTCGCGGCGGCAAAGTCGCTCGCCAGGCAGCTCGACGCCGCAACCGGCCAGCCCGGCAACATGCACGTCGTATCGTTGCGCAATGCGGACGCCGTGCGTCTTGCGAAGACCTTGCGCGGCATGCTCGGCAAGGGTGGCGGCGGCGGCAACGAGTCGTCGTCGGGCGGCGGCAATAACGCGAACTCGTTCAACCAGAACAACTCGCCCTCGTCGACGGGTGGCGCGGGCACGCCGCCGCTGCCGTCGGGATCGATGGGCGGTTCGTCAGGGTCGTCGCTGGGCACCAATCCGCTGGGCGGCGGCGCCGGCGGTGGCGGCTATGGCGGTCAGGGCAACAGCAACTCGGATTTTCTCGGCGAAAAGGAAGGCAGCGGCGGTGACGACAATCAGCCAGGCGGCATGATCCAGGCCGACGCGTCGACGAACTCGCTGATCATCACCGCGTCCGATCCCGTCTACCGCAATCTGCGCACCGTCATCGACCAGCTCGACGTGCGCCGCCCGCAGGTCTACATCGAAGCGCTGATCGTCGAGCTGAACTCGAACACGAACGCCAACCTTGGTATCCAGTGGCAGATCGGCAGCGGCAACCTGCTTGCCGGCACCAACCTTGCCACGGGCGGCGGCAACAGTATCGTCAACCTGACTGCGGCAGCGGCGGCCAACGCCACGACGGGCGGCCTCGCCACCGCGCTGGCGACGCAGAATCTCCAGCAGGGCCTGAATGTGGGCTGGCTGCACAACCTGTTCGGTGTGCAGGGGCTCGGCGCGTTGCTGCAGGCGTTGTCGCAGACGGCCGATGCCAACGTGCTGTCCACGCCTAACCTCATCACGCTCGACAATCAGGAAGCGAAGATCGTCGTCGGTACGAACGTGCCGATCCAGACAGGCTCATACTCGAACCTGACGAGCAGCACGGCGAGCACGGCTTTCAACACCTTCGATCGCATCGACGTGGGCCTGACGCTGCATATCAAGCCGCAGATCACCGAAGGCGGCATCCTCAAACTGCAGTTGTACACGGAAGATTCAGCGATCGTGGCGGGCACGACCAATGTGGCGACCAATCCGGCTGGCCCCGAGTTCACGAAGCGCTCGATCCAGTCGACGGTGCTTGCCGACAACGGCGAGATCATCGTGCTGGGCGGCCTGATGCAGGACAATTACCAGGTCAGCAACAGCAAGGTGCCGCTGCTCGGCGACATCCCGTGGATCGGCCAGTTGTTCCGCTCGGAAAACAAGATTCGCGCGAAGACCAACCTGCTGGTATTCCTGCGTCCGGTGATCATCAACGACCGCGACACGGCGCAAGCGGTGACGGCGAACCGCTATGACTACATCCAGGGCGTGACGGGCGCGTACAAGTCCGATAACAACCTGATCAAGGACAAGGACGATCCCGTGGTGCCGCCGATGCCGGTTGGCCCGAGCCAGGGGGGATCGACGCTGAACCTGTTCGATCTCGACGCGATGCGTCGTCAACAGGCGCTTGGCGTGCCCGTCCCGGCTCCGGCGTACGTTCCGCAGCAGCAACCTCAGCCACAGATGCAGCCGCCCGCACAAACGGTCCCGGTTCAACCGGCCACCGGTACGCAGAAGGTGCAGCCGTGAGCACGCCGCACGCGCCCGGCAGCGCGCCGCTCGAGTCAGCGGCGACGGGCGGAGCGCATCGCGAGCCGCCCTCTGCGCTTGCCGCGCGGCTCGTGCCGTATGGCTTCGCGAAGAGCGGCCAGATTCTCGTCGCGCATCAACACGCCGATTCCATGGAAGTGTGGATCAGCGAGCGCACGACGCAGGCCGCGCTCGCGGAAGTCGCGCGCAATTTCGGCGCGGTGTCGGTGGTGCGGCTCGATGCGGATGAACTCGCGCAGGCGATCAATCAGGCCTATTCGCGTCAGGACGGCAGTGCCGCGCAGGTGGTCGGCGAAGTGGAAGGCGAAGTCGATCTGTCGCGTCTGATGCAGGACATTCCCGAAGTGGAAGACCTGCTGGAATCCGAAGACGACGCGCCGATCATCCGCATGATCAACGCATTGCTCACGCAGGCCGCGCGCGAACAGGCGTCGGATATTCATATCGAACCGTTCGAGAATGCGTCAGTGGTGCGCTTTCGCGTCGACGGCACGTTGCGCGACGTGGTGCGTCCGAAAAAAGCGCTGCACGGCGCGCTGATTTCGCGGATCAAGATCATGGCGCAACTCGATATTGCCGAGAAGCGTTTGCCGCAGGATGGCCGCATCACGTTGCGTGTCGGCGGAAGGCCCGTCGACGTGCGCGTATCGACTTTACCGACGGGCCACGGCGAGCGCGCCGTGCTGCGTTTGCTGGAAAAAGACGCGCAGCGCCTGAATCTCGAAGCGCTCGGCATGGCGTCCGATACGCTCGGCCAGTTCGACAAGCTGATTTCGCGTCCGCACGGCATCGTGCTCGTGACGGGCCCGACGGGCTCAGGCAAGACGACGACGCTGTACGCATCGATGTCGCGGCTCGAGACGGCGACGACGAACATCATGACCGTCGAAGACCCGATCGAATACGATCTGTCCGGCATTGGTCAGACACAGGTCAACGAGCGGATCGGCATGACCTTCGCTCGCGCGCTGCGTTCCATTCTGCGTCAGGACCCGGACGTCATCATGATCGGTGAAATCCGCGATCTCGAAACGGCGCAGATCGCCGTGCAGGCGTCGCTGACGGGCCACCTCGTGCTCGCCACCTTGCACACCAACGACGCCGCCTCCGCCGTCACGCGTCTGACGGACATGGGTGTCGAGCCGTATCTGCTCGCGTCGTCGCTGCTCGGCGTGCTCGCGCAGCGGCTCGTGCGGCGTCTGTGTCCCGTGTGCAAAGAAGAGCGCGAGGAAGAAGGCGGCCGCAAGTTCTGGCATCCCGTCGGCTGCGAAAGGTGCGGACATTCTGGCTATGCGGGACGGCGCGGCGTGTACGAACTGCTGAACGTCGACGAATCGATCCGCTCGCTGATTCACCGTAATGCCTCCGACGCCGAGATTCTCGAAACCGGCCGCAAGCACGGCATGCGCACGTTGCGCGAGGACGGGGAACGCTGGCTCGCATCGGGCTTGACGTCGCTCGAAGAAGTGATACGCGTGACGGGCGGGGTCTAAAGCGCATGCCCGCATTCCGTTTCGAAGCGATCGATGCCGCCGGCAAGGCGCAAAAAGGCGTGCTCGATGCCGACAGCGCGCGCGGCGCGCGCACGCAATTGCGCACGCAAGGTCTCACGCCGCTGGTCGTCGAACCGGCGGCGACGCGCACGCGCGGCGAGCGCACCCAGCGGCTGTCGTTGGGGCGCAAGCTGTCGCAGCGCGAGCAGGCGATTCTCACGCGACAACTCGCAAGTCTGCTGATCGCCGGTCTGCCGCTCGACGAAGCACTCTCGGTACTCACCGAACAATCGGAGCGCGATTACATCCGCGAACTGATGGCCGCGATCCGTGCGGAAGTGCTGGGCGGCCATTCGCTGGCGAACGCGCTGTCGCAGCATCCGAAAGATTTTCCCGAGATCTACCGCGCGCTCGTCGCAGCGGGCGAACATACGGGCAAGCTCGGACTCGTGCTGTCGCGGCTCGCCGATTACATCGAGCAGCGCAACGCGCTCAAGCAGAAGATCGTGCTCGCGTTCACGTATCCGACCATCGTGACGATCATTGCATTCGGCATCGTCACGTTCCTGCTGAGCTATGTCGTGCCGCAGGTCGTCAATGTGTTCGCCAGCACGAAGCAGCAGTTGCCGATCCTCACCGTGATGATGATGGCGCTCTCCAGCTTCGTGCGGAACTGGTGGTGGGCAATGCTGATCGCGCTGGTGATCGTCGTGTATGTGGTGCGCGCCATACTCGCGCAGCCGGGCCCGCGTCTCGCGTTCGATCGCTGGACGCTGACGGCGCCCCTCTTCGGCAAGCTCGTGCGCGGCTACAACACGGTGCGCTTCGCGAGCACGCTCGGCATTCTGACGGCGGCGGGCGTGCCGATTCTGCGCGCGTTGCAGGCCGCGAGCGAAACCCTCAGCAACAAGGCGATGCGCAACAACATCGACGATGCCATCGTGCGTGTGCGCGAAGGCACGTCGCTGTCGCGCGCGCTCGGCAACACGAAGACGTTTCCGCCCGTGCTCGTGCACCTGATCCGTTCCGGCGAAGCGACAGGCGACGTGACGACGATGCTCGACCGTGCGGCCGAAGGCGAAGCGCGCGAACTCGAACGGCGCACGATGTTCCTGACAAGCCTGCTGGAACCGCTGCTGATTCTCGCGATGGGCGGCGTGGTGCTGGTGATCGTGCTGGCCGTGATGCTGCCGATCATCGAGTTGAACAACCTGGTGCAGTGACGGCGCGTCAGCGTCTGAAAGACTTGCAAGCCGGACCGATGCTTTCAGTTTGCGCCGGCCCGGCGGAGAAGGAAATCAGCGCACGTAGATGGTCGGGCCGGGCGGGTTCGCGGGAAGGAACACTTCGGAGCGGGAGCCGTTGCGGTCGATGATGATCGAGCGGGCGCGCACTTCGCCGAGTTTGACGCCTTGCATGATGGTGCTGCCCAGCGATACGGCGTGCGGCGGTTCGCCGCCCGTGCTGATGATCGCGGCAGCGCCGTGGCTCAACGCGAGGATGCCGAACAGATGAATGTCCTGATTGGCGGTGCGCGTGAGCTGGCCGCCGAACAGGGCCGCAGCCTGATCCGTCGAGACGGGCGCGCGCACGGCGGCGGCGGGCACGGGCGCGCCGGAATGCGACGTGAGTGTGACGACCCAGTAAGTGAGTGTCGCGCAGAACACGGCGAAGACGGCGAGCGAAATCAGGCGGATCTGGAGAGCGTTCATGCGTGTGATTGTACGGACTATTGTGAATTTTGCGGCATACGGATCGGCAGATCGGAAGCCTACAACTGCGTGACATTAAAATGATCGACCGGACGTGCAGAGTGCTGAATTCTCAACGCATTGCGTGACGTCTGATCGATCGACCCTTCATTCAAACGAGGTAGCAAGCTATGCAAATGTGGACCAGTCGCCGCAACGAGATCGCGGCCATGCGCGCGGGCCAGCGCGCCCGCCTTCAACGCGGGTTCACGCTGATCGAAATCATGGTCGTGATCGCGATCCTGGGCATTCTGGCCGCGCTGATCGTGCCGAAGATCATGAGCCGTCCGGACGAAGCCCGCCGCGTCGCGGCCAAGCAGGACATCGGCACGATCATGCAGTCGCTCAAGCTCTATCGTCTCGACAACGGCCGTTATCCGACGCAGGAGCAAGGCCTGCGTGCGCTGATCGAAAAGCCGTCGACGGACCCGGTGCCGAACAACTGGAAGGACGGCGGCTATCTCGAGCGTCTGCCCAATGACCCGTGGGGCAATTCCTATCAGTATCTGAACCCGGGTGTGCACGGCGAGATCGACGTGTTCAGCTACGGCGCGGACGGCAAGGCGGGCGGCGAAGGCAACGATGCCGACGTCGGCTCGTGGCAATAAGCGCTTCACGCTGATTGAATCGACATCGATCGTCACCATGCGATTGCACGACTGCATGCCGCGCGCCGTTCGTGAAGCCGCCCGCGTCGACAACGCGCGCGGCTGCATGAAGCAGGATGCACTGCGCACGGCCGCACGCCAACGCCAGCGCGGTTTCACGCTGCTCGAAATGCTGGTGGTGCTGGTGATCGCCGGCCTGCTGGTGTCGCTTGCATCGCTGTCGCTGACGCGCAATCCGCGCACGGATCTGAACGAGGAAGCGCAGCGTCTCGCGCTGCTGTTCGAATCGGCGGGTGACGAAGCGCAAGTGCGCGCGCGCCCTGTTTCGTGGCTGCCGCTGGACGGCGGCTTTCGTTTCGATATCCACACCAGCGACGGCTGGCGTCCGCTGCGCGACGATCTGCTCGGGCCGCGCCGCTGGGAAGGCGGCGTGACGGGCGTGACGATCGAGTATCCCGGTTCCGACACACATTCGGACCGCATCGTGTTCGGCACGGAGAGCATCGATACGCCCGTGCAGGTGACGCTCTTTTCCGCCGCGGGGCGCGTGACGATCATCGGCACGGGCAACGGCCGGTACGAGGTGCGCTGATGCAGTGTGCGCTTCGTGTTCGCCGCGCGCGCGGCACGCTGGATAACCCAAATCGCAAGCGGGCGGGAGGCTTCACGATGATCGAAGTGCTGGTCGCGCTGGCGATCATCGCGGTCGCGCTGGCCGCTTCGCTGCGCGCGGTCGGCAGTCTCGCGACGGGCGAGGCCGATCTGCATCGGCGGCTGCTGGCGGGCTGGAGCGCGGATAACGCGCTCGCCCAGCTCCATCTGGCGCACGCGTGGCCGGAAGTCGGCTCGCAGAGCTTCGACTGCTCGCAGGGCAACCTGCAACTGATTTGCACGGAAAACGTGAGCGCGACGCCGAACCCTGTGTTTCGACGCGTCGAGGTTTCAGTGACGTCGCCCGGCCGGCCGGGCAACCTCGCGCAGATGGTAACGGTAATCGCGAATGAAACGAATCGCTCGCTCTGAGCACGACGTCTCGCGCGTTCGGCGTTCGCCGCTGCTGAGAAAGACAGCGGGCGGTTTCACGCTAATCGAACTGCTCGTTGCCATTGCGATTCTGGCCGTGATCGCGGTGCTGTCGTGGCGCGGACTGGACCAGATCATCCGTGGACGCCAGACAATCACGAACGCGATGGAAGACGAGCGCGTATTCGCGCAGTTTTTCGATCAGATGCGCATCGACGTGCGCAACGCCGCATCCGACGACGAAGCGGGCGAACCGGCCGTCGCGGTGAACGGCAATGCGCTGCAGATCGTGCGCTACATGCGCGCGCCGGGCGCGGCGCCACGGCTGGTTGTCGTGCGGTATCGGATCACCGAGGGACGGATTCTGCGCTATGCGTCGCCGCCGCTGGCGAACATCGGCGAGGTGCGCCGCGCGCTGGGCGGTTCGGAGAACGAGAACTGGAACGTCGTGCCGTTGATCGGCGGTATTGGTGCGATTACGGCGCGGCTGTATGTGCCGAAAGTCGGCTGGACGACGCAGATGAAAGACGTGCAGTCGGCGATCACCGAGAACGACAATAATCTGAAGGTGCCTCAGCTCGGCAATGCGCCGTTGCCGAGGTCGGTGACGGGGCTCGAAGTGAGCATCGGCGCGAGTTCGCTCGCGCGGCCCGTTACGCGGGTCTTTCTCGTTGGGGAGTGAGTCTTGATCACGCGCTTTCGCCCTGCCCGTTCGAAACCTGCCGCTCAACGCGGCGCAGCCATCATCAGCGCGCTGCTGGTCGTCGCGCTGTCCGCGATTCTCGTCTCCGGCATGCTGTGGCGGGAGCAGGTGCAGATCCGGCGCATCGAGAATCAACGGCTGCTGGCGCAGGCGCAGTGGGTGTCGCGCGGCGCGCTCGACTGGACGCGGCTCATTCTTCGTTCCGAAGGCGATACGTCGGCGGGCATCACGTATCTTGGCGGCGTCTGGGGCGTGCCGATCGCGCGCACGCGCCTGTCCGATTTCCTCGGGCAGATCGGCGAGGTGCGCGCGCAGGAAGGCGGCGCCACGTATATCTCCGGTTCCATCGAGGATGCGCAGGCCAAATTCAATCTGCGCAACCTCGTCTCAACGGCGGTGCCTGGCGCGCTGACGCTGAACGTTCAGCAGATCCAGTCGTTCCAGCGTTTGTTGCAGCTTCTTGGCATCAACGGGCAACTGGCGAAGAACACCGCGCTGCAATTGCGCGCGGGACTGCGGCAATCGGCGACGCGCTTCCAGACGGCGGCCAATCCCGCCACCGTCGATCCAACGCAGCCGCAAGGCGGCGCGACTGGCGGCGGCAATTACACCGATCAGCCCGGTCTCGAAGACGCCGACGAGAACGCGCCCGTCGCACCGCTTCAGATGACGGGCGTCGATTCGCTGCTCGACGTGCCCGGCTTCACGCCAGAGATGATCGCGCGGCTGCGCCCGTTCGTGACCGTGTTGCCCACCACGACGCCCGTCAACATGAACACCGCGCCCGCCGAGGTCGTTGCGGCCGTCGTGCCGGGCATGAATCTGTCGAATGCGCAGGCGTTCGTCGCACGGCGGGAGACGGTGTTCTTCCACAACGTCGGCGATGTGCAGCTCGCGTTGCGCGGCGCGGGCGTCCAGCAGCTGGTGTTCGATCCGAATCAGCTCGACGTGAACACCAGCTACTTCCTGATCCACGGACGCGTCGAGCATGAGCGCGCCGAAGTCGATCGCACCACCCTCGTCTATCGCGACGCGCTGACGCATACCACGCGTATCGTATGGGGACGAGATCAACTATGAACAACGCAATTTCCCGAGAGAGTGGCCTTTGAGCACGCTGATCGTTCTTCTGCCGCCGCGTGATCCGGCGGTGCCGTCGCAGGAATGGCAACTGCCGGAGTTGCCGTTTCTGCTGCTCGACAAATCGGGGCGCGTCCAGCGCGCCGGCCGCTCGGCGCCCGGCCTGCTGCCGCGTGCGAGCGCGACCGTGCTGATGCTCGCCGCGCGCGACTGTCTGATGCTGGCCACGGCCGTACCGCCGCTGAAAGGCCCGCGCTTGCGTCAGGCGCTGCCGAACGTCGTCGAAGATCAACTGATCCAGGACCCGCAGACCACGCACATCGCGCTCGATCCGCAGCCGCTCGACGGCAACCGCCATGTGCTCGCGATCGTCGATCGCGGCTGGTTCCGCTATATCGTCGAGACGTTTGCGGCGGCGGGTCATCGCAATGTGAAGGTGGTGCCCGTCACCCGTTGTCTGCCGCAGCCCGTCGCCGCGATGGCGGCCGACGTGCCTGTGGAGGAAGCCGTTGCCGCTGGCGCCGATGCCCCACCGCCGCGCGCCGAGCCCGTCGTTGCAGGCCTCACGCCCGTCGTTGCGGCCGTGCTGGGGCATGTCGTGCCGTCGACGGCCGCCGTGCTCGGCGAAGGCGCCGTCGACGCCGCACCGCCGCGCGTCGAGCTTGCGCTCGCGCGCGGTCCGCTCGGTGAAGGGCTGGCCGTGCCGGAATCGGCGGTTGGCGCGACGGTGGCGGCGCTCGCGGGCGATGCGCCCGTCACGCTTTACACGCTCGTCGATTTGCCGGGCAGCGAGCCGCGCCTGGCGTCGGTGGCGCAGACCGGGCGCCCTTCTATCGCTGGTTCGCTGCCCGTCTCGTTCGAAACGCTCGCGCGTAACGCGATCCAGTGCCGCTTCGATCTCGCGCAGTTCGAGTTTGCCGTGCAGCCGTGGCGCCTCGATCGCGCGTCGCTGCGCCGCCTGCGCTTGCCGTTGTGGCTGCTGGTGGGCACGGTGCTCGTCGCAATCATCGGCGCGAATGTGCAGTGGCTGATGTTGTCGCGTCAGCGCGATGCGATCAGCGCGCAGATGACCGAGCTGCTGCTCAACACCTTTCCGAAGACCACGGTCGTGCTCGACGCGCCCGATCAGATGGCGCGTCAGTTGCAGCAATTGCGCGTCGCGGCGGGCGAGCTGTCGCCGGACGATTTCCTTTCTCTCGCGGACGGGCTGGCGCGCTCGCTGGGGCCGATTCCCGTCAACGGTCTTGCTGCGCTCGACTATCACGACCGTCGTGTCGATGTGACGTTCAAACCCGAGATCAAGGTCGATCCCGATTTCCAGCAGCGCCTGACGCGCAATGGCCTGACGGGCGCGATCGACAGCAACACCGGCAAGTGGACGATCAGGAACGGACAATGAAAGCAGAACTGTTGAACACGTGGGCCGGCTTCTGGGATGCCCGCACGCCGCGCGAGAAAGCGCTTTTGACGTGGGGCGGCGCGGTGCTGGCTGTCGTCATCGTCTGGTCGGTGTTGTGGGCGCCCGCGCAGGAAGGACGCGCGCGGCTGCGCGAATCGATCCCGGGCCTGCAGCGCCAGCTTTCGCAAATGACCGCGCAGGCGAACGAGGCGCGCGCGCTGTCGGCGGCGGCACAGGGCGTGGCGCCGACGGGCGGCGCGCTGAAGGACGCGCTGACGGCGTCGCTGAACGACCACGGGCTCGCGCCGACGCAGGTGCAGGTGCTCGGCAACGCGGTGCAGATCCAGTTGAAGAACGCATCGTTTCCCGCTTGGACCGAATGGCTCGACGATGCGCGCAAGCAGTTCAAGGTGCAGGTGTCCGAGGCGCACGTCACGGGGTTGAAGCAGGACGGCCAGGTCGATCTGACGGCATCGCTGCAACCGGCAACGATCAAATGACGGCGCAGCCACGGGATCACGCATGAGTTTCTGGATGCGGCGACTACGCGCCGCGCTGCCCTGGATCGCCGTCGCGCTGATCGCGAACGTCGTGGTGTTGCTGGTGATGGCGCCCGCAGCCTGGGTCACGCCGCAGTTCTCGAAGGCCACGCAAGGGCATGTCAATCTCGTCGAGCCATCGGGTTCGCTGTGGCATGGCTCGGCTTCGCTGATGCTCGCCGCCGGGCCCGGCGCGGAAAGCGCGACGCTGTTGCCGGGGCGCATCGAATGGCGCACGTCGTTCTGGCCGTTGTTCACGGGCCGTGTGCGGATGCAGATGTTGCAAAGCCAGGCGATGCCCGATCCCGTCACGGTCGATGCCACCCTGCGCAGCGCGACGCTGTCGGGCGGCAGCATCGCCGTGCCAGCGTCGTTGCTCGCGGGCCTGGGTGCGCCGTTCAACACGCTCGATCTGCAAGGCGACGTGCGGCTGACGTGGACCGACTGGCGCAGCTTCAATCGCCAGGCATTCGGTCAGTTGATCGTGACGCTGAACGACATGAGTTCGCGCGTGTCGCGCGTGAAGCCGCTCGGGTCGTATCGCGTGGTGTTTCAGGCCCAGGGCGGGTCCGGCACGCTCGATCTGTCGACGACGAAGGGGCCGCTGCTGCTGAACGGTCACGGCACGCTCAGCGAGTCCTCGACGTCATTCATGGGTACCGCGAGCACCACGCCCGACTCCGTCGACAATCTCGCCGGGCTGCTGAATCTGCTCGGGCGCCCCACTGGGCCTGGACAGGTCGCGCTGACCTTCGTCCACTGATCGTTTCGCAGCTTGCCGGTGGAAAACACAACGGCCGCCATGTTTGCACATGGCGGCCGTTTGCGTTGGTGCGTGTGCCTTTTGTTGCCTAGCCCGCTGAGGTGGAAATTTTCGCAACGGGCGCGGCAGGCGACGATGCGGGCGCAGGCGCTGCAACTTCACCCGTCTCGCGATTCATCTGCTCGGCTTCCCAGCCGCCGCCGAGCGCCTTGACGAGACCGACCGACGACACCATCCGCTGTCCCGCGATGCTCGCCAGCTTCTGCTCGGCGGTGAACGCGGTGGTCTGCGCCGTCAGCACGTTGAGATAGTCGACGGTGCCCGATTTGTACTGGTTCGTGACGATATCCAGCGCCTGCTGGGCCGACTGCACCGCCTGCTGCTGCACGGTGACTTCCTGCTCGAGAATGCGCAGCGACGCGAGGTTGTCTTCGACGTCCTGGAACGCCGTCAGCACTGTCTGCCGGTAGGTGGCGACGTCCTGGTCGTAGGCGGCGCGCGCGGCGTCCGTCTGCGCCTTGCGCAGGCCGGCGTCGAAGATGGTCTGGGCGAGCGAGGGCCCGAGCGTCCAGAAGCGCGACGGCATTTGCAGCAGCTGCGAGAACACTGAGCTTTCGAAGCCGCCGCTGGCCGACAGCGTCAGCGTCGGGAAGAAAGCCGAAATCGCGACGCCGATCTGCTCGTTCGCCGCCGCGGCCTTGCGTTCGGCCGACGCGATATCCGGGCGCCGTTCGAGCAGTGCCGACGGCAGTTGCGCAGGTGTGGCGGGCGGCACGGCATCGAGCGGCGCGGGGGGCAGCGAGAACGCGGACGCCGGTTCGCCGACCAGCACGGCGATCGCGTGCTCGTTTTGAGCGCGCGCGACGCCGTTGTCGATGGCGGCAGCTTGCGCCGATTGCAGCTGCGTTTGCGCCTGAATCACGTCCGAGCGGGCGGCGACGCCCTGCGCGTAGCGGTTCTGCGTGAGCGTGAGCGAACGCTGGTAGGCGGCGACGGTATCGTCGAGCAGCTTTTGCTGCGCGTCGAGCGAGCGGATGTTGAAGTAGGTTTGCGCGAGCGTTGCCTGCGCGGACAGGCGCGCGTTCGCCAGATCGGCGGCGGCCGCCTGCTGCCCCGCCTGCTGGCTTGCGACGGTGCGGCTCACCTTGCCCCAGAGATCCGGTTCCCACGTCGCGTCGAGCGACAGGCTGTAGCTGTTGCTGATCGTGCCCGAGCTGCTGAGCGACGACGTCGTGCCGCCGCCTCCGCCCGTCACCGAGCCGCTGAAGCTGCGGCTCGGCGTACGCGAGCGCGACGCGCTCGCCCCTGCGCTGATCACCGGGAAGTACGCCGCGCGCGCCTCGCCGACCAGCGCGCGCGCCTGCCGGTAGGCGGCGGCGAACTGCGCGACGGTCTGGTTCGACGCGTTGAGCTTGTCTTCGAGCGCGCTCAGCTGCGGATCGTTGTAGATGGTCCACCACGCGCCGCGATCCTGCTGGTCGGCGGGTTGCGCGACTTTCCAGCCGTCGGCGGCTTCCTTGTACGAGGCCGGAATGTCGACGGACGGCCGCTTGTAATCGGGACCGACCGCGCAGCCGGCAAGCGCGAAGGCCAGCGTGGCGCAAACGGCGATGTTCAGGACGCGTTGCCCCGCGACGTTCGCGACCGAGGCGCGTGCGCGCGAAGTTCGATCAAACTGCATGCAAGTGAATTCCTGTCGATGCGGAGAGCGCCATGTACCGGGGCGAATTGCGGAGCGGGTGCTCGCGCGATTGGCGGCGCGTACTCGCGATGGCTCGAATGGTAGCGCACGCATTGCCCGGCAATGAAATCGAAAGAGTAATGCCGCGCGCGCCCCGTGTGTGTTACCGACGGTGAGGCGACGGTTACGCGCTGTTACGGCGCTATTTGTGCGAGTGGATGTTGCGGGTCGGAAAAAGCAAAGGCCGCCTTGCGGCGGCCTTTATTCCGAAGCGACGCGCGACAGACGCCTAGAGGCGCGGATCGGCGGTGGTCTGCCGCGCCTGCTTGCCGGCGGCGGCGCGGCACGGCGGCGCATCGGGGCGCGCCTGACAAACCGTGGCTGCGGGAGCGATCGGCTGATGGTTGCCCGTCGAGCGGGACTTGAGCGGAGAAGCGAGCAATGCGGTCGGCCGCACGGCCTGCCCTTTGGCGCTTCGAGTGCGCCGGTGTTCGAACCACGCGAAGAGCAGCACCCCGATCGACCCGCCCGGAAGGACGAAGATCACCGCATACAGAGCCACTTTCCACCAACGGTTGGCTCCTTGAAATGTTTGCAGCGCAGAATCGGTCAGCGAGCGGCTCAAGCCGCCGAGGGTGTTTTTCAGGTACAGCATCGCGGGAATCCTCTGTGCGCCGGTAAAAGAAGGCGCACGCAAGTGCGGTCAGAACATGGTCTCCGATGACGCGGGTTGCGTAACTCGTTGCCTGTAATAATATTGACCATGCAATCAATTTTCAAGATACTGTGCATTGCAACAAGGTCTTTCGTTGTTTTTTGGCTCGGTGCTTGCGCGATCAATCCAGACGATTGACGTCACTGCCTGGGCAGATACAATCCGGAATATTCACGTTTGTCTCGCCAGCGGGCGGCTTCCAGAAGAGCATTCATGACCGACGGTCCTTACCAGCCGGAGTCGATTCATCTCGAATCGAGCCTTGGCTATTACCTGACCAAAGCGAGGAACGTGCTGGTCGAACGCACCGATCGCGCGGTCGCGCATCTCGGGCTGACGACTCAGCAGATCGGCGTGATCCTGCTGCTTTCATGCGGCCGCGCAACGACACCGTTCGAACTGTCGCGGGCCATGTCTTACGACAGCGGATCGATGACGCGGATGCTCGATCGCCTTGAAAAGAAGGGGCTGATCGCGCGCTCGCGTAGCGACAAGGACCGGCGCATCGTGAAGCTCGGCCTGACGCCGCAAGGTCAGCACGCGGCGTCGCAATTGCCGGAGATTGGCGCGGACGTGCTCAATGAACAGCTGCGGGGCTTTTCAGGCGCGGATCTCGCGACACTGATCGATCTGTTGAGCCGTTTCATTGCGAACGGCATCGATGGTGGAAACGGCGCTGTCGGATGTCAGATGGCCGACAAGTCTGCTGAAGAAGAAATCGGGCCGTCCGTTCCAACCGACGACGTTTAGGCAGCCGCGCTTCGGCGCGGTTTGTTTTACTGATTTACCTGTCTGGGCAGAGAGTGTCGGGACATGAATGCCAGCCATCGAGCAACGGGCTTTTTCATGTCGCGGCAAGTTTTCTCATGCAACAAGGAGAACACGCCAAATGAGCGCATTGCCAGCGGCTTCCACTTCTACCGGCTCAACGGATGACGGGCCGCCGCACGGCGGCGCGACCTCCACCCAGCCTGCCGCCCCTGCTCCGCTCACGGGCGGAAGGCTCGCACTGCTAACGGTCGGACTCGCGCTCGGGACGTTCATGGAAGTGCTCGATACGTCGATCGCGAATGTGGCTGTGCCGACCATCTCGGGCAGCCTCGGCGTGGCGACCAGCGAAGGCACGTGGGTGATCTCGTCGTATTCCGTGGCATCGGCGATTGCGGTGCCTTTGACGGGCTGGCTCGCGCGGCGGGTCGGCGAAGTCCGGCTGTTCACGCTGTCGGTGCTGTTATTTACGATCGCGTCCGCGGCTTGCGGTTTCGCGCACAACTTCGAGTCGCTGATCGCGTTCCGTCTGCTTCAGGGGCTCGTGTCCGGCCCGATGGTGCCGCTGTCGCAGACCATTCTGATGCGCTCCTACCCGCTCGAGAAACGCGGTCTCGCGCTCGGCCTATGGGCAATGACGGTGATCGTCGCGCCGATCTTCGGTCCCGTGATGGGCGGCTGGATCACCGACAACTATACCTGGCCGTGGATCTTCTACATCAATCTGCCGATCGGCCTGTTCTCGGCGGCGTGCGCGTACTTCCTGCTGCGCGGACGCGAAACGCAGACGACGAAACAGCGCATCGACGGCATCGGCCTCGGACTGCTGGTGATCGGCGTGTCGTGCCTGCAGATGATGCTCGACCTCGGCAAGGACCGCGACTGGTTCAGCTCGACCTTCATCGTCGCGCTGGCGATCATCGCCGTGACGTCGCTGGCGTTCATGATCGTGTGGGAGATGACGGAGAAAGAGCCCGTCGTCGACCTGTCGCTCTTCAAGGACCGCAACTTCGCACTGGGCGCGTTGATCATCTCGTTCGGCTTTATGGCGTTCTTCGGCTCCGTCGTGATTTTTCCGCTCTGGCTGCAGACGGTGATGGGCTACACGGCAGGCAAAGCGGGACTCGCGACCGCGCCCGTCGGTCTGCTCGCACTCGTGCTGTCGCCGATGATCGGGCGCAACATGCACCGGCTCAATTTGCGGATCGTCGCGAGCTTCGCGTTCGTCGTGTTCGCATTCGTGTCGTTGTGGAACTCGACTTTCACGCTCGATGCGCCGTTCAATCAGGTGATTCTGCCGCGTCTCGTACAGGGCATCGGCGTGGCCTGCTTCTTCGTGCCGATGACGACGATCACGCTGTCCAGCATTTCGGATGAACGGCTGGCTAGCGCATCGGGGTTATCGAACTTTCTGCGCACGCTGTCTGGCGCAATCGGCACGGCGATCAGCACGACGTATTGGGAAAACGACGCGATCTATCACCACGCCGTGTTGTCGGAATCGGTGAGCGCCTACTCGGCGAACACGACGTCCTATAGCGATCTACTGACGACGCTCGGCTTCAAAGGACAGGCGGTGACGGCGCAACTGAACGAGATCGTCACGCAACAGGGCTACATGATGGCGACCAACGATTTCTTCCGCATCTCGTGTGCGGGCTTCGTGGTGCTGGCGTGTCTGGTGTGGGTGACGAAGCCCAAAAAGGGCGCGGCGGCGTCAATGGGACATTGACGCCGCCGCGGGATGGGGAGCGCTGCGGCTCCCGATGCTACGAGGAGAGAGATTACTTGCCGTCGACCTGGATTTCGACGCGGCGGTTCTTCGCGCGGCCGATAGGCGTCGTGTTGGGCGCGACGGGCGATGCGCTGCCGTAGCCTTGCACGTCCCACTTCGAAGCACGCAGTCCGGCCGTTGCCAGATAGTTCTGCACCGAACGCGCGCGTGCTGCCGACAGACGGTTGTTCAGTTCGGCCGAACCCGTCGAATCGGTATAGCCGGCAATCGTCATACCCTCGATATCGACACCCTGGTTGGCCGCGACGAAATCATCGAGCTTCGCCGTTGCGACGGGCGTCAGCGTCGCGCTGCCGACGGCGAACGTCGCGTCGCCTTGCAGCGTGATCTTGCGCTGCGGAGCGCGCCGGACAGGGGCCGGTGCGGGCGCGACGACGGCAACCGGGACGGGCGCTACGACGGCGGGTGCCGGCTTGACGGGTTGCTCGACAACGGGCGTCGCGCATTGGAAGGTGATTTCGCGCGGGTCATTTTCGGACTTGAGATCCGACGTGATGTGATCGACCGACGAAATACGCACAGCCGGTTTGTCGCCGCAGATGCGTTTGACTTCGGCCATGCAGCTCTTCGAGCTCTCAAGCAAACCGAGACATTGGACACGATACGCTTGCGCACCGTTGGCCAAAGTGACGACGTCGGTGTTATGTGCGGGTCCGGAATAGGAAGTGCATCCAGCGATACCGGCGACGCAAGCGATCGCCGTCAAGATACGAAAGAACATGAGACTTCTCGCAGAGGAAATTAGAGTTACGAGACGATAGAGGCAGCGGATCGCCACTCCAATCGGAGAAGTCTTAATCAAAAAATGGCTTCGATTTGATTCGTCCTACTGTGAAACGGGCTCGCCGGTTGGTGATAAGACCGATTGACCGCTCGATCCGCCCGATTGTCCGGACGGCAATGGCGCCGCCACATTCGCTGCGGCGCCACGCACGAACTGCTTGAAGTCGGCGCCCGCTTCCCACGGGTTCGGCTTGCATCCGAGCGAGCTGTCGCAATGCGCGGCAAAACCGATCGTCGACGTGCCGTCGTTATTCGGTGTCTTCGTGATTTCGAATGAGAGATCGCGCTTGCCGCCGTCTGGCCCCGCTGTCTGGATCAGCGTATCGGTTGCCGTGGCGATCTCGTAACGGGAATGCGTGGTGACCCACGTGCGCGCGCGCTGCCACCACGCGTCGCATTGACTCTTGCTGTCGCAGGTCAGCGGCGCGGTCGCGATCTGCATGACATCGGGATCGACCTGCCCTCGCGTCGAGCAGCCGGCGGCCGACACGCAAACCGCGACCCACAGCGCGGCTATCAGACCTTTGTTCATAACCCGGATTCCTCCCTCGCACATGTCGAAGCGGCGAAGCGTTGCGTGATACAGGGTTGGACCGCGACGTTGCCGACGCGTTTCATACAGCGTGCATGAAGCGGGAGCGACGTTCGGGCATTGCAAGATGTGTCGCAGCAATTTCCGGCCCCGACTCGCTCGCAATGAAAAAGGGCAGCACGAAGCTGCCCTCATCAGACGCGGACTCGCGCATGCGACGGCGTACCAGACTAAACGCTGAAGCGGTTCAACGTATACGCGCGATACGCGGCAACGAACGCGTCGAATGAACCGACCTCCTCGCGCTCGAGCTTGGCCTGTTCGGCGAGCGATTGCGTAGCGAGCGCAGCGAACGCCTGCGTTTGCGCTTCGTCCAGGGGACGCGCGCGGAAATGCTCCGCGTGCGCGACGCTCTGCGCGAGACCGAAGTCGAGGAAGCTCTGCTGTTTGTCGCGCATGACCTGCAGCACGCGAGCCGACGGCGTCAACGACGCGTCTGCGAGCTTTGTACGCTGCGTCGCGACCGAGCGCGCATGGCTGTCGTCGCCGCGAATTGCATCGAGCACGGCGGCTGCGTGATCGATTTTCGCGAGCAGTTCATTGGCCCAGTCGAGCATCTTGACGGGTTGTCCATCGCGCACCAGCTCGAGGCCGGGCTTGCGCCCTTCCATCGTCACGCGGCCGAAGTTCTGGTTCGCTTCCGTGTAGGCCGGCGGCGGCAGCGCCGCGCTTTCGTCGAGCGCGCATACCAGCAGATAGGCGTCGAGAAAGCGCGCGGCTTCGAGCGAAATACCCGTCGGTTCGAACGGATCGATGTCCATGCAGCGCACCTCGACATACTGCACGCCTCGCGCCGCAAGCGCATGCAGCGGACGCTCGCCGGGGTACGTGACGCGCTTCGGACGGATCGTCGAGTAGAACTCGTTTTCGATCTGCAGTACGTTGGTATTGATCTGCACCCATTCGCCGTCGCGCTGCGTGCCGATCGCCTCGTACGGCGGATACGGCTGGCTGACGGCTTTCGCGAGCGCATCGAGGTAGCCGGGCAGCGTGTCGTAATCGGCGTGCAGCGCGGCTTGCGCCGTCGTGTTCGAATAGCCGAGATCGCTCATGCGCAGGCTCGTTGCGTACGGGCGATACAGCGTGTCGGCGTCGAACGTTTCGAGCGTATTCGCGCGGCCGCGCAGAAAGCGCCTGTCGAGCGCCGGCGACGCGCCGAACAGATACATCAGCAGCCAGCTCGTGCGGCGGAAGTTGCGGATCAGCGCGAGATAGCGGTCCGACTGGAAATCGACGGCATTGGCCGTGGATTGCTGGTCGGCATGCAGCAGCCGCCACACTTCTTCGTTCAACGAATAGTTGTAGTGGATGCCTGCGATACATTGCATCGTGCGTCCGTAGCGCAGCGCGAGCCCGACGCGGTACACATACTTCAGCTTGCCGATGTTGGACGTGCCATAGTCCGCGATCGGAATCTCGTCGTCTTCGGGCAGAACGCCCGGCATCGAGTTGTTCCACAGCACCTCGTCGCCGATGGCCGAATAAACGAAGCGATGCAGCGTGTCGAGACGCTCGAGCGTGGTTGCCGCGTCCTGCTCGGCAGGTGTGATCAGTTCGAGCAGTGCTTCCGAATAGTCCGTGGTCAGCGAAGGATGCGTGAGCGCCGAGCCGAGCGCGCGCGGATGCGGCGTCATCGCGAGATGGCCGTCGGGAGTGACGCGCAGGCTCTCCTTCTCGATGCCGCGCAAACCGGTCGTCAGCGCGTCGCGCTGCGGACCGGATGTCAGCACGGACAGGCGGTGCAGTAGCGCGTCGGTCGTGCGGGAGGGTGTCGTGTTTGGCATTGATGCGGGTCGAACAGGGTCGGCCGCCATGCGCCGCGCGGTGCTGCTCGCGCGCGGCCGACAGCGTTCGGCGGAATTTTCAGTAGCGGGCACTTTAACATCTCGCCAGAACGGCTGCTTGGCGTTGCCTCAGGCCGCTCCCGCGCCGCTTGCGACCGGCTTCAGTGCCCGCTGCGCGCCCTCTCACTGTACGCCGCACCGGACCGCGAAGTCGACCGACGACGTTCACGAATATGTGCGGAAGGCCGCTAGCCGCCGCGTGCGGCGCCTGCCCGATCGGCGACTTCGTTCCACAGATGCATCGCCGCATAGGCACGCCACGGCCGCCACGCGTCGGTGCGCGCGCGCTGCTGGTTGGGACGCACGAGCGCCGGATCGCGCGCTGCGATTGCCTGCATCAGCACGAGGTCCCACGCGGGCCACGCGTCGGGGTCCCGCCACGCGCGCATCGCGACGTATTCGACCGTCCACGGCCCGATTCCGGGCAGCGCGAGCAACGACGCGCGCAACTGCGGAAGATCGAACGCCGCGCTGCCGATGCTGTCGATCGGCACGTCGCCGTCCGCCACGGCGCGCGCGAAGCCTTGCAAGGCTTCGATGCGCTTGCCGGGCATGCCGATCTGCGCAAGGTCGACGGCGGCGAGCGCGGCGGGCGTCGGGAAGCGCCACGCGGTGCTCTCGTGCGGATGACCGTCGATGCGCTCGCCGGCGCGCTGCACGATCCTTCCGATGATGGTCGTCGCTGCCTTCACGCTGACCTGCTGGCCAACGATGGCCCGCACGACCAGTTCGAACCCGGACCACGCGCCGGGCACGCGCAGGCCAGGCGCTGCGGCGACCAGCGGCGCGAGCCACGGATCGCTGGCGAGGCTTGCGCCGATCACCTTGGGTTCCGCGTGCAGATCGAACATGCGCGCGATGGGCGCGGCGAGCGTGTCCGCGTGGCGGCTCGCCGCGCCGTCGATGGTCGCGACGATGCAATGCCGGCGCGGATGCTTGCGGACGTTGAGCGTGCCGCTGTCGCCGTTCCAGCCGATCGCGCGACGCCAGACGCCGTCCTCGACGGCTTCGACGCCCGGCGTCGCACGTCCCCCGAAGAAGCGGAGGACGCGCGGCCAGTCATAGGGAGCTTTGAACGGGAGTTCGAGTGTGGCGGTCGATGCGCGGCTCAAGCGGCGTGATCCATGTCGGCGGTGGAGTGAATGGCCGCGCCGGTGTCGCGCGATTCGCGGTGTGTCTCGGTATCGAGCAGCACTGCCTTGCGCGCGACACCCCAGCGATAGCCCGCCAGCGCGCCGTCCTTTTGCACGACGCGGTGGCAAGGTATCGCGAGCGCGACGGGGTTCGAGGCGCACGCATTGGCGACGGCCCGCACCGCGCGCGGCGCGCCGACGGCTTCGGCGATCTGCGAGTAGCTGCGCGTCTCGCCGTACGGGATGCGGCGTAGCGCTTCCCACACGCGCTGCTGGAACGCCGTGGCGGCGATATCGAGCGGCAGATCGAAACGCTGACGCGTGCCTCGCAGATAACCGTCGATCTGCTCGACGAACGGCGCGAGCCGTTTCGGATCATCGATCAGTTCCGCGCTCGCGAATTCGCTGCGCAGGTCGTCGACGAGCGATGCTTCATCGTCGCCGAAGGCGATCTTGCAGATGCCCTTGTCGGTTGTCGCGACCAGCACCAGGCCGAGCGAAGTCTGCGCGCTCGCGTAGCGGACGCGCAGCCCCGCGCCTTTGCGCCGATATTCGGACGGCGCCATGCCCAGCTCTGCGGCCGCCATGTCGTACATCCGGGACGGCGAGCCGAAACCCGCGTCGACGGTTGCTCGGGTCACGTCGGCGCCTCGTTGCAGCGCGTCGCGCAATGCCGCGCCGCGCTGGGCCGCCTGATATTGCCGCGGCGACACGCCGACTACGCGCTTGAAAAGCCGCTGCAGGTGAAACGGGCTGACGTGCACGGCTTCGCTCAGTTGCGCGAGCGTGAGACGTTGCTGCGGGTCGGCGTCGAGCGCGGCGCAGGCGCGATTCACGATCTCGAGTTCCCGCGGCAGGCCACCCGGCTGGCAACGCTTGCATTCGCGATAGCCGGCGGCCCGCGCTTCGTCGCTCGATGCAAAGAAGTCGACGTTCTCGCGGCGCGGCAGGCGTGAGGCGCACGACGGACGGCAGAACACACCCGTCGTCCGAACGCCGTAGAAAAAGGCGCCGTCAGCGGACATGTCGCGTTTCAGGACGGCTGTCCAGCGGTCGTCGTCGTTGGCGAACGCGACGGGCGTCGCTTGAGAGATGGATGTGTTCATCATTTGCCCCGGGGGACGGTTTTGATGCCTGCCACTTTAGCGGGCAGGTTCACACAGTACGCTCCGCTTCTTGCTGTGTCATTTGGGCTGCGCGGCGGGCTGATTTTTCCCAGTTATTGGGAGAATCTGCCCCCGAAAAAGTTGGGGTTTTCCCTTAAAAAGTTATTGCGTCGCATCAAGTCGGCGTGTATAGTGGTTCTTGTCTCCTCCATGTCTCCTCCTGATATGGATTCAGCCCGCTCCAATCGAGCGGGCTTTTTTTCGTCTCAACGTTTTGCCCTCCTGGCCGACGAGCCGCCATCTGCACGCGCAATTCCTTCTACACTGGGTTCTTCACCGAACGACAGAGACGGGACGCCGCGCCATGAAATTCCAGATTCTCGATATCGATCACGTCGTCATCCGCGCTGCCGATCTCGACGCGATGACGCGGTTTTATCGCGAGGTGCTTGGCTGCACGGTGGACAGGGAACAACGCGATATCGGGCTGATTCAGCTGCGGGCAGGACGCTCGTTGATCGACCTGTTGCAGGTTGGCGGAAAGATCGACCGTCCGGAGAGCGGCGCGCCCGGCGCGGGGCGAAACATGGATCACGTTTGCCTGCGCGTCGAGCCTTTCGACGCCGACGCGCTGAAGACATGGTTCGCCGCGCACGACGTGCGCATCGGCGAAGAGGCGCAACGTTACGGCGCGGATGGTTATGGACCGTCGCTGTATCTGTTCGATCCCGAGGGCAATATGGTCGAACTCAAAGGCCCGCCGGTGGATAACCCTTGAGCGCCAACGCTCGTTTTTTGGTACACAGGACGAGCGATCACGACCCGTTAGCGGCCACCGTGCGTTGCCGGACGCGCGTTCATCGGAGCCTTGAGCACGGTCCATTCGACGGGAACGGCGTCGGCGGTTTCGCTGCCCAGCCAGGCTGCGTGATCCTGAACCGTGCATTGCAGGCGCATCGTGCGTTCGGCCAGCGCAGCCAGCGCCGGCGCGACATTTTCGCCGAGCGTCCAGACGGTCACGTTGCGTAACCGTTCGACCTTGTTGCGCACGCCTTGCCACCAGATGTCGGAAGTCCGGCCGCCATATGCGATCACGATCACTTCATTCGCGCGCCCGCTCGCCTTTGCGATGCGGCGTTCGTCCGGTTGGCCGACGTCGATCCATGTGTCGATGGCGCCTGTCAGATCCTTGGCCCACAGATCGGGTTCGTCGATGTCCGACAGGCCCTTGCAGAATTCGAGGCGCTCTTGCGCGAACAGCGCGAACGCGGCAACGCGGACCATCATCCGCTCGTTCGTTTCCGATGGGTGCAGCGCGATCGTCAGCGAGTGGTCCGCGTAGTAGTGCCGGTCCATGTCCGCGATCTGGAGGTCAGCCTTATAGATTGTCGATTTCAGAGCCATGCTACAACCTGGTCCCGTGAATGCGGACCGGAGAGTGAATAGTGAGTCGGCGTACCTTGCCATGGTCATCCCCTGCCTTGCAGCGGTGGCGCCTCGGTCGCGCGTCTCGCCGATGAAACACATTTGCCGGATTGCCGCGACGTCGGGGCGTCAAGCCCTGTCGCACCAACCTTCCTGCTTTCGCATGCCTTGAAAGCAGCAACATATGTGCCGAGTCCGCGCGTTCGAGCCATCGCGCACTGCTCGCGTCTGGCTGCAAGGTGGGACCGTGATGATACCGAATATGCGGGCGCGGCATGACAGCCCGATGAGGCCGTCCGGGGCGGGTGATGAGCGGATCGAATCAGTGAACCGATTTCGACTGCGCTGATGGCAGGCTAAAGGTCAGCTGAAAAACGATGATGGCCAGCTTAAAAACTGGCCATGTCGAGACACGAAAGCAATGCTTTCGTGGGGGTGTTTGTATTCACCCGACATTTGCTGTCGGGTGAAATCCAACTTTAGATGCTTATTGCTTGATGAATCGGTCGTTGGTCCAAAGACCTTGCGTATCGCTATTGCCGGCATTGACGAATTCAACGTCATGGCCAACCACGCGGACTACACGAAAATCTGAATGCTCCGGCGTGGAAATGCATTGAAAACCGGAGAAGAATTCCTGCATTTGCTGTTGCTCGCCCGCCTGCGCGTGTTGCGTGACGGCGTCGAGCTTGTCCTTTGACAGGCAGCCATAGGAATTCGCCTTGAATTGCACGGTCTGCTGGGGTTTGATCACGACGTCCTGCGCCTGCGCGCCTGCAGCTGCGAATAAACCTGCCAGTGCGAAAAGAATGGCGACTCGCTTGTTCATGGTTACCTCCTTGCGGGGTACGTCTCAGGTTAGCTATGTGTTTAACTGCCGTAAAACAAGCACGTCTTTCAATCTAGAAGAAACCCGTTGAACGGCAAGCACATCTTGTGTGCGCTCGCAACAGCGGCGAAATGTCGCACGGCGGCAAAACTCCACTTGATACCGCCCTAATGACGTAATAAACGCAGCTACGAGGCGGATTGCGAATTGCAGCTGAAAGCGTTTAGGCTTACTGGATAATCTTTTGCGGGCGTAATCAGCGTTTACGCTTAAAAGGTTTTTAAACCGTTTGCGATAAACGATTAAGCCATTGATGCATCGCACACAAAGTCATTCGCGCGACTCATGAAAGCCCGATGCGATCTGAAGCGGACGCAGAATAAAAAAGATGCCTGAGGACCGCGCGCTCTGAGTTCCTGAACGAACTCGAAAGGGCGCTTGCACGAACGCCGTGTTCGTGGATAAATCGACCGGCCCAAAAACGCATGAACAGGAGCGGCGCACCGAAACGCGGGCCCTTCCCAGGAGACTCTCATGACACTTGCACACTGGCTTCCCTTTGCCATCGCCTCGGCGATCCTCGTCGCGATTCCCGGACCTACCGTGCTGCTTGTAATTTCTTATGCGCTCGGCCACGGCCGTCGCTTTGCAATGGTGACGACCGCTGGCGTCGCGCTCGGCGACCTCACATCGATGACGGCGTCGATGCTCGGACTCGGCGTGATCCTCGCCGCGTCCGCGACGCTCTTCACGGCGCTCAAGTGGCTCGGCGCAGCGTATCTGATCTATCTCGGCATCAAGCTGTGGCGGGCACCCGTGTCGACGGCTGACGCGCCGGCTACAGGCGAGACCCGCGCGAGCCGGATCTTCGCGCACGCGTATGCGGTGACAGCACTGAATCCGAAAAGCATCGTGTTCTTCGTGGCGTTCGTGCCGCAGTTCATCGACACGCAAGTCGCCACGTGGTCGCAGATTGCGATTTTCGAAGCGACCTTCGTCGCACTCGGAACCTTGAATGCGCTCGGATATGCCGTGCTTGCTTCGGCGGCGCGGCGCGCGATCCGCAGTCCGCGCGTGCAGCGCGGGGTCAACTGCACAGGCGGCACACTGCTGATCGGCGCGGGACTCCTCGCCGCCGCGTGGAAGAAATCGACAGCGTGAGCGCATTTCTGATCGACACAATGCGCCGCGCCGGGCGCGCTACTTGCATCACTCGAATCGCGCACATGGTGTGCGCGGTGGATCACACGCAGTGACGGGCAGCATGCCTACAATGAAGTTGTCGCTGCTTCGTCGATCGGGAGGTTATTGTGATCGAGCATCTGATTCTGGGCGCGTTTCTGGTCGTGCCGCTACTCATCGTCGCGTTTCTCTTTTCCGACGAACTTTGGCAGGAGCATCGCCAGGCCCTGCACGATGACGACCATCACAGACGGTTGGACTGGCGGCATCCGATTCGCAGCCTGCTGCATCACTAGGCGGGTGGACACTATCCGGAGCGGATGGAGGCTAATGTGCTGGCCTTCTCTTTCTCGTGGACCGAGTACTGGCTATTCATGGCCGCACTGGTCGTGGTCAGCGTCGCGTTGACCTCGCTTTGCGGTTCGGTGCCGCGCGCGCCCGAGCCTCCGGAGGATGACGCCTAGCTTTTTGCGCGCCCCGTATCTCTCGATCGAATTTCTCGTTGGCGCAGCGCTTCGTTATTGCGCAAGCGTTGTGTCGTCAAATTGACGCCCAAAGATCGTTCTATTCCCCCGATTGTCATGCGACGCGCATGCGTACGCTAAAAGCCATGCGATGTCGTCAATTTCTGACTCGATTCGCAGGGTACCTATTTATTTGCATAGGTAGTGATTGGCGAAAATCCGGCTAGAGTTAATCATCAGATGTAAAAACTTTGGCCTTGTCGAGACGTCACGGGGGACGGCATGAACCGATTGATCGATCAGGAAATTGCGCACATTTCGCGCGTCATGTGGCCATCGCTGCTTGGGGGCATGGGCGGCACGATTCTTACTTCGGAGTACTGGCGCATGCGACTGCACGCGCTACTCGACGCACCTTCCCTCACCAAAATCCAGCTGTGCGCTCTGGACAGCCTGCTGCTTCGGCTCGATCACTATGACCGGTACGGCCCAGATGTCCACTCGGCGCCTTTCGCTGAGGCAACTGGCGAGCACGGCGCTGAGCCGGTCGTTTTGCACGGGTGATTCTTCGGCCGGCCGAATTTTGTGGGTTATAACCACCGCTCGTGCCGATAAACGCTTCCAAAATAAGGGTTTTGCGCGGCTTTAGCGAGTCTTGTGTACCTTAAAAGTACGCTCTTCATCCTGATGTAAGGAGCCGAACAAAACCTCGCCTGATAGGACTCTTCGCGTATCACGCCTGCCTGTGCGCCCGAATGGTCCGATGCTGTGTACCAATAAATGGTAGTCTAAGTTCAGGGCGTTCCCATCGGCGAACTTGCTTGCTCTTCAGCCTGCGCGTCCACGTAATCTGCCCAGAGCTGCATTTCGCGCACAGCGTCCGTGTCATTGGCTACGGCAAGCGCATCCTTGTTGTCTGCCGATTGCAACAAATCGCGCAGATGACTCGACCCTGTGCGGCGGAAATCGTGGAGTACGAAATGTTCGCCCTGCAACCCGAGCGTTTTGACCGCCTGATTCAGCGTGCCCTTTGCAATCGGTCGATCTTCGCTGCCTCGCGTGGACGGGAAGACAAAGTTGCGACTGCTTTTGCTGTCGCGTAACTCGCGCAACATAGCCAGCGCCTGACCCGACAGATAGACACGCCGCTCGCGGCCGTTGCTCGCGCGCGCGGCGGGAATCGTCCAGACACCTGCGTCGAGATCGAATTCGCGCCACGCCGCTTCGATCAACTCGGATTTATTGACCATCGTAAGCACGAGCAAATGAAGCGCAAGCTTCAGAGGCCGTCGAATACTCGACGTATGGATCGTACGCACCAACGTACCAATCTCGCTTCCCGTCAGCACGCGCGAGCGGCTGTCTTGCGTCGCGATCGTGCGGGCGACGATGGCATCGGCGGGATTGACGCTCGCGAGCTGCCGCGCGATCAGAAACGCGAACAGCCGCCTTGCGACGTTACGCGTGTGGAGTGCCATCTGTGGTGCGCCCCGACTCTTGATTGCGTCGCAGATCGACTGGATATCTTCCGTCGTGACCTGCGCGATTGGTTTGTGCCCAATCGCGGGGAGGATGTCCTTGTCGAGCGCGCGTCGCGTCGTGCGTCGGTATTCGTCCGATTTGCGGGCCATTGCCGACGCCAGGTAAAGCTCGGCGGCGTCGCGCAGCACATCGACGCGTTTCTCGGCGCCCCGGTCCTGTCTGGCTATGGACACGGGCGACAAGCCCTGCGCCACGATTTCCGCATACTTCTGCGCCCTGGCTCGAGCGACGCGCAATGACATCAGTTGATAGTCGCCGATCGTGACCATCGGCTGTCGACGCCCGTCGAGCGTATAGCGGAAGCGCCAGACCTTCTTTCCGGTCGGCATGATTTCAAGGATGAGGCCGTGGCCGTCGGCGACGCTGTAGCGCGTGGCGCGCGGTTGCAAGGCGCGGATATGCGATTCGCTGAGCGGCGTTGCAAGTTTTGGCATGCTGGCGGGTTCGGTACACAGGGTGCGTCAAATACGGAGTGTACAGGTTTGTGTACCGAAAAACAGGTTTTGGAAGTGATCCGAAGCCCTCCATATGGGCCATCGGAACAACATCTACTTGCCGATACAAAACCTGCTGAAAATTACACCGAGCAGGTCATCGGAAGTGAATTCGCCAGTGATCGAATTGAGCTGATCTTGAGCCAGTCGCAATTCCTCTGCGAAGAGATCGAGAGCTTGCGCATTCTGATCAGCGTGTTCTGCGGCGAGTCCCAGATGCTCTTGCGCGGCTCGAAGCGCAATCAGATGCCGCTCGCGCGCCAGATAAACGGTTTCCGCGCCGGCTTGCCAACCCGCGATGCGCAGTAGTTCGCCGCGCAGCAAGTCGATCCCGTCGCCCCGCTTTGCGGACAGACGAACCTCGCACGAATCGCCCTCGTCCGGCCCGTTCAGGCCGCTCACGCCCGATGCGATTCCCGTCAGATCCGTCTTATTCAGCACGCGAACAACGGGCACGCCGGTCGGAAAACGCGCGGCGATCGAATGGTCGTCGGCGGTCATGCCCGAGCGGGCGTCGAGCAGATGCAGCACGACATCGGCGCGCTGGATTTCACCCCAGGTCCGCTCGATACCGATCCTCTCGACCTCGTCTTCCGTTTCGCGCAGACCCGCCGTGTCGATCACATGCAGCGGGATGCCTTCGATCTGTATCGTCTGTGCGACCTTGTCGCGGGTCGTGCCGGCAATCGGCGTCACGATTGCGAGTTCCGCGCCCGCGAGCGCGTTCAAAAGCGACGACTTGCCGACGTTCGGTTGCCCGGCCAGCACGACGGACAAGCCCTCGCGCAGCAGCGCGCCCTGCCTGGCTTCGCTCAGCACGAGCGCGACGCGTTCGCGGATGCGCGTGAGCTTGCCGCGTGCGTCGGCGGCTTCGAGAAAGTCGATTTCCTCTTCGGGGAAGTCGAGCGTTGCCTCGACGAGCATCCGCAACGTGATCACCTCTTCGACCAAAGCATGGATATCGCGTGAAAACGCGCCTTCCAGCGAGCGGCCAGCCGAGCGCGCGGCCGCTTCCGTGCTGGCTTCGATCAGATCGGCGACGGCCTCGGCCTGCGCCAGATCGAGCTTGTCGTTGAGAAACGCGCGACGCGTGAACTCGCCCGGCTCCGCAAGCCGCAGACCGAACGCGCGTCCGGCATCGATGCAGCGCTGCAGCACCAGCTGGAGCACAATCGGGCCGCCATGCCCCTGCAACTCGAGCACGTGCTCGCCGGTGTAGGAATGCGGAGCCGGAAAATACAGCGCGATGCCGCGATCGAGCGCATTACCGCCTTCGTCAAGAAACGGGACGTAGCTCGCGTGGCGCGGCATCAGCGGTTGGCCGGTGAGCGCCTGCATCATTGGGCGCGCTGCCGCTTCGCCGACCCGGCCGAACGAAATCCGCACCACACCTATCCCGCCGCGGCCGGGCGCAGTGGCAATGGCGACGATCGGATCGGAATCGGTTGCGAGCATGTCGGAAGGGGCAGTGAGGGGTAGGAAAGTAGCGCACTTGCCGTGCGCTGAACGCCTGGCATTGTAACGCGGGCCTTTCGGGTGTTAGCGCGCAGATCTGGCCGCTGCGGGCTAACGAGATATTTCAGATTTATCTCGAATGAGATAAGAGATTCTTGCATCCACAGATAGGGGAATTCGGACTCTTCGTGTAGTCTAGGCCCTACAGATCAACCCAGAGCAGATTCTGGAATCTTCTGGAGAACGCCTCTGATGGGTTGCTGTGACGAGATAGGCAAATCTCAGATACGCGAAATGTAGCGCGTACAGTTGTCTACCTGCGATGCGACGGACTGCACAATCTTCCGATGCCAACCGTCGAAGAAAAAGCGGCTTTTGCCGAGCGACTCAAGTTCGCGATGAGACGCGCCCCGGAAAAACTCAAGGGCGGGACCGATCTCGCATTACATTTCAATCTACGCCATCACGGCGATCAGCCTGTGTCAGCGCAAACCGTGCACAAGTGGCTGAGCGGCCGCACGATCCCCACTGACGACAAGTTGCGCACGCTCGCGGCGTGGCTCGAAGTCGATGTGCATTGGCTGCATTACGGGCCTTCGCCTGGGGGATCGACGCGGAACGTTCCGAAACCGTTGGCGCGTGGCGAGAAATATCCGCTTTCGCCTGAGACGCTCGAACTGGCGTCGAAAATCGAGTCATTGACGCCGCATCATCGCTATCTGGTTCAGGAACTGATCTCGCAGTTTTACGGCGACGCTGACAACACTTAAAAAATCGCAGACATAAAAAAACCGCCCGGCTGAAACCGGGCGGTTTTTTTATCGCTTCGAATCGGATCGGCAGGTTACCCGTCCGATCCGAGCGCTCGATCAGGCGGCCTTTTTCTTCTGCCCCATCATGCGCGTGATGTAGTACTGCTGCGCGATCGACAGCACGTTGTTCACGACGTAGTACAGCACGAGACCCGCCGGGAAGAAGAAGAACATGACCGAGAACGCGATCGGCATGAACATCATCATCTTGGCCTGGACGGGGTCCGGGGGCGTCGGGTTGAGTTTCGTCTGAACGAACATCGAGACGGCCATCAGAACCGGCAAGATGAAATACGGATCTTGTTGCGACAGATCGTGAATCCAGAGAATCCACGGCGCGCCGCGCATTTCCACCGACGACAGCAGCACCCAGTACAGCGAGATAAACACCGGAATCTGAATCACGACGGGCAAACAGCCACCGAACGGATTCACCTTCTCAGTCTTGTACAGCTCCATCAGAGCCGCGTTCATCTTCTGCGGATCGCCCTTGAAGCGCTCGCGCAGCGCCTGCATACGCGGCGTGATTTCCTTCATGCGCGCCATCGACTTGTAGCTCGCGGCCGACAGCGGGAAGAACACCGCCTTGATCAGCAGCGTCAGCAGCACGATCGCCCAGCCCCAGTTGCCGACGTAGCCGTGGATCTTCTCGAGCAGCCAGAACAGCGGCTTCGCGATGATCGTCACCCAGCCGTAGTCCTTCACCAGTTCCAGACCCGGCGCGATGCCTTCGAGCATGCGCTCTTCTTCCGGACCGGCGAACAGACGCGCGGAAACGTCGACCGTCTTGCCCGGCTCGATCGTCTGCAGCGGCTGCTTGACGCCGACGCGATACAGCGACGGATCGATCTTCTCGACGTAGATATCGCGCTTGACGCCCTGCTGCGGAATCCACGCCGACGCGAAATAGTGCTGCACCATCGCGACCCAGCCATTGTCGGCGGAGGTTGCGTAGTCTTCCTTGTTCTTGTCGATGTCGCTGAACGTCAGCTTCTGGAAGTGATGCTGCTCCGTGTACACGGCCGGCCCGATGAACGTGTGCGAGAAGCGCGGCGTCTCGACAGGCTGGCTGTCGCGCACGAGTTCCATGTATGCGGTCGGTTTGACGGGCGTCGTGCCGACGTTCTGGATCTTCGTGTCGACGTCGATCACATAGCTGCCGCGCGTGAAGGTGTAGGTCTTCACGACTTTCAGGCCGCCCTTTTCCGGCGACTCGAACGACAGCTTCAGCGTGTTGCCCGTCATGTCGGTCGCCTGACCGGGCACGGGCGTGAACACGTCAGTGTGGTTCGGGAAGTCGCCGCCGAGCAGGCCCGTGCGCGCGAGATACGTGTGATCGGCCGTGTGGTCGAACAGCGTGATCACCTGATCGGGCTGCTTGCCCTCGCCCGGCTTGACCAGCGTGAGCTTGGACAGCGTGCCGCCACGCGTGTCGATCTGGCCGCGGTAGACGTCAGTGCTGAACGAAACCAGCTGGGCCTGTTGCGTAGCGGGTGCCGTCGAGCCGGGCGCCGCGGCGCTCGTCTGCGGCAAATCGGCCGGTTGGCTTCCCGCCGCCGAGGAACCCGGCGCAGCGGGAGCTGCCGTCTTGGTCTGCGTCGCGCTCGGGAAGAACATCGACGGGCGTCCATGGTCGCGCTGCCAGTTGTCGAACAGCATGACAGCTGACATGAAGAAGATGACCCATAGGACGGTGCGTTTGATATCCATGCGTTGTCTCAGTGTCGATGGCACAGCGCGTCAGCGCTTCTTAGGAGTTGGAGGCGGGACAAGATCGATGCCGCCCGCCGAAAACGGGTGACAGCGGCACAGGCGCCTGGCGGCGAGGTAAGTACCACGCGCGGCGCCATGATACTGGATTGCTTCGCGCGCGTAATCCGAACAGGAGGGATAAAAACGGCACCGGTTGCCGAGCATGGGACTCACGGCAATCTTGTAGAAACGCAGCAAGGCGAATAGTACCGTTTGCATGACTAGTGCGGCCCAACCGCGCCGCCCGGAGAGAAGCGCCACAGGACAGCCGCGCGTGTGGACTGCGCGGGTCTCATGACGCGGCTGGCGGCGTGTCGGCCGCCTGTCCTGCCGATGCTGCCGGCGCTTCGCGACGGGCGATTTCGCGCGCCGCCTTGTCGAGCAGCACATCGATTTCACCACGGCACAGCGCTTTCAACGGCGGCGACGATCCGCTGGGCATCGCCTTCCTGTCGAATTTGGCGTGCAGGCGCAGTAGCACGTCCCAACCGCCAAACTCCGCGCGACGCAAGCGAAACGCTTCACGAGCGAGGCGTTTCACGAGATTGCGAGTGACCGCGCGCGGCGCGTACTTCTTGCCGATCACGAGGCCGAGCCGCGCTTCATTGCCCGTGGGCCGCGCATACACGACAAAGTGAGCCGTCCGGCGCCACGGGCGCAAACGAAAAACGGATGAAAATTCATCCGTTTTTAGCAGCCTTGCGGCTTTGGGAAAGGCTGCGGACGCCTGCAACGGAACGACGTTCTGATGCGGCGCGTCTGCCGTTCCCGCAGCGTCACGGGTGTCGGACACAGCGCGCACTGGGCTTGACCGCGTATCTGCCTGCCTTAGATGGCGAGGCGTTTGCGGCCCTTCGCGCGGCGTGCGTTGATGACTTTGCGGCCACCAGCGGTCTTCATGCGAACGCGGAAGCCATGGGTGCGCTTACGGCGCGTCACGGAAGGTTGGTAGGTACGTTTCATGTTGCTCTCACTTGTTGAGAAATAACCGCGCGAGCATCGCTGAAAGTGCAAATGCCGGAGGTTCGAAAATTGGTTTTCGCGGAACCCGCTATTTAAACCGGTTTTCTCTGAGTCGTCAATAGTTTAGGGTGATGATCCACAGGCGGCGATTGCTGGCGTTGTTTGATCGGACCCTGTGGATAACTCACTTTGCCTGCCGTTTTGGCGGTAGAATCTCGCCTTACTTCCCAAGAATCCCGCACGCCGCCCCGGCCCGCTTGACCCCGCAAACCCTTGTGGCACAAGCGTCTGGGGCTTTTCCGCCTGGCTGCTTCGGGCCTCGTCGCGTATCCCGCGACCAGAGCGCCGGTGGAATCGCGTCGCAACCATAACGATAGCAACTTG